>NZ_JBNOZL010000009.1:0-141887 GCF_050311635.1 Isoptericola nanjingensis | reverse complement strand
CCCCCCCCCCCCCCCCCCCCCCCCCCCCCCCCCCCCCCCCCCCCCCCCCCCCCCCCCCCCCCCCCCCCCCACGTCCGTGCGCGGCGAAGCCGCGCCTTGAGTCAGTAAGGAAAATCCTCACGGCCCTGGGCAAGGTTGCCTTGTCCTGTCTCGGGACCTTTTGACGCTCGTGTATCGGGACTTGCTTGACATCCGCCGTGGTCGCGGGCTCATGCTGTTCGCGGGCGCGGCCGGGCTGGCTGTCGACTTCGGCGCTGCCGGCGCCCCTGAGCTACGCGGCTTCTTGGGCGGCATCCACTGAACCATCGGTGCCGCTACGATCACGCCGTGCCCGACTCCGTCTTCTTTCCCCTCGCCAGCCGTCGGACGATGGCTGTGTTTGCGGGATGCCTGGCTTTCGTCGCGGTCGGCGTTCTGATATTCAAGGACTCGCTCGACGGCCAACCGTCTCCGGTGGGGCTAGTCGTCGCGGCTCTTGCTGTGAGCTTCTTCGGTGGCGGGATCGTGGCATTGTTCGTGATCTTCGCGCGCCGATGCCCCGCAGGACTGCGCGTCGACGCATTAGGTTTCGACGACACCAGCAGTCTCACCGCTCCAGGGCGTGTCGCCTGGTCTGACGTGACGGGATGGACGGTCCGGGAGATCAGCGGGCAACGATTTCTGTGTGTGTCGGTATCCAACCCAGAGGCGGTCATCAACCGGCGACGCTCCACGCGTCGCCTCGCGCGGGCGAATCAGCGCATGGTCGGAACACCAGTGACCATCGCGGTTGGCAGCCTGAGGGGCGGCGAGCCGGCCATCGTTGCGGCGTTCGAGCACTACCGCGAGCTTTCCAGCGGCCGGACCGGAAACAGCGCGGCCTGAGAGCCTTCGAGCGGCTGCACAGGCTGGGCCTCATCTCCCTAGGCGAAGTGTCAAGCGGGTCCTGACACAGATGTGTCAAGCACGTCCCGCTTCAAGACACGCCTCGCCGGACCCGTTAGCAGTCCGGACACTTAAACAATGCGAGAGGGCTCGCCACTCTCTAGCTCGCGCCATGGCGAGATGCCCCGCGCAGACCTACCCCACCGTTCCGCTGATTCATAGACACTGGCTCGCTCTAGCGCCGACCTGTGGACAGCCGCATGGAAAGCCGATCGAAAGTCGCGAGTATTCATTGCTCTGCCGCGACGCCGACCCACGATTGCCGCAAGTGCACCCAGGAGGTCATGGCCGCTACAAACCGACTGCCCACGCGTCGACACAACCGTGCGTATTTCCGCAATAGAGGGAAGTTCACCGTCGTATTTCCGCCGAGTCATTAGCCGCAGCCTCTGGATCGCCGCCCCGGTCTCACTTGCCTTGACCAGCTCCGCGAAGGGGATCTTTGACCACGAAAAGTCGTGGCCGGCTTCACGGGCAAGCCACCTAAGTGCGCCCGCAATGGACGCGAGATACCGCGCCAATTCGAAAACCCGCAGAACATCGGCTTCAGCGATTGGAGACCGTCGCTCGACACGGCAATGCGTTAATACCAGCGCACGGGGAATCTCAGGTTGAAGCAGTAGAATTTCTGCTTCAAGATCATAGGCCCGGGACCTGCTCACGAACGAAGCGTCCGAGACGTCGCCGCCGCCATCAAAGTCAGAATCGACCACAAAGAGAACCTCGGCCTGCCGACCCGCCTTGACAAAGTGCCCAATGGCACTTACGACGTTCTTCTTCCCGTGGGCCGGAACGGTGCGAAAGTGCTCTCGGTCCAAGTGGCCGTCGAGTAAATGACACTCGTCATCACCTTCGACAAGAATCCATGACCGACGGTCAACCTCACCATCCATTATGAACTGGTTATAGAGAGTCTGGCCCGTCACTGTCTCAAGCATTCTTGACCCCCGGATGCAGAGGTACCATTGCCTCCGTCCATCGGTCCACGATCTGCGGAGAGTGGGTTGCGACCATGGCCCGCGACCCTGTGAGTCGCAGGATTCTTTGGAGATCGTCAAAGAAATGTTGTTGCCAGACAGAATGGAGCGACAGTTCTGGCTCATCGATGAGTATCAACTGACCCGCCTGTGACTTGAAAATGAGTTCGTACGTCATAATGAGTTCGTGCTGCTCGCCTGAAGAGAGCATCGCAGGCTCAAGGTGGCGACCAGTCCGTTCAATCTCGATCTCAAGTCCGCGACTGGTAATCTGGATCTTCTTCCCGACGAAGCGGCTGTTTATCATCTCATGAAACAGCGAGAAGCGCGGAAGTACCGAGTCGTATGTAGAGATTCGCTTTTCGGCATCTTGAAGGAAAAGCGACATTGCCTTGAGCTTCCACGGATCGATCTCTCCAGGCGGGAGCTGCATCTCGGGCATATTGCTAATCAGGCCGATCTGCCTTAGTCGTGCTCGATGACTGTTCTGCTCGTTGTACTTGTGCCTGACTTCGGCTTCGGTCGAAAGGAACTCGTCCGAGTCCGCAAGTAGCCTCATCGGGAATGTTCGATCCAGCTCGTGGGAGAGGTTAGCCTCGCGCGTAACGGCACGATGGATTTGCCGACGCAGATCCTGTGAGTGATAGTTCACCCGCTGGGTTGTTCGGTTTCGAGCCGCACGAGATCCTCGATCTATGGTGAGCCGGTCAGTCCCGATGTACTGCGACGACATCGTATTAAGGAAGAGCTCAAGGGCCTTTGGTTGCGGCTCGTTGCGGTCACCCGTGTCGGATTGCCCCACAATATCTCCGAACATTTCTACGAGTTCGGTCTCCGTGAGCGTCTCGCCGTCACTCACGTCCTGCCAAAGGCGTCGCTCGATGGGCCGCCACGATGTTTCCGTCTGGAGCCACTTTCGTAGCCGCGGAGTCATCGCACTGCGTCGGTGCATTTCCCAGAAAACCGGCTTCTCACCCGGCCTGCGGACCATGTGAACCTGAACCTGGCTTAGCGTTCCGTCCTGCTCTGAGGAGCGGCCAATTGCGAAGACTTTGGCACCATCGGAGAACTCGAGCTCGAGTGCTCCAAATGGAATCTCCATGAGATCCTCGAACTTGTTCTCATACACGGCATTGAGCATTTTGAGCACCGTGGTCTTGCCAACACCATTGGCACCATAAAGGATCACGAAAGGGAGGCCCGCGGTGAACTCGATCTCATGGTCTAGGTATCCGAACAATCCGTGAACACGGGCCCGATTGAGCTGTGGCGAAACCATCGGCATGCTCCTACGCGGTTAGATGGTGGCGGGGTCTTCGTTACTTACTTTGCACTGCTGCGAGCTCTTATGGAGTTCGATCATACAGCCCCCTCTCCGAGCCGACCCTCTTGCACGAGTCGCTCTATGAAACCCGCGTCGACGAGCCTTCGATATGCTTGGAACGTGAGTTCGTCCACATCTTGATGAATCGCATAGCCAGCGCTGGAGTACACCCAGATGCGCTGCGTGTCACCGACCAGCATGTCGATGACGCGGTTTGCGTCGCCAATTGAATCTATGTAATCCTCAAGCGCCTGGTCGCGGGCGGAGCAAACAAGGTCGATCCCAGGCCAGAGTTTGCGTGCAGTCGCGTACGCGCGCCGCTGTTGGTACGGCCTGCTGATGATTGTGGCTGACTGCGGATGGATCCCGAGACCGTTCAGCAGCTCACGCGTGAGGGTGAAGTTTTCGCCGGTGTTGGTAGCGCGTGTCTCAGTCAAGATTGCGTCGGCAGGAACGCCGAGTTCCTTGGCGCGCTCCGCGTAGTGCACGGCCTCACCGCGCGGAAAGACCTCGACGGTCGTAGGCGCGTTGGCGCCGCTGAAGACGATCAGCGGGAAGCGGCCCTCGTGCCACAGCTCAGCCGTGTGCTCGGCGACGCCGATGTCGTGGCTCCCGAGCCCGATGGCGATGTCGGTGTTGCGAGGCTCGTGGTGCATCTGGTGGTAGTCCCAGAGGATCTGGGCGTCGTCCATCACGCTCATGAGGCTCCGTCCGTCAGTCGGGCATGTCGAAGGAGTAGGTCCAGGCGAATCGTGACGCGGCGTGCACGCCCTCCGCGTACTCAACCACCCGTCCCTCCTTCGTCCGTGTAACGCGGTGCAGGATCATCACAGGTTCGCCAGCCGGCAGGTCTAGTGCCTGAGCTTCGTCGGGCGTGGGCATGCGCGCGGTCAGAGTCTCTGTGACATGGTCTGGCTCTAGCCCTTGCAGCGTGAGCACAGCGAAGCCTCCACCAGGTCCGGCGGGGCCAGGGGTGGGGTCGACGAGTGGAGTGCCCTGCACGTCCTCCACCCGGTAGTAGCTCGTGAGCGTGTGGGTGGGTTCGCCGTCCTGCCGGACGGTGCGGGCGCGGACGTATACGTCGTCCCCCGGCTCGATGCCGAGCGCCTCGGCGACTCGGGCAGGTGCGGTGGTGCGCTCGACGGTCTGTGTCTGGTCGGTCGGCTTCCAGGTCTGCCCGCTGGCTTCACGGTCGGCGACGAACGCGACCCGGTCGCCGAACTTCCAGTTGCTCTTGGCGTACCTCTCGGAGCCGAGGCGTCGCATCGGCGGGCGTGACCTCACAACCGTCCCGCGTCGCCGGACTGGCGTGACCAGCCCCTCTGATTCGAGTAGCGCCACGGCGTTGCGGACGGTCTTGATGTTGACGCCGTACTCGTCGGCCAAGTCGGCCTGCTTGGGCAGCGTCATGCCCGGCAGGTACTGCCCGCCCTGGATGCCGTCGCGCAGTACCGCCGCGAGTTCCTTGTAGCCGTGGGCCAAGTCGCCACCTCCTGACCGTTAAGGCTAGCGGTATCCGCGCTGGTGGCGCGCGATCTGCTGTTAGGGGTGGTTCTATCGAAGCCGGGGTGCTACCGTCCTATTAGAGCCACCTCTAATCAGGAGGGGTCGCCCGGACGGGCACGCATCGAAGGAGAGCAAGCCATGGCGATTGCCAAGCGTTTCCCCATCGCCCACGCGATGGTCTTCCCCAACGGGGCGTTCCTGCGCGGCTACGTCGAGCCGGTCGCGGACTTCAACGGCGAGAAGCGGGCCGACGGTTCGCGTCCGCAGCAGCGTGACAAGGAGACCGGGCTGCCGTTGTGGCAGTGCACGGTCATCGACGCGGACGACGACGCGAACCGCAAGGACATCGGCGTCAGCGTGAAGTTCGCGGCCGAGGTCCAGCCGGTCCCGCCGAAGAACACCTCTCCCCTGCCGTGGACGCCGGTGGAGTTCACCGGCCTGACGGCGCTGCCGTGGATCGACGACTCCGGGCCGCGCCCGCGCCTGTCCTGGTCGTTCCGGGCGTCGGGCATGGTCTCTCCCGGGCAGGACCGCACAGACGCGAAGCCGCCCACGGCGAAGGCCGCGGCCTGATGTCCGCGCCCACGGGCGGGCTCGCTCCCGCGGAGCTGCTGCAGGTCGCCGGGGACCTGGTCGAGTGGGTCAGCGGCTGGGTCGGCTACCTCGCGCTCGGACGCACGTGCGTGAGCGTGCACGTCGACTCCCAGGCGGACGCTGAGCACCTGGCCCGTCTGCTGTCCCTGGGCGAGGTGACCGAGTACCCGCCCGAGGACCACGCCCGCGGGTTCACGGTCTGGTCCTCGATGTCCGGGGTCGAGCCGCGGTTCGCGGTGCACTACTCGGGCGAGCTGGTCCGCCCGGTGCGCGCGTTCCTTCCGACCGAGCCGTGGTGGGACGACCTCGACGACCGCCCGGCTGATGGGGCGGAGGCGGCGTGATGGACGCGCTCGGCACGGCGTGGGCCGTCACCCGGACAGTCGCCGGTGCGGTGTGGCACCTGGTCTGGTGGACGCTGCGGTCCTGGCGGCTGCTGCTGGCCTGCGTCGTGCTGGGCAACGTCCTCCTGATCCTCGACCACAGGCTCGCCGGCTACTCGGTGATCTGGTGCGTGCCGGCGTTCTGCCTGCTGCGCGCGGTCTGGTCCGTCGCACACCCCCTCACGTATGAGGCGGTGCTGGGCGGGCCGCTCCGCCGCCGTGGGTGGCGTCGTCACCTGCGAAAGCACTGGCCGAAGATCGCCGACCGCTGCGGCCTGGCGACCTCGGACTCCGACGACGGGGCACGGGTGGTTCCTCGCCTGCGGCGTGCGCGCACCTCGGGGAACACGCTCACCTTCCGGGTCCGGGCCCGCGTCGGGCACACCGTCGACGACGTCGCCGCCGCGGCCGAGGCCATCGCGACGTCGGTCGGCGCCGAAGCCGTCGAGAGCCAAAGACTCGGCGGCGGGTGGCTCGAGCTGTCGCTCACGATGCGCGAGCTGCTGCATGTGCCGACGTTGCCGGTGATCCCGTCCGTGATCGAGACCGGTGCGGTCACGCTCGGGCGCACCGCAGACGGGTCGCCCTGGCGCCTGCACCTCGCGGCTCGGCACACCCTGGTCGTGGGCCGCTCCGGGTCGGGGAAGGGGTCGATCTTCTGGGGCATCGCCGGGAACCTCGCCCCGGCCTCGCACGCCGGGATGGTGCAACTGTGGGGCGTCGACCTCAAGGGCGGCGTCGAGGTCTCCGTCGGGGCGCCGATGTTCTCCCACATCGCCATGAACGAACCCGACGCCGTCCGACTCCTCGGCGACCTGCACCGCGTCATCGTCCACCGGCAGAGCCTCATGCGTGGCCTGTCGCGCATGTTCACCCCGACACCGGGCGACCCCGTCCACGTGCTGATGATCGACGAGCTCGCCGTCCTGACCGCCTACGCCTCCAAGGACGTCGTCAACGAGGCCGCGACCCTGCTCAAGCTGATCCTGACCCAGGGGCGTGCGTTCGGGGTCATGGTCGTCGCGTTCGTGCAGGACCCCCGCAAGGAGACCGTGGGAATGCGGGATCTGTTCACCCAGACCATTGCGCTACGCCTCGCGTCGGCGGCCGAGACGCGCATGGTCCTCGGAGACGGAATGGCGGCCGCCGCGCCCGCCCACCACGTCGCGACCACGATGCCCGGCGCCGGATACCTCGTCGGAGACGACGGCCATATCGAGCGCGTCCGCGCGGACTACTGGGCCGACGACTTCATCCGCATGGTCGCCGCCACCTACCCCGCACCGCCCGCACCGCCGCTGCCCACGCCAGCCGAAGCGGACTCCCCCGCGGGCGACGATGTCCCCGCGGAGGCTCCAGGCGAGCCCGTCGAGACGACGCCGCGTCCGCGCACGCCGCGCAAGCGATCCCCTCGCAGGTCGACCATCGAGCGGGATGCCGAGGTCGCCTGATGAACGCGGCCACGGCGACGACTGAGGGCTTCTGGGGGCACTCCCCCGAAGTCCCCCTCGACCTGGCCGACCTCACCGACGCGCAGGCTGCTGGAATCGTGGCCCGCCTGCACGACCGCACGACGGGCGCCTTCGCCGATGCAGCTGCCCGCACCGGCTACTGCTCCCACCCCATCCGGTTGCAGGGCACCTCGACGACGATCGACGCGGCGACGGGTGAGGTGCTGTCGCAGTTCAGCTCTACTGACGCCCCGCTCGGCACCCTGTACCGGGCGTGCGGCAACCGGCGCGAGTCCGTCTGCCCCGCCTGCTCCCGTGTCTACGCCCGCGACACGTTCGAGATGATCCGCGCTGGACTGCTGGGCGGCAAGACCGTCCCCGACGCCGTCGCGGACAACCCGCTCGTGTTCGCTACCCTCACCGCGCCCTCGTTCGGGCACGTCCACGGCACCGGAGGCAAGCACGGCGGCGGACGCTGCCGCCCCCACCGCACCGGGGTCTGCCCGCATGGCCGACCGCGCTCGTGCACCGCTCAACACTCCGACGCCGACCCTCTCGTGGGCGGGCCGCTGTGCGAGGCCTGTTACGACTGGCACTCCGCCGTCGTGTGGCAGTGGCACGCCCCCGAGCTGTGGCGGCGCTTCACCATCGGCCTGCGCCGCCAGGTCGCCGACCGTCTCGGCGTCCCCGAGCCCGCGCTGCGCGACGTCGCTTCGGTGCAGTTCGCCAAGGTCGCCGAGTACCAGTTGCGCGGCCTCGTGCACTTCCACGCCCTCATCCGCCTCGACGGACCCGATGGCCCGGGCTCCTCTGCACCGCTCGACGGCGAGGTCCTGGCGCAGGTCGCCAAGGACGCCGCTCGTTCTGTCGTGGTCACCGCTCCCCCGGTCGACGGCGGCGATGTCCCGCGCGTGTTGCGCTTCGGCAAGCAGCTCGACGTGCGGTGCGTGCGCTCCGGCGTGCCGGACAACGACGACGGCACCGACGACCTGCGCCCCGAACAGGTGGCCGGCTACCTCGCCAAGTACTCCACGAAGAGCACCGGCACCGACGCCGGCGACTCGCGCCCGCACCACCAGCGCCTCGTCCGCACCTGCCGCTGGCTCGCCGAACGCGCCCGCACCGCCTGCCGTGGGCTCGCCGGCCCGGACCCCGAGGACGACGACGGCTGCCTGTGCGGACAGTGCGCCGACAGCCCGTACCGGCTGCTGACGAAGTGGGCGCACATGCTCGGCTTCCGCGGCCACTTCTCTTCCAAGTCCCGGCGGTACTCCATCCCCCTCGGACGGCTGCGCCGAGCGCGCGCCAGGTTCCAGAAGCTCAAGGCCGACGCCGACCGCGACGGAACCCCGATGGACACCGCCGACCTCGAGAACCGCCTGCTCGCCGACGACGAGGACACGACGCTCGTCATCGGGCACTGGGCCTACGCCGGCACCGGCTGGACCAACCCCGGCGACAAGGCTCTCGCCGACGCCGCTGCCGCCCGTGCTCGCGAGTACGCCCAGTGGCGAGCTGCGCGGCGCTGATTCGCGTCAGCGTGCGTTCACGTGCCCGGAGTCGGCCGCTCCCATGGGCGCCGGCACAGCTCGGCAGCATCGCTTCGAAAGCCATGCTCCAGCTCGTAGGCACATTCACCGCAGACACCCTCGCTGTCGTTGCCTGAGCCGGCGTGCTCGTCCCAGCGATGGCCGCACTCTGGGCAGTCGGCCGGCACTGCCGCTCGGCGCCCAGCGATCCACCCGATCAGTCCCACGGCGCCAAGCCTAGGGATGCGGGGCCGCTCGAACGACCCTGATCAGCACCACCACGACGACGTAGGAGGAAGCATCATGAGCACCACGAGCGTGAACCCGATGGACCGGACTACCAGCCGTCGACGTCTCATGACGCCGGAGGAGCTGGCGGAGTACCTGGGCGTGACGCTGCACTGCGTCTACGCGTGGTCGAGCCGTGGCGGTGGGCCGAACGTGGTCCGCGTCGGCGCCCGGCTGCGCTACCGGCCCGACGACGTCGAGGCGTGGCTCGACCGCGTCACCGACGACCGCGCGGCGGGCTGACCGATGCCTCGCAAGCCCATCGAGCCGGGACGCTGGGGGCAGATCCGCCGCCGTGAGATCTCCCCCGGCGTCTGGCGGGCGCAGTCGCTGTACCGCGACTTTGCTGGCGTGCTCCACAAGTACGAGGCCCGCGGGCCCTCCGGTGCCGCTGCGCAGCGTCGCTTGGAGGACAAGTTGCACCGTGCGAGCACGGACGGCACGACGAGCGGTGGCTCCGCCATCACGCCGGAGTCCCGGATGACGGTCGTCTTCGACCAGTGGGTGTCAGAGAAGCGGGTCGAGGGGCAGATCACCCCGCAGTCGCTCGCGACGTATCTCGGCGTGCTGGAGCGGGACCTCCGTCCGGCGTTCGGGGCGCTGCGGGTGCGGGAGGTGACTCCGGTCGCGGTGAACCGGGTGCTCATGGCGCTGAGCGCGGCGCGAAAGTTCGACACCGCCCGGCAGGCCCGCAACGTGCTGTCGCAGGTCATGATGATGTGCGTCCGGTACGGGGCCGCGCCGTTCAACCCGGTGCGGGACGCCGTGACGGTGCGCAAGCCTCGACGCGACGAGATCCGCGCCCTCGGGCTGGAGGACATCGCCCTGCTGCGCAAGGCCGTCCGCGAGTGGGAGGACCGCCCCGCGCTCCCTCGCGGTCGGCGGAACATCACGCTGCTGCCGCAGATCGTGGACACGATGCTCGGCACCGGGCTGCGGATCGGTGAGTGCCTGGCGCTGCGGGAGGCGGACCTCGACCTCGAGGCTCTGATCCCGACGCTCACTGTGACCGGCACCATCGTCCGGGTGGAGGGCCGGCTGCTGCGGCAGTCCAAGCCCAAGTCGGACACGTCGCGGCGCACCATCACGCTCCCGGCGTTCGTCGTCGCGGCCATCACCGAGGCGCTGGACCTCGGGCTCGACGGCGGGCCGGACGACCTCGTGTTCCCGTCGACCAACGCCACGCCGCGCGCACCGAGCCGGATCCGCGACCAGCTCCGCGACGCCCAGGCCGCCATCGGCACCAAGGTCACGCCGCACGACTTCCGCCGCACGGTCGCTACCCAGGTCGCCAACTCGACCACCATCGCCAATGCGACTGCCCTGCTCGGCCACGCCGACGAGGGCACGACGGTGCGGCACTACGGTGCGGCACTACGTGAAGCGGACCCACATCGCCCCGGACCTGCGGACGGTGATCGACCAGCTCGTCACCCAGGCGTCGACGTCGGGCGTCCCGGAGGGGAAAACGGAGTGAAAAGGGAGTGCGGGAAACGACGAAGGACCCCACAGCCGCAGAATCTCGCGGGTGGGGCCCTTCGGGTGGCGGTAGCGGTGGGATTTGAACCCACGGTGGACTTTCACCCACACACGCTTTCGAGGCGTGCTCCTTAGGCCGCTCGGACACGCTACCTCGCCGGACGAACCGGCCCACCGAGGATACCCAACGAACCGGCAGACCCGAAATCGTCGCGCTGCCACCTCGTTCGCCGAGTCTTCATCCTGCCGTCGCCGGGCGGTCCACCGCACGGCTTCCCGGGGCACCTAGCGTCGCGCGCATGGCCAACCCACGACTTCGACGCACCACCACGTCCGCCCTCGCCGTCGCGCTCACCGCCGCCGCGGCGGTCGGAGGCACGACGGCGGCCACCTCGACCGGCGGCGCCGACACCGCCGCGACGTCGTCCGCCGCGTCGTCGCCCGCGCTCGCGTACGGCGGCAAGGGTCACGGCGGCCGAACCGACGCCGACCGGGCGTACCGCGACCTGCTGGACCACTCCGACGACGCGAAGATCCTCACCGCTGCGCACCGCGGCCAGTGGCGCGACGCCCCGGAGAACTCGCTGCCCGCGATCGAGGCGGCGTTCGACGACGGCGCGGAGATCGTCGAGCTGGACGTGCGCCTCACGTCCGACGGCGTGCCCGTGCTCATGCACGACGAGACGGTGGACCGGACGACGAACGGCACCGGCAAGGTCTCGTCGTTCACGCTGGCGGAGATCCGCGAGCTGCGGCTGAAGGAACACCTCGGCGGCGCGCAGACCTCCCTCACCGACGAACGCATCCCGACGCTCGCGGAGGCGATGAGGCTCGCCGCCGACCGCGGCCTGGTCAACCTCGACAAGGGCTGGCCGGCGCGGGAGGAGATCTGGGACGTCCTCGTCGACACGGGCACGGTCCGCAACGGGCTGTTCAAGTCGAACGCCCCGGTCAGCGAGGTCCAGCAGTTCCGCGACGCCCACCCCGGCGCCCTGTACCTGCACATGATCAGCGACGACAACCTCGCGTCCTTCGACGAGTTCGGCGACGACCAGCCCATTGGATACGAGGTCGTGTTCGGTACCGAGCAGGACGCCGTCGCGCGGGCGCCGTTCCTCGCGCGACTGGCCAAGGAGTCACGGGTGTGGGTCAACTCGATGTGGAACGGCCTGGCCGACCACCTCACCGACGAGGCGTCGCTGGTCGACCCGAGCCGCGGCTGGGAACGGATCGTCTCCACCTACCGCGCGTCCATGATCCAGACCGACGACGTCCAGGCCCTCGAGCGCTGGCTCCGCACGGGCGAGGGCGACCCGGTCCCCCGCGGCAGCGTGCGCGTCCAGGCAGAGGACTACGCGCCCGGCGGGGAGGGCGTCGCGTACCACGACGTCGACGCCGGCAACCGTGGCGGCCTCGACTTGCGGCCGGGCGACGACGTCGACATCTCCGACGCCGACGGCAACGTGCGCGTCTCCTGGATGCGCGGCGGCGAGTGGCTGACGTACGAGGTCGACGTGCCCCGCACCGGCACCTACGCACTGTCCGCACGGGTCTCGTCTCCGTACACGCCCGCGGGCGCCTACACCGTGTCGTTCGACGGCGGCGCGGAGAGCGAGCGCGTCGCCGTGCTCAGCACCACCAGCCACAACAAGCAGGCGCTGCAGCCCAGCGGCGTCGTGCAGCGCCTGACCCGGGGTACCCACACCGTCCGGATCAGCCTGCCCGAGGACGCCTACCAGAACTGGAACCTCGACTACCTCCAGCTCGACCCGGTGAAGGGCTGACACGGACGACGACGCCCGCCGCCGGGGTACCGGGGCGGGCGTCGTCGTGCGGCGGAGACGTCAGACGCAGGGCGCGCCGGCATCCCAGGAACCCTTGACGTCGCTGCCGGGCAGCTCGCCGCGGGTCCACCACTGGGCGGTGTGGTTCACGCCGGCGCGGGAGACGACGTCGCCCGAGGTGTAGGTGGCGGCGTCGTCGAACGCCGGGCCGCAGTCCTCGGCGGCGACGGGGTGGTCGCCGTGCTGGCCGACGACCTTCCACGGGTCCTTCGTGGCCGCGACCGACGCGGGGGCGACGCCGCGCGTCCACCACTTCGCGGCGTACTCGACGCCGTCGTGCGAGACGACGTCGCCGGTCCGGTAGACGCCGGTCGGGTACCAGGGGGCGGCGCCGTCGCCCTCGACGAGCGGGCCGGGCGTCGCGGCCTGGAAGGTGCGGACCAGCGCGGAGCTGAGGTCGCGGTCGGCGTCGCCGGCGATGTCCCACAGGTAGGCGCCGCCGAAGCCGTTCTCGGCGAGCCACTCGGCCTTGGCCGTCACGGAGCGCGGGGTGTCGAGCGTCCACCACTCGTCGCCGTTGGAGTAGTAGCTCTGCCCGGCCTGCGCGTCGTAGTGCTCGGTGAAGCCGCCCTCGGCGAACCGGTCCTGCAGCTGCGCGTAGTACGTGAACGGCAGCGATCCGCCGCTGGCGGGCGCGCCGGGCGTCGGGTCGTCGACGCCCTTCCACCCGTACCCGTACGCGGCCAGGCCGAGCACGAGCTGGTCGCCGCGGTACCCGGCGTTCTTGTAGGCGTTCATGAGGCCGTCGGCGGCGAGGCCCCAGTTCGCCGACTGGTCCGGGTCCCCGTACGAGGGGTACTCGTGCAGGTTGCCCTGGTGGCCGGTGCTGCCCGCCTGCCACGGCCCCACGTAGTCGTAGCCCTGGATGTTGAGGAAGTCGACGACGGCGGCGAGCCGCGGGTCGGCCCACCCGCCCTCGGTGCGGCCCGCCCACGACGCCGGGGCGAAGCCGGTGATGAGGTAGTCCTCGCCGGTGGTGGCGCCGCGCGCGTCGAGCTCGGCGCGCAGCAGCTCCGCGAAGGCCAGGAAGTTCTCCTTGTCCGCCTCCGGGTGGTCGCTCGGGTGCTCCCCGCCCACGACGGGCCACTCCCAGTCGATGTCGAACCCGTCGAAGATGCCGGCCGCGGCGCCGTCGCCGCCCTTGGTGCCGTGCTCCGGGTCGTCGACGACGGGCAGGTTCCCGTCGAGGTACAGGTCGATGCACGAGTCGACGAGCCGCTGCCGGCTCTCCGGGCTGCTCACCGCCTCGGAGAAGTTGTCCGACCAGGTCCAGCCGCCCAGGGAGATCAGCACCTTGAGGCCGGGGTTCGCCGCCTTGAGCTTCTTCAGCTGGTTGAAGTTGCCCGCCAGCGCCTGGTCCGCGTCGTCGGCCACGCCGTCCACGGCCTGGCCGGCGCCCTTGAGCTGCACGTAGTCGTTCAGCGGGTCGCCCTCCATGTGCCCCTCGGGCAGCCCGGTCTCGGGGTCGATCGCCCCCTCGTCGGGGTCGACGCGGTCGGTGATGTCGCAGACGAGGTCCGTCGTGACGTTGCCGAAGGCGTAGTTGAGGTGGGTCAGGTCCTCGACCGCCCCGGAGCGCTGGAGGTCGGCGACCTCGAACCCGACGTCCTGCGGGCCCCAACCCGGGAAGTAGGCGGGCGTCTTGAAGCCGTTGACGCCGTCGGCGTCGTGCACGGACGCGGCGCCGGGAAGGGGCGGGGTCGACGGCGCGGGGGCGGCGGCGGCACCGCCGGCGGTCAGCCCGACGACGGCGGCGGCCGCGGCGAGCGTGAGGGCGCCGTGGCGGCGCGGGGACGGTCGGTGTCTCATCGGGAGCCTCGTTGCTTCCTCCGGGCGCACCCGGATCAGGATTTGTTCGGGCTCCTGCACAATAGCGTGGACGGCACGGCGTGGCCAGGCTGTGCACAGCTCGTCCCCAGGTCAGACGCGGTGGGACGGCTCAGGTGCCGTCGTTGCCCGGGTCGAAGACTCGGGCGTAGAGCTCCGCCGCCTCGTCCACGACGGCGCGGTCGATCGACGCGGCCGGCACGGCGGCGACCAGCAGCGGCTCGCAGTCCGGCCCGCGCCCGGCGACCTCGCCGGTGAGCGCCCACGGGAACCGCTGCGGCGTCATGAGGTGCGCGTACTGGCACAGCTGCCGCGCCACCCAGTGCTCCACGGGGCGGTCCCACCACGGCTCCGGGTCCAGGGGGTTCACGCTCAGGCCCGGCAGCAGGCACCCGCTCTCGTGGTCCCTGCTCTCGGCGGCGGCGTCGGCCACCGGCCCGGCGCTGAACCGCACGTACAGCGGCGTCGCGACGGCGAGCAGCTCGACGACGTCCCCCAGCGACCGCAGCCGGGGGACGTCGTCGAGCGTGACCGGCCCGTCCGGCACGTCCAGCGCCACGACGTCACACGTCCCGCTCAGAACACCGGCTTGCCGCCCGTGACGCCGACGACGGTCGCCGAGACGTAGCTCGCGTCGCGCGGGGAGGCGAGGAACACGAACGCCGGCGCGACCTCCGCAGGCTGCCCGGCGCGGCCGAGCGGCGTGTCCTGGCCGAACTTCTGCACCTTCTCCTCCGGCTGCGTGGCCGGCTGCAGCGGAGTCCAGATCGGGCCCGGGGCGACGGCGTTCACGCGGATGCCGCGCGCCCCGAGCTCGCCCGCAAGGTTCACCGTGATGTTGTTGATGGCCGCCTTGGTCGACGCGTAGTCGAGCAGCGACGACGACGGCTCGTACGCCTGGATCGACGAGTTGTTGATGATGCTCGACCCCTCGCCCAGGTGCTTCAGCGCCGCCTGCGTGACCCACAGCAGCGCGTACAGGTTGGTCTTCAGCACCCGGTCGATCTCGTCGGTGGTGATGTCCTCGACGGAGTCGCGCCGCGCCATCTGGAAGCCGGCGTTGTTCACGAGGAGGTCGAGCCCGCCGAGCTCGTCGACCGCCCGGTCGGGCAGGCCGCGTGCCGTCGTCTCGTCGGTGAGGTCGCCCGGCAGCAGCGCGGCCTTTCGACCCGCCTCGCGCACCCAGCGCGCCGTCTCCTGCGCGTCCTCCTCTTCCTCCGGCAGGTACCCGATCGCGACGTCCGCGCCCTCGCGCGCGAACGCGATCGCCACGGCCCGGCCGATCCCGGAGTCCCCGCCGGTCACCAGGGCGCGGAGCCCGTCGAGCTTGCCGGAGCCGCGGTAGCTCTGCTCACCGTGGTCCGGGACCGGCGTCATCGCGCCGGTGAGGCCCGGCGGCTCCTGCTGCTGGGCGGGGAACGATTGCTGGTCGTCGGCCATGCTGTCCTCCTCGGGTCGTGGGTCGGCCGTCGGGTCCGTGGTCGCGCGGCCAGCCGTCACGCAGCACGACGGCGCGCGAGCTGCGCCTCGTGCACGTGCGGCCGCTTGGCGGGCTGCACGGCGGCGAGGGCGTCCTTGACGCCCTGCTTGGCGAGACGGCCGAAGCCCTCGCCCGCGGCGAGCTGCGCCATCATCTGGGTGGCGGCCTCGCGCAGCGTGGCGCCCGTCGCGCCCGCCGCCTCGGTGAGCATGCTCTCCGCCGCGTCCTCGTCCACGCCGTGCACGGCCATGAGGACGCCCTTGGCGCGCTCGATCGAGGCGGCCGAGACGAAGGCGCTGTCGAGGGCGCGGCGCACGTCGCGCTGCACCGCCTCGCGCTGCACCGGCGTGACGTCGACGACGTACCCCGCCACCTCGGGCGGCCCGTCGCCGCGGGGGCGTCGTGCCTGCGCCGTGACCAGCAGGGTGCGCGTGCGGCCGTGGGCGTCGACGACGCGCCGGGCCGTCACGACCGGACCGCCGGAGCCGAGCGCGCGTGCGGCGTCGTGCACCACGCGATCGCGATCGTCCGGGTGCAGCTTGGCCTCGAGGGTCTCCGGGCCGGGCTCGAGCGCGCCGGGCTCGTGGCCGAGCATCGCGTCGACCTCGTCGGACCACCACCAGCGTCCCGTGCCCGCCTCGGCCCGGTAGGAGCCGGTGAGCAGGTGGGTGCCGACCGCGAGCGCGGAGACGAGGTGGTCGGTGCCGGCGGGAGTTGTCGTCGTCATCGTGACCTCCGAGTAGGGAGGGTCGGTGCCGCTTCCTGACGCCGGGCCTCCACGCTAGCGCCGCCGCGCGCGGACGGCCACCTCACCCCGCGTCGAAGCGGTCCTCGCCCTCCTCGTCCGGGTCGTCCTTGGGCTGCTCGCCGGGGACGGCGCCGACGTCGGCGGCCTTGCCGTCGCCGCGGTCGTGCGCCGCCCGCTCGCGCTCGGCCTGGTGGCGCGGGTCGTCCTCCTCCGCGCGGTCCCGCTCGGTGGGGTGCTCGCTCATCCTGGTCCTCCTCGGGCTCGGTCTCGGGTCGGTCTCGACACGTCGTCCCACCCTCGGGCGGGTCGGCGCTCCCCGCATCCGGGGGCCGCAGCGGCGAGCAGCCGGCGCCCGCCCTAGGGTCGAGTGGTGGCGTCGAGGAGGGGCGCCTCGCCCGACGCACGCGACGGACGCACGCGATCCAGGAGGCACGATGCCCGCGCACCGGCACGCCGAGCCGCCCGCCGACCAGCCCCTGCCGAGGCTCGCCGCCGAGCTCGAGAGAGCGGAGCGCCTCGACCCTCTGGCGGACCTGTACGACCGCATCTCGCGCACCGTCGTGCCCGCGCCGGGCCGGGCGCGCGACGAGCTCCGCGGCCGCTCCGTCGGCCATCCCGTGCACAGCGTGCTCACCGACCTGCCGATCGGGCTGTGGGCGAGCGCGGTCGCTCTCGACCTCACCCGCCCGCACGGGCACGCGGACGCCGCCCGCCGTCTGGTGGGCCTGGGGTTGCTCGCCGCGCCGCCGACGGCCCTGACGGGGCTGGCGGACTATCGCGCGCTCAGCGTCCCCGCGCGCCGCGTCGCCGCCGTGCACGCGACGTGCAACGGCGTCGGCACCCTGCTGGCGCTCGCCTCGTGGCGGGCCCGGCGTCGCGGCCGCACCGTGCTCGGCACGCTGCTCAGCCTGGCCGGCATGGGCGCGGTCGGCGCGGGCGGGTACCTCGGAGGCCACGTCGCGCAGGCGATGCGGGAGCCCCGGCACGTCCCCGGGGCCGGGTGAGCGCGGCTATCGCGTGCGGCGCTCGGAGCGGTTCTGGAGCAGGTCGGCCATCGTCTCGGCGACCTGGCGCATGTCGCCGTTGCCGTCGGCCGCGAGCGCCACGATGCGCGCCGAGATCTCCCGCAGCGGCAGGTTGGAGTGGTTGGAGGCCTCGCGGAGCCAGTCGAACGCGCCCTCGAGGTCGGTGCGGAGCGCGCACATGACGACGCCCTTGGCCTGCTCGATCGTCGCGCGGTGGGCGGCGGACGCCCGGATGCTCGCCGTCGCCCGCACGTCGGCGATGCGCGCGACCGCGGGGGTGACGTCGGTGAAGTAGCCGACCAGCTCGCAGACCGCGCCCGCGGCGTCGGTGCGGCCCTCGCCCACGACCGCGAGGGTCCGCTCCTCGCCGTGCGCGTCCATGATGCGGTGCACGCTGCTGAACGGCTCGCCGGTCGCGCAGGCGTGACGGAGGACCTGGCTCACCCGCGCCCGGTCGTCGGGGTGCTTGTGCGCCAGGATGAGCTCGGTGGTGGGGACGATCTCCCCCGGCTCGAAGCCGTGGATGCGGTAGGTCTCGTCCGACCACCACCACAGGCCGGTGGACAGGTCGTGCCGGTACCGGCCGACTGGATGGCTGGTACCGAGGGCCAGGGTGCCCTCGATGTCCCATGAAGTCGTGTCGGTCATGTGGATCCTCTCGTCGTGGCGGATCGCTCCGCTGGAGATCGAGCCGCCTCATGACTCCCCTCGACCGTAGCCCGCTTCCGAGCGGGTGAACAGCGCGGGTGCTCCGGACGACGCCCCCGCCGGGTGGCGACCATGTCCGCGGAGCGTGCACCATCGACGGTGCGGGGGCCGTCCGCGGTCGCCGCGGGCCGGATGTCCAGCAGCGCGGCACCCGGTTCCCCCTGACGGGTGAGCAGCCCGTCCCGGTGATTCACTGGCGGCGTCGGTGCAGCAGCTCGCCGGCCGAGGGGCACGGGCCCCGACGGCGGAAGGACGCAGCGGTGCGCGCACTGACCTGGCAGGGCAAGGAGCACGTCAGCGTCGAGGACGTCCCGGACCCCCGCGTCCAGGAGCCGACGGACGCCGTCGTCCGCGTGACCTCCACCGCGATCTGCGGCTCCGACCTGCACTTGTACGGCGTGCTCGGGATGTTCCTCGACGCCGGTGACGTGCTGGGGCACGAGGCGATGGGCGTCGTCGAGGAGGTCGGAGACGACGTCGGACACCTCGCCGTCGGCGACCGCGTCGTGGTGCCGTTCGGCATAGCCTGCGGGCGCTGCTGGATGTGCGAGCGCGGCCTGCAGAGCCAGTGCGAGACGACGCAGGTCCGCGACCATGGCAAGGGCGCGGCCCTCTTCGGGTACACGCGGCTGTACGGGCAGGTGCCGGGCGGACAGGCGCAGTACCTGCGCGTGCCGCAGGCCCACTACGGCCCGGTCGTGGTGCCCGACGACGGCACGCCCGACGAGCGCTGGCTCTACCTGTCCGACGTCCTGCCCACCGCGTGGCAGGCGGTGGAGTACGCGGACGTGCCGGAGGGCGGCAGCGTCGTCGTGCTGGGGCTCGGGCCCATCGGCCAGATGGCGGCCCGTGTCGCCCTGCACCGCGGGGCGAGCACGGTGGTCGGCGTCGACCCGGTGCCCGCACGGCGCCTCATGGCGCAGCGGCACGGCGTCATCACGTTCGACCCGGGGGAGCGCGGCGTGCGCACGGCGGTGCGCGACCTCACCGACGGACGGGGACCCGACGCGGTGGTCGACGCCGTCGGGATGGAGGCGCACGGCTCGCCCCTGGCCGAGACGACGCAGAAGCTCGTGGGCCTGCTGCCCGACGTCCTCGCCGCCCCGCTCACGGAGAAGGGCGGCGCCGACCGGCTGGCCGCGCTCCTCGCCGCGTGCGCCCTGGTGCGGCGCGGCGGCACGGTGTCGCTGTCGGGCGTCTACGGCGGCGCGAAGGACCCGCTGCCGCTGATGCAGATCTTCGACAAGCAGCTCACGATCCGCACAGGCCAGGCGAACGTGCGCCGATGGACCAACGACCTGCTGCCCCTCGTCGCCGACCCTGCCGACCCGCTCGGCGTGCTCGACCTGCGCACGCACCGCCTCCCGCTCGAGGAGGCGCCGGAGGGGTACCGCGCCTTCCAGCGCAAGGAGGACGGCTGCATCAAGGTCGTGCTGGACCCCTGGGCCACCGGCGCGTAGGCGTCAGCGCGGAGGCATCAGACCGACGCGGCCTCGCCGTTTCGGAAGGCGCGCCGGCGCGCGTACTCGTGCAGGCGGTCGAGGATGGCGAGCTGCCGCTGCGCGCGCTCGGCGAGCTCGCGGAACTGGGCGCGGTCGAGGCCGAGCTCGCCGGCGTGCTCCTCCAGGGTCTGCCAGCCGCCCAGCTTGCCCACGACGGCGGACCGCATGAGCTCCGTCTCCAGCACCACGGACATCGGCGACCGCTCTACCACCCGGCCGTTGAGCTTGAGCCGGCCGACCCGCTCGGCGACGCCAGCCAGGAGCTGGCGGTGGCGCCGCCGCGGGAGACCGAGCTCCTGCAGGAGCCGCACGTACAGCTCGCGCTCGGCCCGGATCTGCTCCGCCACCTCGACCAGCTCGGCGTGCAGCGGCAGGTCGGCGTAGTCACCCACCATCCGCTCGATCCGGCCGAGGCCCGCCGTGGCGCCGGTGAGGTGGTCCGACAGGTACAGGCCGAGGAGCTCCCGGTCGACCTGCGGCGGCACCGCCGGGTGCGGGCCGCGCAAAGGCAGAGTGGACGCGCCGGCGGGCCGGGTGGCCGACGGGCGCAGCGGCGCGGAGCCCAGGCCCCGCCCCTCGGCCATCCCCGCCACGACCTCCTGGAGCGCGTCGCCCGCCGACGTCCGCGCCCGCCAGCCGAGCTCCGTGACCGCCCGCGTCGTGTCCATCACGGGGGCGCCCATGGCCATGTCCACCCAGCCCGGGTCGGCGGCGACGACACGCGCCGCGTGGCCGAGCGACACCGCCGCGCGCACCGCAGCGGGCGGCACCTCGACCAGGCGCCCGTGGTCCACGAGCCGCGCGACGTCGGCGCCGCGCAGCAGGTCGTCGGCGGCCACGTTGAACGCGCCGCCCGCACGACGCAGCAGCACGCGCCGGTAGGCGTCCGCGGCGTCGTCGCCGTGCACGGCCTGGAGCCGCAGCCCGGCGGGCAGCGGCAGCAGCGGCGGCCGGCCGAGGCGCAGCAGGCCCACGGGCAGGACCCTCCCGACGAACAGCCGGGTCACCTCCGCGCCCGCGTCGCCCTGGAAGACGAGCGCGGTGCGCAGCCGCGCGACGGTGACCTCCGGGTGCGCGCGCTCGAGCTCGTCCAGCACGTCCTCCTGCGCGGCCTTGTCGACGCTGTAGTGCGAGGTCGGGACGCCGTCGGCGGGCCAGTCCTCGGAGCGCGGCTCGTCGTCGTCCACGGGCGAGTACACGCCGACGGACGACGCGACGACCAGGTGCGGCACGCCGGCGGCGACGACGGCGCGCGCCACCCGGCGGGTGCCCCCCACGTTGACGGTGCGCAGCAGGTCCCGGTCGCGGTTCGGCTGGATCAGCCAGGCGAGGTGCACGACGGCGTCGGCGCCGCGGAACAGCCCCGTGAGCTGCGCGACGACCGCGTCGTCGTCGCCCGCGAGGTCCACGGCCGCCCACTCCGCGTGCCGGTACGGCTCGGCCGTGCGGTCCGGCAGCCGACGCGCCACGCCCAGCAGGGACGTCACCTCCGGCTCGTCTGCCAGCGCGCGCAGCAGCGCCGTCCCGACGTTCCCGGTCTGACCCACCACGACGACCCGCATGCCGCACACCGTGGCACCGGCAGCCCGTGCCCGCAGGCGAGAGGCGTCGTGGCAGGTGAGCGCTCAGGCCGCGAGCACGTCGGCGGCGCGGCGCAGCACGACGACGAGCGCGCCGGCCACGAAGTGGTCGTCGCCCGTGCGCTCCCGCGACTCGCGCACCACGTCCCGGAGCCGGTCGAGCGACCGCGCGAACGCCGCGCCGGGGTCGCCGGTGTGCGCCACGTCGTCCTCCGGCATGCGCAGGGCATCGGCGAAGGAGCGCAGCGCCGTCGCGAGCTCGGGGCGCAGCCGCGGGCCGAGCGCGACGTCGTCCCGCCCGCTGCCCTCCCAGCCGACCAGCAGCCGGACGATCTCGTCGACCGCCTCGGCCGCCGTCCCCAGCACCTCCGCCTCCCGGGCCTGCGACCGGGCGCGCTCGCCGTGCCGCCGGGCGCGCGGGTTGCCGCGCGAGGCCTCCCCCGAGCGCGCGACCGCCGAGCGCGCGACGTCGGTCACCGGGAACAGGGCGCGCCGTCGTCCCTCCCACTCCTCCACGTCGAGCAGCCCCTCGTCGTCGAGCCAGCCCGCCAGGTCGTCGAGCTGCTCCACGAGCGCGTCGCGCAGCGCACCGAGCGCCAGGCCCGACGGCGTGAGCAGCAGCGGGGGCAGCAGGATGTTGACGCCCGTCCCGATCGCCGCCCCCACGACCACGAGGCCGGCGAAGGCGCCCACGTACTCGACGTCCTCCCCCTGGCCGAGGACGAGGACGAAGATCGCCGCGTTCGCCACCCACGCTCCCTGCCCGCCGAACACCCGCCAGCCCGCGCAGAGCAGCGCCAGGCCCACCACCAGCGCCACCGACAGGACGCCGGGCATCAGCACGCTGTCGACGGCGAGGGCGATGGCGGCGCCGAGCAGCAGCGCCCCCACGCTCTGCACCGACTCGCGCACCGACCGGGCGAGCGTGCTCGTCGTGGCGATCACGGCCCCCAGCGGGGCGTAGTACGGGTACTCGGAGAACGGCGCGGGCGCGACCACCCCGACCAGCCACGCGAGCGCCGCCGCGACCGCCCCCCGGACCGCGAGCGACCAGCGGGGGTGCCGCGCCCAGGCGTCGCGGACGGCGCCGGCGCCCCGGCCCCACCCACGGGTCATCCCAGGCCCGCCGGCAGTTCGTCGTAGCCCGGCGCGAGGCGCAGGCGCGGTTTCGCGTCGTCGGCCGACGGGTCGGCCGACGGGTCCGCCTCGACGGATGCGACGTCCTCCCACCGCACGAGGAAGGTGCCGCGGTGACGTCGGCGCACGAGCTGCGGGATCGGCCACGGCGACCGCACGTCCGTGCGCTCGTACCCGTGGAACGACCCGGCCCCGCGCGGCCCGACCAGCAGCCCGACCAGGCGGGCGCCGCCCACGGCGTCGCGACGCGCGTGCGCGCTCAGCGGGGCGTCGTGCCCGGCCTCCTCGCGGTCCTCCCCCGCCCCCGGTCCGCCCTCGGGCTCGTCCACGACCTCGAGCGCCAGGCGGACGTCGACGACCACGCCCAGGGCCGCGCCGTCCGGCCCCAGCACGCGCGCGTCGAGGAGGTCGCCGACGTTCATTCCTCGGCCTCCGGGTCGTGCCGGCCGCCGGGGATGCGCGCGATCAGCCGGTCGCGGACCCAGCGCTCCACCCAGACGGCGTCGAGCCGGTCCGAGGGCACGGTGAGCTCGACCGCCGTCCCGACGTGCCCGACGTCGTCCCACGCGATGCGCGGCAGCCGGCTGTCGGGCACCCGGCCGCCGAAGAGCCGTGTCGCCAGCACCGGGCCCACGAGGATCGCGTCGATGTGCGCCTCCCGGCCGGCCTCGGCCCCGGCACCCTCCGGCCCCGCCAGGGCCAGGTCGTCCACCGCCCCCACGGGCTCGCCGTCCGCGTCCAGCACCTGCCGGCCGAGCAGGTGCAGGCGGGCGTCGACGATCCGTTCCCGCGCGTCGCCGGTCATGAGCCCGCTCCCGTCGCGATCATCAGGGGGATCGCCGCGACCGCCGCGACGACCACGATCACCAGGTACACCGTGCCCAGCGCGTTGACCACCCGCCCGTTGACGTGCTCGCCCATGTACCCCGGGTCGTTGGCCACGACGAGGATCGGCACGTACGTGAGCGGCAGCGCGACGGCGGAGAACACCACCGACATCTCGGTCACCGCCACCGGGTCCACGCTCGTCATGAGGATCCCGGCGGCGAGCAGCAGCGCCACGATCATCGTGAGGTGGAAGCGCGCCGCCCGCGCCGGCCGGCGGAACTTGCCCCACGACCAGCCCAGGTACTGGGCCAGCGTGTACCCGCTGGACAACGCAGTCTCCAAGGCGGCGCCGAACGTGGCGGCCACGATCCCCAGGACGACGACGGCGAGCAGCAGGACCCCGCCCGCCTGCGCGACCGGCAGCACGATCTGCGACAGCGACGAGACCTCGATGCCCGCGGGCAGCAGCACGACGGCGGCGCACGCCGCGATGGCGAGCGACAACAGGCCGCCCAGGGGGAATCCGAGCAGCACGTTGAGCCGGTTGGTGCCGAGGTCCTTGGCGGTCCACCGCTCCTCGACGGCGCCGGACGAGAAGAAGAACACCTCGTACGGCGTCATCGCCGCGCCGAACAACGCGACCGCGTAGTACCAGTACGACGCCGGGTGCTCGGTGCCCGGCGGCGATGGCGGCACGGCCTGGCGCAGCAGCTCGCCCCAGTCCGGACCCAGCTGGAACAGCGCGATCGCGAACCCCACGAGCAGCAGCCCCATGAGGCCGGCGACGTTCTCCATGACCTGGAACTTCACGCGCCACAGCACGAGCCACACCGCGAGCGCCGCGACCGGGATCCACAGGCGCGGCTCCACGCTGCTCGCCAGGTGCAGGGCGAGCGCGATGCCCCCGACCTCCGCGGTGAGCGTGAGCAGGTTGATGGCGAACGACGCGAGGAGGTTCGCGCCCGCGGCCCTCGGCCCGAGCCGCTCGCGGACGATCTCGAAGGTGGCGCGACCGCTCACCGCCGCGACCCGCCCGGACATGCTCGCGAACAGCACGATGCCGACCACGCCGAGCACCACC
The DNA here is from genome assembly GCF_050311635.1 of Isoptericola nanjingensis. Classification (NCBI taxonomy): domain Bacteria; kingdom Bacillati; phylum Actinomycetota; class Actinomycetes; order Micrococcales; family Promicromonosporaceae; genus Isoptericola; species Isoptericola nanjingensis. The sequence goes on along the minus strand of NZ_JBNOZL010000009.1, from coordinate 117,672 downwards.
ACCCACGCGAGCGACATGCCGAACCGGGACCCGACGACGGCGTTGGTCACCAGGTCCCCGATGTCGACGAACCCGCCGATGGCGGTGAGGATGCCGAGCGCGGCGGCGAGCAGCTTCTTCACGGCCCGCCCGCCTCGGCCAGGGCGGCGTCGGTCGCGTCGAGGGCAGTCGCGAGCTCGACGAGGAGGTCGTCGGACGACGAGGGGACGCCGTCGGCGCCGGCGAGGTCTCCCCCGGACCGTACGGCCACCCAGGAGCGCGCCGCGACGACGGCGTCCGAGACGTCGCCCACGGCGTCCAGCCCGGTGGACCGACGCGCCGCCGTCGCCGCGTCGGGCGGCACCAGGGTCGTGAGCGCCGACTCGGCGTCGTCCAGCACGCGCAGCTGGTCCAGCAGCACCGTGTCGGCGACGGGTCCGGTGACCCGGCCCTCGTCGAGCAGGCCGACGGCGATCCGCGCCGTCTCCCCCGCGGAACCGGCCTCCGCGAGCGCGTCCGCCACCGCCGCCGTCGCCTGGCCGGGCTCCTGCCGGCTGGCGACGCACCCCGTCCCGGCCAGCAGGGCCACGAACGTGACGACGAGCGCGAGGCCGGCGGCCGCGAGCCGGCGTCGTCCTGTCTGCTGCGTCACGCCCTGATGATCAGCACGCCCGGCGAATGCCCGCATGTCGGGCCTGCTCAGCGGCGTTCCCAGCGACCGTCCATCCCTCGCAGCGGATCCCCAGGACGCCCCCAGTGCCCACCTGAGCGCGAGGTGTCCACTGGGTGTCCTCCCCACCCACGGACCACGACCGGTCCCCGACCTCCCGGAGCCCGCATGCCTCCCGCAGCCCTGTACGCCGTCGACCTCGTCGCCGTGTCGATCCTGACGTTCGCCCTCTACTTCCCCCGGCACCGCCGCCGCGACCTCGTGGTCGCCTACCTCGGCGTCAACGTCGGCGTGCTCGCGGTGTCGGCCGTGCTCGCGTCGACCTCGGTCGCCGCGGGCCTCGGGCTCGGGCTGTTCGGCGTGCTGTCGATCATCCGGCTGCGGTCCGACGAGCTGTCGCAGCGCGAGGTGGCGTACTACTTCGCCGCGCTCGCGCTGGGACTGCTGGGCGGGCTGGGCACGTCGGCCGGCCGGCTCGGCGTCGCCGGGTCCGCGCTGATCCTCGTCGTCATGGCCGTCGCGGACCACCCGCGGCTCCTGGCGCGGCACGGCTCGCAGACGATCGTCCTCGACCGCGCCGTCGTCGACCGCGCCGAGCTCACCGCCCACCTCGAGACCCTGCTGGGTGCCCGCGTGCGGTCCGTGTCCGTGCAGGAGATCGACCTCGCCGACGACACGACGCGCGTCGAGGTGCGGTACGACCTGCCGCGCGACGGCGGCCGGCCCGCCCGGTCGGTCGCCGTCCGGGACGACGCGCTGGCGGTGACCCGGTGACCGCCGAGACCGTCGTCGCCCGCGGACTGGCCGGCGCCGCGCCCGTCACCCTCGAGGAGCTCGACGCCACCGCCGCCCTCCAGACCCGCGTCGACCGCAAGTACGTGCTCACCCCCGACGAGGTCGCGGCGCTGCTCTCCACGCTGGCCGCGCACGGCCCGCGCGTGCTCGAGATCGACGGCGACCGGTCGTTCACGTACGCCTCGACGTACTACGACACGGCCGACCTGCTGACCTTCCGGCTGGCCGCGCGCCGCCGTCGCCGGCGGTTCAAGGTCCGCACCCGCACCTACGTCGACACGGGGAACGCCACGTTCCTCGAGGTCAAGACGCGCGCGGCCCGCGGCGTCACGGTGAAGGAGCGCCGCCCGTGGGAGCCCGCGACCCCGCTGGCCGGAGAGGGCCTCGACTTCGTCGACGACCGGCTCGCCGCCGCCCGTCTCACCGCGCCCCCGTCGGCGCAGCTCGCCCCCGTGCTGCGGTCCGCCTACCGGCGCACCACCGTGCTGCTCCCCGACGCCCGCGTCACCCTCGACACCGGCCTGCGATGGCGGCTCGCCGGGCCCGACGGGGCCGACCGAGGCGGCACCGCCGACGTCGGAAACCTCGTCGTCGTCGAGACCAAGGCCGGCACCGCGCCGTCGTCCGCCGACCGCGCCCTCTGGCGCGGCGGCCACCGCCCTGACCGCATCTCCAAGTACGCGACCGGGCTCGCCACCCTGCGGCCCGACCTCCCCGACCACCCCTGGCGCCGCCTGCGGCGCGAGCGGCTCGGCGTCGCCTGACCCCGCCCCCGCTCCGCCCACCGCCTCCCCCAGCTCCCCACCAGCGAAGAGGACCCGAACCATGCATCTCCCCCGCCCGAAGAAGACCCTGTGGAACCGTGCTCTCTCGACCCGAGCCGTGGCGCTCGCCGCCGCCGGCACGCTGACCGTCGGCGCGCTCGCCGCGTGCAGCGCCGGCTCGACGTCCGCCGCGTCGGACGGCTCCGGCACCACCGCCGCCCAGGTCTCCGCGACGGACAACTCCGGCCGGTCCGCTCAGGACGTCCTCGCGGAGAACCTGTCGTCCGAGGAGACCGCCGCCCTCGCCGACGCGACGTGGGACACGGACGACGAGGTCGCCGTGACGCTCGACGGGGACTCTGCCTCGGTGTCGGCGTCGGCCTCCGGCGACGGCGTCACCGTCGACGGGTCGACGGTGACCATCACCGAGCCGGGCACGTACCGCGTCTCCGGCACGCTCGACGACGGCCAGGTCGTGGTCGACTTGTCGGCCGACGGCGTCGTGCGCCTCGTGCTCGACGGCGCGGACGTCACCAGCTCCACCGGCGCGGCGATCGACGTGCAGGACGCCGACCAGGTGTCGGTCGTCCTCGCCGACGGCTCCACGAACCGTCTCGAGGACGCCGCGGAGTACGCCGACACGACGTCGGACAACGCGGCCAACGCCGCGCTGTACTCCACCGCGGACCTGGCGATCTCCGGCGGCGGCGCGCTGGACGTCGTCGGGAACGCGAACGACGGCATCACCGGCAAGGACGGGCTCGTGATCGCGTCCGGCGACATCAGCGTCCAGGCCTCCGACGACGCGATCCGCGGCAAGGACTACCTCGTCGTCTCCGGCGGCACGGTCGACGTCACCGCCGGCGGCGACGGGCTGAAGTCCGACGCCGACGACGACGCCACCGCCGGGTACGTCGCGCTCACCGGCGGCGACGTCACCGTCCAGGCCGGGTCCGACGGCGTGCAGGGCTTCACCGACGTCGCGATCACCGACGGCACGCTCACCGTGACCGGCTCCGAGGAGGGCATCGAGGCCGCGACCGTCGCCGTCTCCGGCGGCGACACCGACATCACGTCCACCGACGACGGGCTCAACGCGACCGTCAAGGAGGCGGAGGACGACACGACCACCGGAGACACCTCGGCCGACGACACCACGGACGGCACGACGGACGGCACGACGACGGACGACCAGCAGGCGCAGCCGGAGCCCCCGGCGGACGGCGAGATGCCGACCGGCGCGCCGCCCGCCGACGGCGGGATGCACCAGGGCGGCGGGGGCGGCGGCATGGGAGAGGTCCAGGACGGTGCGTCGCTGACGATCACGGGCGGCACGCTGCACGTGGACGCCGAGGGCGACGGCCTGGACTCCAACGGCGTCACCGTGGTCAGCGGCGGCGACGTCGTCGTCGAGGGTCCGACGAACGGCGGCAACGGCGCGCTCGACTCCGCGGGCGGCAGCACGGTCTCGGGCGGCACGGTGCTGGCGGTCGGGTCGTCGGGCATGGCCGAGGCCTTCGACGAGGGCTCGACGCAGGGCTGGGTGGCGCTGACCGCCGACGCCACGCTCGAGGCCGGCACCGAGGTGGCGGTCGTGGACGCCGACGGGACCGAGGTCGCGGCGATCACGCTGTCGAAGACGGCGCAGTCGGTCGTCTACACCGGCCCGGAGATCACGGACGGCGACACGTACACGCTCACCACCGACGGCACGGAGGCCGGCACCGCCACCGCGGGCGAGGCCCCCGCGGGCGGCATGGGCGGCGGGCCCGCCGGTGGCCAGGGCGGACCGGGCCAGGACCAGGACGGCTCGACCGGCACCCAGGGCGACCAGGACACCGTCACCGACCAGTCGTCGTCGACCACCACCAGCTGACCACGAGGTGGTACGCATCTCGCCGAGGTAGTACGAGCTGCCGCGAGGTAGTACAAGATTCGCCGAGGTAGTACTACCTCGCGGAGATTCGTACTACCTCGCGGTGGTGCGTACTACCTCGCGGAGGTGGGTACTACCTCGCGGGGATCGGTGGCGCCGGCCGTCGCGACGTACGCTCGAAGGCGTGCAACCCGTGCCCCGTCCGCTCGCCCCGACGTACCAGGACCGGCGGTGGGAGCTCCCGCCCGACGCCGTCGTGCACCACGGCACGATCGACGACGCGGTCCGCCTGCTCCAGGGCCGCACGGTCACCGCGCTCACGGGCGCGGGCGTGTCCACGGACTCGGGCATCCCGGACTACCGCAGCCCGGACTCGCCGAAGCGCGCGCCGATGACGTACCAGCAGTTCGTGGCCGACGAGGCGTTCCGCCGCCACTACTGGGCGCGCAACCACGTGGGCTGGCAGGTGGTGCACCGCACGGAGCCGAACGCGGGGCACCGGGCGCTCGCGCGGCTGGAGGAGCGCGGGCTGGTGCGCGGCGTCATCACGCAGAACGTGGACCTGCTCCACGAGGACGCGGGCTCGCGCCACGTCATCGACCTGCACGGCCGCTACGACCGCGTCATCTGCCTGAGCTGCGGGCGCGTCATCAGCCGCGCGCACCTCGCGGAGCGGCTCGACGCGCTCAACCCGGGCTTCGTGGAGTCGGTCCTCGACGACGGCGCCACGGTCGCGGACATCGAGACCGCACCCGACGCGGACGCCGTCATCGAGCAGACCAGCCACTTCGTGCCCGCGGCCTGCGAGTTCTGCGGCGGCGTGCTCAAGCCCGAGATCGTGTACTTCGGCGAGAACGTGCCGCGCGAGCGGGTGCAGCGCGCGTACGCCCTGGTGGACGACGCCGACGCGCTGCTCGTGGCCGGCACGTCGCTCACCGTGATGAGCGGCCTGCGGTTCGTGCGGCACGCGGCCAAGGCCGACAAGCCGGTGGTCATCGTCAACCGCGGCGAGACGCGCGGGGACCCGCTCGCCACGCTCAAGGTGGACGACGGCGTCACCGAGACCCTCGTCGCGCTGGCCGACCGGCTCTGACGGGTCGGGCGCGGCTACGGCGTCGAGACGAGGCGGCAGCCCCGGACGCTCTCGGCGTCGATCAGGCTCCCGTCGCCGCCGGGGACGACGGGCAGCGCGCCGCGCCCCAGCCCACCGAGGTAGACGGCGGCCTCGGTGCCGGCCTCGGCGTCGTCGGCCTTGCGGCGCCGCACGTCGATCCGGGTGACGGTCACGGCGTGCTCACCCGTCGGCAGGTGCAGCACCGCGGGCTGACCGGTGCGCACCCGCCCGGACGTCACGGTGCCGGTGAGCACGTGGCCCCGCGTCGGGACGGCGAAGACGGTGTCGACCAGCAGCTCGAACGGCTCCACGGGGCCAGGTGAGGCCGGCGTCCGGCGCGAGAAGATCCCCATGGCAGACGACGATATCCGCCGCGCGGCGGAGCCCCGGCCCCGCATCAGCGCATCAGGTACGCGACGTCGCCGTTGCTCGATCGCAGCTCCGCTCCCCGGTGACGCCGGACGCGACGACGTCGCCGTCCGCGACCAGCTCGACGGTGCCGACCGCCGCGTACGACTCGTGCTGCGTCGTCGTGCTCGCGACGGCACGGTCCACGAGGAACAGCGGGCCACGAGGAACATCGTGCCCCGGGCCACGGCGAGCATCCCGACGACGAGGCGGGCCGGCGTCCGTGCTGGTCATGACGCCGAGACTAGGCTGCGTCGTATCGGCCGGACAGTGCGCGCACCCACGTCGTCACGGTAGGGAGATCCCATCCCGAGGGCGCCCGCGGCGGCCGGGGGAGGCAGCATGCTGGACGCCGTCGTGGTCGGCTCGGGGCCCAACGGGCTCGCGGCCGCGGTGACGCTCGCCCGCGCAGGGCTGTCGGTGACGGTCCTGGAGGCGAACGAGACCGTCGGCGGCGGCGCCCGGACGCTCGCTCCCGGCGACGACGGCGACCTGGCCGCGGGCCTGCCCGCCGGCGTCGCGCACGACCTGTGCTCGGCGGTGCACCCGATGGCGTGGGCGTCGCCGTTCTTCCGCGCGTTCGACCTGCGGGCGCACGGCGTCGAGCTCCTCACCCCCGAGGTGTCCTACGCGCAGCCGCTGCCCGGCGGGCGGGCCGCCGTCGCGTACCGCGACCTGGAGCGCACGGCCGAGCGCCTCGGGCCCGACGGCGCGGCGTGGCGCTCCCTGCTCGGCCCGCTGGCAGCGCGGTGGGAGGCCGTGGTCGCGGTCGCGCTGGGCGACCGCCGGTCGGTGCCGCCCGGGGTGCTCGACGGCGCCGACCCCGTGCGCGCGACGCTCGCCGCCGCCCGGTTCGGCCTCGGCCTCGCGGAGCAGGGCACGGCGGCCTGGGACGGCCGGTTCTCCGGCGAGGCGGCACCCGCGCTGCTCACCGGCGTGGCGGCGCACACCATCACCCGGCTGCCGTCGCTGTCCGGCGCCGGCACCTCGCTGCTGCTCGGCGCACTCGCCCACGCCACCCCCGCGCGCCGAGGTCGAGGCGAGGCGCTCGAGGTCGATGCCCCCGACCTCGACCTCGGGCGCTCGCCTCGACCTCGCGGGTTCGACGGCGGCTGGCCGGTGCCCCGCGGCGGGTCCGGGGCGATCGTGGCGGCGCTCGTCGCGGACCTGGAGGCGCACGGCGGCACGGTCGTGACGGGCCACCGGGTGCGCACCCCGGCGGACCTGCCCGCCGCGCGCGCCGTCCTGTTCGACACGACGCCCCGCACGCTGCTCGACGTGCTGGGCCCCGCCGTCCCGCCGGGCCTGCGCCGCGCCCTGGGGGCGTTCCGCCACGGGAACGCGGCCGCCAAGGTGGACTACGTGCTGTCCGGCCCGGTGCCGTGGGCGGACCCGGAGGTGGGCCGCGCCGGCACGGTGCACGTGGGCGGCACCCGGGCGGAGATGGCCGCGGCGGAGAACGAGGTCGCCGCGGGCCGGCACGCCGAGCGTCCCGTGTGCCTGGTCAGCGATCCCACGGTTACGGACCCGTCCCGCCGGGTCGTCTCCGGGACGGGCGCGCTGCGGCCCCTGTGGGCGTACACGCACGTGCCCGCGGGCTCCGACGTGGACGTCACGGAGACCGTCACCGCGCAGGTCGAGCGCTTCGCGCCGGGGTTCCGCGACGTCGTCGTGGCCAGCCGGGCGATCCCCGCCGCCGCCATGGCGGAGCACAACCAGAACTACGTCGGCGGGGACATCTCCGCCGGCGCCGCGACGATGTGGCAGATGGTCTCCCGCCCGACCCTGCGCGCGAACCCCTACCGCGTGGCCGGGGGCGTCTACCTCTGCTCGGCGTCGACCCCGCCCGGCCCCGGCGTGCACGGCATGGGCGGGTGGCACGCCGCCCGGCGCGCGCTGCGCGACGTCTTCGGCGTGCGCGTCGCGGCGCTCTAGCCCACAGCCGGTCAGGCCGGGGCGGCGGCCCAGCTCGTGGTGCGCTCGCGCAGGTCGGTGACGCCGACGCGCCCCGTCGGCGAGAGCGTCGCCACGCGCGCCTGCGGCCCCAGCCCCGACCGGTAGCGCTCCGCGAGGGTGGCCTCCGCGTCGCTGTCGCCGGCGTCGGCGGCCACGAGCAGCGCGGCGAGGGCGTCGGTGACGGCGTCCCACGCGTCGTCCGACAGCGGCACCGCGGGCACGTACCCGGGCGGCGATGCGGCGGCGAGCGCCGCCAGGCCCCGGTGGGGAGGCAGGGCGCCCCACACGTCCCACAGCAGCACCTCGTCGCGCATCCGGTGCGCCAGCTCGAGCAGCACGTAGCCGCGCACGAAGTCCTTGCCCCCCAGCTCGGGCAGGTCCGGCGCGACGCCGTAGGACGCCGGGTCCACCGCCCCGGCGCGGATCGCGCGCCACACCTCGGCAGCGGTGGGGAACGGCGACGCCGGCCCGGTGGGCATGTCGCGCACGTCGAACCCCCACGAGCCGTCGTCGGGCAGCTCGGGGTCCCAGCGCACCCAGCGTCCCCCGCCCGCGCCGTCGTCCGCCCAGTGCTCGACGACGACGTGGTCGTGGAAGAACGTCGGCTCGAAGTACCCGGCGAACCCGATCCGCGACCGGGCGGGCACGCCGTGCTGGCGCAGCACCCCGAGGGAGAACAGCGTGTGGTCGCGGCAGCACCCGGCGACCAGCTGGGCGGGCTCGCGGTCCGCGGCGAGCGGCCCGGGGCGGCGCTCGACGGCGGCGTCGAGCAGCGACGCCAGCCACCGGCGGTCGACGTCCGCGCGCTGCTCGTCCCGCAGCGGCACCCCGCCGGCACGGTAGTGCACGATCGTCGCGCACGCCGCGGCGCCGACCGACGCCTGGTCGGGGGCGACCTCCCGGAGCAGGTCGGCGTGCGCGCCGGGGTCGGAGAACGCGCTGTGCCGGGCGTAGTCGGCCAGGGTGGGTGCCGCCGGGCGTGCCGTCGTGTCCATGCCGTGCTGACCTCCGTCGTCGTGGGGACTCATCGGCCCGCACGGACGTCGTCGTCAGCGGCGGGACTCGAAGAAGTCTCGCAGGATTCCGCCGCACTCGTCCTCGCGCACGCCGCCGACCACCTCGACGGCGTGGTTGGCGCGCTGGTCGCGCACGAGGTCCCACACGGAACCCGTGGCGCCGGCCTTGGGGTCCCAGGCGCCGAGGACGAGCCGCCGCACGCGCGCCGCGACGAGCGCACCCGCGCACATCACGCACGGCTCGAGCGTGACGACGAGCGTGCAGCCCTCGAGCCGCCACTCGCCGCGCGTGGTGGCGGCCTGCCGCAGCGCGAGCACCTCGGCGTGCGCCGTCGGGTCCCCGGTCTCCTCGCGGCGGTTGCGACCGAGCCCGACGAGCCGGCCGTCCGCGTCGACGACGAGCGCGCCCACGGGGACGTCGTCGGACGCGAGAGCGTGCGACGCCTCGTGCAGCGCCAGCCCCATGAGCGCGTCCCACACCGCGCGCCGCTGGCTGACCGTGTGCGGCGGGAACTCGCCGTCCGCCCAGGGCAGCGCGAGGCCGGGGCGCACGGGACCGGGCGCGGCGTCGGACGTCACAGGACCAGGCTAGCCGCGGAGAGGTGCCCGGACCCTTCCCGCCGGTACCGTGGGTCCATGCGCCTGCACGTCGCCGACCACCCGCTGGTGGACCACAAGCTCACCGTCCTCCGCGACGAGAACACCCCGTCGGCGACGTTCCGTCTCCTCGTCGACGAGCTCGTGACCCTGCTCGCCTACGAGGCGACGCGGCACGTGCGCACGGAGCCGAAGGAGATCCGCACCCCGGTCACCACGACCACGGGCGTGCGCCTCAGCGACCCGAGCCCCATCGTGGTGCCGATCCTGCGGGCCGGGCTGGGGATGCTCGAGGGCATGACGCGGATGATCCCGACGGCGGAGGTCGGCTTCCTCGGCCTGCAGCGCGACGAGTCCACGTACGAGGCCGTCACGTACGCGAACCGCCTGCCCGACGACCTCACCGACCGGCAGGTGTTCCTCCTCGACCCGATGCTCGCCACCGGCGGCACGCTGGTCGCGGCCATCGACTACGTGCTGGAGCGCGGCGCCCGCGACGTCACCGCCGTGTGCCTGCTCGCCACCCCCGAGGGGCTGAAGGTGCTCGACGACGCGATCGGCTCGCGCGTCGACGTGCAGATCGTCGTGGCCGCCGTCGACGAGCGGCTCAACGACCAGAAGTACATCGTGCCCGGCCTGGGCGACGCCGGGGACCGGCTGTACGGCATCGTCTGACCGGTCCGGGCCCGGGAGGGCTCAGCGGTACTCGCAGTCCCCGATGCGCTCCCAGGTGCGGCCCCAGCCGTGACCCCGGGCGTGGTCCCCGTCCTGACGCTTCTGCGCGCTGTCCGGGCCGTCCTCGCCGCGGCCGACGTAGCGGTAGTTCGCGCCGCGCCACGACGCGACGTCGCCCACCTCGTACCCACCGCTCCAGCGGACCCGGTCCGCGCACCAGCCGGTCGTGCCCGTGAAGGGGTCGACGGCGAGGTCGGCGGACCAGTCGCCGGCGCGCACGGTGTACCTGGCGCCGTCGCGGCCCCGCACCGTGCCCCCGTCGGCGGTCAGGCTCTGGCGGGCGGGCACGGTCACGTCGACGGACGCGCCGTTCGAGCCGCGCACCGCGAAGTCCTGCGGCACCGACGACCCGGTGTTGTCGAGCACCACCGACACCGCCCGGGTGGACGTCGAGCGCCACCGCCCCTTCTCCACCTGCACGGCGCCCGGGTCCAGCCGCGCCTGCGGGTCGACGACGACGCACGACACGGCGTCGTGGTCGAACGTCCGCTCGACCGACCGCGTGCGCTTCTCGATCTCGCGGGAGAGCCGCACCGTGACGTGGCCGGCGTCGGCCGTCAGCCCGCCCGGGGAGGTGCGGAGCGTGGCGGTGGAGCCCGGCTCGACCGACGTCCCGTCCCCGTCGCCGAGGGCCGCCGTCCACGCGACGTCGCCACGGTTGCGCACGTCGACCTCCACCCGCGCCCGGTCGTCGACGCACCGGGTCGCGGTGGACACGTCCACCGATCCGGGCCAGGTCACCGTGGCGCAGCTCTCGAAGGCCGGCACGTCCACGGTGGCGAGGTCGCGCCCGTCGGCGGTGACCGCCAGGCTGCGGGTGCCCCACGGCACGGACACCGTGAGGGTGCCGGTGGCGCCGGCGGCGACCGTCGCGGCATCCCCGTTCCCGGCACCGTCCGACGCCGCGAAGCGCACCGCGTGCGTGGAGCCGCCGTTGTCCACGGGGACGGTGACGGTGCGCCACGACCTGTCGGCGGAGGCGTCGAACCGGCACTCGGCCGCGGTGAGCGTCACCGGCCCGCCGACGGCGGGCGCGAGCGTCGCGGCGTCGTACGACGCCGTCGGGGCGACGGCGGGCACCACGCCCTGCGCGGGCTCGTCGTTGTCGCGGTCGGCCACCCAGCGGTACAGCTGGAACTCGGCGGCGCCCGCGGAGAGCGACGTGCGGTCCGTGGCGGCGACGAAGGTCGCGCTCTCGCCCGGCGCGAGCCGCTTCGGCTCGGTGCTGACCCCGGCGGCGGTCATCGCGACCCGCATCGCCTCGTCGCTGGTGTTGGTGAGCGTGCCGCGCACCTGCAGGCGGCCGTCGACGTTCACGGTCTCGGCGGTCTTCGAGACGGCCCAGCTCGGGTCGTAGCACTCCGCGGAACCGTGCGTCCCGGCGGGCACGCTGGTCCGGTACGTCTGGCCGCCGAGGGTCGTCGCGACCGTCCACGTGGCGCCGCCCGCGGGGACCCGGAGCCCGTCGGGCACCCGCACGGTGACCGACGCACCCGGCGCGACCTCCTGCGCCGCCGCGGCGGTGTCTCCCGCGGCGTCGAGCCGCACCGCGAGGCTCTGGTCGGTGAGGTTGACGTACGTGCCCTCGACCACGGCGGAGGCCGTGGCCACGCCGCCGACCGCGGCGCACCGGGCCTCGACCGCGCGTGCCCCCGAGGCCGCGCCGGCCCACGACTGCGCCACCGTCACCGCGGCGTTGCCGCCCACGGTGTGCGGGGAGCCGGGCAGCTGCGGTGCGGCGGAGACCGCCATCGGCCCGGGCGTGGCCGAGCCGTCCGCGACGACGCGCAGCCGGACGGACCGCTGCTCGCCCGGCGACAGCGGGGCGGCCTCGGGCTTGGCCACGCAGGTCCAGACGGCGCCCTGGTCGCCGCCCGCGCCCGGCACGCAGGCGAGGTCGCCGTCGCTCGTGACGGGCCGCAGCCCGGCGGGCACGCCCAGCTGCACCGACCAGGCGGCGGCGGGCTGGTCGCCGGTGTTCCGCACCGTGACGGGCACCCAGGCCGCGCCCGGGTTCGAGACCGGGACGGCGTCGCCGCTGGAGGCCGTGAGCTCCGCGCCGAACGGCCGCACGGTGGTGGGCGGCAGGGCGATGTTCTCCCGCCCCACGCCCTCGGCCCAGACCGCGGCCCCGATCGCGTAGCTGCCGCCGGCGTTCGCGCGCACCGGCACCGAGACGTCGCGGGACGTGCCCGGCTCGAGGGTGCCGACCGTGCAGCGCGCCGTCCGCGCCGTGGTGTCCCCCGGCGTGCACGACAGGGCGTCCGCCGCGAGCACGTCGCCGACGGACGCGCCGGCCGGCGCCTGTGGCATGGCCAGGTCGACGCCGTCCGGGAGCGCCACCTCGACGACCGTCTCGCTCGCCGTGGCCTTCCCCGTGTTGGCGACGGTGAGCACCAGGGGCTGCGCCGTGCGCGGGTCGAGGGGGGCACCGGCGGCCGTGACCGTGAGGTCCGCGACGGGGGCGAAGATCGTGGTGCCGAGCAGGTTGACCGGGTTCGTCGGGTCGGCGCTGGGCTCGGCCGGCTCGTCCGGCTCGTCCTCGGCGGGCCGCACCGCACCCTCGCCCGGCTGCTCCCCGGGCGGGGTCCACGGGGCGCCCTGGACGGTCACGGGCGCCTGCGGCGCGGCCGTGGGCGGCTCCTCCCCGCCGCCGAGCGCGTTGAGCACCGTGACGACCCCGACGGTCGCGACGGCGACCGCGCTCGCCGCGGCGGCGACGCTCGCCGTGCCGACGGCGGCGCCCGCAGCGGCCGCGGTGCCCGCCGTAGCCGCCGCCGTCGTGCCCGCGGTGGCGGCGGTCGCCGTGGCGGCTCCGGCGGCCGTCGTCCCGGCCGCCGTCGTACCGGCCGTCGCGGCCGCCGTCGTCCCGGCGGCGGCGCTGCTCGTGACGCCCGCGCCGCCGGTGATGCTCGCGCCCCCGACCACGCCGGTGCCGACCGTGCCCGACGCGGCGGTGCTGGTGCCCGCGACCGCGCCGACGCTCCCCGCGCTCCCGGCACCCGCGGCGCTGCCGGCCCCCACGCTCCCGGCCGCGACGGACCCGCCGAAGGCACCGCCCAGCGCGCCCCCGATGGGCAGCGCGCCGACGACGGCGAGGCCCGCGAGCCCGACGACCAGCGGCGCCACGACCGCCCGCATGCCGTGCGCGATGTCCCCGAGCTCGAGCACGAGGGACCGGCACTCCCCGCACGTCTCGAGGTGCGCGTCGACCTTCGCCACCTCGCGCCGGGCGAGGCCGCCCCGCACGTAGGCGCCGAGCAGAGGGTTCACGACGCGGCAGCCGTCGGTGGGCGCGTGCGTGAGGTGCTCCTGCAGGTAGCCGACCCGCAGCCCCTCGCGAGCGCGGTAGGCGAGCGCGGACACGCCGTTGGGCGTGAGCCCGAGGATCGGGGCCACCTCCGCGGGCGCACGCCCCTCGATCTCCGTGTACCAGAGCACGGCCTGCCAGCGCTCCGGCAGCGCCTGGTAGGCGTTCTTGACCACGGAGTGCTCGAAGCCCTCGAACGTGGCGACGTCGGTGGGGTCCACGAGGCCGAGCGCGGCCTCGAACGTGCCGTCGTCGGACGTCGGGCGGGTGCGCTTCACGCCCCGCGCGAGGTCGGCGGCGAGGCGCCGCACCACGGTGAGCAGGTAGGCGCGGAAGGTCGCGTCCGGGCCGCCGCCGTGCTGGAGCACGTCGAGCACGCGGTGGAACGCCTCCGACACGAGGTCGTCCGCGTCGGCCGACGACCGGACGTACTGCCGGGCCACAGCTCGCGCCGCCGGGACGTGCCGGGTGTAGAGGGCCCCGTACGCCTCGAGGTCACCGCCGCGCACGTCGAGGATCAGCTCGGCGTCGCTGCGCGCCGAGTCGTCTGACCCCACGTAGACGTCCGTCATGGCCGACCTCACTCTGGCTGCACTGCGCACCCAACCGCAGACTCCCGTACTCTACGTGCTCCCCGCCTCGTCCTCCGGGGTGAAATTCCCCAGGAACAGCGCAGGATTCCCGCAGTTTTCCGTGCCTCGGGCAGCGGAGAGGGCTATCCCGGGGCACCTACCGATGAAAGTGGCCGACAACTGCGTCATGATGGCTGACCATGGCGGTCCCATCCACATGAACCGGTCCACGAGCGGGCCCCGCGGCGCGCCCGAGAACGATGCGCCCGAGCACGACGCACCCGAGCACGTCCCGGACGTGCTCGACCGCTGGCGCGCGACGAGTCTCGCCGAGGTGTGGCTGCGTCCCGACGACTGGTACCACCCCGCCGTCGACGCCCTCGTCGAGGCCTTCGACGAGGGCCGCTCCCCCCACGCCGCCGCGCACCGGCTCGGCGCCGCGCGCGGGCGGGCCGGCGTCGGCCTGGGCGAGACGCTGGACGACGTCGAGTGCCTGTACCGCTCCGCCCACCGCCCGCCGGACCCCGACGCGATCCGCGCGGTCGCCGTCGGGTGGGTGCGAGGCCGGGACGCAGAGCCGGCCCTCGGCGCGCTGCGCGACCCCAGCTCGGGGCTGCCCACCCGCGAGTACCTGGCCGAGCGGCTGCGGGAGACGTACGGCGCCGCCGTCGGCGCGGACCAGGGCGCGCCGGACACGCACTGCCTCGTCGTCGTGGACGTCGCCGTCGACGGCCTCGCCCCGTGGGACCGCGCCGCACGCTCCGCGACCGTCGGCCGCGCCCTCGAGCAGGTCTTCGGGGAGGGTCATCCGATGGCCGCCCTCACGGACGGCGTGTTCACGGTGCTCGCGCGGCGCGACACGGGGGTGCCCGACCTGGCCAAGGCCACCCGCGGGGTGGTGGAGCGCAACGCCGCGCTCATGGGCCTCGGGGACGTGCTGAGGCGCCCCACCCGGGTGTGGGTGGAGCGCCTCCCGACGTCGCACGCCGCCGCCGTCGAGCTGCTGACGCAGCTGGCCCGCTAGCCGCCCCGGGGGCGCCCCGGGGATCGGGTCACTGCTGCGCGTACGTGAGGCAGTCGGCGTGGCTCTCGTCGTCGGGGCCGGGGCCGACGCGGATGGCCGACGCCGCGCACTCGAGGTCGGTGTTGTGGACGCAGTCGCCGCGCTGGCAGGCGCCCACGTGGGCGACGACCTTCTCGAGGCCGCCCTTGGAGCTCAGCGGGATGAACGTGGCGCACGCCGCGTCGCCGCTGTGCCCCGCGATCGTCACCGCCCCGGCGTGGCAGCCGTGGTCGTGGTTGTAGCCGCAGCCCTCGACCGTGCACTCGGTGACCTCGGGCATCTCCATCAGCGTGCTCATGGTGCGCTCCTCGCCGCTCGACGCCGGCTCTCGCCGCCTTCGACCACGATATTCCTCTCGCACGGAATTGCACAGTGAATGCGCGATCGAATTCGCGACGGGTCGAATAAGGAATGCCTTACCCATTGCCCCGAGAATTAGCGAAGAATTGCGTTGCGGAAAGTCGTCAGCCGCGGCGGTGCGGGCGCCACAGCACCAGCGCGCCCTCCTCGGCCTCGAGATCGGCCCGCTCCGCGCGGCGCACGCGCTGGCCGCGGCGCACGACGACGACGTCGCCCGTCGTGCCGGCCGTGAACACCCGGCCTCCGGGCTGCAGGGCGAGCGCCGCGAGCCGGCCCTCGAGCTGGGCGACGTGCTCCTGCAGGTCGAGGATGCGCCGGATCCCGGCGAGGTTGATGCCCTCCACCTGCGCGAGGCGCTGCACCTCGAGCAGCCGTGCGACGTCGCGCTGGGAGTAGCGCCGGCCGCGGCCGGCGGTGCGGCGCGGCGTGACCAGCCCGAGGCGGTCGTACTGCCGGAGCGTCTGCGGGTGCATGCCCGCGAGCCGGGCCGCCTGCGACACGGTCAGCACCGGCGCGTCCTCGGTGACCATCGCTACCTCCTCGCTCGGTGCCGCTCCTCGGTGCCGCCCCGGGCCGGTCGGCCCGCGCCCCGCCGCGGCGTCATTCCGCCGCGCGCTGCGCGAGCCCCGCCCGCACGTCCTCGTGGTCGCTCTCGGCGGCGAACGCCTCGAGCGCCTCCTTCGCCTTCTTGCTGAGCTTCTGCGGCACGGCCACCTGGACCGTGACCAGCAGGTCGCCCTGCGCCTTCGTGGTCCTGACGCCGCGGCCCTTGACCCGCAGCACCCGCCCGGTGGGCGTGCCGGCCGGCACCTTGAGCTTCACGGTGTGCCCGTCGAGCGTCGGCACCTCGACCGTCGTGCCCAGCGCGGCCTCCGCGAACGTCACCGGGACCGTCATGCGCAGGTTGGCGCCGTCGAGCGTGAACACCGGGTGCGGCGCGACGTGCACGGTGACCACGAGGTCGCCGGCGTCGCCGCCGCCCGAGCCCGGGCGCCCCTTGCCGCGGATGCGCAGCTTGCGGCCGTCGTTCACCCCGGCGGGGATCTTGGTCTTGACCTTGCGGCCGTCCACCGTGAACTCGACGGTGGCGCCCTCCACCGCCGTACGGAACGGCAGCGTGGTCTCGGCCGCGACGTCCGGGCCCCTCTGCGGCGTGGTGAAGCCGGCGCGCTGCCGGCCGCCGCGGAAGCCCCCCTGGCCGCCGAGCATGGAGCTGAGGATGTCCTCGAAGCCCCCGCCGCCCGCACCACCCTGGGGGTACTGCTGGTAGCGCACGTTCGGGCCGGCACCGCCGCCGAACATCGAGCCGAAGACGTCCTCGAACCCGTTGCCGCCGCCCCCGCCCGGGCCCGCCGCGAAGCGGGCGCCGCCGGCCATGGCGCGCACGGCGTCGTACTGCTGGCGCTGCTCGGAGTCGGACAGCACGGCGTACGCCTCGCCGATCTCCTTGAACTTCGCCTCCGCCGACGCGTCGCCCGGGTTCTGGTCCGGGTGGTACTGGCGCGCGAGCTTGCGGTACGCCTTCTTGATGGCCGCGTCGTCCGCGTCCTTGGGGACGCCGAGAGCGGAGTAGAAGTCCTTCTCGATCCAGTCCTGACCTGTCACGACGCCCTCCTTCCTGTCATTGTCCGCGAGATCGACCCGCCCGTCGTGAGTTCGACCCTGGGCAGGTCGGTCTCACGACGGGCAGGTCGATCTCGCGGATGGTGTCACTCGGGGCCGACGACGCCCACGCGGGCGGCGCGGACGACCCGGTCGCCGATGCGGTAGCCGGGCTCGACCACCATCGCGACGGTGGTCACCGTCGCCTCGGGGTCCACGTTGTGCATGAGCGCCTCGTGGACGTTGGGGTCGAACTCCTCCCCGACCGCGCCGAACCGCTCGATGCCGAACCTCGCCAGCGACGCGTCGAGCTTCTCCGCGATGGCCGCCATGGGCCCGCTCAGCTCGGCGTGCTGCTTGGCGCGCTCGATGTCGTCGAGCACCGGCAGCAGCGCGGCGAGCACGTCCTGCGTGCCCTGGGTCCGCGCCGCCTCCTGGTCGCGCAGCGACCGGTTGCGGTAGTTCGTGAACGACGCCCGCTCGCGCTGCAGCGCGTCCAGGTGCTGGGCCGCCTCCGCCTTCGCCGCCAGGACCTCGGCGCTCTCGGCGGCCTCGCCCTCGGGCTCGAAGTCGAGCGCCGCGAGCGGGTCGACGCCCTCGGGCTCGCCCTGGTCGCCGGCGGCGCCGGACGCCTCCCGGGCCTCCCCGGACGTCGGGTCGACCTTCCGCTTGTCCGTGAAGCTGAACGGGGTTTCCCCCGAGCCCTCGGGCTCGGGGGTCCCCTGCGTGTTCTCGTCCGTCACTTCTTGTCGTCCTCGTCGTCGACGATCTCGGCGTCGACCACGTCCTCGTCGGGGGCGGACGTCGCGCCCGCGGCAGCGGCCGCGTCGTCCTCCGCCGCCGGGGTGTCGCCCGCGGCCTGCTCCTGCTCGGCCGTGGCGTAGAGCGCCTGGCCGATCTTCTGCGAGGACGCGCCGAGCTTCTCGTACGCGGCCTTCACCGCGTCGGCGTCCTCGCCCTCCAGGGCGGTCTTGACGCCGGCGATGTCGGCCTCGACCTCGGTCACGACCTCGGCGGGGAGCTTGTCGCGGTTGTCCGCGATCTGCTTCTCCATCGAGTACGCGAAGGCCTCGGCCTGGTTGCGGGTCTCCGCCTCCTCGCGACGCTTCTTGTCCTCGGCGGCGTGCTCCTCGGCGTCCTTCACCATGCGGTCGATGTCCTCCTTGGGGAGGGCCGACCCGCCGGTGATCTTCATCGACTGCTCGGTGCCCGTGCCGCGGTCCTTGGCGGACACGTGCACGATGCCGTTCGCGTCGATGTCGAAGGTGACCTCGATCTGCGGGACGCCGCGCGGCGCCGGGGCGATGCCGGTGAGCTCGAACGTGCCCAGCGGCTTGTTGTCGCGGGTGAACTCGCGCTCGCCCTGGAAGACCTGGATCGCCACGGACGGCTGGTTGTCCTCCGCCGTGGAGAAGATCTCGCTGCGCTTGGTCGGGATGGCCGTGTTGCGCTCGATGAGCTTGGTCATCACGCCGCCCTTGGTCTCGATGCCGAGGGACAGCGGGGTGACGTCGATGAGCAGCACGTCCTTGCGCTCGCCGCCGATGACGCCGGCCTGCAGGGCCGCGCCCACGGCGACGACCTCGTCCGGGTTGACGCCCTTGTTGGGCTCGCGACCACCGGTGAGCTCCTTGACGACCTCGGTCACGGCCGGCATGCGGGTGGAACCACCCACGAGCACGACGTGGTCGATGTCGGAGACCGAGATGCCGGCGTCGCGGATGACCGCGTGGAACGGCGCCTTGGTGCGGTCGATGAGGTCCTGCGTCATCTGCTGGAACTGCGCCCGCGTGAGCTTCTCGTCCAGGTGGACGGGGCCGTTCTCGCTCATCGACAGGTACTGCATCGAGATGCTGGTGCTCGTCGCGGACGAGAGCTCCTTCTTGGCCTGCTCGGCCGCCTCGCGCAGACGCTGCAGGGCGATCTTGTCCTTGGACAGGTCGACGCCCGCGCTGTTCTTCACCTGCTTGATGAGGTGGTCCACGATGCGCTGGTCCCAGTCGTCGCCGCCGAGGCGGTTGTCGCCGGACGTGGCGCGCACCTGGATGGTGGAGAAGTCGTCCTCGTCCTTGCCGACCTCGAGGAGCGAGACGTCGAACGTGCCGCCGCCCAGGTCGAAGACCAGGATGAGCTCGTCCTCCTTGCCCTTCTCCAGGCCGTAGGCGAGAGCCGCCGCGGTGGGCTCGTTGACGATGCGGGTCACGTTGAGGCCCGCGATCTGGCCGGCGTCCTTGGTCGCCTGGCGCTCGGCGTCGTTGAAGTACGCCGGGACGGTGATGACCGCGTCGGTGACGGGCTCGCCCAGGTACTCCTCGGCGTCGCGCTTGAGCTTGCCGAGCACGCGCGCGGAGATCTCCTGCGCGGTGTACTTCTTGTCGTCGATCTCGACCGACCAGTCGGTGCCCATGTGGCGCTTGACCGACGAGATGGTGCGGTCGACGTTGGTGACCGCCTGACGCTTGGCCACCTCACCGACGAGGACCTCGCCGGTCTTGGAGAACGCGACGACGGACGGCGTCGTGCGCGACCCCTCCGCGTTCGCGATGACGGTGGGCTCGCCGCCCTCCAGGACGGCGACCACCGAGTTGGTGGTACCCAGGTCGATACCGACTGCTCGAGCCATGTGTGCTGCCTCCATGCGTACGTCCGGGCGCCTGTGCACCCGAGGTTGAGTCAACTGCACTCAACGTAAATCTCGGCCTCCCCGCCTCGCAAACCGCGGGCGCCAAAGTTGAGTCTGCTTGGCTCAACCTTGCTCGGGGCGTCGATATTCCCGCAGGCAGACCCCGCTGTTCGCTGTGAGCGAACAGCGGGGCGGATGCTCCGGCCGGCTCGCGCTCAGATCAGCTCGACGCGGTCGGCCTGCGGCCCGCGGTCGCTCTGGCGCACCTTGAACCGGACCCGGTCGCCCTCTTCCAGGTACTCGCCGCCCTGCACGACCGACACGTGCACGAACAGGTCCGCGCCCCCCGCGTCGGGGGTGATGAAGCCGAAGCCGCGGTCCGCGTCGTAGCGCGCGACGGTGCCCTCACCGCCGCGCACCGGACCGCCGGACGCCGCGGGACGGCCCGACCGGCCACGGTCCCCCCGGTCACGGTCACGCCCGGTGGCCCCGTGCGCGCCCCCGGAGCCGCGCACGAGCCGCACGTCGCGGGCGTTCGGCCCCTTGTCGCCGTCGACGACGTCGAACGTCACGCGCGCGCCCTCGGCCAGCGAGCTCAAGCCCGGGCCGAGCGCGTTGACGTGGACGAAGAGGTCCGCGCCGCCCGCGTCAGGGGCGATGAACCCGAAGCCCTTGGTGTCGTCGAACCAGGAGACGGTGCCGTCCCCGCCGTCGGAGGCCGGCCGCGCCGCCTCCGACGCGAGCGGCAGCAGGTGGTCCGCCTGCGGACCCTTCTCCCCCTCGACGACCATGAACGCGACCCGCTGGCCCTCCGCGATCACCCCGCCCCCGACGATCGCCGAGCTGTGCACGAAGATCTCGACGCCGCCGTCGTCGGGCGTGACGAAGCCGTACCCCTTGGTCGGCTCGTACCAGTTCACGGTGCCGAGCACGCCCACCGGGGCGTCGGCGGCCCGGTCGCCCGTGACCCGGACGCGTCGCGCCTGCGGGCCACGGTCGCCCTCGCCCACCTCGAACTCGACGGTCTGCCCCTCGCGGAGCTGCTTCGGCCCGTCCTCGCCGACGATCTCGGACGCGTGCACGAAGAGGTCCTCGGCCTCGTTCCCGAGGTCGATGAAGCCGAACCCGCGGTCGGCGTCGAACCATCGGACTGTTCCCTGGGGCACCTGGTACTCCTCGTCTTGGCAGATAGTGCTCCCCCCAGTGTCGCGCGGAGAACGGTCACGGCAAGAATCGCCGGGCCTGTGGTGGGATCGCCCCATGCACCCCGAGTCCGCCGAGGAGTACTACGCCCGCGTCGCCGCGCAGACCGGCCCGGACGGGCGGCTGCCGGTCGCCGTCGAGGAGATGCCCGGCTGGGACATCTACCCGTACGAGGCGGACTCCCTCCGGATGAAGCCCCTGCGCCCGCTGGCCGACGCCGAGCCGCCGCGGCGCGGCGAGGATCCCGCCGACTGCTGGTGCGCCGGGACCCCCGAGGAACGGACGGCCCGGTTCGAGGGCTGGGTCTGGCGCAACGAGCGGTGGGTGCTCACGGCGGACCTCGCGCAGAGCCTGCCCGTGTTCCTCACCCTGGTGCCCGTCGCCCCGCACTGCGACCTGCCGTCGGTGCCCGCGGACCTCGCGGCCGAGATGGGGCAGCTGATCGTCGCGGTGTCGGCCGCCGTCGAGGCGCTGCCGAGCGTGGGCCGCGTGCAGCTCGCCAAGTGGGGCGACGGCGGGGCGCACCTGCACCTGGCGTTCCTCGGCAGGCCCGCCCGGGTGCTGCAGCTCCGCGGGTCGCCGCTGCTGGACTGGGCGGAGAACCTGCCCGACGTGCCGGCCGACGTCCTGCGCGCCAACGCCGCCGCCGTGGCGGCGCACCTGGTGGCCGCGCTCGGCGGCGAGGCCGGCACCCGGGACGGCTGACCCGGCCGGGAACGGTCAGCGGCGCCGGGTCCGCCCGAGGCGGGCGCCGGTACCGAAGTACTCGCGGAACACGTAGAGGGCCGGCGACCACGCGCCCGTGTCGACGTGCCCGGTGACGGTGTCCACGACGGCCCGGTCCGCGTGGACCGCGCGCACGTAGACCTCGACGATGCGGAAGTCCTCGCCGTCAGGACCCGCGGGGGCGTGGACCGCCTGCACCTCCGCCTCGCACTGGATCGCGCACTCGGCGATGCGCGGCGGGCGCACCAGCGTGGACGGCTGCGCGGTGAAGCCGCCCGGTGTCCACTTGTCCCCCGCGCTGCGGAAGCGGCCCTCCTTGTGCGGCGGGAGCGGGTCGCTGCCGCTGAACAACGCGATCGCCTCCACCTGCGACCAGCGGTCGGCGTGCGGGAAGTTGACCACGCACTCCCCCTCGCGCTCGAGGTTCGCGAGCGTCTGCGAGCCGGCGCCCCAGCCCAGCACGACCGTGCGCCCCAGCGTCCAGGCCGACGACATCGGGCCGATGTTCGCCGACCCGTCGGGGCTGGTCGTGGTGACCAGCGCGATCGGGGTGCCGACGTACAGCACCGGTGGGTCGATGGTCACGTGCGACGACGGGGCGCCCTGGGGCCCGGGGTCTCGCACGGAGGCAGCGGCGGTCTGGCTCATGCCCCCAGCATCGGGGCGGGACGCTTCGGCCCCCGCCGAACCGTCAGAGCGCCTTGCGCATCTGCTGCGTGACGACGGCGTACCCGGCGGAGTCGTACAGCGCGACGGCGGCGGCGTTGCGGCCGAAGACGTTCAGCTCCAGCGCGGTGGCGCCCGCCTGCCGGGCGGCGTCCTCCGTCGCCTCCAGCAGCGCGCGCCCCAGGCCCTGGCCCCGTCGCGACTCGACGACCTCGATGTCGTAGAGGAACGCGATCCCCGCCGTCCCGTGCGGCGGGTCCAGCGCCACCCAGGAGCGCCCGACCGGCTCGCCGACGGCGTCGACGGCGAGGCGGACGAGCATCCGTTCGGTCGCCGGCCCCTGCGGCAGGAGCGCTGCGGACTCGTCGCGGGCCCGCCGCACCGCGCCCTCGTACGGCCAGCGGCCCGCGGCGACCTGCTCCGCCGCGTAGTCCGCCGCCAGGGCGTCCTGCCACTCGTCGAACTCGGCCGGGGTCATCGGGCGCAGCGTCACCGTCGTCATGGACGCATGCTGGCACCGTTCCCGCGTCGACGTCGTCCCTGGTGTCCGCTCAGGGCCGGGACACGACACCGGGCACCACGTCGTGGCCGCCGTTCAGTCGTCGACCGGCTCTCCTGTCGGGTCGTGCGCGACGACGGCGTCGAGCTGCGCGCCGCCGACGGGCTCGCGCCGCCAGTCCACGAGCCGCCAGCCGGACTCCGGGTCGCCCTCGACCTCGATGAGGCCGGTGTTGGCGAGCGGGGTGTGCGCCAGCTCCTCGACGTCGAGCCCGCGGACACGCGCGCCCGACCACGCGCGGATGGCGGCGCCGTGCGAGACGGCGAGGACGACGCCGCGGTCGCGGGCCTCGCGACCGAGGGACATGAGCGCCGCGACCGCGTCGTCGAACCGGGCGAGGAACGCATGCCCGTCGGGCCCGCCGGGCATGCGCCGCGACCGGTCGCCGCGTGACCAGGCGAACACCGTCTCGAGGTAGGTGTGGTGGTCGGCCAGGTCGGACGACATCTCGAGGGCGCCGGCCTCGACCTCGCGCAGCCCGTCGAGCACCGTGGGGCGCAGGTCGCGGTCGGTGGCCAGCGGGCCGGCGGTGTACGACGTCCGCACCAGCGATGACACCGCGAGGGCGTCGATCCGCCGCCCCTGCAGGGCGACGGGCACGGCGGCGGCCTGCTGCTCGCCCAGCGGGGTCAGCCCGGGGCCGGGGGCGCCGGTGTCGAGCAGGCCCGCCACGTTGGAGGGGGTCTGGCCGTGTCGCAGCAGGAGGAGACGCATGCCTCCACCCTGTCAGAGGGACGCGGGCCCGCGGGCGGCGCCCACCGTCAGTCCAGGACGGCGTACGCCTCGACCTCCACGAGCACGTCCGGCTCGAAGAGGGAGTCGATGCCGAGGAGCGACACGGGCGGCCAGGGCTGCGGGATGCCGAGCTCCTCGGCCACCCGCTCGATCCCGGCCAGCAGGTCGCCGTACTTGTCGGGGTGCCAGCGGACGGCGAAGAACCGCAGCCGGACGACGTCGGCGAACCCTGCCCCCGCCCCGGCAAGACCCCGGGCCGTGCTGCGGAGCGCCTGCGCGACCTGCCCGGCCAGGTCGTCGGCGGCCACAGGCCGCCCCTCGGCGTCGCGGGCGACCTGCCCGGCCACGTGCACGTGGCGGGTGCCGGTGCCGACGGCGACGTGGTGGTACGGGACGGGCTGGAGCATGCCGGGCGGGGTGCGGAGGTCGACGGTCATGGCGGGTCCTTCCGGTGGTGCGGGCAGGTATCTGATGTCTACCTGGTCGCCTCAGGCCACTTCAACGAGACTAGGTGTCGTGCACGAGACCACCCCCGCCGCCCTGACGCCCGCCCACCGTGAGCTCCTCGACCAGGTGCTCGACAAGTGGTCGCTGCAGGTGCTCGAGTCCCTCTGCGAACGCCCGCAGCGGTTCAACGAGCTGCGCCGCAGCGTCCCCGCCGTGACGCAGAAGTCGCTCACCGCGACGCTCCGGCGGCTCGAGCGCAACGGCATGGTCGAGCGGAACCTCCTCAGCTCCCGCCCGGTCGCCGTCGAGTACCGCGTCTCGGCGCTGGGCAGCACGCTCCAGGACCTCGTGGACGCGCTGCTGGCCTGGTCCACGTCCGTCCTGCCCGACGTCGAGACGGCGCGGGCGGCCTTCGACGGGACCGGGCCGGACACGGCGTCGCTCAGCCGCTGACGGCGGCGGCCGGCGCCTCGGCCGTCGTCCGCCCGCCGGCGCCGAGGGCCCGGGACGCCACCAGCCCGACGCCGCCGACGAGGACCTGCACCGCGCCCACGGCGACGAGCACCGGCCCGGCGCCGACCCACCCGATGACCGCGCCGCCCACGAGCAGCCCCAGCGAGGCGCCGCCCGAGTGCAGCACGGTCTCGGCGGTGAACGCCGCGCGCCGCTCGGGCCCGGAGGTCTGCTCGCTGATCAGCGCGTTGAGCGCGGCGATCCCGAACGGCGTCGCCAGGCCGCCGACGGCGGACACGAGCGCGACCCCCACCACGCTCGGCACCACCGCCGGGAGCGCCGCGAACGACAGGCCGAGCACCGCCCACGCCCCGACCGCCGTCGCGAGGCGCGGCAGCCGGTCGACGACCAGCGGCGCCGCCAGCGACGCGGCGACCGACGTCGCGCCGTAACCGCTCATCCCCGCCGCGACGAGCGCGCCGGGCATCCCGTGCTCCACGCCGAGGACGGCCAGCCCGAGGCTGAAGCCGAACCAGCACAGCCCGCCGACGCCCGCCGCGACGATGCCCGCCGCGACCTGCGGGTGCGCGCGCAGGACCGCGAGCACCGCCGTCGGCTCCGCCTCGCCCCGCGCCGCCTCGCCCCGCGCCGGGGCGCGGCCGTCCGCCCGCGGGACACCCAGCATGGCCGCGGCCGCCGCGAGCACGACCGCGGCCTGGCACCACAGCAGCGGCTCCGCGCCCCACGCCACGACCAGCCACGCTCCCAGGGGCGGCGCGAAGATCATCGACACCCGGTGCGCGAGGTCCTGCCACGCGAGCCACCGGGCGGCCGTCGCGCCGCCCGCGGAGCCCGCGGAGCGCGCCTCAGCATCACGGCGTCCGGCGTCCGCGAGGTCGGCGACGAACGCGCGCTCCGCAGGGCCGAGCAGCGCGCCGGCGACGCCGGTCACGAGGCCGGACGCGCACAGGCTGACCGCTCCCACGTGGCCGACGAGCGCCGCGACCGGCACGATCGCGAGCCCCGCGACCTGCGCCAGCATGACGACGGCGAGCGCCCGCCCGGACACGAGCCGCTCGCGCAGGCCGCGACCCCACCAGCCGACCGTCAGCAGCGGCAGCCCCGACATGCCGCCGACGAGGCCGGTGGCCCACGCCTCCCCCGTCTCGGCGAGCGCCACGAGTGGCAGCGCGACGGCCGTGATCCGCGCACCCACCCAGGTGACGAAGGTGATCGCGGTGAGGATCAGCAGGGGACGGCGCATGCCTCGATCCTCGGCGGCCGAGGCCGACGCCGGTAGACGGCGTCGTGGGCAACTCGCTCATACGCTGGAGGCATGACCTCCCGTCTGACGGTGGACGACCTGCAGCTCGCCGAGGCGGTCGCGCGGCACGGCTCGGTGGGCGCGGCCGCCCGCGAGCTGCTCGTCGCGCAGCCGTCCGCGAGCCGGCGCCTGTCCGCCCTGGAGCGCCGTCTCGGCACGCCGTTGTTCGACCGCGACACCACCGGCGCCCGGCCCACCCCGGCCGGCCGCGAGCTCGCCCGCCTGGCCGCGGGGCTGCTGGCCGACCTGGACGCCCTGCCCGACCAGGTGCTCGCCGCCGTCGCCGCGCCGACCCTGTCGGTCGGCACCATCCAGGCCCTCAGCCCGATGGTGCTCACGGCCGTCGAGCTCGAACTGCCCGAGGTCACGATCCTCCCGGAGGTCGACCACGGCCCGAACCTCGTGCGGCAGGTGCACGAGGGCACGCTGGACGCCGCGATCGTCACCGTCGCGGAGCAGATGGCGGTGCCGCGCGGCCTCCAGCGCACCCCGCTGGGCGAGTCGCCTCGGGTGGTCGTGCTGCCCGACGGCGTCGCGCCGCTCGCCGCCGGGAGCCGGCCGTTCGCGGGCCGCACCGTCGTCTACAGCCTCATCGACCTGGCCGGCGAGGCCACCCACCGGCGGCTGTCTGCGCTGGGCGCCGTCCCGCGCCGCGGCCCCACCACCGAGGCCACCCTCCGCATCGCGCGCGAGCTGGGCTGCCCCGCGCTCATGCCCGAGCTCACCGCCCGCTGGTACGCCGCGCCGGGCGACCGGGTCGTGCCGTCCCCGGTGCCCGGGACGGTGCGCGTCACGCTCGTCACCCGCACCCCGCGGCCCGCCGCGCTGGCGGACGCGCTGCCCCGCATCACGGCGCGCGTGCTGGGCGACGACCGGTCGCCGGAAGGGCCTGCAACGCCCTGACCCGAGCCGGACATGACACCGTCGTCACCGCCTCCCTGCCGAAGGGCCACCGATGCCAGCCCCCGAACCGCCCGACCACGAGGCGCGCTTCACCGCGCTCTTCGAGGCCACCCACCGCCCCTTGCTCGCCTACGCGGTGCGGCGCGTCGCCGACCCCGCGGACGCCGCCGACGTCGTCGCCGAGGCGTTCCTGGTCGCCTGGCGACGCATCGAGGACGTCCCCTCCGGGACCGACGCGCGGCCGTGGATGTTCGGCGTCGCGCGCCGCGTCCTCGCGAACCTCCACCGCGGGACCCGGCGCCGCCTCGCCCTCGCCGACCGCCTGCGGGCCGAGGTCGTCGAGGCGGTGCCGCCGCCGTCCGACGACGACGTCAGCGACGTCGAGCGGGCGCTCGCGCGCCTCGGCGACGACGACCAGGAGCTGCTGCGACTGGTCGCCTGGGAGGAGCTGGCGCGGGACGAGATCGCCCTCGTGCTCGGCGTCTCCCGCGCCACGGTGCGCGTCCGGCTGCACCGCGCACGACGGCGGCTGGCCGACCAGCTCGCCTCGCTCGCCGCGGCGGACGACGTCCCCCGCGTGCGGCGCACCGAGCCGGCCGTGCAACGCACCGACGCGGCCGGACAGGTGATCAGCGGGTGGGCACCAGCCCGCCCCGGAACCGAGGAGGCGTGATGAGCGACCTGATGAAGCGGCTGGGCGCCGCGGACCCCGCCCGCCGAGCCCCCCTCGACGCCGTGGACGAGGCGGCGTTCGCCGCCCTGCGCGAGGAGATCACCATGACGAGCACCGACGGCGCGACGGCGCCGACCCTCCCCACCGCCGACGACCCGCTCCCCCGTCGACGCCGGCTCGGGCGCCGAGGCGCGGTCGCGATCGGCCTGGCCGCCGTCCTCACCGGGGGCGGCGTCGCGTACGCGGCGATCCAGGCGTTCCAGGGCTCCAGCGGCGAGGGCGTCGCGTGCGTGCACGTCTGGAACGCGGACGCCCCCGAGGGGCTGCACCTCGACGCCGCCGGCTCGTGGATCACCGGCGACCCGTACGCCGACTGCACCACGCTGCTCGCCGAGGAGGGGCTGCCCCCGATCGAGGACCCCGTCGCCTTCGCGTGGGACGGCCAGACGATCGTGGCTCCCGCCGACCAGGTGCCTGCGGGCGTGCAGCGGCTGGAGGGCACGCAGGCGGTCGAGGGCGGCGTCGTCGAGCTGCAGCGGAGCATGGCCGACACGGTCGACGGCGGCAGGAGCGGGTGCCGCACGGTCCCGGGGGTCGCCGCCTGGGCGCAGGGCGAGATCGAGCGGCTCGGCCTGCAGGACTGGACGGTGGTCACGCCGGAGTCCGAGCCGGCGCCCGACGCGGCGCCCGGCGCCGCGCCGCCGTGCTCCGACGGCGAGGTGTCCGTCGGCGACCGCCAGGTGCAGCTCTTCGCGTCCGAGGACCCGTTCGAGCGGCTCCACGGGCCCGACGACGACCCGGCGATCGACGCCCTGCGCGAGCGGATCACGGACGAGTGCGTCTCGCTCGACGAGGCCCGTGCCGTCGTCGACGAGGTGTACGCGGACGAGGAGTACGAGGTGCCGACGACCGAGGTGGTCGACGACGGCGCCTCGTGCGCCCGCGTGGACCTCGTCGAGGGCGGCATGACCGAGGCGTTCGTGTACGGGCCGGGCTCGGGCTCCTGATCGGTCGCCGGGCGTCCGCTCCCCTGACGCCCGGCGGGCGCCGCTGCCGGCTCAGCGCAGCCGGTAGCGGCGCTCGGGGCGCCCCGCCGTGCCGTAGTTGAGGCGCACCGCGGCACGCCCCGTCGTCGCGAAGTGCTCCAGGTAGCGGCGGGCGCTGACCCGGCTGACGCCGACGGCGTCGGCGCACTCGGTGGCGCTGAGCTCCGCGCCGTCCGCGAGCGCGGCGAGCACGACGTCGGCGGTCTCCTGGCTGAGGCCCTTGGGCAGGGGATCGCGCGGCGCGGCCGCCTGCGGCGGGCGGGCGAAGACGGCGTCGATGTCGGCCTGGATCTCGGCCGGGCTGCCGGCGGCGCTGTCGTCGTCCAGACCCTCCAGCGCCGCGCGGGCGCGGCGGAACTCCTGCAGGCGCGCCGTGAGGTCGTCGGACGCGAACGGCTTGACGAGATAATGGGCCGCCCCGCCGGCCGCGGCGGCACGCACGGTGTCGGCCTCACGGGCGGCGGTGATGACGACGACGCCGAGGTCGTGGCCCGCCGCCCGCAGGCGCCGCAGCACCTCGATGCCGCTCATGTCCGGCAGGTGCACGTCGAGCAGGACGAGGTCGGGGTGCAGGGCCTCGACGGCGGCGAGCGCGTCGGCGCCCGAGTGCGCCTCGCCGACCACCCGGAACCCGGGGACCCGCTCCACGAAGCGGCGGTGGATGGACGCGACCATGAAGTCGTCCTCCACCACCAGCACGTCGAGGCTCACGCCTGCTGCACCCCCTGATCGGTCCGTCCGGTGCCCGCGACGGCCCGCGGCAGCCGTGCGATGAACACGGCGCCGCCCTCCCCGGCCGGGGCGTCGCCATTGTGCACCGTCACCCGCCCGCCGCGGCGCTGCACCAGCACGTGCACGAGCGCGAGCCCCACGCCCCGGCCGGTCGCGCCGTGCGGCTTGGTGCTCCACCCGCGCCGGAAGATCGCGTCGGCCTGCTCGGGCGGCACGCCGGGCCCGGTGTCCGCGACCTCGACGAGGACGTCGTGCGCCGGCCCGTCCAGCGCCAGGCGCACCCGGACCATGGCGGGCGCCGTGACGCCGTGCGCGTCGGGGCCCGCGGCCCAGGCCGCGGCGTCGACGGCGTTGTCCACGAGGTTGCCGAGCACGGTGCCGACGTCCGCGGACAGGTCCGGGTCGAGGCGCGGCAGCGCGCTGCCCGGGTCGACGACGAGCTCCACGTGCCGCTCGTCCGCGAGCGTCGCCTTGGCGATGAGCAGCGCCGCCACCGCCGGGTCGGCGACGCGCGTCGTCACGACGTCGCTCAGGTCGGCCCGCCGCCGCGTGAGCCGCTCCACGAACCGCCCCACCTCGTCGTACTCCCCCAGCTCGATCAGCCCGGAGACGGTGTGCAGCTGGTTGCTGAACTCGTGCGTCTGTGCGCGCAGCGTCTCCGTGACGCTCTCGCGCGCGTGCAGCTCGCTCTGCAGCGCCAGCAGCTCGGTGCGGTCGCGCAGCGTGGTCACCGTGCCGGCCGGGCGGCTGTCGTGCAGCACGCGGCGCCGGTTGAGAACGAGCACGGTGTCGCCCGCGACCAGGACGGCGTCGTGCACCTCGTCGGTGCCCTGCAGCAGGTCCAGGACGGCGGGGTCGAGGCCCAGGTCCTCCAGGCGGCGGCCCGTCGGGTCGGGCGCGTCGCCAGCCCCTCCGACCGGCCCGACGAGGCCGAGCAGCTCCCGGGCGCTGTCGCTCATGAGGCTCACCCGGCCGTCGTCGCCCACCACGACGACGCCCTCGCGGATCGAGCGCAGCACGCCCTCGCGGTGGTCCGCGAGCGCCGCGATCTGGGCCGGCTCCAGGCCGCGCGTGCGCCGCTTGACGAGGCGCGCCAGCAGCCACGACCCGGCCGCCGCGAGCGCGGTGCCGATGCCGAGCACCACGAGCACGTCGCCGCCGGCGTCCGAGAGCCGTTCCGTCAGCGGCGGGTACGGGTCGGCCAGCACGACGACGGCGACCGGCTCGGGCGCGCGCGGCTGCGGCACCGGGTCGCTGCCGCCGTACACCGGCACCCACGCCGCGATCGACCGCCCCGCCACGTCGTCGACGTCGCCGCTGCCGGCGCGCGCGGCGGCGTCGTCGGGCAGGTCGAGACGCTCGCCGCGGCGGGTCGGGTCCGTGGCGACGAGGATCCGGCCCTCGGGGTCGGTGAGGTAGGCGTTGCGGGCGTCGACGTACGCCGCGCGGGTCTGCAGGTAGAACGCGAGCGCCTGCGTGTCGGGCGCGTCGGCGGCGAGCGTCGCCTGCACCGCCGGGATGCCCGCCAGGCCCTCCGCCGCCACCTCGAGGCGGTCCGCGCGGTCGTCGCGGAACGCGGCGTCGGCCTGCCCCAGGAAGACGACGGCGGCCGCCGCGACGACGACGAGCAGCACGGCGAGCTGGAGCGCGAGCACCTGACCGCCGAGCGTCAGGTGCCGCCGGGTGCCGCGCGAACGTCGTGACCGCAAGTTCCACAACCTCCTTTGGTTGCCCAATGATGACGCGCCGGGCGGTCACCTGTGACGATCTCACCCGGGGCACAGCCGCCCCGCAGCACCGACAGTCTGGAGTACCCGGTGTCGACGACGACATCCCGCCGACGACGCGGCCTGCGCGCCGCCGTCGCCGCGACCCTGGCGGCCGCCCTGGTCGCCGTGACCGCCGCCTGCGGGGTCACGCGCGGCGACGACTCGACCGACCTCGACATGTGGATCCCCAACAGCCCCGGCGGCGGCTACGACCAGACCGGCCGCGCCGCCGTCGGCGTCCTGGACCGCGACGGCATCACCGGCGGCGACATCCAGGTCACCAACATCCTCGGCGCGGGCGGCTCGGTCGCCATGTCGCGCCTCATGGGCGAGGCCGGCAACGAGCGGCTCCTCATGACGCTCGGGCTCGGCGTGGTCGGCTCCACGTACTCGTTCGGCGTGGACGCCCGCCCCCACGACGCGACGCCGATCGCCCAGCTCATCGAGGAGCAGGAGGGCGTGCTCGTCCCCGCGGACTCGCCGTTCGAGACCATCGACGACCTCGTCGCCGCGTGGGAGGACGACCCGGGCTCCGTGGTCGTGGGCGGCGGGTCGTCGCCCGGCGGCCCCGACCACCTGTTCCCCATGCAGCTCGCCAAGGCGACCGGCGTCGACCCGAAGGACCTGCGGTACGTGTCCTACGACGGCGGCGGGCCGCTGACCAGCGCCCTGCTGGGGCACAAGATCCAGGTCGGGTTCTCCGGCCTCGCCGAGTTCGAGGGGCAGATCGAGGCGGGCGAGCTGCGCGTGCTCGCCGTCTCCGGCGAGGAGCGCGTCGCAGGGGACGCCTTCGCCGACGTCCCGACCCTCACCGAGTCCGGCATCGACCTCGTCTTCACCAACTGGCGCGGAGTCGTCGCCCCGCCCGGCATCAGCGACGAGGCGCGCGACCGGCTCGTCGACTACCTCACCCGCATGCACGACTCGCCCGAGTGGGAGCAGGCCCTGGCCGACAACGGCTGGACCGACGCCTTCACCACCGGCGACGACTTCGAGCGGTTCCTGCGCGAGCAGGACGAGCGGGTGTCGACCACCCTGAAGGAGCTGAACCTGCTGTGAGCACCGAGGTGGAGACCCCCGACGCGGGGCCGGCCGGCGAGGAGCCACGAGGCCCGGGCGCCCCGCGCGTCGACGCCGCCCAGTACGGGCTGGCGGCCGTGCTGCTCGTCGTCGGCGCCTACACGGTCTACGACGCCATCCAACTTGAGGTGGGCTTCGCCGACCCCGTGGGGCCGCGCGTCTTCCCTCTCGTCATCGGCGCCGGGCTGGCCGTGACGAGCATCCTGCTGGCCGTCGCGACGGCGCGGGGGTCGCGCCCCGAGCCGGAGGCGGGCGAGGACGTCGACGTCACCACGCCCGCCGACTGGCCCACGGTGCTGAAGCTGGTCGGCGTCATCCTGCTGACCGTCGCCACCGTGAGCTGGCTCGGGTGGGCGCTCGCGGGCGCCATCCTCTTCGCCGGGTCGGCGTGGGCGCTCGGCAGCCGCACGGTGATCCGCGACGCGCTGGTGGGTCTCGTGCTCGCCGTGGCCAGCTGGTACGGCTTCGTCGTCGGGCTGGGCATCCCGCTCACCCCCGGCGTCCTCGACGGGATCCTGTGAGGCTCTGATGGACAACCTCGGACTGCTGGCGGACGGCCTCGCCGCCGCCCTCACCCCCATGAACCTGCTGTACGCCGCGGTGGGCGTGCTGCTCGGCACGTTCGTCGGCGTGCTGCCCG
This sequence comes from Isoptericola nanjingensis, assembly GCF_050311635.1. Taxonomy (NCBI): domain Bacteria; kingdom Bacillati; phylum Actinomycetota; class Actinomycetes; order Micrococcales; family Promicromonosporaceae; genus Isoptericola; species Isoptericola nanjingensis. The sequence goes on along the minus strand of NZ_JBNOZL010000009.1, from coordinate 85,276 downwards.
GCATCGGGCCGGCGATGGCGATCGCGCTGCTGCTGCCCGTGACGTTCGGGCTGGAGCCCACACAGGCGTTCATCATGTTCGCCGGCCTGTACTACGGCGGCATGTACGGCGGGTCGACGACGTCGATCCTGCTCAACACGCCCGGCGAGTCCGCGTCCGTGATGACGGCGCTCGAGGGCAACCTCATGGCCCGCGCCGGGCGGGGCGCGCAGGCGCTGGCGACGGCCGCCGTCGGGTCGTTCGTGGCCGGCACGATCGGCACGCTGCTCGTCGCGATGTTCGCGCCCGCGCTGGCCGACGTCGCCGTCGAGATCGGCGCGCCGTCGTACTTCGCGCTCATGGTGCTGGCGCTGGTCATGACCGCGACCGTGCTGGGCGCGAGCCCGCTGCGCGGCCTCATGTCGCTGTTCGTCGGCCTCACGATCGGCCTGGTGGGGCTGGACCTCAACACCGGGCAGCCGCGCCTGACGTTCGGCGTCACGCAGCTCGTGGACCGCCTCGACATCGTCGTGGTGGCCGTCGGAATCTTCGCCCTCGGCGAGGCCCTGTGGGTGGCGGCGCACCTGCGGCGCAAGCCCGCCCGCGTCGTGCCGGTCGGTCAGCCGTGGCTGAGGCGCGCGGACCTGAAGCGCTCCTGGAAGCCCTGGCTGCGCGGCACCGCGTACGGGTTCCCGTTCGGCGCGCTGCCCGCGGGCGGCGCCGAGCTGCCGACGTTCCTGTCGTTCGTCACCGAGCGCAGCCTGGCGAAGCGCGGCGTGGCCAAGCGGCGGGCGGACGCCAAGGACGAGTTCGGCCGGGGCGCCATCGAGGGCGTCGCCGGTCCGGAGGCCGCGAACAACGCGTCGGCCGCGGGCATGCTCGTGCCGATGCTGGCGCTCGGCCTGCCCGTGACGGCGACGGCGTCCGTGATGCTGTCCGCGCTGCAGGGGTACGGCATCCAGCCCGGCCCGCAGCTCATGACCGAGCACGCCGACATGGTGTGGACGCTGCTCGCCAGCCTGCTGATCGGCAACCTGCTGCTGCTCGTGCTCAACCTGCCGCTCGCGCCGCTGTGGGCGCGGCTGCTGCGCATCCCGCGGCCCCAGCTGTACGCGGGCATCCTGTTCTTCGCCTGCCTGGGCGCCTACGCCACCAACCTCGACCCGTTCGACATCGCGCTGCTGCTGGTGTTCGGCCTGCTCGGGATGGCGATGCGCCGGTTCGGGCTGCCCGTGCTGCCGCTGATCCTCGGCGTCATCCTCGGGCCGCTCATGGAGACCAAGCTGCGCGAGGCGCTCACCATCTCCGGCGGCGACCCCGCCATCCTGTGGAGCGAGCCGCTCGCCATCGCCATCTACGCGGTGCTGGCGCTGGTGCTGCTGACGCGACCGCTGCTGTCGCGGTGGCGGTCGCGGACCGAGTCGCGGATCGTCGCGGAGGCCGAGGACCCGGAGGACGCCGAGACCGTGACCGAAGGGAGCGCCCGATGACCGCGGGGCAGGAACCGGTGCAGGAGCAGACCCCGCCCCCGGCCGCCGGCTGGGTGGTGGTGGCCTGGACGCCCGACGAGTTCGGCGACGCCGCGCTGGAGCACGCGATCGCCTGGGCCGCCGAGGGTGCCGCCGCGGGCGGGCGCGGCGTCGCCGTCGTCAACGGCACCCGCGGCGACGCCTTGGTGGACGAGCGGTTCGCCGCCCCCGGCGGGCTCGCCGACCTCGCCGAGCGGCTGCGGGGCACCGGGCTGCCGCACGTCGTGCGCCAGGAGATGGGGCGCGACGTCGCGGAGCAGGTGCTCGATGTCGCGGCCGAGCTGTCCGCGCGCCTCGTCGTCGTGGGGCTGCGGCACCGCAGCCCCGTCGGCAAGCTGCTCATGGGCTCCGTCGCGCAGCGCATCCTGCTCACCGCCGAGTGCCCCGTGCTCGCCGTGAAGCCCGGGGAGCAGCCCGCCTGACGGCCCGGGACCGGTCGCCGGCGAGGACCGGTAATGGCTCAGTAACGGCGGCTCCTTAGCGTGCAGGCACCCTGCACCTGCCCCTGAGGAGCGCACACCGATGCCCCTGCCCCGACCGCCCCGGCGGCGCCGCGCCGCCTGGGCAGCGGCCACGTTGACGGCCGCCGCCCTGCTGACCAGCCCCCTCTCGGCCGTCGCCGACCCTGCTGTCGCCGCCGGCGACAGCCCCAAGGTCGACTCCGCGCTCGCCGGCGCCGTGAAGGGTGGCAAGGACGCCACCTTCTTCGTCGTCCTCAAGGACCAGGCCAGGCTGTCCGCCCCCCGCGCCAAGCGCTCGCACGCGGCGCGGGCGACCGCCGCCTACACCGAGCTGAAGCGCCACGCCGAGACCAGCCAGCGCTCGCTCACCACGTTCCTGGACGAGCAGAAGGTGGGCCACCAGGACTTCTGGATCGCGAACACCGTCCAGGTGACCGGCGACGCCGACCTGGTCGCCGACCTGGCGAAGCGTTCCGACGTCGCGTCGATCGTCAAGGAGCAGACCTACCACCTCGACGAGACGGAGTCGACGCCTGCCGGCGCGGTCACGACCGCCCCGGAGGACGACGGCACCCCCGAGTGGGGCGTCGCCGACATCGACGCCGACGACGTCTGGAAGGACTACGACGACCGCGGCGAGGGCATCGTCGTCGCCAACGTCGACTCGGGAGTCCAGTACGACCACCCGGACCTGGTGAACAGCTACCGCGGCACCAACGGCGACGGCTCGTTCACGCACGACTACAACTGGTACGACGCGACGGGCGAGTGCGGCGACAGCGGCGTCCCCTGCGACAACAACGGCCACGGCACCCACACGATGGGCACGATGGTCGGGGACGACGGCATCGGCGTGGCCCCGGACGCGACGTGGATCGCCGCGAAGGGCTGCGAGACGGACTCCTGCACCGACACGTCGCTGCTCAAGGCGGGCCAGTGGATCCTGGCGCCCACGGACTCGGAAGGGAAGAACCCCCGCCCCGACCTCGCGCCGAACATCGTGAACAACTCCTGGGGAGGCGGCAAGACCACCTTCTACCAGGACATCCTCACCGCCTGGGACGCCGCGGGGATCTTCGAGGCGTTCGCCGCCGGCAACAAGGGCGACGGCGTGACCTGCTCCACGACCGAGTCCCCCGGCGCGCAGGCCCCGGCGTACGGCGTCGGCGCCTACGACGCGAGCGGCGTCATCGCGGACTTCTCCGGCTTCGGCCCGTCCCTCGTGGACGGCTCGGCCAAGCCGAACATCACCGCCCCGGGCGTCGACGTGCGCTCCACCTGGCCCGGCTCGGGGTACCAGGTCCTCGGCGGGACGTCGATGGCCACGCCGCACGTCGCGGGCGCCGTGGCCCTGCTCTGGTCGGCCGCCCCGTCGCTGATCGGCGACATCGAGGGCACCCGCGCGCTGCTCGACCAGGGCGCCCGCGACGTCGACGACACGCACTGCGGCGGCACCGCCGGCATGAACAACGTGTGGGGCGAGGGCAAGCTGGACATCCTCGCGTCGGTCGACCTCGCGCCGCACACGGCCGCCACGCTCACCGGCACCGTCACGGACAAGGACACGGGCGCCCCGCTGCGCGGCGTCACCGTCACGGCGACGAGCCCCGCCACCGGCGCACGCACCGTCCTCACCGGCGTCGACGGCTCCTACCGCCTCACCCTCGCCGCGGGCACGTACGACCTGACCCTGAGCGGCTACGGGTACGCCCCGACGACGGTCGCCGGCCTCGAGCTCGCCGCGAGCGCCACGGTGTCGAAGGACGTCGAGCTCGCCGCGACGGCCACCCACGCGGTCACCGGCACGGTGCTCGACGTCACCGGCGCGCCGCTCGCGGGCGCCACCGTCGAGGTCAGCGGCACGCCGCTGGACGCGGTCACCACGGGCGCCGACGGCACGTTCTCCGTCCCGGCCGTGGCCGAGGGCGACTACACGCTGACCGTCGAGCCGGCCGACCCCGTGCTCTGCAACGGCGACTCCCGCACCGACGTCACGGTCGACGGCCTCGAGACCCGCACCGTCCAGCTCCCGCCGCGCTCCGACGCGTACGGCAACAGCTGCACCCCCGCGGACTACTCCTGGGTCAAGGGCACGGACACGGTCGCCCTGAGCGGCGACGAGGACGCCACGACGATCGCGCTGCCGTTCTGGGTCAGCCTGTACGGCGTCGACTACTCCAGCGCCTCGGTCACCACCAACGGCCTGGTCAACTTCCTCGAGCCGCGGCTCGGCGACTACGAGAACACCGCGCTGCCCGCCGCGGCCCGGCCGAACGGCGTCGTCGCCCCGTTCTGGGACGACCTGACCCTGGACAAGAGGTCCAGCGTGCAGACGGCGCTGAAGGGCAAGGCCGGCAAGCGCACCTTCGCCGTCGTGTGGGACAAGGCGAAGCTCGCATCGGACGACAGCCGCGTCTCGTTCGAGGTCCTGTTCGACGAGGCCTCCGGCGACATCACGTTCCAGTACAAGACCGTGCCCGGCGACGGCGCCTCGGCGACCGTCGGCATCGAGAACCAGGCCGGCTCCGACGCCCTCCAGTACTCGTTCGACCAGCCCGTCCTCACGGACGGCGCGGCGATCCGCATCGCGCAGGGAGACTGACCATGAAGCTCACCCATCACCGGCGGGCGTCACAGCTCGCCTGTACCCTCGTCGCCGCCGGCCTCGTGCTCGCGATCGCCCCGCAGGCCTCCGCGGCCGGGCACGACGACGGCGCCGCCCGGACCCTGACCGACGCCCAGGCGCAGGACCTGGCCGACCGCATGAGCGGCGGGCTCTACGGTGACGCGTCGGTCGGCGCCGGCACCGACGACGCCGCAGCCGGGCCCACGGAGGGCGCGGAGGCCGACGCAGCCGATCCGGTCGACCCGACGACGCCCGTCACCTTCACCGCCACGTCCTCGATGGAGGGCGTGCGGGGCCTGGGCGTCACGCTCCCCGCGAAGGGGCAGCAGTACTTCACGCTGCACAGCCTGGGGAACGTCCAGCTGCACACGCCGGACGGCAGCACCGTCTGGGAGCGCACCAACGACTCCCTCTACGCGGACTGGGGCGTCAAGCCCGCCCGCGTGTGGGAGAAGACGATGTACCCGCCGCTGGTCCTCATGGGCTACAACGCGGTCAGCCCGTTCTCCCCGACCTCCGACGCGGGGTACGACACCGCCGACCTCACCGGCGACGGCGTGCCCGACCTCGTGTTCTCGGCGGCGGTCGGCGTCAGCCCGCCCGTCGGGGCGACCATCCCCGGCACCACGATGAAGACCGGCACCCTCGTCACCGTCCTGGACGGGAAGACGGGCGCGACGGCGTGGTCGAAGGTGTACTCGTACGCCTCGATGGTGAAGGTCATCGGCGACACCCTGCTCGTCGCGGACGCGCCGCGGACCAACCAGTACGCGCCCGCGGACCAGACGGCCACGCTGACCGGCACCCGCTTCACCGTCGCCGACGGCGTCCTCACGCCTGCGGAGACCTGGACGTTCGACACCGGCGAGGCCGGCGCGGCGTCGTGGGGCGCCGTCGAGGACCTCGGCGACGGGCACGTCGCCGTCTCGTGGAACCGGCGCAAGACCGACGCGGTCGCCCCTGAGGGACACACGCTCGTGCTCGACACGGCCGACGGCGCGACGGTGTGGCAGGCGGACGGCGACCTGTACGGGCGCCAGCTCCACCTCGACGCGGCCCGCGGCCGCGTCGTCGCCCTCGAGCAGGCCGACGTCTCCGACGCTCTGAGGTACGCGATCGTGACCTACGACCTCGGCACCGGCGACCGGGAGGTCCTCAGCACCCGGGTGAACGCGCTGCCCACCACGATGCTGGTCGGCGACGCCGCGGCCGGCGGCGGCACCGAGTACGTGGTCTCCGAGTCCACGCTCGACGCGAACCTCTACGTCAACGCCAGCACGGTCCGCGTCCTCAGCGGCAAGGACGGCACCAGCCTGCAGTGGAGCGCCACGACCAAGCGCGACGCCGCCAACCCCGGCGAGGCGCCCAGCACGTGGGGCCTCGACGTCGCGGGCGGCCTGCTGATCGCCACCGCGCAGGACGACGACGGCATGGCCACCGCCGACAACCCGGGCGGGCTGCGCTACGGCGCGGTCACGGCGTACACCACCAAGGGCAAGGTGAGGTGGCGCCAGGAGGGCGTCGCCGCGTCGCCGATGTTCCAGCAGGTCTACCGCGCCGGCGGCACGGACTACGTCCGCGTGGTCGACCAGTCGCAGAACATCCACACGTACACGGTGGCCGCGGGCAAGGAGACCGGCCTCACCCCGCTGCGGGGCGACCTGAACTTCGCCGGGTCCGCCGACCTGGACGGCAACGGCAAGCCCGACGTCGTCGCCGGCGGCCAGTCCCGCGGGGTGTGGGCCTGGGACGGCCGATCCCTCGTCAAGGGGACGCCGAAGCAGCTGTGGCGCGCCACCGTGCCCGGCGAGGTGCACGACGTGCGCACCGGTGACGTGAACGGCGACGGGAAGCCCGAGGTCGTCGTCGCCGCCGACGTGGCGACCGTGATCCTCGACGGGGCCACCGGCACCGTGCTCACGACGATCGACGGCGAGGGGCGGTACGTCCGCTCCGTCACCGTGGCGGACGTGAACGACGACGGCAAGGACGAGGTCCTCGTGCCGACCGACGCGCTGCGCGCGTTCGACGCCCGCGGCCGGTCCGTGTGGACGTACGAGGCGCCGGAGGCGGCGGGCGACGTCGTCTTCTCGGACACCGTGGTCGGCGACGGCCAGGTGTACGCGCAGTACGCCAGCGTCGGCTCGCTCGAGATGACCGACGGCGTGCAGGGGGCGGTCGCGATCGACGGGACGACCGGCGCGGCCGGCTGGGAGGCGACCCCGACCGCCCCGGCCCAGGGCACGAACGGGAAGCTGTACGGCGCGATCCTGCGCCGCGGCGTCTTCACCTCGCCGTCGATCCCCTACGCGGACGGGCACGCCGTGGTCTACACGTGGATCACGTCGATCGCGAAGACGACCGACAGCGACCTCTCGGTCGCCGAGCCGCGGGCCGTCACCGAGATCCGCGACGGGCGCACCGGCGAAGTGCTCCACCGGGCGGTCGTGGGCAGCCCCTGGTCGCACGACGGCTACTTCGCCGACGACGAGGCGGGCGTGCTGTACCAGCTCAGCTTCGGCACGCTGAAGGGCTTCGGGCCCGACGGCGCCGCGACCAGTAGCTCGGTGGTCTCGCCGCTGCGCGGCGTGCAGTTCATCACCGGGCCGGGCGGCCGCCGTCTGCTGGCCGGCGGCATCGAGGGCGGCGTCGGCGCGTGGGACCCGACGGTGCTGACGACGGGCTGGTCGTTCCAGAACGGTGTGGGCACGGGACGTAGCCTCGGCGGGCGCAACTACCTGGCCGCCGACCTGGACGGCGACGGGGGCGAGGAGATCGTCTCGCTGGGCTTCGACCACCACGGCTACGACCGCATGGCCGAGCAGCTCGGCAGCCGCGTGCTGTCGCTCGACGACAACAGCCACCGGATCGCGACGTTCAAGCTCTCCTGACCGTCTCGGACAGCGCATCACGAGGACCCCCGGGCATCTGCCTGGGGGTCCTCGGTCGTGGACACCGGGTGAAATCCGGCTCGATTACAGTGACGCGTCATGGAACCCGGCCCCAGCTCATCGACGGGCCCGGCCGCGCCCGGCGCCCCGTTGCTGCGGCTGCACCTCCTGGGCGGGTTCCGGGTGACCCGCGACGGCGGGCCCGAGCTCCCGGAGCGCTGGCCTCGTCCCAGCGCCCGCACGCTCGTGAAGCTGCTCGCCGTCTCGCCCGAGCGACGTCTGCACCGCGAGGAGGCGATGGACGTCTGCTGGCCCGACGCGAACGGGTCCGCCCAGGTGGGTAGCCTGCGCGTCGCTCTGCACGCGGCACGCCACGCGCTGGAGCCGGAGCTGGCGCCGCGGGCCTCGTCGTCGTACCTGGTGACGGACGGCGCGCTGCTGCGGCTCGATCCGGACGCCGTGTGGATCGACGCCGACCACGCCGAGGCGGCCGCCGTCGCCGCGCTCGCCACGCGCGACCCGGGCGACCTCGCCACCGCGCTCGCCCTGTTCACCGGCGAGCTGCTGCCCGAGGACCGCTACGCCACCTGGGCGCAACCCCGCCGCGACCGGATCGACGCGCTGCGCGAGCAGGTGCGGCTCGCCCTGGCGGCCGCGCACCTGACGGCCGGGGACGTCGCCGCGGCGGTGGCGGCCGCGGAGGCGGTGCTCGCGGACAGCCCTGCGGAGGAGCTGGCCCACCGGGTGCTCATCGAGGCGTTCCTGCGCCAGGGGCTGCGCCGGCGGGCGGTGTACCAGTACCACGCGTGCCGCGAGGCCCTCGACGCCGAGCTCGGGGTGCGGCCCGGCCCCGAGACGGAGCGCCTGCACCGGCTCGCCCTCGACGCCACGCCGTCGGGCACACCGGACGGCGCCGCCCTCCCCGCGCCGCTGCGCGCCCCCGCGGCGTCACCGCTGCGCGGACGGGAGGCGGAGCTGGGACGGCTCCGGGCCGACGGTGGCCCGCCGGTGCGCCTGCTCGCCGGCGAGGCCGGGGTGGGCAAGACGCGACTGGTCGCGGAGGCCGCGCGGCGCGCCGCCGCGGACGGCGCGGCGGTGCTGTGGGGCGCCGGGCACGACGCCGAGGGGCACACCCCGTACGGGGCGTTCGCGGAGGCCCTCGACGGCTGGCTGGCCGAGCAGAGCGCCGGCGCGCGCGCCCGCGTCGGAGCGGAGCACCCGGAGCTGGCGGCCTTCCTGCCGTCGCTCGGCCGCGCGGACGGCGCCGGCCGGAGCCCCGAGGAGGAGCGGGACCGGCTGTTCCGCGGCACCGCCGCGCTGCTCGGCGACCTCGCCGCCGCGCGCCCCGTCGTCGTCGTGCTGGACGACCTGCACGCCGCCGACGCCGGGTCGTTCCAGCTGCTCGGCCACCTCGCCCGCCGGGCCGCCCGGGCGGGCACCGCGCTCCGCTTCCTCGTGACGCTGCGGTGGGAGGAGCTGCCCGACGGCGACCCCCGCCGCGTCGGTCTGACGTCCCTGGAGCGGGCCGGGCTCGCCGCGCCCGAGGAGGTGGGGCGGCTCGACCGCGCCGCGTGCCTCGCCGTCGCGGCGGATGCCCTCGGTCAGGAGGGCGGCGGGGAGGACGCGGGCCGGGATCCCGTCGCCGACGCCCGTCTAGGCCGGGTCTGGGACCTGTCCCTCGGTAACCCGCTGTTCGCCGCGGAGCTCGCGCGGGGGCTCCGCGACCCCGCCGGGCCCGAGGAGGACGGCGGCCACGACGTCGCACCGCTCGGCGTGCGACAGCTGGTCGACGAGCGCCTGGGGCGGCTCGACGCCGACGCCCGGCAGGTGGTGGAGGCGCTGTCCGCGGCGGGCGGGGACGCCGCGCTCACCGAGCTGCTCGACGTCGCCGCCGAAGGCCTGAACCCGCCGCTGACGGGGGCGGCCGCCGCGGACGCGGTGGAGCGCGCGCTCGCGGCGTCGCTCGTGGAGGAGCGCGTGGTCGTCGTCGACGGGCGCGCCGAGACGGGCCTCGCGTTCCGTCACCCGCTGGTGCGGATCACCTGCTACGACCGGCTCAGCGCCGTCCGGCGCCGGAGGCTGCACGCCGCGTTCGCGCAGACCGTCCTGCGCCGCCGGCCGGAGGCGGTGGACGTGCTGGCCTCGCACTTCGCCCGCACCGACGACCCCCGCGCGGCCGAGTACCTGCGCCGCGCCGCCGAGCGCGCCGCCGCCCTGTACGCGAACGACTCCGCCGACCGCTACTACCGCGACCTCGTCGCCCGCCTCGACGTCGACGCCGCCCGGGCGCGGCTCGACCACGGCCAGGTCCTGCGACGCATGGGCCAGTTCGAGCAGGCGGTCCAGGTGCTGCGGCCGGCGCTCGCCGAGTTCTCGCGGCGGGAGGACCACGACGGCACCGTGCTCGCGGCGTCCCGGCTGGCCGAAATGCTCGCCCGCACCGGCGACCAGGAGGACGCCGTGCGGGTGCTGGAGGGTCATCCGGTGGAGGCCCGCACGTCGCCCGAGCAGGCCGCCGCCCATCACCTGGCCTGGGCCACGCTCCTGAGTCGGCTCGGGCGCCACGACGAGGGCGTCGTCGCGGTGGACCGTGCACTGCTGGCCGTCGACCACGTGCCGCCGTCGTCCCGCGACGGCCTCCTGGCCCGCGCCTACGCTCTGCGCGCGACGAACCTCGGGAAGTCGGGGCGGATCCGCGAGGCCGGCGAGGCGGCGGACACGGCCCTCCCCCACGCCCAGGCGTACGGCGACCCGACACTGCTCGGCAACATCCTCTCCTCGCAGCGCGAGAACGCCCGGCGGGCCGGTCGCCTCGACGAGTCGGTCGCGATCGGCCGCCGCGCCCTGGACCTGGTCGCACAGTCAGGCGACCCGGTCTCCGCGGCGTTCGAGCGGGCGAACCTCGCCGAGCTCCACCTGCTGCTGGGCGACGTGGACCGAGCGCGCGACCTGGCGGAGGAGGCGGTGCGCGGCGCCGAGGACGAGGCCGGGTGGCTCGTGCCGTACGCGCTCGCCGTGCTCGGCCGCGTCCGCACGGCCGAGGGTCGCCCCGGCGACGCCGGCGCCCTGTTGGAACGCGCCGTGGCGGCCGCCACCCTGCTCGCCGACCGGCAGGCCCTGCACGAGGCGAGCACCGCGCTCGCCGAGCTCGCCCTGCGCGAGCAGCGCCCGCTCGACGCCCTGCGCGCGCTCGACGGCGCCTGGGAACCGGTGCCCGTGCTCGCCGCCCGGTGCGCGCTGAGGACCGGTGAACCCGCCCGCGCCCTGGAGCTGTCCGCGGCGGAGGCCATGCGCGCCCACGGCACCGGGGAGCGGCTCGCGGAGGTCGACGCGCAGGTGGTGCAGGCCGCCGCCCTGCGCCGGCTCGGCGACACCGTGCGCGCCGACGCCGTGCTCGCGGCGGCCGCCGCGCTGGCCGAGGCCCTCCCCTACCCGGCGGGCGCGGCTGCTGCCGCCGACGCCCGCGGCGACCGCCCGGCGAGCCCCTGATCAGGCCGGACGGGCGCCGCAGGCAGCTCATTGCGGCGCGGTGAGGTGCTCCTCCCACGGCAGCAGGGTGACCGGGTGCGGCGGGTGGTCGGACGCCCGCAGGGTCAGGTCCACGACGGCCGCGCGCACCCGCGCCCAGTCGGCGTCGCTGCCGGGGCCGCCGGACCCGTCCGGACCCTGCGCGACCTCGAGGATCTGCCGCAGCACCAGGACGGCGCGCGCCCGGTCGACGCGGTCCGCAGTGCCGGGCCGGGTGGCGGCGCGCACGACCTGGGCGGCGAGGGCCGCGCCGCGCGACCCGGGCTCGAGCGGGTCCGACGTGGCCAGGCGCACCGGCACCGGCGCCGCGCGCAGCGACCACCGCGTGCCGGACGGGTCGTGCGCCACGATCCGCGTCGGGCCGCGCAGCAGCGACGCCACCAGCAGACCGTCGGCGACCAGCACCGCGACCCCGCCGGCCGCCAGCACCCCGCCGGCCGGCTGCGGCCCCGAGACGCCGGTGAGCATCAGCACGCCCAGCCACACCACCCAGACGCTGGCGCAGCCGAGGCCCACGAGCGCGAAGATCAGGGGCGCGGAGGCGTCCCCGGGGCGTCGCCGTCGAGTGCTCATACCCCTCAGTTGCCGGCGGGGGGTCGATCACTACATCGTCGATCGATACGGCTGAAGTCGGGCCGACGTCTACGCTCAGCCCGTGACACGCCCCGCGCGACGGCTCCTGCCGCCCCTGTGGGTGCCCGCCCTGGTGCTCGTCGTCGTCCTGCCGCTGTCGGGGGCGCTGCCGGCCGCCGAGGCCCGCTCCCTCGCCGCCCTGACCGGGCCGGTGCTCGGCTTCGTCGTCCTGCTCACGGTGGTCGCCGAGCTCTGCGCGGGCGCGGGGCTGTTCGACGCCGTCGCGGACGGCGCCGCGCGACTCGCCCGCGGGCGGGCGCTGGCGCTGTGGCTCCTCGTGGCCGCGGTCGCGACCCTCTGCACCGTCGTCCTGTCCCTCGACACGACCGCCGTGCTGCTCACCCCGGCCGTCGTGGCCGTCGCCCGCCGCGCCGGCCGCGACCCGCTCCCCCTCGCGCTCACCGTGCTGGCGCTCGCCAACACGGCGTCGCTGCTGCTGCCGGTCTCCAACCTCACCAACCTCATGGCCGCACGGTCGTTCGACGCCGGGTACCTCGGCGTCATGGTCGCGCCCGCCGCCGCGGTGCTCGTCGTCGTGGTCGCCGCGCTCGCCGTCCTGCACGCGCCGGCGCTGCGCGGCACGTACGCCGTGCCGGAGCCTCGCCGGGCCGCCGACCCGGTCCTGCTGTGGACGGCGGGGGCCGTCGTCGTCCTCATGGGCGCCGGCTTCGCGGCCGGGCTGCCGGTCCTGCTCGTGGCGCTGGGCGCCGTCGTCGCGCTCGGGGCGGCGACGGCGTGGCGCCGGGTCCCGCTGCCCGTCCCGGTCCGCGAGCTCGTGCCGTGGCGCACGGTCGTGGTCACCGCCGGCCTGTTCGCCGTCGTCGGCACCTGGCACGCGCACGGCCTCACGGACCTGCTCGCCCCGCTCGTGGGCACGGGCGACGACGCAGGGTCCCTCGCCCAGGTCGCCGCCGTCGGCGCGGCGTCGGCGAACGCGGTGAACAACCTGCCCGCCTACCTGGCGCTCGCCCCGACCGTGACTGGCGACGACGCCCGGCTGGCGGCGCTGCTCGTCGGCGTCGACGCCGGGCCGCTGATCACGCCCTGGGCGTCGCTCGCCACGCTGCTGTGGCTCCAGCAGTACCGGCGGCACACGTTCTCCGCCCCGACGGGGCTGGTGCGCCGCGTGGTGCTGCAGGGCGCCGTCGTCGCGCCGCTCGCCGTCGCGGCGGGCGTGCTCGCGCTGGCGGTGGCGGGCTGACGGGAGCGGGTACCGTGCCACCGTGCCGACCGCCCCACGCCTGACCACCGCCCGCCCGGGCGACCGACCCGCCACCTCCGACGAGGGCCCGCACCGCCAGCTCACCCAGCGGTCGACGCCCGCCCTGTGGGGCGAGCTGGTCGCCCGCGTCTTCGCGCTCGACGGCGTCGTCGAGGGCCACAGCCAGGTGTCGCCGAAGTCCTCGCGCGCGGTCTTCCTCGCCGACCTCGAGCAGGAGCGGGAGCCGTCGACGAACCTCGCCCCGGGCCGCCGCCTCGAGCCCGTGCACCTGCACGGCGTGACCGACACGAGCGTGCACCTGGTGCTGCCGCACGAGCGCGGCGAGGAGCTCGTCGCGCTCGGGTGGGCGGAACCGCACCAGTACGAGGACTTCGGCACCGAGTACATGGTCTACGGCCCGCGCGACGCCGCGGAGGTCGACGCCGTCGTGTCCGTCGTGGCCGAGAGCCTCGCCTTCGCGCGCGGCTGAGGCCTGACCTGGCCCGGGGTGACACGCCGGCGCGCCGGCTCAGGAGGACCAGGCCCGCAGCACCTCGACGAGGAGCGACTTCTCCGCAGCCTGCACCCGGGCGCGCAGGGCGGGCACGTCGTCGCCGGGGACGACCGGTACCTCGGTCTGCGCGACGACGGGTCCCTCGTCGTAGTCCGCCGTCACCACGTGGACCGTCGCGCCGGAGACCGTGCGGCCGGATGCCAGGACGGCCTCGTGCACGCGGTCGCCGAACATGCCGGCGCCGCCGAACTCCGGCAGCAGGGCGGGGTGCGTGTTGAGGATCCGCCCGTCGTAGCGGGCGAGGACCCGCGGCCCGAGCTTCTTCATGTACCCGGCGAGCACCACCACGTCGGCCTCGGCGCCGTCGAGCGCGGCGAGGACGGCGGCGTCGAGGTCGTCCGCGTCCGGGTGCGTGACACCGCTGAGGTGGGCGGTCGGGACGCCGTGCCGCCGGGCGACGTCGAAGATCCCCGATCGGCTGTTGTTCCCGAGCACGAGCCGCACGTCGGCGGCGCCCGACCCCAGGAGGTGGTCGGCGGTGCTCCCCGCGCCCGACCCGAGGAGGGCGACACGGAGCGGGACGCGAGGGCTCGCGGCAGCGGTCACGGCACGAGCCTGCCAGAGCCCGGTCAGGCCGTCGCCCACACCCCGAGCTCGTTGCCGCTGGGGTCGAGGAAGTGGAAGCGGCGGCCGCCGGGGAACTCGTACGGGCCGTCGACCACCCGACCGCCCGCGGCCGTCACGCCGGCCAGCGTCGCGTCGAGGTCGTCGGAGTACAGCAGGACGAACGGCCCGCCCCGGGAGACGTCGGCGGCCTCGGCCAGGCGCAGCCCACCCGCCTCGGCAGGCGCCTGCTCCGCGGCCGTGCGGATGCCCGCGTACCCCGGACCGTAGGAGACGAACTCCCAGCCGAAGGCCGCGGCGTAGAACTCCTGGGCCGCCGAGAGGTCGGTCACCGGCAGCTCGAGGTAGTCGATGGTGTGGTGGACGCCGTGCGCGTGCTCGCTCATCCCGGCAGCATGGCGCGGCCCTCCGACACGGGTTCTGCGAGACGGGCCGGTAGAGTCGCCCGATGCTCAGAACCCTGCGGCGTGCGCTCGCCGGCACCTACTGGCGGCTCAGCCGCTGGACCCTGCGCAGCGAGCCCGCGCCGGCGCAGGCGGGCGTGCTGGTGGGCGCGCCGCACACGTCGAACTGGGACTTCGTCCTCATGCTCGCCATCGCGTGGCGGCTCGGCCTGGACGTGCGCTGGCTGGGCAAGCACACCCTGTTCGCCGGTTGGCGCGGTCCGCTCATGCGAGCGCTGGGCGGCATCCCCGTGGACCGTCGCGACCCCAGCCGCGTGGTCGACGACGTGCTCGCCCACGTCCGCGCCGGCGAGGTGTTCCACCTCGTCGTCACGCCCGAGGGCACGCGGTCGGGCGACGGGTGGAAGTCCGGCTTCTACCGCATCGCCCGGGCCGCCGACCTGCCGGTGACGCTCGGGTACGTCGACCGCACCACGATGACGACCGGCCTCGGCCCCACCCTCCGCCTCACCGGCGACGTGCGCGCCGACATGGACGAGATCCGCGCGTTCTACGCCGACAAGGCGGGCGTACGCCCGGCGCTGCGCACCGAGCCGCGGCTCGCCGACGAGGACCGCCCCGGCTGACGCCACCGCGTCAGCCGCGCGCCACGCGGTCGTAGGCGCCTGCGGCGAGGTCCTCGACCAGGGTCGGGCCGACGGGCTCCCAGCCCAGCCGCTCGCGGGTGATCGCGCTCGACGCGACGGCGTCCATGCCCCAGAACCGGCTGAGCCAGCCGAAGTGGTCGGCGGCGTCGGCCCGGTCGACGGAGACGGCGGGCAGGGGTTCGAGCAGACCACGACCGCGCAGATCGCCGAGCGCGCCGGCGTCACCGAGCGCACGTACTTCCGGCACTTCGCCGACAAGCGCGAGGTGCTGCTCGACGGCGTGCACGAGCTCGAGGCGGCCGTCGGGGCGGCGATCACCGCCGCGCCCGACGCCGACGACCCCCTCGACGCCCCGTCGCCGACGAGGTGCGGTCCGCGCTCGCGGCCCTGCGCGCCCAGGCCCGCCGCTAGGCTCGCCGTCGTGCCCGACACCGGAACGACCACCCCGTTCACCGCTGACCTGCCGGCCGGGGTCGTCCTCCGCCTGCTGCACCGCGACGACGGCCCGGCCCTCGCAGCCGCCTACACCCGCAACCGCGAGCACCTCGAGCCGTGGGAGCCGGCCCGGCCGGAGCAGTTCTTCGAGGCCGCCTACCACGCGGAACGCATCCCGGTCGAGCTGCTCGCGCACGGGTCGGGGCGGGGCGTCCCCCTCGTGCTGGAGCGCGACGGCGAGGTCGTCGGCCGCGTGAACCTGTCCGACATCGTGCTCGGGGCGTTCCGCAACGCCCACCTGGGCTACTGGGTCGACGCCTCGCTCGCCGGGCGCGGCGTCATGACCGCGGCCGTCGAGGCCGCGTGCGCGCACGCCCGCGACGACCTGGGCCTGCACCGCGTCCAGGCGGCGACCCTGCTGCACAACGCGGCGTCACAGAAGGTGCTCGCGCGGACCGGTTTCGACCGCATCGGCACCGCGCCGTCCTACCTCCGGATCGCCGGACGCTGGCAGGATCACGCCCTCTTCCAGCGCATCCTCCACGACGACTGACCCCGCAGCGGCAGGGTCCACCGCCGCGGACCGACGTCGACGGCGCACCACGAGCGCGACCACCCCGCCGGCCGCCGCCAGCACCAGCACGACCAGGCCGGCCCCGGCGGTCGTGGAGAGACCGGCCCGGTCCGACGCCGCGCCCGCGCGCTCGGCGGCGGCGTCCAGGTCGCCGGCGGCGAGGTCGTCCCGCGCCCGCTCGGCCGACCGGTCGACGCCGAGCACCAGCGCCCCCAGCTCCGTCACCGGGTCGCGGTCCGCGTCGGACGCGCGGACGGCCGCGCCGACGCGCGTCGTCACCTCGGCGGCCCGCGGCAGCAGGGCGGCGAGCTCCGCGTAGGCGTCGGCGTCGGACGCGCCCTCGTAGGCGGCGCGCACCGCCGCTGGGACGCCCAGCCCGGCCTCCTCCGCGGCTGCCTGGACGGCGCCGGCGTCCTGCGCCGCGCCGTCGAGGGCGGACCGCACGTCCTTCGCCTCGCCGAACTCCCAGCGGGTCATGGCCGTGCGCAGCCCGAGCGGCGGCGCCCACGCGCCGTCGGCCTCGTCCAGGGTCGCGTACGCCTTCCGCGCGGCGGCCCGGGGCTCGAGCACGGCCTTCTGCTCGGCGTCGAGCACCCACGTGCGCAGCACCTTCGGGGCGCCGGAGACGCCGCCCCGCTCCTCCACCAGGTCGAGGAAGCGCCGCCAGTCGGTCCGGCCGCCGTTCTCCTCCATGGAGCCCGGGCGCTCGTACGCGCCCTCCCCCGCCTGCGCCGCCGAGACCACGGCCGTGAACGCGTCGTCGTCGAGCCCGCCCAGCAGCTTCCGCACCACGGTGTACGACGCCGCGTACCCGTACTGCTCGGCGTCCGCGTCGAGCTCGCCCGGGTGCGCGTCCCAGGCCGAGAGGGGCACGGCGACGTCGGCGTGGCGGTCGGGCGCCGACCACGGGTCGCTCGACGCACCCGTCCGCTCCACGACGCGCTGCGCCACCACCTCCGTCACGCCCTCGGACAGCCACCGCTCCGTGAGGCGGTCCTGGTTCAGCCAGGCGTGCCCGAGCTCGTGGTAGAGCGTCGCGGGGTCGAGGTCCTCCGGGATGACGATCTCGTCCTTGTCCGGGTCGAACCACGCGTACCCCAGCACCTTGGGCGACACGTCCTCGCGGATCGTGTCGAGCCCGCCCGGCCACGGCCGCCCGACGAGGTCCTCCAGCACCGGCAGGCCCTGTCGCAGCCGCTTCGCCACGAAGCCGGTCCACTTCTCGTCGCCCGGGAAGCTCTGCAGGGTGAGCGTCGTGCCGCCCACCTCGACGTCCTTCTCGTCCGCCTTCTTCGGGTCGCGCGCCGACACGACCGCCCAGATGCCGTCCTTGTCCGTGTTCTCCGTGGCCGTGTACGTGACGGTCTTCCCGTCCCGCTCCGACCGGAACGCGTCGGACGTCGCGTCGAACGTCATCGACGCCGGCAGCACCACCTCGACCGTCGTCCGGCCCGCGTCCCCCACGCCCGACGCCGCGAACGTCGCGAAGCCGTCGCCCACCCGCGTGTAGTCCTTCGATCGCACCGGCTCGCCCGGCACGACGAAGCTCCACTCGATGGTGCGCGTCTGCCCGTACCGCAGCGGCGCGAACGTCGCCACGGCGTACCGGGTGCTCGGGTCCTCGGTCGCCTCGAGCCGCACCGGCAGGTCGGCACCGCCGCTCGTCGCGCGCACGTCCTCGGCGCCGGCCGGCACGGCGATCGAGTAGCTCGTGAAGTAGTAGTACGTCAGCCCGCGGTCGGGCGTGACGTTGCCGATGGTGGTGGTCGTCGTGGCCCACACCTCGGTGTCCTTCGCCCGCAGCACGTACCGGCTGTGCGACTCCTCCGTGAGCCCCTCGTCGGCGACGGCGGCCGGTCCGGCCAGCAGGAGGGCGCCGGTCAGACCCGCGCCGAGCAGAGCGGGCAGCAGGTGCGGCGCGGCACGTCGGCGCGGCGCGGGCGAGGGGATCATCGCGCGCATCCTTGCGCCTGCCGTCGGCACGCCGCAAGCCCGCCCGGAGTGCGCGACGTCGTCCCGTGCGGTAGACCGGAACCCGTCGGGCCGCGGAGGGGGACGCCATGGGTACTGACAGCACCGGTGCCGGCGAAGGCACCACCCGCACGGATGCCGGGTCGTTGACCATCGCCCTGCTCACGGCGTGCTCGGAACCCGACCTCGGCATCCGCTCGCGCGTCGTGCAGGAGCTGCTCGACGAGGCGAGCATCGACCCCCGCCTCGCGCGCGAGGTGATCACCACCATGCTCACGGCGTCGGTGATGTCCCTGCGCGCCTACACCGACGCGACGCGGCGCGACCCGAGCGACGTCCTGCGCGCGCTCGGCACCAGCTGGTCGCAGCGCTCGCTCAACGCCTGAGACCGCGCACCTCGCCGGCCGCACGAGTTCCTGCCGCCGCGCCCCACCGGGGGAGTCGACGGGCGCGCGGCGGCAAGCTAGTCGTGCACCACCGCCACGGCGCACGGCGCGTGGCGCACGATCCGGTCGGGCCCGCCGCGCGCGCGGCCGACCTGCAGCGAGGCGGCGCGACCGCAGACCACCACCAGGTCGTCCGACCGCAGCGCGGCGAGCAGCGCGCCCGGCGCAGCGCCGCCGCGCGTCCCGACCGTCCAGTCGACGGCGGGGTACTTCTCCCCCCACCGCGCGACCCGGGCCTCGAGGTCGGCCCGCGCCTCGGCGCGCAGCCGCTCCAGCCACGCCAGGTCGCCGTCGGTGGCGCCCGCGAACATCCCCTCGTCGGCGGAGTGCGCCGCCGTGAGGGGCACGCCGGCGCGGTCGGCCTCGTCGAATCCCGCCTCGAGCACGCGGTCGGAGGCCTCGCGGGGGTCGACGGCGACGACGACGCGGCGCGGCTCCTGGGCGCGGGCGGCGCGCGGCACGACGACCACCGTGCCGGGGGCCAGCGCCGCCACCGTGGACGAGATCGAACCCATGGGGACGCGGTCGAACGTGCCGACGCCCCGGCGACCCACCACCACGACGGCGCCGCGGCGAGCGTGCTGCACGAGGACGGCGCACGCGTCGCCACGCACGGCCACGAGGTCGACCGCGCCGGGCGACGTGCCGAGCGTCCGCGCAGCCGTCGTGCGCTCGAACCTGACGCCGGCCCGGGCGACCAGCGTCTCCGCCTCGGCCCTCGGCTCCGGGGCGTGGGCCGTCACCGACCCGACGCCGACCGGCTGGGCGTAGGCGTGCACGACGACGAGTCGCGCCGCCAGGCGCACGGCCTCGCCCGCCGCCCACGCCATCGCGTGGTAGCCACCCTCCGAGCCGTCGACACCCACGACGACGTCCCGGACCGGTCCCTCCACGCTGCTGATCGCCATGACGTCCTCCTCCGACCGCTCCAGTGGGCCACGCACGCCGGGACGCTCGGAAGTGCCGAACGCCCCGGCGGCCGGGCCGAAGGTCCCGATCCGGGCCATCGGGGGCATTCGAGGACACGGCGGACTACCGTGGACGCGTGAGGCCGCGGCAGGGGCGCCGGGACCGGGACATCGACGTCCTCCTGGACGCCGTCGTGTCGGTCGGCCGGGGGCTGGACCTGGAGACGACGCTGCACCGGGTGGTGCAGGCTGCCGCCGCCGTCGTCGACGCCCGGTACGCGGCGCTCGGCATCCTCGGCGACGACCACCGCATCGCGCGCTTTCTCACCGCGGGCATCTCGGAGGACGAGATCCGGGCGATCGGCCCGTACCCGACAGGGCACGGCATCCTGGGCGAGCTCATCCGCCATCCCCACCCGCTGCGGCTCCCCGACATCGCCGCGGACCCCCGCTCGGTCGGCTTCCCCGCGCACCACCCAC
Organism: Isoptericola nanjingensis; assembly: GCF_050311635.1. Lineage (NCBI taxonomy): Bacteria > Bacillati > Actinomycetota > Actinomycetes > Micrococcales > Promicromonosporaceae > Isoptericola > Isoptericola nanjingensis. The sequence goes on along the minus strand of NZ_JBNOZL010000009.1, from coordinate 65,425 downwards.
CGATGCGCAGCTTCCTGGGGGTTCCGCTGCAGGTCCACGGGAAGCCGTTCGGCAACCTCTACCTCACCGAGAAGAGGGACCGTGGAGAGTTCACGGGGGACGACCAGCACCTCCTGGAGGGGCTCGCTACCGCCGCGAGCTTCGCCGTCGAGAACGCGCGCCTCTACGAGGAGGCGCGGCTGCGCGAGCGCTGGTCGCGGGCCGACGACGAGATCGCGCGGCGACTGCTGTCCGGCGAGGACCCCGACGCCGTCCTAGAGCTGGTCGCGTCGAAGGCGGCCAGCATCGCGGCCGCGGACACCGCCGGGATCGCGGTCCCGGTGGACGACGCCACGCCCGACGGCACCCCGGTGATGGCGGTGCGGACCGCGGTGGGCCTCCGGGCGGACGCGATGCGCGGCCGGCTCCTGCGGCAGCCGGGGTCGTTCACCGTGACGGCGTTCCTCCAGGGCGAGCCGATCGTCACCGCGGACGCCACGGTGGACGGGCGTGCCCGTGTCGCGCTGCACCCGGACGGGTCCCTGGGTCCGCTCGCCGCGTTCCCCCTCGTCGGCCGAGGCCGGCACGCGCTCGGCGTGCTCGTCGTCGGACGGACACGCGGGGCCGCGCCGTTCCCGACCGTCGTCGTCGAGGCACTGGGAGCATTCGCGAACCAGGCCACGGTGGCTCTCGAGCTGGCGGAGCGGCGCGCCGACGCCGCCCGGCTCGCCGTGGTGCGCGACCGGGACCGGATCGCCCGCGACCTGCACGACCTTGCCGTCCAGCGCCTGTACGCGACAGGGCTGTCGCTGCAGGCCGTCGACCGTCGCCTCGTCGATCCCCGTCCCCTGGACGGGGGCTCGCGGGGGGACGTCGGCGCGCGGGTCGGGGAGGCGATCGACCAGATCGACGAGACCATCGATCTCATCCGCACCACCATCCGAGGGCTCCGCGACCCGGGGGGTGACGCCCCGCGCCGTCCGGGCACCCGGTCCCTGCTCCTCGCGGAGGCCGAGGCCGCGACGCACGCGCTCGGGTTCGCGCCCACCGTCCGGTTCGAGGGGCCGATCGACGCCCAGGTGCCGTCCACCGTCACGGCGCACCTCGTGGCCGTGCTGCGGGAGAGCCTGTCGAACGCGGCCCGGCACGCTCGCGCGACGCAGGTGCGGATCGGGCTGCGCGCCGACGGAGACCTCCTCCTGACCGTCGTCGACGACGGCATCGGGATCGCCGCTGACGCGCCTCGCAGCGGGCTCGCGAACCTCTCCCGCCGCGCGGCGGAGCTCGGCGGGTCGTTCGAGGTGCGGCCGGGCCGGGCCGGCGGCACGGCGCTCCGCTGGCGGGTACCCCTCGTGCCGGGTCGCAGCAGCGTCGCCGCCCCGGGTCAGGAGGCGGACGGCCTCTCGGAGTCGTCCGGCCGGCCGACCTGATCGAGCCGCGCCGCGAGGACCGCCGCCTGCACCCGGCGCTCGAGGCCCAGCTTCGCCAGGAGGCTGGACACGTAGTTCTTCACCGTCTTCTCGGCGACGAACAGCTCGGCGCCGATCTGCCGGTTCGTCATGCCCTCGCCGATGAGGACCAGGATGCGTCGTTCCTGGGGGGTGAGGTCGCCGAGCGGGTCCTCGGCCTCGGTCGTCTCCCGCAGGCGCGCCATCACCCGGCCGGTGACCCGGGGGTCGAGCATGGAGCCGCCCGCCGCGACGGTCCGGATGCCCGCGACCAGGTCGGTGCCGCGCACCTGCTTGAGCACGTAGCCGGACGCGCCGGCGAGGATCGCGTCGAACAGCGACTGGTCGTCGTCGAACGACGTGAGCATGAGGACCGCGGCGTCGGTGCGCGAGCGCAGCTCCCGGCAGACGCTGACCCCGTCCCCGTCGGGCAGCCGGACGTCGAGGACGACGACATCGGGCCGCAGGGCCGGGACCCGCGAGAGGGCCTGGGCCGCCGTCCCGGCGGTGCCGACGACCTCGAGGTCGGCCTCCATGCCGAGCAGGTCGGCGACGCCGCGACGCACCACCTCGTGGTCGTCGACGAGGAACACCCGCACGGGCGCGCCGGTCATGGGCTCACGCTAGCCCTCCGGCGCGCCCTCGGCCGGGCGGCCGTCGCGGGCAACCGTCAGGCGCCGCCGTCGAGGTCTTCGAGGCGCGCGACGCTGGGCTCGCGCTCGGCCCGCAGCCGGGCGGCGACGTCCTCCGCGCCGCGCAGCACCCGGAGCACGTTGCCGCTGGTCAGGGCGGCCAGGTCGGCGTCCGACCAGCCGCGGTCCGCCAGCGCCGCCAGCAGGACCGGGTAGCCGGAGACGTCGCGCAGCTCGTCCGCGAAGCCGGCCGCGCCGTCGTAGTCGCCGCCCAGGCCGACGTGGGCCGCTCCCGCGACCTCGCGCACGTGCTCGACGTGTGCGACGACGTCGTCGAGCGTCGTCGGCGGCTTGGGGTGCGTCTCGGCCCAGGCGGTGGAGAACCGGTCGAACTCGGCGTAGTCGTTCGGCGCGATCCCGGCGGCGCGCGCGGCCTCGCCGGCCTGCGCCCGCCACTCGCCGATGGCCGGGGTGACGAAGCTCGGCACGAACGTCACCATGCACACGCCGCCGTTGTCCGCGAGGCGCGCGAGCACGTCGTCGGGCACGTTGCGCGGGACGTCGCAGACGGCGCGCGCGGAGCTGTGCGAGAAGATCACCGGTGCCTCGGAGACGTCCAGGGCGGCGCGCATCGTGCCCGCCGAGACGTGCGACAGGTCGACGAGCATGCCCAGCCGGTTCATCTCGCGCACCACCGCGCGGCCGAACGGCGTCAGGCCGCCGTCCGCGAACCGGCCGTCCGCGGGAGGCTCGTCCGTCGCGGACTCCGCCCACGGGGTGTGGTGGTTGTGCGTGAGCGTCATGTAGCGCACGCCCAGCTCGTACAGCATGCGCAGCGCGCCCATCGACGAGTCGATGGACTGCCCGCCCTCCGCGCCCATGAGCGACGCGATGCGGCCCTCCGCCCACGCGGCCACGACGTCGTCGGCGCTCGTCGCGAGACGGAAGTGCTCCGGCCAGCGCGCCACCATGCGCCGGACCGCGTCGACCTGCTCGAGCGTCGCCGTGACCGCCGCGCTGCCCGGCAGGTTGGACGGCACGTACACCGACCAGAACTGCGCGCCCACTCCCCCGGCGCGCAGCCGCGGCACGTCGGTGTGCGTGCGACCCCCGGTGCCGGCCTCGACGTCCAGCCGCGCCCAGTCGTACGCGACCTGGTCGCGCGCCTCCCACGGCAGGTCGTTGTGCCCGTCCCAGACGGGGTGCTCGCGCAGGAGCGCGGCGATGCGGTCGGTGTGGTCCGCGGAGCTGGTCATCCCCCGACCCTAGCGACGGCCGCCGCGCAGCCGGTCGATGTCGCGCCGCTCGCGCTTGGTGGGTCGGCCGGCGCCGCGGTCGCGGACGCCGACGGCCTCGCGCTCCTGGCGGGTGGGCACGGGTGGGCTCTCGTCGCGGTACGCCTTGACCGCCAGCGGCGCGCCCACCCGCTTGGGCAGCAGCTCGACGACGACGACCGTGCGGTCGCGCAGCGGGTCGCGCCAGGTGACGGTGTCGCCCACGGTCACGGACGTCGACGGCTTGGCCACCGTGCCGTTCACCCGGACCCGCCCCGACCGGAGCAGGGCGGCCGACGACGACCGGCTCTTGAAGAGCCGCACCGCCCACAGCCACACGTCCACGCGCACGACGTCAGCCTCTCACGACGACCGCCCGACCAGGCCGCTCTCGTACGCCGCGATGACGAGCTGCACGCGGTCCCGGCACGCCAGCTTGCGCAACACCTCCGACACGTACGACTTGACGGTCTGCTCGCCGATGAACAGCGCGTCGGCGATCTCCGCGTTCGACAGGCCGCGGGCGACGGCGAGCAGGACGTCGTGCTCCCGCGGCGTGAGCGAGCCCAGCCCGGGCACCTCCCGGCGGGGCGACGCGGCCCGGTGCGCGAAGTCGTCCACCAGCCGGCGCGTGACCCGGGGGCCGAGCAGCATCGACCCGTCCGCGACGAGGCGGACGCCCTCGATGAGCCGCTCCGCCGTGACGTCCTTGAGCAGGAACCCGCTCGCCCCGGACCGCAGGGCGTCGTACACGTACTCGTCGAGGTCGAAGGTCGTGAGGATCAGCACGCGGGTGCCGGGGTGGTCGGCCGCGATCCGGGCGGTCGCGGCGATGCCGTCCAGCACCGGCATCCGGACGTCGACGACGGCCACGTCCGGCTCGGTGCGGGCGACGACGTCGAGCAGGGCGCCGCCGTCGCCCACCGTCCCCACGATCTCCAGGTCGGGGGCGGAGCCGAGGATCGCGGCGAACCCGTGCAGCACGACCGGCTGGTCGTCGGCGACGACGACCCGGGTCACGCGACGCCCGCGGCGTCGCGCCGGACGGCGGGGACCGGCTCGCGAGGACCGACCGGCAGGCTGACGACGAGCACGAACGCCGACCCCTCCCGCTCCGCCGTCACGACGCCGCCGAGCGCCTCGACCCGCTCCCGCATGCCGATCAGCCCGCCCCCGGGCACGACGTCGCCCGGCCCGCCCGGGTCGTCGACCGGGTTGGTGACCCGCAGCCCGGCGACGTCCGACACGAGCGCGAGCGTGATCGTCGTCGGCGCGCCGGGCGCGTGCCGCCGGGCGTTCGTCAGCGCCTCCTGCGCGGCCCGGTAGAGCACGTAGCCCTGCGCGGCGGGCACGTCTTCGCAGTCCCCCGTCAGGGTGACGTCCTGGCCCGCGGCCCGGGCCTGCTCGACGAGGCCCGCGATGTCGCAGGCCGTCGGCTGCGGCGCCCGGGCGCCCCCGTCGGTGCGCTGCAGCACGGCGAGCACCTGACGCAGCTCGCCGAGCGCCTGGCGCGCGTCCCCGGCGATGTCGGCGAGCACGCGGCGGGCGTCGTCGCCCAGGTCCGGGTACGTGTAGGGGGCGGACTCCGCCCGCACGGCCACGAGCGACACGTGGTGCGCGACGACGTCGTGCAGGTCGCGGGCGAGGCGCGCGCGCTCGACGGCGACGGACTCCACCTCCAGCGCGTGCCGCTCGGTCGCGGCCGCAGCCCGCGAGCGCCGCGACGACGCGCGCACCACCCGGACGACTGCGGCGACCCCGACGACGAGCGCGACGGCCACCGTGTAGATCGCCCCCGCCGCGGGCGAGGGCGCGCCGTCGGAGCTGCCGGCGTTCACCGGGCCGATCGGGAGCGCCGCGGGCACGTTGGTGAGCGCGTAGAGCCAGGCGCCGGCGAGGGTGGCCACGAGCGGCAGGACGGCGCGGCGCCACGAGTCCTGGACCACCAGGCACGTGATCATCAGCAGGGCGAGCCACCACCCCCACGCGAACGTCCCCAGCAGCGGGATCGTGACGAACGGCCACGCCGCGAGCAGCGTCGCGAGGACGGGGCGCCGACGGCAGACGAGGACGGCGGTCACGCAGCTCAGGCCGGCGGCCCAGGCCACGAACCACAGGAAGTAGCCGCTCTCCGGCCAGGACGTGTTCAGCAGGTAGGGCGTCCCGGCGGGGATGTCCCAGGTGCCGTCCGGCTGCTCGACGGCGAGCGGGGCGTCCTCGACCTGCAGCGGCGACGCCAGGAGGAAGAGGACGAGCGGTGCGGCCCCCGCCGTGGGGGCGACCCACGCGCGGGCGGGCCGGGGAGCGTGCGTCGCGGCGACGGTCGTGGTCATGGCGACGATCATGTCCGCTCGGCAGCACCGCCCACCACCGCCCTGCGGGGGGATCCGGTCCCCCCGGGCGTGGGGGTCGCTCGTCGGTTACTTGGCCGACGCCGGGTCGCTGTCGCCGATGTGCCCGGGGGCGGTGACGGCGAGCACGCGCTGCACGAACGCGCAGTACTCGTCCATGTAGTGCCGCAGGAAGCCCGCGGTGCTCTCGTTCGTCACCTCGCCGTCCGGGCCGAAGTCGTCGGCGACGTAGGTGATGTACGCCTCCGGGGAGTTGAGCTGCGGCGCGTCGAGAAAGCTGAGGACGGCACGCATCGACGACTGCATGACGGCGGTGCCGATCCCGCCCGGGGAGGCTCCGATGATGCCGACGGGCTTGCGCGCGAAGGAGTTCTGGCCCCACGGGCGCGAGCCCCAGTCGATGGCGTTCTTCAGCGCGCCCGGGATCGACCGGTTGTACTCCGGCGACACGACGAGCAGCCCGTCCGACGCCTCGACCGCCGCTTTGAAGGCCCGGCCCTCGGGCGGGTAGTCGGCGTCGTAGTCCCAGCTGTAGAGCGGGAGGTCCCCGATGGGGATCTCCGTGAACTCGAGGTCGTCCGGCGCCAGCCGGACGAGCGCCCGCGACAGGGTGCGGTTGATGGATCCCTTCGCCAGGCTCCCGACGATGTAGCCGATCTGGTACGTCATGACGACTCCCTGTTCCTGCGGTCCGACGACGGCACCTGTCCCAGGATCGCCTCCGCCGCGGCCAGGTCGCGACCGAGAGCGGGATCCGGGCGACGCGACCCCGACCCGAGCGCCGGCGGGTCGCGGTCCACGCGGACGTGGACGACGGGGGCCCCTCGCCAGTCCGCGGACGGCTCCACGGAGGTCACGCCGGGCGGGAGGTCGCCGTCGCTGATCGCGACGACGCCCTCCACCCGCAGCAGCCGGATCCGCAGCAGCCGCGCGAGGAGCTGGATCCTGACGATCATGTCCGGCGCCGCCTACCTGCCGAGGCGGATGTCGCCGTACGGGTCCGCCCCTGCGCGCGACGACCCGGGCCGGCGTCGCGACTCGCCGTCGCGACCGCCGTCGTCCTCGCCGTCGAGGCGACCGCGCAGGCCCGCGACGAGTGCCCGGGCGCCGGCCTCGATCTGCGCGTACCGCTCCCGCCCGGCCCGCGTGCCCACGACGTACCCGAGCCCGAAGAACAGTGCGCGGCCGAGCGTCTTCCGACCGATCATCCTGACCCCTCCTGGTCCTGCCGCGTGCGGATCGCCGACGCGACCGCGCTCGCGGCCGTCACCCCGACGACCGACCCGAGCGCGATCAGCCCGGACCGCACCGCCGTGCCGCCCGACCGCCGCGGCCTGCGCCCCAGCGCCTCCGCGACCCGGTCGGCGAACGTCTTCTTGCGCCACCACGTCATCGTCGTGCTCCCGTCCCTATCGGTCGTGCTCGTCCTTGTGCCGGCGGATCCTCGTGACGATCTGCTCCTTGCGGAGGGAGGTCGGCAGGTCGAGGCCCATCTCCACCCCCAGCGCGCGCAGCTCGTCCTTCGTCATCTCCTTGAGGTCCAGCGGTCCGGTGTCGGCGTCCGCGCCGAGCTGCCGTCCCTCGGACGCCACCTCCCGACGGCGCTCGTCGGCCTCCTCGACCCGCCGGCGGGCCTGCTCCGCCTCCTCCTCGGCCTCTCCCGCGAGCCGGTCGGCACGGGCCCTGGCCTCGTCGGCCGCGCGGCGGGCGTCCTCCGCCGCGGCCTCGGCCAGCTCCCGGGCCCGCGTCATCTGCTGGCGGGCGCGCTCGACCGCCTCCTCGGCCTGGGCGCGAGCCCGGTCGGCCTCCGCCCTGACCTGCTCCACGTGCTTGCCGACGTCTGCCTCCGTCTCCTCCACCTGCCGCGCGGCGAGCTCGGTGGCCCGGCCGCGCTTCGCCGCGACGTACTCGTCCGCCTCGCGCTGCGCCTCCGCGGTGACCCGCTTCACCTCGCGGTCGCCCTCCTTGCGGGCCTCGGCGACCCGGCGGTCGCCCTCCGCCTCGGCCGCGGCCACGGCGTCGGCCTGCTCCTTCGCGTTGCGGGCCTCGTCGTGCGCGCGCACCTCGAGCTCGTGCGCCCGCTCCATCGCGGCGTCCACCCGGTTCAGCCGGCGGTCGCCGCCGTCGCCCGGGAAGGGGTTGGCGTCGGCCAGGGCGGCCACCGCGTGCTGCCCGGCGGACTGCGCGGTGCGGCCGGCGGACTGCACGGTGCGGCCGGCCGAGCGGGCCGGGTTCTTGACCCCCGCGTCCAGCATCCACAGGACGTTGCGCGGCAGGTCGGTCACGCCGCGCCGGGCCTGCCTGCCCAACCACGTCATCGGGTTGGTCCTCGTCATGGGCTCCTCCTCGATCCGGGCAGCCGAACGACCACCGATGGCGCCCCCTGACGACCTCCTGCCCTCTCAGCACACGACGGACCGCGGATGCACGCACCCCCACCCCTCGTCGGGTGTCCGACCGGCGCCGTTGCTAGCGTCTGCCCCATGGCTGAACCCATGGCTGAACCCACGGCTGAACCCACGGCCGAACCCACGGCCGAACCCACGGCCGACGTGCGCGTCGAGGAAGACCTGCTCGGGCCGAAGGAGGTCCCTGCGCAGGCGTACTACGGGATCCACACCGTCCGGGCGATCGAGAACTTCCCCATCTCCGGGACGACCATCAACGACGTGCCGGAGATGATCCGCGGCATGGTGATGGTGAAGAAGGCGGCGGCGCTCGCGAACCGGGAGCTGCGCGCCATCCAGCGGGACATCGCGGACGCCATCATCGGCGCGTGCGACGAGGTGCTGGTCCAGGGCAGGTGCATGGACCAGTTCCCGATCGACGTGTTCCAGGGCGGCGCGGGCACCAGCGTCAACATGAACACCAACGAGGTCGTCGCGAACCTCGCGCTGGAGCTGTCCGGCTTCCCCCGCGGCCGCTACGACGTCATCAACCCGAACGACCACGTCAACAAGTCCCAGTCCACGAACGACGCCTACCCCACCGGCTTCCGCCTGGCCGTCCACGCCCTGACCGAGTCGCTCGTGGTGGCCGTGCGGCGGCTGTCGCGGGCGTTCGACGAGAAGGCGTCGGAGTTCGCGGACCTGCCGAAGATGGGCCGCACCCAGCTGCAGGACGCGGTACCGATGAGCCTGGGGCAGGAGTTCGCCGGGTTCTCGGTGAACGTCGCCGAGGAGGTCAAGCGCCTGCGGAACGCGGCCGACCTGCTGCTCGAGGTGAACCTGGGCGCGACGGCGATCGGCACGAGCCTCAACACCCCGCCCGGCTACCCGAAGGTCGCGGCGCGGCGGCTCGCGGAGGTGTCCGGGCTCGCCACGGTGCCGGCGGAGAACCTCGTCGAGGCCACGTACGACAACGGCGCGTACCTGGCCGTGCACTCCGCGGTGAAGCGGCTCGCGGCCAAGCTGTCGAAGATCTGCAACGACCTGCGCCTGCTGTCCTCCGGGCCGCGCGCGGGGCTCAACGAGATCAACCTGCCCGAGCTGCAGGCCGGCTCGTCGATCATGCCCGCCAAGGTGAACCCGGTGATCCCCGAGGTGGTCAACCAGGTGTGCTTCAAGGTGATGGGCAACGACGTCACCATCACGCACGCCGCCGAGGCCGGGCAGCTCCAGCTCAACGTCATGGAGCCCGTGCTGGCGGAGTCCATGTTCGAGTCGATCCGGCTGCTCACCAACGCGTGCGACGCGCTGCGCACCAAGTGCGTCGTGGGGATCACGGCCAACGCCGACGTGATGCGCCAGCACGTGCTCGGCTCCATCGGCATCGTCACGTACCTCAACGAGGTGATCGGGCACCACAACGGCGACCTCGTCGGCAAGGAGGCCGCCCGCACCGGCGCCTCGGTGCGCGACGTCGTCGTCGCGCGTGGCCTGCTCACCGCCGAGGAGGTCGACTCGATCCTCACCACCGAGAACTTCCTGCACCCGCGCTACAGCGGCCGCTTCTACGCGCCGGACGAGCGCGGCATCCCGGCCCCCGGCGAGGAGGGCGAGTCGTCGCGGGTCGTGGAGTCCGACGACGCGACGGGGGCGCCTTCGGACCCGGAGCACGAGCACGACGACGCCCCCGCCGACGAGGAGGGCGAGGCCGCCCGGTGATCGTCGTCCAGTTCGCCGTCGTCCTGGTCTTCGTCTTCATCGGGGCGCGCCTCGGCGGTATCGGGATCGGGCTGGCGGGCGGCGCCGGCGTCATCGTCCTCGGGCTGCTCGGCCTCGAGGTGGACCCGGCGACGGGTGTCCCCTGGGACGTGCTGGGCATCATCATGTGCGTCATCGCGGCCATCGCCGCGATGCAGGCCGCCGGCGGGCTGGACTACCTCGTGGCGAAGACGGAGGTGCTGCTGCGCGCCCGCCCGCGCAGCATCACCTTCCTCGCCCCGCTCGTCACGTACGTGATGACGGTGTTCTCCGGCACGGGCCAGGTCGCCTTCTCCACGCTGCCGGTGATCGCGGAGGTGGCGAAGGAGTCGAACGTGCGGCCGTCGCGGCCGCTGTCCATCGCGGTCGTGGCGTCGCAGATGGCGATCGCGGCGTCGCCCATCTCCGCGGCGGTGGTGGCGATGGCCGCCGTCGTCGAGCCCCTGGGCGTCGACTACCTCACGCTGCTCACGGTGGCGGGGGTGTCCACGTTGGTGGGCTGCATGGTCGGCGCCGTCGTCGCGTCCCGGCAGGGCGTCGAGCTGCAGGACGACCCGGTGTACCAGGAGCGGCTCGCGAAGGGGCTGGTGAAACGGCGCGAGCGCACGGAGTTCGTCGCCAAGCCGCGGGCGCTGCTGTCGCTGATCATCTTCGCGGCGGCGCTGCTCGTCGTCGTGCTCTACTCGACCGCGGTGTCCGACTCGGTGGGCCTCATCGAGGACCCGACCATCACCCGCAGCGGCGCCATCATGACGTTCATGCTGCTGGCGGGGCTGCTCATCGCCGTCCTCTGCAGGATCGACGTCAGCACGGTCATCACGCAGCAGACGTTCCGCTCGGGCATGAGCGCCGCCGTCTGCATCATCGGCGTCGCCTGGCTGGGCAACACGTTCGTGCAGGGCCACACCGCCGAGATCGAGGAGCTGGGCGGCGACATCATCCAGCGCTACCCGTGGATGCTCGCCGTCGTGCTGCTGCTCGCGTCCGCGCTGCTGTACTCGCAGGCGGCGACGACCATCGCCCTCATGCCTGTGGCCGCCGGCATGGGCGTGGCGGCGACGACGATGGTCGCGTCGTTCCCCGCCGTCACCGGCCTGTTCCTGCTGCCCACCTACACGACGGTCGTCGCCGCCATCGAGCTCGACGACACCGGCACCACCCGCATCGGGAAGTACCTGTTCAACCACTCGTTCATGGTGCCGGGGCTGGTGGCCGTCGCGACCGCCGTCGCCATCGGCTTCGGCCTGGCACCGCTGCTGATCTGAGCGGCGTCAGACGTCGAGCCACGGCGCGCGGGCGTACTCCTCGTCGGTGACGTGCTCCAGCCACGTGGTCGTGGCCGCGGGGTCGTCGGCGTTCTCCAGCATCGCCAGGTGCTCCATGAAGTCGTCCGGCGACGCCCCGTGCCAGTGCTCCTCCCCCGGCGGGCAGTACACGGTCTCCCCGGGCCGGGCCTCGACGACGACGCCGTCGCGCGTGCCGACCAGCGCGACGCCGGACACGACGTGCAGCGTCTGCCCGCGGGCGTGCGAGTGCCAGGCCGTGCGGGCGGCGGGCGCGAACCGCACCAGCGCCACGACCATGCGCTGGTCCCCCTCCTGCGGCGTGGTGATCGGGTCGAGCCACACGTCGCCGTGGAACTGCTCGGGCGGGTTCTTCGTCGTCGCCGGGCGGGGGATCTTCTTCATCGGTCGGTGGCTCCTTCTCGGGTGGAGGCGTCCGCGGCGGGCGCCGCGAGCGTGGTCGCGGCCCACGACGCGAGCAGCGCGAGCCCGTCGGCGGACGGCGAGCCGGGCTGCGCGGTGTAGACGTTCATCTGCAGGCCCGGGTCGGCGGGGAGCACGAGCGCCTCGTAGTCGAGCTCGAGCAGGCCGACCGCGGGGTGGTGGAACACCTTCGTGCCCGTGCGGTGCAGCCGCACGTCGTGCGACGCCCAGAGGCGGCGGAACTCCTCGCTGCGGGTGGACAGCTCGCCCACCAGGGCGGTGAGGGCCTTGTCGTACGGGTTCTTGCCCGCCTCGGCGCGCAGGATCGCGACGGCGTCGTGCGCCATCCGCGGCGACTTCTCGCCGAAGAACGTCGCGGCGGCGGCGGGGTCGAGGAAGTGGAACCGGGCGCTGTTGACGGGCTTGCCCGCCACCTGCTCCCGCGAGTCGTACAGCGGCGCGTACAGGGCGCGGCCCAGGACGTTGGTGCCGAGCACGTCGAGGCGTCCGTTGCGGACGAACGCGGGGACGTCGGCCATCGCGTCGAGGATCCGCTGCACGGCAGGGCGCAGCGTGCCGGGCGGGGTGCGGCGCGCCCGCGAGCGGGCCGCGCCGGAGGCGTTCGCCGCCCGCGCGAGGTCGAACAGGTGCAGCCGCTCGGCCTCGTCGAGCTGCAGCGCCTCCGCGAGCGCCTCGAGCACCTCCTCGGACACGCCGCCGAGGTTCCCGCGCTCCAGCCGCGTGTAGTAGTCGACGCTCACGCCCGCGAGCATCGCCACCTCCTCGCGCCGCAGCCCCGGCACGCGGCGGTTGCCGCCGTACGCCGGCAGGCCCGCCTTGTCCGGGGTGATCCGCGCCCGGCGGGTGGCCAGGAACTCCCGCGTCTCCGCCTTCAGGTCCATGTCCTCGACCGTACGTCGAAGCCCTCGGGCCCGGGAGGTACTGGCGTTACCGGGCACGTCCGGGACTCCCCCGCGGCGCCCGACCGGCGTCGACTGGTCGCCATGACCACCACCTCCGTCGCGGCGACCCCCACCACCCGGGCCGCCGTCCCCGCCCCGGCACCGACCCGCACCGACGGGATCCTCGCGATCATCCTCGTCGGCTACTTCATGGTGATCCTCGACAACTCGATCGTCATCACCGGGCTGCCGCACCTCCAGGCCGAGCTCGGGATGTCGGCCGCCGGCCTCGCCTGGGTGCAGGACGCCTACCTGCTGGCCTTCGGCGGGCTGCTGCTGCTCGGCGCCCGCGCCGGCGACGTCCTGGGACGGCGGCGCATGTTCGCCGTCGGGCTGGCGCTGTTCACGCTGGCGTCCGTCGCCGTCGGCCTCGCGCCGACGGGCGGCACGCTGGTGGCGGCCCGCGCGCTCCAGGGCGTCGGCGCGGCGGTGCTCGCGCCGTCGACCCTGGCGCTGCTCACCGCGAGCTTCCCCGAGGGGCCGGAGCGCACCCGCGCGACGGCGGCCTACGGCGCGGTCGCGGGGATCGGTGCCAGCGTGGGGCTGGTCGTCGGCGGCCTGCTCGCCGACCTCGTCTCCTGGCGCGCGGGCTTCCTCGTCAACCTGCCGGTCGGCGTCGTCATGCTCGTCGCCGGGATGAAGGTGCTGCCCGAGACGCCGCGCACCCCCGGCCGGTTCGACGTCGCGGGCGCCCTGCTGGCCACCCTCGGCCCGGCTGCCCTCGTCTACGGGTTCGTCCGCGCGGGCACCGCCGGGTGGGCGGACGGCGGCACCCTCGCGGCGCTCGGCCTCGGCGCCGCGCTGCTCGCCGCCCTCGTCGCCGTCGAGCGCCGGGCCGCGCAGCCGGTGCTGCCGCTGGGCCTGTTCGCGAGCCGGGAGCGCGTCGGCGCCTACGCCGCCCGCCTGCTCTTCATCGGCGCGATGATGGGCTTCTTCCTCTTCACCAGCCAGTACCTGCAGGACGAGCGCGGGTTCTCCGCGCTGGCGGCCGGCGTCGCGTACTTCCCGATGACGGCGGTGAACTTCGTCGTCGCGCTCGCCGTGCCGCGCCTGCAGCGCCGGGCGAGCGGCCCGGCGCTGCTCGTGGCCGGGCTGGTGCTCGCCGTGGGCGGCATGGCGTGGCTGGGCGCCGTCGACGCGGGCACGTCGTACGCCGTCGGCATCGCGCTGCCGATGGCGCTGATCGGCGCCGGGCAGGGCCTGGCGTTCGGCCCGCTGACGGCCTCCGGCATCGCGGGCGTGGACCGGTCGCAGGCCGGCGCCGCGTCGGGGGTCGTGAACTCGGTGCACCAGCTCGGCGGGGCGCTCGGCATGAGCCTGGTGCTGGCGCTGACCGGCACGTACGCGGCGGCCATGACCGCCGGCGCGCTGCTGCTGCTCGCCGCGCTCGCGGCCGCCGTGACGCTCGTGCTCCCCGCGGCGCGGCGGGACGCACGGTCGTGATCGGACGCCCGGCACTACCCTCGAATCGAGATACATCGGAACGAGGTATATGCTGACGGCGTGATCGAGCTGATGATCCTCGGCTTCCTGGCCGAGGGACCGCTGCACGGGTACGAGCTGCGCCGCCGCATGGAGCAGCTGCACGGCTTCGCCCGCACCATCAGCGACGGCGCGCTCTACCCAGCGATCACCCGACTGACCCGGGCCGGCCTCGTCACCCGGGAGGCCGAGGCCGGACGTGCCGGGGCGGCACGCCAGACCCTGACGCTCACCGACGCCGGCCGCGCCCGGCTCCACGACCTGCTGCGCGACGCCGACGGGCACGACATCACCGACGGCGGGCGCTTCGTCGTCGTGCTGTCGTTCCTGTCCCTGCTGCCGGACGCCGACGAGCGGGACGCCGTGCTCCGGCGCCGCCTCGCCTACCTCGGCCAGCCCGCCAGCTTCTTCTACGACGGCGACCGGCCGCTGCGCGCCGCCGACCTCACCGACCCCTACCGCCGCGGCATCCTGCTGTCCGCCCGTGCGACCAGCCGCGCGGAACGCGCATGGATCCGCGAGCTGCTCGACGAGCCACCCCGCGAGGAGACCTCATGAGCCCTGCCGAACCTGCCACCCCCAGCGCCCCCGACACCCCCCGGACCATGCGCGCCGTCGTCCTCGACGCGCCCGGCCCGGTGACGAACCTGCACGTGCGCGACCTGCCCGTGCCGCAGCCGCCGGACGGCTGGCTGCGGATCAGGGTCGAGGCGTTCGGCCTCAACCGGTCCGAGCTGCACACCCGACTCGGGTTCGCCGGCGACGCCGTCACCTACCCGCGCGTGCTCGGCATCGAGGCGACCGGCACCGTGGACCACGACCCCACCGGCACGTTCGCCCGCGGCCAGCAGGTCATGACGATGATGGGCGGCATGGGCCGGTCGTTCGACGGCGGCTACGCCCGGTACACGTGCGTGCCGGTCGGACAGGTCATCCCGTTCACCTCGGACCTGCCGTGGCAGATCCTCGGCGCCGTCCCGGAGATGCTGCAGACCGCCTACGGCTCCCTCACCGTCGGCCTCGACGCCCGCCCCGGGCAGAGCCTGCTGGTGCGCGGCGGCACGTCGTCGGTCGGCATGGCCGCCGCCGTCCTGGGCAAGCGGCTCGGCATGACGGTCCTGTCCACCACCCGCAACCCGGCGAAGGCCGACGCGCTCGCCGCGATCGGGGTCGACCACGTGCTGATCGACGACGGCGACGTCGCCCGCCAGGTGCGCGACCTGCTGCCCGACGGCGTCGACGGCGCGATCGAGCTGGTCGGCACCCCCACCCTGCCCGACACGCTCCGCGCGACCCGCGTGCACGGCACCGTCTGCTTCACCGGGATGCTGTCGAACGAGTGGACGGTCCGCGACTTCTACCCCATCGCCTACCTCCCGTCGGGCGTCCGCCTCACCGGCTACGGCGGCGAGGCGGAGAACCTGCCCGCCGACGTCCTGCAGGCCTACCTCGACGACGTCGCCGCAGGTCGCGCCGTCGTCCCCGTGGACCGCGTCTTCGACCTCGACCACGTGCGCGACGCCCACGCGCTCATGGAGTCCGGCGACGCCAGCGGCAAGCTCGTCGTCCTGCCATAGGTCGTCCTGCAGCAGGTCGTCCTGCCGTCACCGTCCTACCCCGCCCACGCCTGAAGGAGGCACCCGTGACCGTCACCGCCCCACGCCCCGACCACACGTCGAACGCCACGCCCGCGTCACGCACGGGCCGCGTCGTCACGCCGGCCGACGCCCTTGCCGCCGGCGACCAGACCGCGCTGGTCGCCGCGCTCAGTGACCTGGTCCTCGCCGCCTGGCGGCGACGTCGTGCCCGGTCACGCCGCGTCGGATGATGCGCGCCGCACCCGAACCGACGGGGAGCGGCCGCTGGAATCGCGGTGTCCTGCTCGGGGAATCGCAACGGCTCGCCGAGTGGTTCCCTCGAACGGGGTACCAGCAGAGCCTCCCCCGCTCCGCCGCACGTGCCTAGCGTGGAGGGCATGGCCGACACGATCCCCACCCTCACCCTGAACAACGGCGTCGAGCTGCCCGCCCTCGGGTACGGCGTCTTCCAGACCCCGCCGGACGAGACGGTCACGGCGACCGTCGAGGCGCTGCGCGTCGGCTACCGGCACATCGACACCGCCGCCGCGTACGGCAACGAGCGCGAGGTCGGCGAGGCGCTGCGCCGCTCCGGCGTCCCGCGCGACGAGGTCTTCCTCGAGACGAAGGTCTGGATCAGCGACTACGGCTACGACGCGACGCTGCACGCGTTCGACAAGTCCGCCGGCAAGCTCGGCGTCGACACCATCGACCTGCTGATCCTGCACCAGGCGCTGCCGAGCCGGTTCGACCTCACCGTCGAGGCCTACCAGGCCCTCGAGACGCTGCTCGCCGACGGCAAGGTCCGCGCCATCGGCGTCAGCAACTTCATGCCCGAGCACCTGGACCGGCTCCTGCCCGAGACCTCCGTCGTGCCGGCGGTGAACCAGGTCGAGGTGCACCCGTACTTCCGCCAGCCCGACGTCCTCGCCGCCAACGCGAAGCACGGCATCCTCACCCAGGCCTGGTCGCCCATCGGCGGCATCACGTTCTACCGGGACACCGGTCACACCAGCACGCTGCAGGACCCGACGATCCTGCGCCTGGCCGAGGCGCACGGCGCGACGCCCGCACAGGTGATGCTGCGCTGGCACCTGCAGCAGGGCCGCTCCGCCATCCCCAAGTCGGTCACCCCGAGCCGCATCGCGGAGAACCTCGACGTCACGGGCTTCGAGCTGTCGGCCGAGGAGCTGGCCGCGATCGACGCCCTCGACACCGGCCGGCGCGGCGGCCCTGAGCCCGACGCCATCACCCTCGAGACCTTCGGCCGCGAGATCCCGGAGGCCTGACCGATGCCTCTCACCGCCACCTCGCTCGCGGCCACCGACCCCGAGCTGGTCGCGATCGCGGACCGGTTCGCCTCGGACGTCGAGCGGGACGCCCCGCTCGAACCGCGCCTGCGGGCCCTGCTCCGGGTCGCGGCGCTCGTCGCGACCGGCGGCACCGCCGTCCTGCGGGTCGAGATCGACGACGCGCTCGCCGCCGGCGTCACGCCCGTCGCGCTGAAGGAGGTGCTGTACCAGGCCGTGCCGTACGCCGGTCTCGGGCGCGCGGTCGAGGCGGTCGTGGTGGCGAACGAGCTGCTCGCCGACCACGACCACGAGCTGCCGCTCCCCGGTCAGGGCACCGTGACCCCCGCGACGCGCGACGCCGACGGCCTCACCGTGCAGAAGCGGATCGTCGGCGACGACGCCGTCGACGCCATGCACGCGAACGCCCCGGCCGACGAGCAGCACGTGCAGCGCTTCCTGGCCGCGCACTGCTTCGGCGACCACTACACCCGCGGCGGCCTGGACGTCCCGACCCGCGAGCTGGTCACCCTGGCCCTGCTCGTCGCGCTCGGCGGCGCCGACCCCCAGGTGGCCGGGCACGTCCGCGCGAACCTCCACGTCGGCAACGACCGGCCCACGCTGGTCACCGTCCTCACCCAGCTGCTGCCCGTCGTCGGGTACCCGCGCACGCTCAACGCCCTGCGCGCCGTCGACGACGTCGCCCCGTTCACCCCCGAGCCCCCCACCGAGGAGGAGTCATGACCGACTGGAACCCCGCCGACCTGGCGGCGATCGACGGCGACGGCGAGCTCCGCGTCGCGGCGCACCGGCCCGACGGCTCGCTCCGCACGCCCCGGATCGTGTGGCACGTCGTCGTCGACGGCGCGTTGTACCTGCGGTCGGTGCGCGGCTCCGAGGGGGCCTGGTACCGGGGCGTGCAGCGCACCGGTACCGGCGTGATCGACGCCGGCGGCGTCCGCACCGAGGTGACCTTCACCCGGGACGACGCCCACGACGACGCCGTCGACCGCGCCTACCACGCCAAGTACGGCGACGGCTCGGCGGTCCGCTCGATCACGAGCCCGACCGCGACGTCGACCACGCTGCGCGTGGACCCGCGCTGACCTTCCTGCGGTCGCGACCCCCGGGTGCGACCCCCGGCGGCGGGGCCCACCATCGAGGAGGTATCGGAGGTGGGCCCATGAGCACCCGTGACGACGTGGCAGAGCAGCTCGCGCCGCCCCCGCCGACCGACTTCGGGCTCCGGGCCGAGCACGGCCGCGCCGCCCGACGCCGCGCCCCGAGGTCGTCCCACGCGGGGTGGGCGCCCCCGCCTGACCGCCCCGACCCGGTCGCCCTGCTCGAGGAGCAGGAGGTGACCCGAGAGCCGGACCTCGTGCCGATCCGTCACCGCCGGATGATGGTGTCGCCGTTCACCTTCTACCGGGGCGCTGCGCTGCTCATGGCGACCGACCTGGCCCGCACCCCCGTGTCGGGGATCGTCACCCAGGTCTGCGGCGACGCGCACCTGTCGAACTTCGGCGTCTTCGGCACGCCGGAGCGGGCGATGGTGTTCGACATCAACGACTTCGACGAGACCCTCCCCGGCCCGTGGGAGTGGGACGTGAAGCGGCTGGTCGCCAGTGTCGAGGTGGCGGGCCGGCACCGCGGGTTCGACGCCGGACAGCGCCGCGACCTCGACCTCGCCGTCGTGCGGGCCTACCGCGAGCGCCTGCTGCGGCTGGCCGGGTCCGGCGTGCTCGCGGGGTGGTACGACAGGCTCGACGCGGACCGCGTCGTGGCCTGGATCGAGACGGAGCACCGCGCCAAGCGCCTCGGCCGCAAGCAGGTGGAGCGGATGGAGGCGGACCTCGCGAAGGCCCGCACGAAGGACAGCACGCGTGCCGCCGCCAAGCTCGTGGAGGTGGTCGACGGCGAGCCGCGGATCGCCGCCAGCCCACCGCTCGTCGTCCCGGTCGAGGACCTCGTGCCCCTCGCACGCGACCGGGAGCGGGCGGAGGACTGGATGCGGGGCCTGATCGCGTCGTACCTGTCGACGCTCCAGCCGGAGCGCCACCCGATGGCGGAGTTCTCCTACGTGCACATGGCGCGCAAGGTCGTCGGCGTCGGCAGCGTGGGCACGCGCGCGTGGGTGGTGCTGCTGCGCGGCCGGGACGAGGCCGACACCCTCGTGCTGCAGGCCAAGCAGGCGGAGCGCTCGGTGCTGGAGCGCTTCCTCCCGCCGAGCCGGTACGACAACCACGGCGAGCGGGTCGTGCGCGGGCAGCGGCTCATGCAGGCGGCGGGCGACGTCTTCCTCGGCTGGCAACGCGTCGCCGGCGTCGACGGCGTCGTCCGCGACTACTACCTCCGCCAGCTCTACGACTGGAAGGGCGGCGTCGACGTCGAGGTGATGGACGCCGCGGGCGCGCGCGCCTACGCCCAGCTCTGCGGCGAGGCGCTCGCGCGGGCCCACGCCCGCACCGGCGACCGCATCGCCCTCGCCGCCTACCTCGGCCGCAGCGACGTCTTCGACCGGGCGGTCGCGGACTTCGCCGCCGACTACGCGGACCAGAACGACCGCGACTACGCCGCCTTCCTGGACGCGGTCGCGTCAGGCCGGCTCGCTGCCGCGGAGGCATGACCACCGACCACCGACCACCGACCAGCAGGAGACCGCACATGCACACCCGCACCCTCGGACAGGGCCTCGACGTCTCGGCGATCGGCCTCGGCGCCATGGGCATGTCCCAGAGCTACGGGCCGAACCCGGGCAGCCGCGACGACATGATCGGCGTCCTGCGCGGCGCCGTCGACCGCGGCGTCACGTTCGTCGACACCGCCGAGGTGTACGGCCCGTACGTCAACGAGGAGCTCGTCGGGGAGGCCCTGGCGCCCGTCCGCGACGCCGTGGTGATCGCCACCAAGTTCGGCTGGGACATCCGCGACGGCCGCAGCGTGGGCCTCGACAGCCGGCCCGAGCAGGTCCGCCGCGTCGCCGACGCCTCGCTGCGCCGGCTGCGCACCGACCGGATCGACCTGTTCTACCAGCACCGCGTGGACCCCGACGTGCCGATCGAGGACGTCGCGGGCACGGTCGGCGAGCTGGTCGCCGAGGGCAAGGTGCGCCACCTGGGCCTCTCCGAGGCGTCGGCCGCGACGATCCGCCGCGCCCACGCCGTGCACCCCGTGACCGCCGTGCAGAGCGAGTACTCCCTGTGGACGCGCGACCCGGAGGCCGAGGTGCTGCCCGCCCTCGCCGAGCTGGGGATCGGGTTCGTCCCGTTCAGCCCGCTGGGCAAGGGGTTCCTCACGGGCACGGTCGACCCCGGCACGTCCTTCACGCACGGGGACATCCGTCGCACGATCCCTCGGTTCACCGCAGAGAACCGGGCCGCGAACCTCGCCCTGGTCGACCACGTCCGCGCGCTCGCCGACGCGAAGGGCGCCACGCCCGGCCAGGTCGCGCTCGCGTGGCTGCTCGCCCAGCAGCCGTGGGTCGTGCCCATCCCTGGTACCCGACGCCTCGAACGCGTCGAGGAGAACGCCGCCGCCACCGCCGTCGCCCTGTCGGCGGACGAGCGGGCGGGCCTGGACGCCCTCGCCGCCCGCGTCGGGGTGCGGGGGAACCGCTACAACGACGCCGGCATGAGCATGGTCGGGCGCTGACGGCGGCCGACCGGCCGTCAGGGCCGGTCGGCCAGGACCATCCCCAGGCTCTGCGGCGCGGACTCGACGAACCCGAGGCTGCGGTACAGCGGGCGGCCCGGCGCGTCCGCCATGAGCGTGACGTACGGGTGCGCGGGCGCGCGCTCGTCGATCTGGGCGAGCAGCCACTCGAGCACCTGTCGTCCCAGTCCCTGCCGCTGGTGGTCGGGCAGGGTCGCCATGTCGGCGACGTGGAAGTACCAGCCGCCGTCGCCGAGCACCCGCCCCATCGCGACCGCCTCGCCCGTCGGCCGGTGCCTGACGTGGACGAACGCCCAGCTGTTCGCGACCGCGTAGCCGGCCTGCTCGGCCGTCTTCGGGCTGAGGCCCGAGTCCCGACGCAGGCGCAGGTACGCGTCGACGTCGGGCGCGGTGGGGACGAGCTCGTACGGGTCGTTCGCGGCGGCCATGCGGTCACCCTAGGCGGGCTCAGGCGGCCGTGCCGCGGACGACGGCGGTGCACTCGCGCTGCAGCTCGTCGTCCTGCCACATGGCGTGCTGCGGCGCGGCGTTGGAGCACACGACCGAGCCCCAGGCGCCGACGTCGGCCGCGTGCCGCACGGCGTCCCGGCAGATCTGCGCCCCGACCGGCCCCTCCTCGAACCGGGTGTCGCGCGGCGTGTAGCCCACCCAGCCCTCCCCGAGCACGAGCGGGATCCCGAGCCGGGCGGCGTGGTCGGCCGCGACCCCGATCCACTCGCGCAGCCGCTCCGCCATCGCGATGCGGTGCGCGCCGTAGCGCTCGTACAGCCACCGGTCCACGGCCTGCGGGTCGCACCAGTCGTGCACGTAGATCTCGGCGTGGCCGACGATCGACGCGCGCCGCTTCCACTCCTCGTCCGGCGGCGGCGCCCACTCGCCGAGCCGCGGCGCTCCGGGCCGGAGCAGCTCGGCGTCGGCCCGCGCCTGCGGGAAGTCGGCGGGGTCGCCGCGCAGCGCGAACTCGCGGACCAGGTCGTCCAGGACCCCGTAGACGTACGGGTGGACGCCGAGCACCTGGGCGTTGCGCGGCAGCCCCCGCATCGCGGTGACCGGGACGGCGGCGTAGTTCGGGCCGCAGAGCACGCCGGGGTGGCGCGCGGAGAACGCGGCGATGCCGCGCTCGAGCCGGTCGCGCAGCTCGACGACCGGGTCCTCGACACCGGGCAGCCCGGCGGTGAGGTGCCCGGCCTGGACCTCATTGTGCGGCTCGACGCACGCCAGCACGTGGTCGAGCCCCTCGTCCCGCAGCAGGTCCACGAGGTCGGCCATCGCCTCGCCGAGCACGGTGAGACGGTCGTCGGGATCCACGGCCTGGAGGGCGTCGTACCAGGCGCGGTCGGCCGCGAACGCCGGGCTCTGCTGGTACTCCCACGACGACGCGATCACCGTCATGCCGTGCCGCTCGGCGCCGCGGAACAGCTCCAGCAGGTGCGCGCGGGCGTCGATCGTCGTCGGCTCGCGCACGTCGTACCAGCGCACCCGCGACGCGTAGCCGCCGCCGATCGGCCCGAGCCGCAGGGCGGTCGTGTCGAGGCCGGACCGGAACAGCAGGAACGGCATCGCGCAGACCCGCACCGCGTTGTACCCGAGCTCCACCGCGCGGGCGAACGCCGCGTCCAGGTCCTCGAAGGGCTCCCCCGGCCCGGTGCGCACGTACCAGGAGAAGTCCCACAGCGTGATCGCCAGCCGCCCGGGCAGGTGTGCGGGCACCCCCGCGGCGGCCGCGGTCCCCGTCACCGCGCCCGCGCCCGCGCCCGTCACCATGCGGGCCGCCGTGCCGCTCATGCCCCCTCCCCCACGGCCAGGACCACCCGCGCCACCCGGACGACGTCGACCGCGGCGACGGCGATCCCGTCGGGCACGTCGCGCACCGACGGGTCCACCCAGACGCCGGTCGCGGCGCGCCACGGCAGCAGCTCCAGCGTCAGGCCGTCGCGGGCGACGTCGTCGCGCCACGGCGAGAGGTCGACGTCCCACTCGCGGCCGTGCCAGAAGTGGTCGCTCACGACGACGTCGCCGCCCGCTCCGTGCACGACGGCGCGGCCCACGTCGCCCTTCCACGCGACGCGCAGCAGTGCGCGGTCGACGCCGCCCAGCGCGTCGGCGGGCACGTCCAGGGGCACGCGGGCCGCGCCGGAGAAGTCGGTCGGCGCGCCGAGCCGGTCCATCGGGCCGCCGCGCGTCGGCTCCGGCGGCGCGGGGGCGTCCGGGTGCAGGTCCGTCGCGACCCGGCGACTCCCGGCGGCGGGCACGGCGAGCGTCCACGACGACCACGGGCCGGCGGCGCCGGACGGGTCGAGGTGGGCCTCGTCGCCGCCCGCCACCTCGAGGGTCCGGGGCGCGGGCAGCATCGACACCGTGACCGCCGGGTCCTCCGTGTGCACGACGAGCGCGCCGTCGAGCGCGTGCACCGGGGCGTCGGCGAGGACGAGGCGCTCGCGGCCGCCGACGTCGAGCCGGTACAGGCGGTTCGCGGACGCCTCGTCGAGCACCAGGACGTCGACCTCTCCGGACGGGCCGCGCAGACGCACGACCGTCTCTGGCCCCGGCTCGCCGACCAGGTCGAGGACGGTCACGCCGTCCTCGGCGCGCGCCTCGACCGGGCCGGTCGCGGCGACGTCACCGTCGACAGCGAGCTCGACGGGCACGCCGTCGGTCGCGACGAGCACGACGAGGTCCCGCCCGGTATCGATCCGTGTGAGGACCTGCGCCGTCGCGCTGCGCAGCACGAGCCCGTCGGCGAGCGGGTACCGGACGGGCCAGGCCACGGAGACGCCCGCGGGCAGGTCGACGGGACGCGTGGGCACGGTCACCGTCGCGTCGTCGAGCTCGACGGCGACCCGGACGCCCTGCTGCGGCGGCAGCGGCCGGCGCGCCGGCTGGTACGTGGTGAGGAAGACGTACCCGCGGTGCCCGTCCGACCGCACCGACCAGCGCAGCTCGTCCGGTTCCTCGCTCCCGCCGCCCACGGTCGTGGTCATGGCCGCGAGCGCCGCCCCGTCGGCCTGCAGCCACAGGTGCTGGCGGCGCAGCAGGTGGTGGTGGCGGCGCACCTGGCCGTGCTCGCCGACGGGGGCCCCGAAGTCGTAGGTGCGCGTGGGCACGTCGTTCGGGTAGCCGGTGGCATGCGACTCCTGCTCGGTGCCGCGCGGCCCCACGCGCTGCGTGCCGCCGGCGTACATGTAGTACCCCTGCCACACGGAGCCGCTGCCGACCTTCGCCAGCGCGAGAGCGGCCACGTCGTCCGGCGTCACCAGCGGCCGCCGGTGGTAGGCGACGTGCATCCCGCCGCCCAGCTCGCACGTCGCGTACGGCAGGGCGTCGTCGTCCTTCAGGGGGACGGCGTCGGGCGCGACGACGACGCCGTCGAGGGCCTCGCGCAGGTCGGCGCCCACGCTGAGGTCGTCGCGCACCGTGCTGTACCGGAAGTGCACCGGCGAGAACGCCGGCCACTCGGTCTCGCCGTCCTCCCAGAACCCGTCGGCGTACGCGGAGTAGAGCGGCAGCAGGGTGGCCGGCACCTGCGCGCCGCCCCACCCGGTCGCGGTCCACAGCGGCACGCGCAGGCCCAGCTCCTCGGCAGTCGTACGCAGGGTGGCCAGGTGCTCGGGCTGGTCGTAGAGCTCGTTGTCCACCTGGGCCCCCACGACGGGTCCGCCCTCGGCGTGGGTCAAGCCGTCGAGCTGCGCGACCGTCTGCGCGTAGTAGGCGCGGACCAGCTCCAGGTACGCCGGGTCGTTCGTGCGCGTCGCCAGCCCGCGCTCGACGAGCCAGTCGGGGAAGCCGCCGTACCGCGCCTCGCCGTGGGCCCAGGGCCCGAGCCGCACGACGACGTCCAGACCGTGCCGCCCGGCGAGCTCGACGAAGGCACGAAGGTCGAGGTTCCCGTCCCAGCGGAAGTCGCCCGGCGCGGGCTCGTGCGCCTGCCAGAACACGTACGTGGCGACGGAGTCCAGCCCGCCCGCCCTCGCGTGCCCCAGCACCTCGGACCAGCGTTCCCGCGGGACGCGCGAGTAGTGCACCTCGCCCGTCACCGGGAACCAGGGCGCCCCGGCCCGCTCGAGGTACCGGCTGGTCACCGCCACCAGGTCCGGCGCACCGGGCGGGTCGCCCAGCTCGAGGTGGTCGCGGCGCGGCGGGGACGGACGGTCGACCCGCACGCGGTGCGTGACGGACCGTCGGCTGTCGAGGGCGTCGGGCATGGGCTCTCTCCTTCGAGAAGCGGGGTCGGGTCGGGGCCGGTCAGGCCGAGGCGGTGGCGGCGACGTGCCGGTCGAGGGCCGCGAGCTGGTCCCGCAGGGCACGGACCCGGTCGTCGTGGTCGTCCTGCACGTCGTGGGCGAACAGCAGCATGGCGGGCAGCGACGTCGCGAAGTAGTCGACGGTCGCCCGGTGGCCGGACTCCTCCTGGACGTACCGCGCGAGGCCGTCGCGCAGCCGCCGCGCCTCGTCGTCGCGGCCGAGCCTGCGCAGCGCGAGCACGGAGGCCCCCGTCCGCTCGGAGAACTCCTGGACGGCCATGCCCTCGAAGTCGCCCTGCTGGTCGGCCGCGGTGCGCCAGGCGTCCCGGGCCTCGTCGGCCCGCGACGGGTCGACGACGGAGAGCGCGTCGAGCGCGTCGCCGAGGAGCAGGTGCAGGTCGGCGGTGTTGGCGAGCGGGTGGCGCGCCTCCCCGAGCGACTGCGGCGGAGTGAGGGCCGCGGTGGCATGCCCCAGCCCGGCCGCGGCGTCGCCGCCGTCCAGGGCCTGGCGGCCGAGGTCCAGGTGCGCGGCGTCCCAGGCCGCCAGCACGCGCCCCTCCCCGCCCTCCCACGGCTGGAAGGACCGGCCGGCCAGGACGTCGAGCGCCTCCGCCGCGCGGCCGAGCGCGGTGAGCAGCTCCGCGAGCTGCACGGACAGGTCGTCCCGGGCGCCGACCAGGTCGGGGCGGTCGAGCAGCGTCGCCAGCCGGCGCTCCGGGGCCGTGCCCCGCCGCGCCTCGAGCTGGTCCGCCTCGTACAGCAGGCGGGCGTCATCGGGGGCGAGGTCCCGCGCCCGGGCGTACCAGCCGGCCGCCGCCGCGGCGTCCCCGCGCACGTTGTAGGCCGCGACGCCGAGGTTCCGCAGCACGACGGGGTCGGTCCCGTCGCCCGCCGCCGCGACCTCCCAGGCCCCGACCGCGTCCTCGCGGCGGCCCGCCGCGTAGAGGCGGTGCCCGGCGAGCCCCGCGACGAGCGGGTCCTGCGGCCAGGCCCGGCGCAGCCGCGCGAGGGCGTCGTCGTCCGTGGCGGCCGGGAACGCCCAGCCGCGCGGGGCGCGCCGGGCCCGCTCGAGCGCGTCAGCCGCGGCCGCCCGGTCGCCGCGGGCCAGCTCGAGGTCGGCGCGGTGCAGCAGCGCGAGCACGCGAACGTCCCGCTGCCCGCGCGGGGACGGGCGCGTCGCGACGTCCTCCAGCAGCTCGACGGCGTCCGCGACCTCGCCCGCCGACGCGTGCTCCAGCGCGACGTCGAGCGCGATCGTCGGGTCTGAGGTCGGGCCGGCCGGCATGTCGGCGAGCCCGAGCCGGGCGCCGAGGTCGCGTGCCCACGCGTCGAGGGGGTCGACGGCGAGCGTCCCGCGCACCAGGTCGCGGGCGCGGTCCGCGTCCCCGACCCGCCGCGCGGTGATCGCCGCGAGGTTGCGCCCCTGCACGTGCTCGGGGCTGCGGCGCAGCAGCGCGTCCAGCCCCTCCGCGGCCTCGCCGTCGCGCCCCTCGGCGAGATCGAGGCGCGCCGTGGCGACGGCCGCGGCGTCCCGCCACGCCTGGTCCCACGACGCCGTCCCCAGCGCCTCGCGCGCCTCGGCAGTCCGGCCCTGCCGGGCGAGGACCACGCCCAGCCGGTAGTGCGCCTCGCCGTCGCGCGGGTTGGGGTTGCGCACCGTGAGTCGTGCCGTCGCGGTGCGCAGCAGCCGCTCGGCCTCGTCGAGCCGGCCGGCGCGCGCCCGCCGGGCCGCGAGCGCCGTCGCGCACCGCGCGTCCCCGGGATAGCGGCGCAGCGCCTCCGCCCAGTACGGCTCCGGCGAGCGCGTCGCGTGCCGGTACTGCTCCAGGTGCAGCCCGGTGACGTACAGCTCGTCGACGGAGCCGATCTCCGCCGGCGCGGGCGGCTCGGTGGCTGGTGCCGGTGCGGGGGCGTCGGGGTCCGCCGCGGCCCGCGGACGCCAGGCCACGAGGGTCGCGCCGGCGTGCTCCACGACCAGCTCGTAGGCGGTGGGGTCGACGCCGGCGCGCCCCGTCAGCTCGCGGACCAGCGGCGCGCCGGGCGCGACGTCGGCCCGCTCGTCCAGCAGCACCTCCCCGCCGGCGCGCAGCACGACCCGCGCCCCGGGCCGCGGGGACGTCGCCGCGACGCCGACGCGGACCGCCGTGCCCTCGACGTCGAGCCGGACGGCGGCCTCCCGCGTCGCCTGGTGCACCGGGCCGACGTCCTGGATCGGGTACCAGTACTGCGAGAAGGCCGTCGTCTCGCCCGGGCGCAGGAACGCGAAGTCGGGCTGGTTGTCGGTGAAGACGCCCGCCATGAGCTCCACGTACGGGCCGCCCGTGTCCGTGAGGTGCCGGTCCCACGCCCAGCCGAACGGCGCGTTCCCCCACGTCCACATCTTCTTGCCGGGCGAGACGCGGTGGTCCGCCCAGTGCACGAACCCGGCGCCCGCCGCATGGTCGTAGCCGCCGAAGAAGTCGTCCTGCGACCCCAGGCACATGTACGACGTCGGCACGGGGATGTTGCGGTACCGGTCCAGGCGGTCGCCGTCCGGCCGCTCGGGCGTGCGCCGCGCCGGGTAGTCGACGCCGTAGTAGCGGTCCGACGCCGCGGGGAAGGTCGTCACGGCGCGCTTGGCGTGGTCGGCGACGACCGTCACGTCCGTGGGGAAGAACGCCTGGTAGTCGTCGTGCACCGCCGCGGCCACGTTGGCCCACCACAGGAACGTCTGCACGTCGTCGGTGCGGTTGACGAGACGGACGCGCAGCTCGACGAGCGCGCTGTCCGGGCGCAGCCGCACCCCGTGCATCCCCTGCATGCGCGCGAACGGGTCGTGGTCGGAGCACCAGACGGTGACCGCCCCGTCGGGCTCCTCCTCGATCCACGACTCGGTCGGCAGGAAGGTGGCCGGGCGGTGGTGCTGCGGCCAGTTGAGCTCGACACCGCCCGAGAGCCACGGCCCGAGCAGCCCCACCAGCGCGGGCTTGATGACGTCGTTGCGGTAGAAGAAGTCGTAGCCGCGCGTGCGGTCCAGGCCCACGTGGATGCGCCCGCCGAGCTCGGGCAGCACCATGAGCCGCACGAACGCGTTCTCCAGGTGGACCGCGTCCCACTCGCGCGGGGCCTTCTGCTGCTCGACACGGTCCACGAACGGCATCGGGTACACCGCCCCCGACGACCCCTGGTACACCCGCTGGTCCAGGTACGCCGGGTACCGGTCCGGCTCGCCGATGTCGTACGTGTCGATGGACACCGGTTCGCGCCACCCGCGCACGGGCCGGTCGGCGAGGCTGTCCGGGACGGCCGGCAGGACGATCCGCGACTCTTCTCCTGGCATGGGACGAACGTAGGCCGCTTGACCGCGCGGCACGATGGGCGATTCCCTGGCGCACATGGACGAAACGACGGTCGACGCCGCTGCGGCGCTCCGGGACGGCTTCGCGGGTCAGCGCATGGTCGTCGTACCGCGGCCCACGGTGCGCGCGGCGCTCGCGCGCCCCGTGACCGGACGCCTCCTCGTCACCGACGCGGGCTTCTTCCCCCACGCCGCTCGGCACGGGCGCGCGCGGCCCGAGGGCGCGCGGCAGCACGTCCTGCTGGTCTGCACCGACGGGTCCGGGTGGTGCCGCACGCCGGACGGGCGGACGGCCGTCCGGCCGGGGGACGTCGTCCTGCTGCCCGCCGGCGCGGCCCACGAGTACGCCGCCGCGGACGACGACCCCTGGACGCTCTGGTGGCTGCACGTGACCGGGCGGGACGCGGACGAACTCGTCGGCGCCGCCCGCGACGCCGCCGGGGGCCCGGTCTCGCACCTCCGCGAACCGGCGTCCGTGGCGAGCCTCGTCTCGCAGGCCATCGACGCCCTCGACGACGGCACGGCGGGCGGGCTGGTGCGCGCCGGCGGTGCCGCCTGGCACGCCCTCGCGCAGGTCGTGGCCACGGGGCGCCGCTCCCCCGGCCCCGCACCGGACCCCGTGGAGCGCGCCGTCGAGCACCTGCGGTCGACCGCCCCGCGCCGGACGTCGGTGGAGTCGCTGGCGGCCATGGTCGGGCTGAGCCCGTCGCAGCTCGGCAGCCTGTTCCGGGCACAGGTCGGCACCTCGCCGCTGCGCTATCAGACCGGGCTGCGGATGGCCCGGGCGCGAGAACTCCTCGACAGCACGGACCTCCCGGTCACAGCCGTCGCGCAGGCCAGCGGGTACGACGACGCCCTGTACTTCTCGCGTCAGTTCACCCGCGTGCACGGGTCGTCACCGACCACCTATCGCGCCCGGGGCCGCTAGGCGGGAGGGCCGAGGCCCCGGCGCGGCAGGGTCGAGCGCCCCTCAGGCGGAGGCGTCCCCCTGGATCAGGCGGCGGTTCCAGCGTCGCTGCCACTCGACGTTGTCCCAGCCGGGGTGGTGGGGCGCCGAGTTGGAGCCGAGGACGGCGCCCCAGGCGCCGAGCTCGATGCACCGGGTGATCGCTCGTTCGGCGATACCCTGCCCGACGGGGCCGTCCTCGAACTCGGCGAGCAGCGGGGTGTAACCGACCCAGCCCTCGCCGATCACGAGAGGGGTGCTCGTGCGCTGCGCGTGGCGCGCCAGCACGTCGAGCCGCTCGTCGACCGCGGTGCTCATGGCCTCGCGCCACTGACCGTAGTTCTCGTACAGCCACCGGTCCCAGCGTGCGGTGTCCATCCAGTCGTGGCTGTAGAACATGCTCGCGGAGACGCCGGTGGCGGACAGACGCCAGGGGTCGACCGTGCCCTCGTACGACGCCACGTCGGGGGCGTCGTCGCGCAGCAGGGACCGCAGCTCCGGGGAGGGGAAGCCCTCCGTCGAGCGCACCCCCGCCCACTTCTCGAGCGCGCCGAGCACGCCGTAGACGTAGACGTGGAAGTGGGCGACCTCGCCGTTGTCGGGGACGGCGGCGATGTCGAGGTGCGGCGGGATGCCGTAGCAGCTCGTGGCCAGGATGTCGGGGTGGCGCTGCTGCATGCGGGTGACCGCAGACTCCACGAACGGGCGCTGCGGCCAGTAGACGTCGGACGGGCCGCCACCGCCCGCCAGGGAGAGGCGGCTCAGGTCGACCTCGTTGTGCAGCTCCGCGTAGGCGATGCGCTCGGCCAGGCCGTGGTCCTTGAGGAACTGCACGAGGTCGGACATGGCGTCGGCCATGACGCGGTGACGGTCGTCGGGATCCACCGCCATGAGGGCCTCGTACCACTCCGGCCCCTCGAGGAATGCCGGGCTCTGCTGGTACTCCCAGGACGACAGGATGACGTAGCAGCCGTGGCGCTCCGCCGCCCGGAAGAGCTCCAGGAGACGGGCCCGCCCGTCCAGGACGGCCCCGCCGGCGGCGTCGTACCACCGCGTCCGGACCCCGACGTCGCCGCCCATGCTCGTGAGGCGCAGCGCGGAGGTGTCGATGCGGTGCTCGCCGAAGAGGAGGAACGGCATCGCGCAGATGCGCACGGTGTTGTAGCCCCGCTCGACGGCCTGCCCGAACGCGGCGTCGAGGTCGGCGAACGCCTCACCCGGGGTGGTCTGGGTGTACCAGGTGAAGTCCCACAGGCTGATCGCCAGGCGGGTGGGGAGGTGCGAGGGCACCTTCGACGCGTGGTGGGGCACGGCGCGGCCTTCCGGTGATCGGGTGTCGTGCTGGTCAGTCGTGCGATGCGACCGAGGCACGAGGACCGCGGCGCCGCCGTGGCGTCGCCCCCTCGTCCTCGAGCGGCCTGACGATCACGGTAGGGACCCCGCGCAGGGGCGGGGAATGTCCGATCCGGCGGACGACATGGACGAATCAGCGGTCGCCCGCGTCCGCCCGCTCGAGCACGAACAGCCGCACCACCCGCCCGGACTCCCGCTCGTAGGCGCGGTACCCCGGCCACTGCGCCTCGATGCGCGCCCACAGCGCGTCCCGGTCGCCGTCGTCGGTGACAGGCGTCGCGCGGAC
This sequence comes from Isoptericola nanjingensis, assembly GCF_050311635.1. NCBI lineage: Bacteria > Bacillati > Actinomycetota > Actinomycetes > Micrococcales > Promicromonosporaceae > Isoptericola > Isoptericola nanjingensis. Next base: position 34,745 of record NZ_JBNOZL010000009.1, on the reverse strand, counting down.
GTCGAAGCGCCGGCCGCGGACGCTGACGGCGGCGTCCGGGTGCGCGAGCAGGTTGTACGTCCACGCAGGGTGCCGGTCGCGCGCGAACGACGTGCCGGCGACCACCAGCCTCCCCCGGCCCACCGGTGTGTACATGAGGTACGTGTCGCGCGGCTCGCCCGACCGGGCCCCGACGGTGTGCAGCACCAGCGAGGGCACCAGCACGGCGGAGAGCTGGAACCGCCCGCGCGTGAGCCGCGCCAGTGCGCGCTCCACGGGCGGCAGGGCGGCGGGGGCGACGGCCCGGAACGCGCGCGTCCGGGTGATCGGCGCGACGACGGACCGGACGACGTGCAGCACGCTGGCCATGCCCCATCCTGGCGGGTGCCCGGCCACGCACGGAAGGCTCGCCTCCCCCGTTCACATCTGTGCACGCCGACTAGTCGGCACGGCAGATCGTTGACCGTGATACCGGTCCGCACGTTCCCTGAACCCGTCGAGCTGGTTCACCTGGGACGAAGGAGACGCCGATGGCGACCTCAGCGCACGAGCACAGGGCACGGGCAGGGACGGACACGCCGAGGACCGGGCAGAGATGCCGGCGGGCCTCCGGCTACGGCCTCACGGCGCTCGTCGTCGCCGGCCTCGTCATGACGGGGATGCCCTCCGTCGCGTCGGCGCAGACGGCCGGCACCGCGCAGCAGTCTCCGGCGGCGACCGCGACCACGCCGACCCCGGGCGGCGAGACCACGACGGACACGCCCGCGCTGGTCACCGGGCTGGAAGAGAAGGCCGACGCGTCGGCCACCCCCGCCACGGCCGCACGTGGCTACCTCAAGTCCCGCAAGGCCCGCTTCCACATCGCCGACCCGGCCACCACCCTGAAGGCCGCCGGCACCGAGAGCGCCGACGGCCAGGAGGTCGTCCGCCTGCAGCAGCAGTACCAGGGCGTCGACGTCCTCGGCGGCGAGTACGTGGTCCGGATGGAGAAGTCCGGCGGCCGGCGCACGGTCACCGGCACGTCGGGGAAGTACTACACCGACCTGGAGCTGGACACCGTGACCCCGGCCGTCTCGGAGAAGGTCGCGGTCCAGCGCGCGGTCGCCGCCGTCGCCGGCACCCCCGGGGGGATGCTCCGCAAGGACACGCCCGAGACCCTCACGTCGTTCAGCGGCGAGTCGCAGGGCGTGGCCATCCTCCCGCAGGGGGACGGCGTGCTGACCCGCCACATCACCGTCACCGGCGTGGACGCCGACGGGATGCCGGTCAGGCAGGAGGTGTACGTGGACGGCGCCGGCGGCTTCCCGGTGCTGCAGTACAGCGCGATCAAGACCTTCGGTGCGCCGGACGGCGACCCCGCCGCCGCGGCGGCCGGGTCCGCCTCGACCGCCGAGGCCCCGGAGGCGGCCTTGAGCTCCACGCCGGGCTCCGTCGTGGGGACCGGCGTCCGCTACGACGGCGAGACGGTCGACCTCGGCCTCTACCAGGCCGGCGCGGACAAGCCCTTCCAGATGCTCGACTACACCCGCCGGGCCGAGGACAAGCCGTTCGAGGGCCCGCTGATCAAGACCTACGACGCCCACGGCGCCGAGGCCGCCTACGCCTCCGGCGTCTGGCCCAGCCAGGCGACGATCGGCGAGAGCGCCACCGCAGACCTCGGCCAGGAGTTCACCGACTCCGGCATGGTCGACGCGCACTGGGCGGCCGGCCAGGTCTACGACTACTACAAGGACACCTTCGGCCGGGCCGGGCTCGACGGGCGGGACGGTTTCATCAACTCGATCGTGGGCGTCACCTCGAACGGCGGCCCCTACAACAACGCCTTCTGGGACGGCCAGAAGATGGTCTACGGCCAGGGCGGCGGCGACTTCCGCACCTTCTCGGCGGACACCGACGTCGTCGGCCACGAGATGACCCACGGGGTCGTCGAGCACACCGCGAACCTCGTGTACGTGGGCCAGTCCGGGGCGATGAACGAGGCCGTCGCCGACTACTTCGGCAACGCGATCGACCTCGAGGCGGGCGGCGTCTCGATGGACGACCCGGACGCCGCGCTCCTCGGCGAGGACCTGTGCACGACCGCCGCCCCGAGGGACTGCGCGCTGCGCGACCTGAACGACGGCGCCACCACCTTCGCCGACTTCGTCGGCGCCGGCATCAGCGGCGACAACGGCGGCGTGCACCTCAACTCCACGATCTTCTCGGGCTCCCTGTGGGACGTCCGGGAACGGCTCGGCTCCGAGCTCGCCGACCAGATCGTCTACCGTGCGCTGTCCGCGTACATGACCCCGCTCGACGACTTCCTCGACGGTCGCGCGGCCGTCGTCGCCGCCGCGAAGGAGCTGGGCGCCACCAAGGCGCAGCTGAAGATCGTCAACGGTGCCTTCGACGCGCACGGCATCGTGGCCGGCTGGGAGAAGACGCTCGGCGTCGACAGCGACCTCCTGATCGCGGACGTCAACGTCGGCGACACCGGGGTCGGCGCCGGCGGCGGCAGGTACGCCGTCTCGCGGAGCAACGAGGACGGCTCGATGCCGTACTCGGTGTGGGTGGGCAGGACCGACGGCAAGGGCCGGCCGGAGCTCGTGAGCGGCAACAACGGCAGCTTCAACGTGTACGCCGACACCGACGGCACCACCGTCGTCTGGGCCGAGTACACCGGCAGCTCGATCGACATCTGGTCGCGTGCCGTAGCCGGTGGCCTGCCGAAGCGGGTCGTCTTCAGCCACAACGGGCCCGTCGGGTCCCTGGCCGTCGACGGCGACCTCGCGGTCCGGACCGTGACCGACTACACCACCGGCACCCAGCACGTCGGGTGGGTGAACCTGAAGACCGGCGCGTCCGGCCTGGTCGACCCCGGCACCCCCGCGGTGTCCACGGCGCTGCCCTCGGTCAAGGACGGCAAGATCGCCTACGCGAAGCTCTGGTACACGGCGGACGGCCCGCGGCTCGGCGTCGAGGTCTTCGACACCGTCGCCGGCACCAAGACCCTCATGCCGATGGACAACGCCACGGTGATGGGCATCGGGCAGACCGCTGTCACCGACGACGGCGTCGTCTGGATCGAGGACACGGACATCACCGACGCTGGCCAGGCCGCGGTGCGCAAGGCGTCCTTCGACGGCTCCACGCCGGTGACGCTGGCCCCGGAGGCGCCCACCAGCACGCTCTACCCCTACACGCTGACGGCGTCCGGCACCGCGGTGACGATCACGTCGATCCCGCCGGCGACGACGTGGGCCAACGCGACGCTGCCGAAGCTCTTCCAGGTCGGCGCCGACGGCACGAAGGGCACGCAGCGGATGTCCTGCAGCCGCGGCGAGCAGATGTTCGCCGCCGCCGACGAGGGCTCCCGCGTGCTGTGGTTGGACGGCACCACCAGCCACACCAACCTGGTCAAGCGGGACCGCCCGGTCGGCAGGTGCTGACCTGTCGTTCCTGACAGGCCGCGGCCGGGTGCCCCACGGGGGCGCCCGGCCGCGGTCGTGCGCGGGACGACGTGTCGGCTTGTCTCCCCTGTCGCCAGACCGCACACTCCGGGCGTGCCCACCGCCGAGCCCGACCGCCCGCCGACCGAGGACGGGACCGCCCCCGTCGACCTCGGGTCCGACCAGCCCGAGCTGTCCCGGCTCGGGCTGGACGACGACATGCTGCGGCTGTACCGCGCGGCCCTACGCACCGGCGCGACGGCGTCGGGCGAGCTGGCCGCGCTGTCGGGTCTCGACCTCGACCGGACGGAGCGCGGGCTGGCGCGGCTCGCCGCGGACGGCTTCCTCACGGCGTTCGGGGCGGTGGCCCCGCGCGCGGCCCTGCGGACCGTCGTCACGCGGCGGATGGCCGAGCTCGCGGAGCAGGAGGCCGAGCTGCGCACGGTGGACGCGATGGTCGACGGCCTGGCCGACGGGCTGTGGCCCTCCGACGCGCGCCTGCCCGTCGGCGACGCCAGCCTCGTGGTCGGCACGCCAGAGATCGCGCGTCTCACGACCCACCTCGTGATGTCCGCGCGGCACGAGGTGCTCGTGCTGGACACGCCGCCGTACGTGCAGATCGGGACCGGTCGCTCGGACGCCTCGTCCGCGCACTTCAGCGTCGGCGCGGACGACGACGTCGACCAGGCGCTCGCCCGCGGCGTCGTCTCGCGGCGCATCGTCTCCCAGGACGGGCTCGACACGCCCGGGCGGGCCGAGGGGATCCTCGAGCTCGGGGGCGCAGGGATGACCGTCCGCGTGCGCGCGACGCTGCCTACGAAGCTCCTGGTCGTGGACCGCGAGACCGCGCTGCTGCCGCCGTCGTCGTCCGCCGACGCCGCCACCACGGCCCTGGTGCTGCGCGGCGGCGTGCTCGCGCACGTCCTCGTGCCGCTCTTCGAGGCCCTGTGGGAGGACGCGGTGCCGGTCGTGGCACCGCCGGGCGACGCCCCGCACCCGGACGGCGCGCTCACCACCGAGGAGCGCGAGCTCCTGACGATGCTGGCGGCGGGCCTCAAGGACGAGGCCGTGGCGCGCCAGCTGGACGTGCACGTGGCCACGGCCCGCCGCCGCATCACGGCGCTGCTGGCGCGCCTCGGGGCGAGCAGCCGGTTCCAGGCCGGCGTGCAGGCGGCCCGGCGCGGCTGGCTGGCGGACTCCTGACATCGGGCCAGGGGAGCCGTCCGGTCAACGGGGCGGGCGCAACACCTCTGACCGAGCAGGCACAGGCCGGGCCCGAGGGGTCACCCCGGGCCCGGCCCTGCCGGTCACGCGACGGTGGACGTCACCACCCGCGGGTCGGCGACGGTCACCTCGTAGGTGTCGCCGGTGACGACGAGCGTCGCGCGCGGCGTCGCCGTCCCCGGCAGGTCGCGCTTCTCCGAGCGGCGGGCGCTGGTGATGGCGCCGCCCGTGGCGTGCTGGACGTCCTCGGCCTCGGCGTCGGGCGTGGCGGCCACGTGCGACCCCACCCACACCTCGACGTCGCCCGGCTCGACGACGCGCACGAGGCGGCGGTCGGCGAACGCGAGCCGCGTCGTCGGCACGTCGAACGTCACGACGACGGACTCCCCCGGCTCGAGCGCGACGCGGCGGTACCCGAGCAGCTGCGCGACGGGCCGGGTCACCGACCCGATGACGTCGCGCCCGTAGAGCTGCACGACGTCCGACCCGGCGACGGTCCCGGTGTTGGTCACCCGGACGGCGGCGGCGAAGCTGCCGCCCGCGGCGACCTCGCCGTCGACGGCGAGGTCGGTGTACGCGAACGTCGTGTACGACAGGCCGAAGCCGAACGGCCGCAGCGGCGTCGAGTCCGTGGACGTCACGTCGGACGGCCCGCCGAGCACGGGGTGCAGGTACGAGTACGGCTGCGCCCCGGCCGACCGCGGCAGCGACACCGGCAGGCGGCCCGACGGGTTCACCGCGCCGGCGATCGCCGCGGCGACGGCCGTGCCGCCCTCCTCGCCGGGGAAGAACGCCTGGAGCACCGCGCCCGGGCGCCGGTCGTCGGAGTCCCCGGCGACGTCGAGCGCCCAGTCGATCGCGTACGGCCGGCCGCTGAGCACCACCATGACGACGGGGGTGCCGGTGGCGAGCACGGCCTCGACGAGCCCGCGCTGCACGCCGGGCAGCTCCAGCGACTCCGCGTCGTTGCCCTCGCCCACGGTGCCGCGGCCGAACAGGCCCGCGTGGTCCCCCACGACGACGACGGCGACGTCCGCCGACGACGCGGCGGCGACCGCCTCGGCGAAGCCGGACGTGTCCTCGCCCTCGACGTCGCAGCCCGCGGCGTGCACGAGCTCGGGCTGCGGCAGGCCCGCGGTGCGGAACGCGCCGCCGAGCGACTCGAACACGGTGGGGATGTGGAAGCCCTTCGGCACCTCGGGGTGGTGCGCCAGCACGTGGTTGGCGAACGAGTAGCAGCCCATGAGCGCGTCGCTGCGGTGCGCGTTGGGGCCGACGACGGCGACGCGCGACGGTGCGGCGCTCCACCCGGTCAGCGGCAGCACGCCGTCGTTGCCGAGGAGCACGAGCGACTCCTCGGCCAGGCGGCGCGCCACGTCGCGGTGGGCGGGCGAGTCCAGGTCGACCACGGCGGGCGGCTCGCCGGCGAAGGCGTCGTCGTCGAGCAGGCCGAGCTCCTCCTTCTGCGCGAGGGCGCGCAGCACGGCGCGGTCCACGTACCGCTCGTCCAGGCCACCCGCACGGACGACGTCCGCGAGCGGCTCGAGGTACGCGTCCCCCGACGGCAGCTCGACGTCCAGGCCGGCCGCGAGCGCCTGCGCCGCCGCCTCGCCGCGGTCGGCGGCCACCCGGTGCATCACCTCGAGGAACGCGACGCCGAAGTAGTCCGCGACGACGGTGCCGTCGAAGCCCCACTCGTCGCGCAGGATCCCGGTGAGGTGCTCCGGGCTGGCGTGCATCGGCACGCCGTCGACGTCGACGTACGACGCCATGACCGACCGCACGCCGCCGTCGCGCACCGCCATCTCGAACGGCGGGAGGAAGACGTCGGCCATCTCGCGCGGGCCCGCCGAGACGGGCGCGTGGTTGCGCCCGGCGCGCGACGCCGAGTACCCGACGAAGTGCTTGAGCGTCGCGTGCACGCCGGCGTCCTGCAGGCCCCGCACGTACGCGGTGCCGACCGTGCCGACGAGGTACGGGTCCTCGCCGATGCACTCGTCGACGCGGCCCCAGCGGGGGTCCCGCACGACGTCGAGCACGGGTGCGAGGCCCTGGTGGATGCCGAGCTCCCGCATGGACCGCCCGATGACGTCGCCCATCTCGGCCACGAGGTCGGGGTCGAACGACGCACCCCAGGCGAGCGGCGTGGGGAACGTCGCCGCCTTCCACGCGGACAGGCCCGTGAGGCACTCCTCGTGCACGAGGGCGGGGATGCCGAGCCGCGTCTCGCGCCGGAGCCGCTGCTGCTCCGCCCACAGCCAGGCGGCGCGCTCCGCCGGGTCGACCGGCCGCGTGCCGTAGACCCGGGTGTAGTGGCCGATGCCGTGCCGGGTGACCTCCTCGAGGCGGCCGCCGTCGCCGGCGGCCATCTCGCCCTGCATGGGGGCGACGACGTCGCCGCCCTGGTCGAGCCAGTAGCCGACCAGCTGCGCGAGCTTCTCCTCCAGGGTCATGCGGGCGTGCAGCGCGGTCACGCGCTCGGACACCACGGGCAGCGCCGGCAGCTCCGGCGCCGTGGGGACAGGGTGGGTCACGTGCTCTCCTTGGGTCATCCCTTCACGGCTCCCTGCAGGCCGTTCACGATGCGCTTCTGCATCGCGAGGAAGAACACCAGCGCAGGGATCATCGCCAGCGTCGTGAAGGCGAACACGCCCGCGGTGTCGGCCGAGTGCTCCGAGGAGAAGTCGGCGACGCCGAGGGGCAGCGTCCGCATGTCGCCCTGCAGCAGCAGCAGGGGCAGGAGGTAGGCGTTCCAGGAGCCGACGAACGCGAGCACGCCGACGGTCACCATCCCCGGCCCGGACAGGGGCAGCAGGATCCGCCAGAAGAACCCGACGCGGCTGGCGCCGTCGAGCTGCGCCGCCTCCTCGAGCTCGGTGGGCAGCGCCTGGAGGAACGGGCGCAGGATGACGACCGTCATCGGCAGCGCGAACGCCGCCTGCGGCAGCGCCACCCCCCACCAGGTGTTGCCCATGTGGTAGTTCTGCGTGATCAGGATGAACAGCGGGATGATCGCCACGGTCGCGGGGAACAGCAGCCCGATCACGAACACCATGAACAGCGCCTCGCGCCCCTTGAAGCGGTACCGCGCGAGGGGGTAGGCGGCCATGATGCCGAACACCACGACGACGGCGGTCGTGACGACGGCGATGATCATGGAGTTGAGGAAGTAGCCCCAGAACGGCGAGCCGGCCGAGAGCACGCCGGCGTAGTTGTCCCACACCCACGGACTGGGCAGGCCGGCCGGGTCCTCCGCGAGCTGGGCGTTCGTGCGGAACCCACCGAGCACGCCGTACAGCACCGGCCCGAGGGTCACCGCCACCACGACCAGCGCGATCGCGTAGACCAGCGGGTTCCCGCCGGAGAAGGTCGTCCTGCGGCCGCTGCGGGCGGGGGCAGGGCCGGAGGTGCGGGCGGGGGTCGTCACGGCGCTCATCGGCCGCCCTCCTTGCTGTCGCGGCTCAGGATGAACTTCTGGTACGCGAGCGCGAGCACCAGCGCGATGACGAACAGCACCACCGAGGCGGCGCCGGCGATGCCGAAGTTCTGCCGCTTGGTGCCCTCGTTGACGAGGAACGTCGCCATGGTCGTCGTGGCGTTCGCGGGCCCGCCGCCGGTGAGGATCCACACCATGTCGAAGAGCTGGAGCGAGCCGATCATCGACAGGAAGCCCCAGGTCCGCATGGTCGGGCCGAGCAGCGGGATGGTGATGCGCCGCTGCACCTGCCACCAGGAGGCGCCGTCGAGCTGGGCGGCCTCGTAGAGCTCGTCGGGCACTCCCTGCAGCCCCGCGAGGAACAGGATCACGGCGAGGCCGAGGTACTTCCAGGTGAGCACCACGAGCACGGTCCCCAGCGCGTACTCGGGCGTGCCGAGGAAGCCCTGCTCCGGCCCGTGCAGGCCGACGGCGGCGAGCATCGTGTCGATGACGCCGTACTCCGGCTGCAGCAGCTGGAACCACACGACGCCGGCGATGACCTCCGCCAGCACGTACGGCACGAAGATGATCGTGCGCAGCAGGCCCTGGCCCCACATCTTGCGGTTGAGCAGCAGCGCGATCGCGAGCCCGAGCGGGAGCTGCAGCAGGATCGAGCCCACCACGATGACGAGGTTGTGCACGACGGCGACCGTGAAGACCTCGTTGGTCAGCACCGACACGTAGTTGCGCAGGCCGACGAAGTCGACCATCGGCCCGAAGCCCTTCCACCTGTACAGCGACATCTGCACGGCGGTGGCCACGGGGACGACGACGAACGCGACGAGCAGCGCGAGCGCCGGCGTCACGAACAGGGCGATCTCCGCCCGCTTGCGCCACACGGCGGACCTGCCGCGGCGCTCCGGACGGCGGTCCGCCGACCGTGCCGGGGCACGGTCGGCGGACCGGACTGCGGTGTCCGTCATCGTGCGGTCACTGGTCCGCTTCCGCGGCGGACTGCACCGCGTCGACGACGTCCTGCGGGGTCGCCTTGCCGGCGAACTGCAGGGCGATCGCGTCGTTCATCGCGCCACCCACGGACGCGCCGAGCAGCGTGTCGAGGTAGAGCTGGATCTCCGGGGCGCTGTCACGCACCTCCAGCAGCTCCGCCAGGGCGGGGTCGGAGACCTTCTCCGAGGCCGTCGGGTTGGTCGGCAGGCCCATGTCGAGCTCGGCGAAGCCCTGCTGGACCTCGTCGCTCAGGAGGTACTGGGCGAAGTCGACCGCGACGTCGGGCGCGTCCTTCGACACGGCCCAGGCGTCGCCGCCGCCCATCTGGGCGCCGTCGGTGCCCTGCTGGCCGTCGATCGAGGGGTAGGGGAACCAGCCCGTGTCCTCGCCGAGGCCGGACCCGTCCTCCGTGAGCCCCTGCATGACGCCGGGCTCCCAGTGGCCGGCCAGCTCCATCGCGACCTTGCCCGAGGCGAGCAGGCCGGACGCCGACGTCGCGCCGGTCTGGGCCGGGGTGGTGAGGAAGCCCTTGTTGAACGGCTCCGTGGCGAGCAGCTCGTCGAGCGTCTCGCCCGCCTTGACGAAGCACGGGTCGGAGTAGTCGACCGAGGTGACCGCGGTGTCGAGGGTGTCGGCCGAGCACTGGCGGATCACGTTGTAGTACCAGTAGTGCGCGGCGGGCCACTTGTCGCCCGCACCGACCGAGGCCGGCGTGATGCCCGCGGCCTGCAGCTTGTCGAACGCGGCGTACAGCTCGTCCATCGTGGTCGGGGTCTCGGTGATCCCCGCCTTCTCGAACAGCGACTTGTTGTACCAGAAGCCGACGACGCCCATGGAGAACGGCAGCGCGTACGACGCGCCGTCCACCTGGAAGCCGGACATGTACGGCTCGATGGTGCTGATCGTGTCGGCGGCCGGCTCCGACAGGTCCTTGAGCAGCCCGGCCTCGACGTGGTCGGCGAGCTCGCCGCCGCCGCGCTCCATGAACACGTCGGGCGCGTCGCCCGCCTGGAAGGCGGCGTCGAGCTTGGTGAGCATGTCCTCGTGGGCCATGGCGCTGACCTCGACGGTCGTGCCGGGGTGGTCCTTCTCGAAGTCGGCGGCGACCTGGTCGTAGTACTCCTTGCCCTCACCGGTGTTGGAGTTGTGCCACCACGTGATGGTGCTGGCGTCGGCGCTGCTGCCGTCGTCGTCGCCCTGCGAGCCGGTGCCCTGGCCCGCGCAGGCGGCGCCCAGGAGCGCCACGGTGGTCCCGAGCGCGACCGCGGTGGCGCCTCGCATGAACCTCGTCCTCGTCATCATCGATCCCTTGTCCTCGTCGACGGGCACGGCAGCGACGCTGCCGCGAGGTAGGTGTTGTGCCTGACACGAGAGTGGCAGGCGGACAGCGCGACCGTCAATCGTTGTCGATAACGATTTCGAAACCTCACCCGTCGTCGCCCCCGACGCCGGACGACGCCGCGTGACCGCCGCCCTCATGGCGCATACTGTCGACTCGTGAGCACCGCCGCCGACCCGTCCAGGGGTCCCTCCGCGCCCGTCGCCGGGCGCGTCACCATCTCGGACGTCGCCCGCGTCGCCGGCGTCTCGGTCGCCACCGTGTCGAAGGTCGTCAACAACCGGTACGGCGTGGCCGCCGGCACGTCCGAGCGGGTGCTCGCCGTCGTCGAGGAGCTCGGCTACGAGTCCTCCCTGGTGGCCCGCAGCCTGCGCCGCACCAGCACCAACGTCATCGGCGTGCTCGTCGCGGAGTTCGAGCCGTACTCCACCGAGCTGCTCAAGGGCATCTCGGCCGCCGTCGACGGCACCGGCTACGAGCTCCTCGCCTACGCCGGCCGCACCGACGGCGGAGCGCGCACGGGCTGGGAGCGACGGTCGCTGTCGCGGCTGGCCGGCACCCTGGTCGACGCGGCGATCGTCGTGACGCCCACCATGGTGATGTCGGCGGACTCCCCCGTGCCCGTGGTCGCCGTCGACCCGCACACCGGGCCCGAGGGCACCCCCACCGTCGACTCCGACAACACGACCGGCGCGCGCGAGGCCGTCGAGCACCTCATCGACCTCGGCCACCGGCGGATCGCGCACCTGGGCGGCCGCGCCGACCTCGAGTCCGCCCGCCTGCGCGAGCTCGGCTACCGGCAGGCGCTCGAGGGCGCCGGCATCGCCGTCGACCCCCTGCTCATCAAGGTGGGCGGCTACCGGCCGGACCTCGCCGACGCGCCCGTGCGCACCCTGCTCGACCGGCCGGACCGGCCCACCGCGGTGTTCGCCGCGAACGACCTGTCCGCCATCCACGTGCTGGAGGTCGCCGCCGAGCTCGGCCTGCGTGTCCCCGAGGACCTGTCCGTCGTCGGCTTCGACAACATCCCCGAGTCCTGGGGCAGCGCTCCCCCGCTCACCACCGTCGCGCAGCCCCTGCACCGCATGGGCGCCGAGGCGCTCCGCATGGTGCTCGACCTCCTCGAGGGCACCGCCCGCGAGCGGCACCTGCGCCTGCCCACGTCACTCGTCGTCCGTGCCTCCACGGCGCCCCCGCCGAGGTAGTACGAGATCCCGCGAGGTAGTACCCGCACTGCCGAGGTAGTACGAGATCCCGCGAGGTAGTACCCGTCCTGCCTCGGCGCCGTCAGCGGGCGCGTCCGTGCCGGCGCTCGGGCTCGCGCGGACCGCGCCGGGCGAGATAGCGCTGCCGCAGCCGCACCACGACGAACCACAGCACGAGCAGCCCGATGACGACGAGCACGGCGTTCGAGATGATGCCGCTCCACTGCGCCAGGACCGGCTCGATGGCGGGGCCGAAGGCGTAGCCGAGGCCCACCCAGATGCCGTTCCACACGCCGGAGCCGATGGCCGTGTACAGCGTGAACGACCAGAACGGCATGCGCTCGATGCCCGCGGGGATCGAGATGAAGCTGCGCACGAGCGGCACGCAGCGCCCCACGAGGACCGCGACGCGCCCCCACTTCGCGAAGAACGCCTCGGCCTTGTCGAAGTCGGAGCCGTCCATCAGGGGGATGGCGTCGACGATCGCGCGGGTGCGGTCGCGCCCGAGCAACCGGCCCAGGTACCACCAGACCCAGGCGCCGAGCACGGCGCCGACCGTGGCGGCGAGGATCGCCAGCCAGGCGTTCATCTGCCCGTCGTAGGCGAGGAAGCCGGCCGCCGGCAGCACGGCCTCGGACGGGATGGGCGGCACGAACGTCTCGATGAGGACGGCGGCGCCGACGCCGATCTCGCCGAGCGTGGTCATGAGGCCCAGCACCCAGCCGATGAACCCGTCGTACTCGGCGGACGGGTCCGTCGCCGAGGCTGCGACGGCGGCGGCGTGCACGACGCCGGTCACGAGCCCGCCCCGGCGTCGGGCGTCGCCGCGAGCGCGGCGTCGAGGGCGGCACGGGTCGCGGCCACGACCTCGGGGTCGGTGACGTCGTAGCCGCTGCTGCCCCCGCCCCCGGGGCCGCCGTCGGCGACCACGGTGCGCTTGGCCGAGAGGTGGACGGCGTGCACGCCCGCGCCGACGAGGGCGGGGACGTCGTCCAGGCGGACACCGCCGCCGGCCATGACCTCGACGCCGAGCTCGCGGCCGCGCGTCGCGAGCGCCGCCAGGACATCGAGGGCCTCGCCGGCCCGCGGGGCGCCGCCGGAGGTGAGGACGCGGCGCACGCCCGCGCGCGCGAGGACGTCGAGGACGGCGACCGGGCCTGGCACCTGGTCGATCGCGCGGTGGAACGTGACGTCCGCGCCGCCGGCCGCGTCCACGAACGCCGCGAGCGCCGCGGCGTCGACCGCGCCGTCCGCGGTCGTGGCGCCGACGACGACGCCGTCCGCGCCGGCGTCCAGCACCGCGCGCACGTCGCGCACCTGCACGTCGACCTCGTCGGCCGCGAAGACGAAGCCCCCTGCCCGCGGGCGTACCAGCACGTGCACGCCGACGCCCGAGCCGCGCAGCGCGTCGGCGACGGCGGCGACCATGCCGAGGGACGGGGTGAGCCCGCCCGTGCCGGCGAGGGCGGCGCACAGCTCGAGGCGGTCCGCGCCGCCCGCCACCGCGTCGCGCGCGCCCGCGACGTCCTGCACGGCGATCTCCAGGGCGACGCCGCCCCGAGGGGCGAAGTCCTGGCCGGTGGAGAGCATGGGCACGGGGTCTGTCGAGGGGTCGGCAGTCACGGCGGCGAGTCTACGGGGGCGCAGGTGTCCGGGACCGGGGCGACCTGTGACGGGACGGTGCTGGTCGGAGGCGCTGTCCCGTGAGGGTGGCAGGATCGTCGGGTGCCCTCCTACCGCGTGAGCCTCGCCGTCGGCCTGCTGCAGCCCGGGGTGGACCCCGCCGACGTGCTGCCCGCCGCGGCGGACGCGGCGCGCGAGCTCGTCACCGTCGAGGCGTACGACGTCGGCGTCGTGCGGGGCCGGGCACGTCTCACGGTCCGCTTCACCGCGGAGGACGACGCCGCCGCGCACCGCGTGGCGGACGCCGTCCACGACCGCGTCGACGCGCTGGCCGACACCTTCGGCGGCACGCTCACCCGGCGGTGGGGCGGCCGCTGGCAGCCCGCCTGACGCGGGGCCCCGACGGCACGGGCGAGCCCGCCGGCCCCGAGAGGCGCGGCGGGCTCGTCGTGCGGGCGGCGTCGGGGCCGCCCGGGGTCACTGCCCGAACGCCTCCAGCAGGTTCCGGCGTTCCGCGTCGGTGAGGTTGGTGCTGACCAGCGTCGCGTTGACGCCGTGCAGCCGCTCCCCCAGCCGGTCGGGGTCGATCGGCTCGGTCACGATGAAGAGGGCGGACGTGCCGGGCACGATCTCCTTCTTCATCTGCTCGATGTCCTTCGCGGTGATCCCGACGTCGGACAGCGACCGGGTGATGCCGGCGATCGCCGCCCCGGCGGCGGCCCCCAGGACCGGCAGGAAGAACAGCGCCCCGAGCAGCAGGCCCCACACGGCCCCCCAGCCCGAGGCCTTGGCGGTGTCGTCGTGCGAGCCGTGCGTGTCGGGCTTCTTCGCGCCTTCCGGCCAGCTCACCACAGCGTGGTCGACGACCTTCACCAGACCGTCCGCCTCGCCGCCCTTGACGGCCTTGAAGGCGCGGTCGGCCGCACCCGGGTCGTCGAACTTCCAGACCGTGAAATTCGCCATGCGTGCCTCCGTTGCGCCAGGCCGGGTCCGTCCCCGGCAGTCGTCATCCTGGCAGCGTGAACAGGCCGCGCAACCGGGCGGGGCGGTCAGTACCGTGGGGCCCATGACCTCCTCCCCCGTCGATCCCACCACCACGACCTCCTGGGGCGACCTGTACGCCCACTACCAGGAGTTCCGGGGCGACCTGCGCGGCTGGTTCGCCGCCGACCCCGGCCGCGCCGCGCGCATGACCCACGTCGCGGGCGACCTGCACGTGGACCTCTCGAAGAACCTCGCCACGGACGAGACGCTGGACCTGCTGGTCCGCCTCGCGCACGAGGTGCACCTGCCCGAGCGCATCGAGGCGATGTTCACCGGCGAGCACATCAACGTCACGGAGGACCGCGCCGTCCTGCACACGGCGTTGCGCCGCGCACCCGGCACGCAGCCGCCGCTGGTCGTGGACGGGCAGGACGTCGACGCCGACGTCCAGACCGAGCTCGACAAGCTGAGCGCGTTCGCCGACCAGGTCCGCGACGGGTCGTGGTCGGGCATCACGGGCAAGCCGGTGCGCACGGTGGTCAACATCGGCATCGGCGGCTCCGACCTCGGGCCGGTCATGGTCTACGAGGCGCTCAAGCCGTACGGCCGCACCGGCACGGACGCCATCGAGGCCAGGTTCGTCTCGAACATCGACCCCACCGACGTCGCGCAGAAGACGGCGGACCTCGACCCGGAGACCACGCTGTTCGTCGTGGCGTCCAAGACCTTCGGCACCCTGGAGACGCTCACCAACGCGCGGCTCGCCCGGGCCTGGCTGTGGGAGAGCCTCATCGCGGCGGGCGTCATCGAGGACGACCCGGACGCGAAGCAGGCCGCCGTCAAGGCGCACTTCGTGGCCGTCTCGACCGCCCTCGACAAGGTGGCCGACTTCGGCATCGACCCGGCCAACGCGTTCGGCTTCTGGGACTGGGTGGGCGGCCGCTACTCGGTGGACTCCGCCATCGGCACGTCGCTGGCGATCGCGTTCGGCCCCGACGTCTTCCGCGACCTGCTGGCCGGCTTCCGCGCCGTCGACGAGCACTTCCGCAGCACGCCCTTCGAGGCGAACGTGCCCGTCCTCATGGGCATGCTGAACGTCTGGTACGGCAACTTCCTCGGCGCCCACACGCACGCCGTCCTGCCGTACGCGCAGCAGCTGCACCGCTTCCCGGCGTACCTGCAGCAGCTCACCATGGAGTCCAACGGCAAGTCGGTGCGCTGGGACGGGTCCCCCGTCACCACCCAGACCGGCGAGGTCTTCTGGGGCGAGCCGGGCACCAACGGCCAGCACGCCTTCTACCAGCTCATCCATCAGGGCACGCGCCTCATCCCGGCGGACTTCATCGCCGTCGCCACCCCCGCGTACCCCCTCAAGGACGACGAGGGCGACGGGAAGGCCGTGGCCGCGGGCGCCGACGTGCACGAGCTGTTCCTCGCCAACTTCTTCGCCCAGACCAAGGCGCTCGCCTTCGGCAAGACGGCGGAGGAGGTGCGCGCCGAGGGCACGCCCGAGGAGATCGTCGCGGCCCGCGTCTTCTCCGGGAACCGGCCGACGACGTCGATCGTCGCGCCGGCGCTCACGCCGTCGGTGCTCGGTCAGCTCGTCGCGCTGTACGAGCACATCACCTTCGTGCAGGGCGTGGTGTGGGGCATCGACAGCTTCGACCAGTGGGGCGTGGAGCTCGGCAAGAAGCTGGCGCTGGAGATCGCGCCCGCCGTGTCGGGCGACGACGCCGCCCTGGCCGCGCAGGACTCCTCCACGCAGGCGCTCATCCGCTACTACCGGGAGCACCGCGCCTGAACCAGACGGCGAGCGGGTGAAGTTTGCCGGGTGCGCGGGGACTGCGCCGCTGGTCACGGGAGCGCTGCCGCACGACGGTGCGGCAGCGCTCCCGGCGCTGCGTACACTGACCGCGGTCGAGCAGACGGCCAGCCCCCCTCGTCCGGAAGGATCCGCGATGACTGCTGTCGCGCCGAGTGCCCTGGCACAGACCCTCGTCGACCATGCGGAGACCGTCCGCCCCGCCTGGCTGGACGCCGCGGTGGACGAGCTGCGCGGACGCACCACCCGCGGCGAGCTCGAGCGCGAGCAGTCCGACATCTACCAGGCCCTCGTCGACGGCCTGCAGGCGGGAGGCACCGACCTGCAGTCGGAGGCCTTCGACCAGCTGCGCGGGATCCTGGCGGACGTCTCCGCCGCGCGCGCCCGGCTCGGCTTCACGCCCCGCGAGACCGCCGTGGGCGTGTTCGCGCTCAAGGAGGGGCTGTACGGGCTGGCCGGGTCGGACGACACCATGACGCGCGTCCTGCCGCTGCTGCGCCTCGTGGACGAGCTCGGGCTGTTCACGTTCGAGGCGTTCGCCGCCGCCCGCGAGTCGATCATCAGCGAGCAGGCCGAGCAGCTCCTGGAGCTGTCGACCCCGGTCGTCAAGCTCTGGGAGGGCATCGTGGCGGTGCCGCTGGTCGGGACCCTCGACTCCGCGCGCACCCAGGTCGTCATGGAGAAGCTGCTCAACACCCTCGTCGAGACGGGCAGCACGCAGGCCATCATCGACATCACCGGCGTGCCGGCGGTCGACACGCAGGTGGCCCAGCACCTGCTGCGGACGGTCGTCGCGGCGCGCCTCATGGGCGCGGAGTGCACGATCAGCGGCATCCGTCCCCAGATCGCGCAGACCGTCGTCGCGCTCGGGATCGAGTTCGGGGACATCCGCACCCGCGCGACGCTGGCGGACGCGCTCGTGGACGCGCTGCGGGAGGGTCGCCGCTCGCACACCGAGGTGACCGCGTGAGCGACGCCGTCCCCATCCTCAAGATCGGGTCGACGCTCCTCGTGTCGATCCAGGTGGACCTCCAGGACGACACCGCGCTGCAGCTGCAGGAGGACCTGGCCGAGCGCATCACACGCACCGGCGCGCGCGGCGTCGTCATCGACATCTCGGGCCTGGAGATCGTCGACAGCTTCATCGGCCGGATGCTGGCGTCGGTCGCCGCGATCTCCCGCGTCCTGGACGCGCAGACGGTGGTGGTCGGCATGCGGCCCGCCGTGGCCATCACGATGGTGGAGCTGGGGCTGTCCCTCGGCGGCGTCCGCACCGCGCTGGACGTGGAGCGCGGTCTCGCGATGCTCGCCCCGGCCCACGAGTCCGCCGAGAGCGTGCTGCTCGCGGCGGCCGCCGAACGAGAGTCGAGATGACGACCGCGCCCTCGGCCACGGCGACGGAACGGCTCGAGGTGCGTGCCGACTCCGACGTGGTCCGGGTCCGACAGCTCGTCCGCACGGTCGCGCAGCAGGCGCGGCTCTCCCTCGTCGACCAGACGAAGCTCGTCACGGCCGCGAGCGAGCTCGCCCGGAACACGCTGGTCTACGGCGGCGGCGGCGAGGTCGAGGTGGAGCTCGTCGCCGACGGCCGACGGTCCGGGGTCCGGGCCGTCTTCTCCGACGAAGGTCCGGGCATCGCCGACCTCGACCTCGCGCTGACGGACGGCTGGACCAGCGGCAACGGGCTGGGCCTCGGGCTGTCCGGCTCACGGCGGCTGGTGGAGCAGTTCTCGATCGACACGGCACCGGGAGCCGGGACCCGGGTCGAGATCGTGACCTGGTCGCGATGATCTCCCCGTCGGGGCCGTCCTCGCCCGACGCGGCGGTCGCCCTGGAGGCCGGGGTGTGGCACACCGTCGACCATCCCTCCGCCGTCGGCGCGGTCCGGCGCGCCGCGACGACGGCCGCGCTGAGCCTCGGGCTGGGCGAGGCGCGCGCCGCGGAGGCCGGCCTCGTGGTGTCCGAGCTGGCGTCCAACCAGACCCGGCACGCCGGCTCGGGGTCGGTCGTGCTGCGCGTCCGTCGTTGGGACGACCACGCCGCGCTCGAGGTGCTGGCGGTGGACTCCGGCCCCGGAATGCGCGACCTCGACGCCGCGATGCGGGACGGGGTGTCCTCGCGCGGCACCCTCGGCATCGGGCTCGGCACGCTGCCGCGGCTCACCTCGTCGTGGGACGCCTGGTCGGCGCCCGGGCAGGGCACGGTGGTGGCCGCCACCTTCGCCTCCCCCGGCTCCCGCCCCGATCCCGCACCGGGGGCGGGGCTGACGCGGCCGATGACCGGGCAGGCCGTCTGCGGCGACGCGTTCGCCCTCCGGACGGACGACGGTGTGACCTCGGTCCTCGTCGCCGACGGGCTCGGCCACGGTCCCCTGGCCGCCGTCGCGTCGCAGTCGGCGGTCCGCGCGTTCCTCGAGGCGGAGCCCGCCGGCCCCTCCGCACTCCTCGCACGGGTCCACGGCGCTCTGGGCGGCACGCGCGGCGCGGCGGTCTCCGTGTCGCGGGCGGAGCGCGGGACGCTGCGGCACGCCGGGCTCGGCAACATCGGCGGCACCGTGCAGGGCGCCGACCGGCCGCGGAGCCTCGTGAGCCAGCCCGGCATCGCCGGCACGCACGCACGGGCCGTCCGCGAGGTCGCCGTGCCCGTCGGCGCCGGCGACCTGCTCGTGCTGCACTCCGACGGGCTCACCGACCGCGCGAGCCTGGCCGCCTACCCCGGGCTGACGGCTCGCACCCCTCTCGTCGTCGCGGGCGTGCTCATGCGCGACTTCGCCGTGCGACGGGACGACGCGTGCGTCGTGGTCGTCCCCCTGGGAGGCACCCCGTGACCACGGCCGGCACCCCGCTCCTCACCACCCGGCTCGAGGGCGACACGGACCTGCTCGCCCTGCGCCGCGCGGGCCGCGAGATCTCCCGCGCCCTGGGCCTCGACGTCCACACCCAGGTGCGGGTCGCCACCGCGCTCTCCGAGGTCGGTCGTGCCGCCGTCGCGCTCGGGCCCGTGGAGGTCACCATCGGCCTCGACCGGGGCGCCCGGCCGCTCCTGCGTGCGGACCTCGAGTCGGCCGCCGGCCTGACCACGACGGGCAGCGCCGCCGACGGTGGCGTCCCGGCGGCACGGCGTCTCGTCGACGAGGTCGTGCTCGGCGCGGACGGCCGCCACGTTACCCTCGTGGTCGAGCTGGGCGCCTCCGCGCCTCTCGACACGGCGACCACCGACGCCCTGCGCCGCGCGATCACCGTCGGCTACGGGGCCAACGCCCTCGACGAGCTGCGGGTGCAGAACGCCGAGCTGCTGCGCACGCACGACGAGCTGGTGACGCAGCGGGAGGAGCTCCGCCGGCTCAACACCGAGCTGGAGGAGACCAACCGCGGCGTCCTCGCGATGTACCACCAGCTCTCCGCAGAGCTGGAGGAGACCAACACCGGCGTCGTCGCGCTGTACGCCGAGCTCGACGAGCGCGGCCGGGAGCTGGCGGCCGCGAACGAGGCCAAGTCGCGCTTCCTGCGCAACGTCAGCCACGAGCTGCGCAGCCCGGTCAACTCCATCATCGGGCTGACCTCGCTCCTGCAGGCGTCGACGATGTCCGGGGACCAGGCCGAGCAGGTGGAGTTCGTGCGCGACAGCGCGGCCACGCTGCTCACCCTCGTCGACGAGCTCCTCGACCTCGCGCGCGCGGAGGCCGGGCACCAGGACGTGGCGCCCGCGCCGATCGACGTGCCCGCGCTGCTCGACGAGCTCCGGGGCACGACGCTCCCCCTGGTGCGCGACGGGGTGGAGCTGGTGGTCGCGTGCGAGCCCGGGCTGGCGCTCGTGAGCGACCGACGGCTGGTCGCGCGGGTCCTGCGCAACCTCCTGACGAACGCCGTCAAGTTCACCGAACGGGGCAGCGTGCGGCTCGACGCCCGCGTCGAGGGCGACGCCGTGCGGTTCGTCGTCGAGGACACCGGCCTGGGGATCGGCCCCGAGCACCTGGACGCCGTGTTCGAGGAGTTCGTCCAGGTGCCCAACCGCCTCCAGCCGGGCGTCCGGGGGACCGGCCTCGGCCTGCCCTACGCCCGGCGCACCTCCGAGGCTCTCGGCGGGACGCTGACGGCGAGCTCGGCCCCCGACGTCGGCAGCACGTTCACCGTCGTCCTCCCCGTCGCGCCCCCGGACCCGGCGGGGACCGCGACGGCGGTGCCCACGCCCACGCGCTCCCCCGCCACGGCCGGGCGGGACGCGGAGACCGGGCTCGGCCACGTCCTGGTCGTCGACGACGACCGGTCGTACGGCGCGTACGTCGCGGGACTGCTGCGCGAGGACGCCGGCCGCGTCAGCGTCGCCCACGACGGGCGGCACGCGCTCGCTCTCCTGCGGGACGCCCCTGCCGATGCGGCCGTCGTGGACGTGCGGCTGCCGGAGCTCGACGGCGTGGGCCTGCTCGCGCGGCTCCGTGCCGAGCACCCCCACCTGGCCGTCGCGCTCATGTCCAGCGGCCCCGCCCCGGACCAGACAGGGGTGGGGCGGCCGGCGCCCTTCCTGCCGAAGTCGACGCTCGACCGCGATTCCCTCACCCGCGCGCTCCGTGGCGGCGGTGCCGCATGACGCCCGCCGACCGCACCGTCCTCGTCGTGGACGACACCCGCGCGCACCGCTACGTCATGGCGACGTGGCTGCGGGGCGCGGGCTTCGACGTGCTCGAGGCAGGGACCGGCGCGGAGGCGCTGGACCTGGTGACCGCGACGATCGACGCGGTGGTCCTCGACGTCAACCTCCCGGACCTCACCGGGTCCGAGGTCTGCCGCCGGATCAAGGCGGACCCGCTGACCGCCCACGTTCCGGTGATGCACGTGTCCGCCACGTCGATCGACGCCGCCGCACGGACCGCCGGGCTGGCCGGCGGCGCCGACGCCTACCTGCCCGAGCCGCTCGACCAGGACGAGTTCCTGGCCACCGTGGGCGCACTGTGCCGCGCGCACGACGCCCATCGCGGTGCCGGGCGCGCCGTGCGTCGGTTCGAGGCGCTCGCCGACGCGCTCGCACTCCTGCACCAGGCCCGGACCCAGGAGCTCGTGGCCGACCTCGTCGCCCAGGGCGCCTGCGCCGTGCTCGGGCGGCCCGCCGTCGCGATGGTGGTCGTCGACCAGCAGACCGTGGTCCGCGCGGTGTGCCCTGCCCCGGACGCGCCGCTGGTGCGCGGGCGAGGGACGCTCCCCGTGCTGCCGCCGGGGCCGGTCTCGTCGGCCACGTTCGGCGCCGACGACGTGCCCGACCACTGGGTCCCCCTGCTGGCGCAGGCGGGCGTGCCGCGGTCCGCCTGGTGGACGGTGTGGCTGCGCGACGCCGAGGGCAACCTCGTGGGCGGGCTGGCGCTGCAGGCCGACGACGCCTCCAGCAGCCCGTCGGCGGAGGAGCGTGAGGTCGCCGCCCGGTTCACCGAGGGCATCACCGTGGCCCTCCGGAACCTCAAGACGTTCGCCGAGGAGCACCGCATCGCGATGGCGCTCCAGCGGCGGCTCCTGCCCTCCGGTCTCACGGTGCGCGGCGGTGTCGAGGTCGCCGCCCGCTACGAGGCGTCGGACGAGCGCCTCGACGTCGGCGGGGACTTCTACGACGCCTTCGACCTGCCCGACGGCCGGGTCGCCGTCGTGATCGGGGACGTCCAGGGGCACTCGCTGCGGGCGGCCACCGTCATGGCCGAGGTGCGCCTCACCCTCCGCGCCTACCTGCGCGAGGGCCACGATGCCGCTCGCGCGCTCGACCTGCTCAACGACTCGCTGCGGCAGGACCACCCGGAGCTCACCACGGTGTGCGTCTGCGTCATCGACCCCGCCGACGGCAGCATCGAGATGACCGACGCCGGCCACCTGCCTCCGCTCGTGGTCCGGACCGACGGGACGGTGATCGCGGAGAAGTCGCCGGCCCGCCTCCTGGGTCTGGCGAGCCCGGACGAGCGGCCCGCACGGCGCGACGCGCTGGGCCCGGGCGACCTCCTGGTGCTCGTCACGGACGGGCTGGTCGAGCGCCGCGACCGCAGCCTGCGGGAGGGCGTCCACGAGCTCGTGGACGCGGCCCGCACGCTCGCCGGGCTCACCCCTGCGGAGGTGTGCGCACGCCTCGTGGACAGGTTCACCGACGCCGGCCGGGAGGACGACGTCGCCGTCGTGGTCGTCCGTCGGACGAGCGACCCTCAGTCGCCGCTCGGCACCTGACCCTTCACGTCGTCGTACCCCGCCAGGCTCGGCAGCTCGCCCGGCGCGTAGACCAGGCGGACCACGCCGGTCGGGAAGGCCTCGGACCGGCGCAGGGCCAGCGGGTAGACCGTGTCGCCCTCGTCGAAGAGGCGCGCGCCGCGGCGGGCCGCGACCGGGTGCACCAGCAGGCGCAGCTCGTCGAGCAGCCCCGCCGCGAGGAGCTGGCGGACGACCGACAGCGACCCTGGCACGAGGATCTTCTCCACGCCGTCCTCGGCCTTCAGCGCCTCGACTGCGGCCGGCAGGTCGCCGTCGAGCCGCTCGACGTGGCGCCAGCCGAGGTCGTGCGTCGAGCGGGTCACGACCACCTTGCGCATGTCCCCCAGCCGCCGGGCGAACGCCGCGTCCTCCTCGCCCGCCTCCTCCCGACCGGGCCACGCGCCGGCGAAGCTGTCGTAGGTGACGCGGCCGATCAGCAGGACGTCGGTGTCGCGGTAGTCGTCGTCGACGGCGCGGGCCATGTGGTCGTCGAAGTAGGGGAAGTGCCAGGCGGGGTCGATCTCCGCGACGCCGTCGAGCGAGATGAACAGGGTGGACACGACCGTGGCCATGAGGGCTCCTCCGGGACGGGCGGACGGCGGGGTCGACCTGGTCCGCTGGGGAGATCATCGCGGTGCCGCAGCCCCGTCGCACCTAGGATCAGGGCCCATGCCGGCCCTGGACCCTCGCGCGATCCTCGACGGGCGCCCCACGCGCCGCCCGTCGGTGGGCGTCATCGTCGCGATCGCCGTGTCGTCGGCGTGCCTGCTCGCCGCGCTGGTGGTGACGTCCGCGGAGGGCCCGACGTTCCTCGAGGGCCTGATCCTCGCCGTCCTGCCCCTCCCGCTGCTGCTGGCGGGCGTGCTCGCCCTCGACCGCCTCGAGCCGGAGCCGCCGGACGCCCTGGTGCTCGCGTTCCTGTGGGGCGCGGGCGTGTCCGTGCTGGTCGCGATGGGGATCAACACCGCCGGGCTCACCCTGCTGTGGACGCCGCTGCTCGGCCAGGAGGAGGGCTTCGTCGCGACGGCGGTGCTCACCGCGCCCGTCGTCGAGGAGACCCTCAAGGCGCTGGTCCTCGTCGGCATGCTCTGGTTCCGCCGGCACGAGCTCAACGGCCCGACCGACGGCATCATCTACGGCTCGATGGTGGGCCTCGGCTTCGCCACGATCGAGAACATCCACTACTACACGGTCGCCGGCCCGGAGGGGCTGGCCGCGACGTTCGTGGCCCGCGGCCTCCTGTCGCCGCTGATCCACCCGCTGTGCACGTCCCTCACCGGCCTGGGGATCGCGACGGCCGCGCTCGCCCCGCGCGGCTGGGCCCGGGTGTGGCCCGTGCTCCTCGGCCTGCTCGGCGCGATGACGTACCACGCGCTGTGGAACGGCGCCGCGTCGCTCGGCGTCGAGGCCGTCGTCGCGGTGTACCTGCTGGGCCTGGGGGTCGTCGTCGGGCTGCTCGTCGTCGTGCGTCACGACCGCGCGCGCATCGTGGCGCTCATCGGGCAGCACCTGCCGCAGTACGGTCCGCTGGGCGTCGTCGCCCTGCCGGACGTCGTGATGCTCACGTCGCTGAAGCGCCGCCGCCGGGCCCGGGCCCAGGTGCGTGCCGCGGGCGGCCCCGGCCCGGCCCGCGCGATGCGGGACTACCAGCAGGCGGCGACCGAGCTGGCGATGCTGCACCGCCGCCTCGACCGCGGGCTGGTGGACCGGGCCGCGTTCGAGCGGCAGCGCGGCCCCCTGCTCGCGCTCATGCTCGCGGCACGGGACGTCGTCACGCCGCTCTGGCGCCCCGAGGCTCCGCCCCGCTGAGGCCCACCATGATCACGCCGCCGACGGCGAGGTGCTCCAGCAGGAGCAGCACCGTCGCGCCGGCGTTCTCGGCACCCAGCGGGCCCAGCAGGGACACCAGCAGGACGGCGCCGCTCAGCACCAGCCACGCCGTGCGGCCGCCGTCCGGGCGGCGCAGCAGGAGGGCGCGGACGCCCCAGCCACCCAGTGCCGCCGTGAGGCTCGTGGCGATCACCAGGGAGATCGTGACCTCGAGGGTGCCCGACCCGGCCCGGACCTGGGGGTCCACGCCGGCCAGCGTGCCGACCAGGAAGACCACCGCCCCCGTGAGCACGGCACCCACCACGACCGTCCGCGGACGGTTCCACCACGCCCGGTCGCGCCACGTGCGCCTCGCCGGTCCCCGCGGCGTGCGGCCCTGCGTCCCGCCGGTCCTGTTCGTCGTGGTGTCCATGTCGTCCCCTCCTCGGCGCCGGCGCCCTGCCGGCACGACGACGTTCCCGCGCGGCGTGCCTGCCGCGCGCCCTGCCGCGGTCGGTCGTCGCCTGGTCGCCGGTCGGGACCACCCCCGACTTTCGACGGTGTCGCGGCGCGACCGCCCGCCGTAGCGTCCCGGTCATGACGTCCACCGGCACCACCCCGCAGCCCGCCGTCGTCGGCCCCCGGCCGGCCGGCGTCCCGGGCCCGCCGCCCGCCCAGGGACCCCCGCCCGTGCCGCGCGGCGTCGTCGCGACCGCCTGGGGGCTCGTCGCCGTCCTCACCGCCGCCGCGACGGCGGCCGTCGTGACCGCCGCACCGGACACCTCCGTCGTCGGCACGACGCCGCAGGTGCCCGCCGTCGTCGACGTCGCCGTCGCGCTCGCGTCCCTCGCCCTCGTCCCGTTCCTGATGACGCGCCGCAGCGTGCCCGCCGCGCTCGCGCTCGCCGCCCTGGCCGCCGTGTCGGGGGCGGCGACTCCCGCGGCGACCGTGGGCACGCTGCAGGTGGCGCGCTGGTACCCGGTCCGCACCGCCGCGTGGGTCGCGGGGGCGGGGATCCTGGGGCACGCGGTCCAGGCGCTGTGGCGTCCGGTGGGCCTGCCGCTGGGCTGGTGGCTCCTGTGCGACGTCGCGGTCCACGCCGCGCTCTTCGGCTGGGGCGCGTACGGGCGCGAGCGGTCCCTCGTGCTGTGGTCCCTGCGCGACCGGGCGCGCCGGGCGGAGGCCGAGCAGGAGCGGCGGGTCGCGGAGGCGCGCACGGCCGAGCGCACCCGGATCGCCCGCGAGATGCACGACACCCTCGCGCACCGCCTCTCGCTCCTGGCCGCCACCGCGGGCGCGTTGGAGTACCGCCCGGACGCCGACCCGGCCGCGCTCGCCGCCGCCGCGGGGCGGGTCCGCGCGGGCGTGAGCGACGCGCTCGAGGACCTGCGGCAGGTCATCCGACTGCTCCGCGCCGGCCCGGACGACCTCGGCCCCGTACCCGGCCTCGACGACGTGCGCCGGCTCGTCGACGACTCCCGCGCCGCCGGGACCGACGTGACGTACGAGCGCACGGGCGACGACGTCCCGCCGGCCACGGTCGCGACGGCCGTGTTCCGGGTCGTGCAGGAGTCGCTGACCAACGCGCGCCGGCACGCGCCGGGCGCGGCCGTGCGGGTGACCGTCGCGACCGCCCCGGGCGAGGTCCGGGTGCGGGTGGTGGACGACGGCGCGGCACCGGGCGCCGTCGCCCCGGACGGGGTGGGCACCGGCACGGGGCTGGTCGGGCTGCGCGAGCGCGCCACGCTGCTGGGCGGCACGCTGGCCACCGGGCCGAGCTCGGGCCCCGACGCGTCGCGCGGCTTCACGGTGGAGGCGTGGCTACCGTGGGACGCGTGACGACGACGCCCGGGCCCGGCCCGCTCCCCGCCACCGGCCCCGTGGACGAGACCCCCGTGCGGATCGTCCTGGTGGACGACGACGCGCTGGTGCGCGCGGGCCTGCGCCTCATGCTCGACGGCGCGCACGGGATGCGCGTGGTCGCGGAGGCCGCCGACGGGGCCGACGTGCCGGGCGTCCTGGACGCGCACCCGGCCGACGTCGTCCTCATGGACCTGCGCATGCCGGGCGTCGACGGCGTCACCGCGACCCGGCGGGTGCGGGCGCGCCCGGCGCCGCCGGCCGTCGTCGTGCTCACCACGTTCGACACCGCCGAGGAGGTGGGCGGGGCGCTGCGCGCCGGGGCCGCGGGCTACCTGCTCAAGGACATGCCGCCCGCCCGCATCGCCGCCGCCGTCCACGCGGCCGCCGCGGGCGAGCCGGTGCTGGCGCCCGACGTCGCGCGGCGGCTGATGGCCGCCGTCGCCGGCTCGGACGGGTCGCGCGACCGCGCCCGCGCCGCCCTGGACGCGCTCACCGCCCGCGAGCGCGACGTCGCCGTCGAGCTCGGCCTTGGCGCGTCGAACGCCGACATCGCGGCCCGGCTCTACCTCAGCGTGCCGACTGTGAAGGCGCACGTGTCGAGCGTGCTCGAGAAGCTCGGGCTGGAGAACCGCACGCAGGTCGCCCTGCTCGTGCACGACGCCGGCGAGGCATGAGCGCAGGCCCTGTCAGCCCCGCACGGGCTCCTCGGGGCGGCCGGGCACCGGCACGTCGCCGTCCGCGGACAGCCCCAGGAACTCCGCGACGCGCGGACTCGCGGGCGCGCGCAGCAGCACGTCGGGGGCGTCCACCTGGAGCAGCTGCCCGGCGTCCATGACGGCGACGCGGTCGGCGACGGTGAAGGCCTCGTCGTGGTCGTGCGTGACGAAGACGGCGGTGGTGCCGGTGGCCTGGAGGGTGTCGCGGACGTCGACGGCGAGCCGCTCGCGCAGGCGGCGGTCGAGGGCGGACAGCGGCTCGTCGAGCAGCAGCAGCCGCGGGCGGGGCGCGAGGGCCCGGGCGAGCGCCACGCGCTGCTTCTCCCCGCCCGACAGCGTCGCGACGGACCGGCGTTCGTAGCCCGCGAGCCCGACGTCGGCGAGCAGCTCGGCGACCCGCGCGGCCCGCTCGGCACGCGGCACGCCCAGGGTCTCGAGCCCGTAGGCCACGTTGCGGCCGACGTCCCGGTGCGGGAAGAGCTGGCCGTCCTGGAAGAGCAGGCCGAAGTTCCGCCGGTGCACGGGCACGCCCGCGAGGTCCGCGCCGTCGAACGCCACGGTGCCGCCCGCGAGCGGCTCCAGCCCGGCGACGGCGCGCAGCAGCGACGACTTGCCGCAGCCGCTCGGCCCGAGCAGCGCGACGATCTCGCCTGCCGCGACGTCGAGCGAGACGCCGTCCACCGCGACCGCCCCCGGTCGGCGGCGCGTGGCGCCGTACCGCACCACGGCGTCGCGCACGACGAGCCCCGTCGTCTGGCCCTGCTCCATCAGAACTCCCCTCCCGGCCGGTCGCCGCGCAGGCGCTCGGCCACCATCATGACGGTCGCGGTGAGCACGGCCAGCACCACGGACGCCGCGAGCGCCATCCCGTAGTTCTCGGCCCCGGGCCGCCCGATCAGCCGGTAGATCACCACAGGCAGCGTGGCCGTGTCGGGGCGGGCGAGGAACGACGTCGCACCGAACTCTCCGAGCGAGACCGCGAACGCGAACCCGATCGCCAGCCCCAGCGACCGCGCGCCCAGCGGGCCGTCGACGGTCCGCAGCACCCGCCCCGGCGCCGCGCCCAGCGTGGCGGCCGCCTCGCGCAGCCGCGGGTCGATGGCGCGCAGCACCGGCAGCATCGTGCGCACGACGAGCGGGATGGCGACGACGGCCTGCGCGATCGGGACGAGCGCGCCGGAGGTGCGCAGGTCGACGTCGAGCCCGAACGGCTTGTCCAGCGTGATGAGGAAGCCGAAGCCCACCGTCACGGCGGAGACGCCCAGGGGCAGCATGAACGCGGCGTCGAGCACCCCGACGGCGCTCCGCAGACCCGCCCGCCGCGGGCGACGCGACACGACGAGCGCCACGAGGCCGCCCACGACGACGGCGATCAGCGCGGCCCACGCCGCGGTGCGCAGCGAGTTGCCCAGTGCCTCCCAGACCGTGACGGTCAGGGCGTTGGGCCCGCCGGTGGTGCCGAGGGCCACGTAGTTGTCGAGGCCCCAGGAACCGTCGGGAGCCCGCAGCGACCGCGTGACGAGCCCCGCCATGGGCAGCACGAGCAGCCCGGCGACCACGACGAGGGTGACGAGCGCCGGCACGACGTCCGTGCCGTCGGCACCGGTGCGCAGCCGCAGCCGGTGCGCGGACACGCTGTCGCTCGTGAGGTGCAGGGCCCGCTCCCGGCGCGCCCGGGCGCGGGAGCTGACCAGCAGCGCGCCGGCCACCACGACGAGCTGCAGCACCGACAGCACCGCCGCCGAGCGCAGGTCGAGGAACTGGGTGGTGCGCGTCCAGATCTCCGTCTCGATCGTGCCGTAGCGCAGGCCGCCGAGGACGAGGACGACGCCGAACGCCGTCGCGCAGAACAGGAAGACGACCGCGGCGGCCGACGCGATCGCCGGGCCGAGCGCGGGCAGCGTCACGGTGCGGAACGCGCGCCACGGCGTGGCGCCGAGCGCGCGGGCGGCCTGCTCGGCGCGCGGGTCGAGCCGCTCCCACATGCCGCCGACGGTGCGCACCACGACCGCGTAGTTGAAGAAGACCAGGGCGAGCACGATGCCCGCGAAGCTCTCCTCCAGGTGCGCCCAGCCGAGCGGCCCGCCGGGGGCGAAGAGCGCGCGGAACGCGACGCCGACGACGACGCTCGGCAGCACGAACGGCACGGTCACCAGGCCGCGCACGAGGGTGCGCCCCGGGAACCGGCACCGGTACAGCACGTACGCGCCGGGCAGGCCGAGCAGCACCGACAGCGCCGTGCCCGTGATCGCCTGGGCGAGCGTCTGCCCGACGATCCGCCACGTGCGCTCCTGGGACAGCACCTCTGCGAAGCCGGACAGGTCGAGCTCCCGCCCCGCCGCGGTCTCGGTGAAGAACCCCTGCAGGACGAGCGACACCACCGGCCACGCGAAGAAGACCGCGAGGAAGCCCAGCGGGAGCGCGACGGCCGCGCCCCAGCCGAGCCACGCGCCCCATCGGTCTGCACCCCGCCGGGCGGCGCGCCACCGCGCCGCCCGGGCTGCCGGGCGGGCGGTGGCGCGCGGGACGCGGGGCACGGGGCGCGTCAGCCGACGACCGTCGCCGTCCACTGCTCGATCCACTCGTCGCGGTGCGCGGCGACGTCGGCGGGCGCCACCTCGAACGGCTCGTCGGCCAGGGGCGCGAACTGCTGCCAGTCGGCGGGCAGCTCCACGCCCGGGTCCGCGGGGTACATGTACATCTGGCCGGGCACGTCGGCCTGGAACTCGGCGCTCGTCAGGAAGTCCACGAGCTTCTCGGCGCCCTCGGGGTTCTCGGCGCCCGCCAGCACGCCCGCGTACTCGACCTGCCGGAAGCAGGTGTCGAGCATCGCGCTCGTGGCGGAGGTCTTCCCGTCGTCGCTCACGGTGAACGCGGGCGACGTCGCGTACGACAGCGCGATCGGGCGCTGCCCGCCCTCGCCGGCGCCGGAGAAGTCCACGTAGTACGCGTCCTCCCAGCTCTCGGCCACCTTGAGGCCGTTGTCGCGCAGGTCGGCCCAGTAGGCCTCCCAGCCGTCCGCGCCGAACGCGCCGATCGTCGCGAGCAGGAACGCGAGGCCGGGGGACGACGTCGCCGGATTGGTCACGACGGTGAGGTCCGCGTACTCCGGCTTCGCGAGGTCCTCGAGCGTCGTCGGGGGCGTGACGCCGTGCTTCTCGAACCAGCCGTCGTCAAGGTTCATGCACACGTCGCCCACGTCGACCGGCGTCAGCGTGCCCGCCAGGTCGTCGGGCGCGTAGGCCGCGACCTCCGGGGCGAGGTCGGCCGGCTGGTACTCCTCGAAGACCCCGGCGTCGACGGCCCGCGACGCGTACGTGTTGTCCACGCCGAAGACGACGTCGCCCAGCGGCGCGTCCTTGGTGAGCACGAGCTGGTTCACCAGCGTGCCCGCGTCGCCCGGGGCCACCTGCTCGACGGTGAGACCGGACTCCTTCTCGAACGCGGCCAGGACGTCGTCGGAGACGGCGAACGAGTCGTGGGTGACGAGCGTGACCGTGCTCGACGCCGCGCCGCTCGCGTCGTCCGTGGGCGTCCCGCCGCACGCCGCCAGCAGCGGCAGCAGGGCGACGACGCCCGCGGTGGCGGCCGTGGTCCGGGCCGTGGTCGTGAGCTTCATGCTGTCCTCCTCAAGGTGCGAGAAGGGGGTCCTGCGGGCACCCGGCACCGTCGTGGTGCGGCCGTCCGCAGGGAACGAGATTCCCGACTTCCTCCACCGGTGCTAACCGGGTCAGGTTCGAGGGTCTGCGGCGGTCCGCACTCTCAGCGCCGGTGGGCGCTCCCCTGTCGTATCACCACGAGCCTACCCGCCGACGCCGCGCTACCGTGGTGCAGTCCTCGGCCTCGGGGTGTGACGTGCCTGACGTGCCGTGACGCCGTCCGGCGGCCGCGGACGCACGCGAGACGACGCGCGGTCGTGCCGCGGCCGCGCCGGGACCTACCGAGGGAGAGCACGTGACGGACACCGAGCAGCCGCTGGGCGTGAAGGTCGGCACGGTGGTGCTGACGATCGCCGCCGGATGGGTCGCGCAGAAGCTGATCGGGGTGGTCTGGGAGAAGACGACGGGCAGCGTGGCGCCCACCAACGTGGACGACGACGAGATCTCGATCATCCAGGCCGTCACCTTCGCGGCGGTCTCGGGCGGGGTCGCGGTGCTCGCGAAGCGCCTCGCCCGCAAGGGCGCCGTGCGCGCGGCGGCCCGGTTCGTCCCCGGCCGCTGATCCCCCGCTCCTGACGGGCCCGCCCTGCGGGTCAGTGGCTCGCGCGCGGACGCCGGCGGGCGAGCTGCGCGTCGTGCCCGTGCGGCCGGTCCACCGGCCGCACGGTGGCGAGCGCCTGGCTGAGCCGGTCCGCCGCGTCCTGGGCCGGCGGGGCGGACCGCACCACCTCCGCCGCCGTGAGCGCGGCGTCGCGGTCCCCGACGGGCCGCGCGAGCCCTTTCATCACCTGTTCGCCCGCCGACTGGGCGGAGATCCCGACCTGCGCGCCGGCGTCCGCGAGCACCTCGGTGGCGACCGACTCGTCCACGCCGCACACCGCCATGATGGCTCCCTTGGCCTGCTCGGCGGCCGCGGCCGCGACGAACGCTCGGGACACGGCCCGGTGCGCCTCGCGCTCCAGCGCGTCCCGCACGACCGGGCTCGCGTCGATGACGTAGCCGACGATCTGCGACGACGCGCCGTCGGCCCCATGCCTTCCCTGTCCGGTCACGACGACGGTATGGGTGCGCCCGTGGTCGTCCACGACGCGGTGCGCCCCCGAGAACGGCCGCCCGGTGCCGAGCGCGACCACCGCCGTCCGGGAGAGCCGCTCGCGGTCGTCGGGATGCAGGTGGGCGCGCAGCACCTCCGGTCCCGGCGCGATCTTGCCCGGCTCGCGACCGAAGATCCGGAAGACCTCGTCCGACCACCACCACTCCCCCGTGGCGACGTCGACGCGGTACCGGCCGACGAGCAGCTGGCTCCCCGCACCCAGCAGCTCCGCGAGGGCGACGAGCTCGCGGCGCGGTGTGTCGTTGGTCGTGCTGGACATCGAGGCTCACCCCCAGTGCCGTGCAGCTGGGTCAGGCGCGCAGTTCTCCTGGCTTCACCACCGTACCGGGACGGCGCGACACCGCCACCGCACGGCGGGTGACGTGCGGTGGCGGTGTCGTCGGTGGCCTCGGCCGTGCCGGGGGCAGGCGTCAGGCGACCGTCGTCGCCGCGGCCTCGGGGTGCTCGCCGGCCGCCTCGGCCCGCTCCGCCGCGACCGCCTTGCGGTGCTCGCGGAACGAGTAGGCGACGGCGGCGGCCCAGCCGACCGCGATGAGCCCGAGGACGAGACCCCGCACGCCGTCGCTCACCGGGAACTCGTCGAGGCTCAGCAGGGTGCGGACGTTGGTGAGCACGATGATCCCGCCGACGGCGGAGCCGAGGACGCGCGGCGGCACCAGGCGGACGAGCCACGCCGCGATCGGCGCCGCGATCAGGCCGCCGATGAGCAGCGCCAGGGCCCAGGTCGGGTTGATGCCCGCGGTCCCAAGGCCGAAGAGGAAGCCGAGGCTCGCGGCGACGGCCACGAAGAACTCGCTGGTGTCGATCGAGCCGATCACCTTGCGGGGCTCCATGCGGCCGCTCGCGAGGATGGCGGGCGTGCCCACCGGCCCCCAGCCGCCGCCGCCCGTGGCGTCCATGAACCCGGCGACCAGGCCGAGCGGGGTGAGGAACCGCTTCCGGAGCGGCTGCCCGAGGCGGTCCGTGCGCAGCCCGCGGAGCGTGAAGCGCAGCAGCACGTACAGGCCCAGCCCCAGCAGCAGGATCGACATCAGCGGCTTGGCGATCTCGGTCGACAGCCACGAGAGGAAGGTCGCGCCTGCGAACGCGCCGACCGCACCGGGGATGCCGATCTTGGTGACGACCTTCCAGTCCACGTTCCCGAACCGCCAGTGCGACGCACCGGACGCCAGCGTCGTCCCGACCTCGGCGAGGTGGACGGTCGCCGACGCGGCCGCGGGGTTGGTACCGATCGCGAGCAGCAGGGTGGTCGAGGTGACGCCGTAGGCCATGCCCAGGCTGCCGTCGACAAGCTGCGCACCGAGGCCCACGAGGGCAAGGAGGACGAGAGTCCGCACGGGGGTTCCCTCCGTTTCGGCGCGGCAGCGGGTCCGCCGCGTCTGCAGTGAAGTTACCCGATCGGCTCTATCGGATTCAACGGTCTCAAGAATCTGTCTGCATGCTGAGACGCGCCTTCCGGGGTCGGCGCGGGCCGTGCCGCGCCCCGACCGCCCCGTGCCGGTCAGGCCGCGGGAGCGGGGCTCACGGGTTGATCCACGCCGATTCATGCTCGGTGAGCCGGCGCACGACGTCGGGGATCGTCCCGGCCGCGAGGTCCGCCAGGGTCACCTGTTCCAGCACGGCCCGGACGTTCACGCGCAGCGCCACCCACACGTGCAGCAGCGACGCCGCCGCGCCGGTGTACTCCAGGTCCGAGGGCCGCGCGTCGCGCACGAACACCAGCGGCCCGTCCACGGCGCGCACGACGTCGGCGACGGTGACCTTGTCGGCCGGACGGGCCAGCACGTACCCGCCGCCCGCGCCGCGACGGCTCGCGACGATGCCCTCGCGCCGCAGGTCGCTCAGGATCGCCTCGAGGAAGCGGTGGGGCACCTGCTGCGCGCGGGCGAGAGCCTCGGCCGGCACGGGGCCCTCGCCGGACGCGGCGAGCTCGGCGGCCGCCCGCACCGCATAGTCGGCCTTCGCGGAGATCCTCACGACGTCGCCACCGCGTCGCCCAGTC
Source organism: Isoptericola nanjingensis (assembly GCF_050311635.1). NCBI lineage: Bacteria > Bacillati > Actinomycetota > Actinomycetes > Micrococcales > Promicromonosporaceae > Isoptericola > Isoptericola nanjingensis. The sequence goes on along the minus strand of NZ_JBNOZL010000009.1, from coordinate 1,337 downwards.
GCGTGCCGGCCAGCAGCGGCCCGGCCTCCCGGGCGGACGCCGCGAACGACCCGGTGAGGGGCAGGTCCGGCAGGATCACGGCCTGGGCCGCGTGGTAGATGTCGGGCTTGCCGACCCAGGTCCGGCCCGAGGGGCGGTTGGCCGTGTCGAGCTCGTGGAACCAGGAGCCCCGCTCGTGGTCCACCAGGTGGGCGTCGATCCACGCCCACCACGTGTCGGCGAGCTCGGCGTAGCGCGCCTCGCCCGTCGTGCGGTGCAGGACGTCGGCCGCCGCGGCCGCCTCGGCCGCCACCCAGTGGAAACGGCGCGCCTCGACCGGGGTCCCGTGCCAGTCCGTCGTGTACACGAAGCCGCCCCCGAGCCCGTCCCACCCGTCGGCCACGGCGCGATCGAACAGCTGCCGTGCTGCGTCGGTGCGCCGGCCCTGCGTCCCCGCGGCGACGTCCACCTGCAGGAGCAACCGCGCCCACTCCAGGCCGTGGCCCGGTGTGGCGCCGTACGGCTTGAACGGGTCGTGCGGACGGTCGGCGTTGTACTCGAGCTGCGGCCGCCACTCCGTGTCGAAGTGCTCCGGGATCCGCCAGTCGTTGCCCGCAGCCCAGCCGATCACGCGGTCGGCCACGACCGCCGCCCGATCGAGCCAGCGGGTCTCCCCCGTGGCGTCGTGCGCGGCAAGGAGCGCCTCGACGGAGTGCATGTTCGCGTTGACCCCGCGGTACGGGTCGACCGTGCCCCAGTCGCGCGACCGCTCGTCGAGGTGCAGCTGGTGCTCGGCCTCCCAGAACCGTCGGTCGAGCACCGACAGTGCCGCCTCGAGGAGCGTCACGGCACCTGGCACGCGCGCCACGGTCCCGGTCGAACCGGCCAGCACGACGAACGCATGACCGTACGCCTGCTTGATCCCGTCGAACGCGTCGCCCGGACCCCGGGAGGCCAGCCAGCCACCCTCGTCGGCGTCCGCCAACGCCCGCGACAGGCCGGCGATCCCCCGGTCCAGCAGCGCACCTGCGCCCTCGACCCCCAGGAGATGTCCGAGCCCGTAGGAGTGCGTCATCCGGCAGGTGATCCACAGGTGAGCCGGCTGTGCCGGGTCGACGGCCCCGGCCTCGTCGAGCCACCCGGCGGTCCCGTCCCCTCCCAGGGACGACCGCGCGAAGTCCAGCAGGCTCACGAAGTGTTGGGCTCGCCACGACGACGTCGGTCCGGTGGCAGGAAGGTGCGGTGCTCCAGTCACCCGACGAGCCTATCGGCACGGCGGCGTGGTGGGGTGTTGCGGGTATGCGAAAGGCCCACCCCGGTGTGGGGTGGGCCTTTCGTGAATGGGTGTCCGGCGGCGT
>NZ_JBNOZL010000008.1:0-352764 GCF_050311635.1 Isoptericola nanjingensis | reverse complement strand
GGACGAGGCCGCACTGGATGCGGCCTCGTCCGGGCCTCTCTATCTCGGCGGGTTCGCTTCTCTATCTCGGCGTGGTGCGCTCCGCGGTGTCCACGACGTTGGCCAGCAGCATGGCGCGCGTCATCGGCCCGACGCCGCCCGGGTTGGGCGAGTACCAGGACGCGACCTCGCGCGCGGCCGGGTCGATGTCGCCCACCACGCGCGACTTGCCCGTCTCCGGGTCGGTCTCCCGGGAGACGCCGACGTCGACGAGCACCGCGCCCGGCTTGACCATGTCCGCCGTGACGATCCCCTTGACGCCGGCCGCCGCCACGACGACATCGGCCCGCTTCACGAGGGCCGGCAGGTCGGTGGTGCCCGTGTGGGTGAGCGTGACCGTCGCGTTGACGGCGCGCCGCGTGAGCAGCAGGCCGATCGAGCGGCCGACGGTCACGCCGCGGCCCACCACGACGACCTCCTTGCCCTGGAGGTCGACGTCGTGCCGCAGCAGCAGGTCGATGATGCCGCGGGGCGTGCAGGGCAGCGGGGAGGTGACCTCCTCGTTGACGCGCAGCACGAGGCGCCCGAGGTTGGTCGGGTGCAGGCCGTCGGCGTCCTTGTCCGGGTCGATCAGCTCGAGCACGCGGTTGGTGTCGACACCCTTCGGCAGCGGGAGCTGCACGATGAACCCGGTGCACGCCGGGTCCTCGTTGAGCCGCCGCACGGCCGCCTCGATCTCGTCCTGCGTGGCCGTGGCGGGAAGGTCCTCGCGGATCGACTCGATGCCGACCTCCGCGCAGTCCCGGTGCTTGCCGGCGACGTACCACTGCGAGCCCGGGTCCTCGCCCACGAGCAGCGTGCCGAGCCCCGGCACGACGCCGCGCTCGCGCAGAGCGGTCACCCGCTCGCGCAGCTCGGCCTTGATCGTGGCCGCGGTGGCCTTGCCGTCCAGGACCTGCGCGGTCACTGGGACAGCCCGGGGTAGAGCGGGAAGTCGGCCGTGAGCTTCGCGACGCGGGCCGCGAGCGCGTCGACGTCGGCCGAGGCGCCGTCCCGCAGGGCGACGGCGATGATGTCGGCGACCTCGGTGAACTCGGCGTCGCCGAACCCGCGGGTGGCGAGCGCCGGCGTGCCGATCCGCAGTCCGGAGGTGACGCGCGGCGGGCGCGGGTCGAACGGCACGGCGTTGCGGTTCACGGTGATGCCGGCGTCGTGCAGGAGGTCCTCGGCCTGCTGGCCGTCGAGCGAGGAGTTCCGCAGGTCGACGAGCACCAGGTGCACGTCGGTGCCGCCGGTGAGGACGGACACCCCCTGCTCGGCGACGTCCGCCTGCGACAGCCGCTCCGCGATGATCTGCGCGCCGCGCAGCGTGCGCTCCTGGCGGTCCTTGAACTCGTCGGTGCCGGCGACCTTGAACGCCACGGCCTTGGCCGCGATCACGTGCATGAGCGGGCCGCCCTGCTGACCCGGGAACACGGCCGAGTTGATCTTCTTGGCGTGCTCCTCCTTGCTCAGGATGAAGCCGGAGCGGGGCCCGCCGATGGTCTTGTGCACCGTGGAGGACACGACGTCCGCGTGCGGCACGGGGCTCGGGTGCAGGCCCGCGGCCACGAGGCCGGCGAAGTGCGCCATGTCGACCCACAGCTTGGCGCCGACCTCGTCCGCGACGTCGCGGAAGGCGGCGAAGTCGAGGTGGCGGGGGTAGGCGGACCAGCCGGCGATGATGACGTCCGGGCGGTGCTCGAGGGCGCGCTTGCGGACCTCGTCCATCTCGATCCGGTACGACTGCGGGTCCACGCCGTAGGCGCCGACGTCGTAGAGCTTGCCGGAGAAGTTGATCTTCATGCCGTGCGTGAGGTGGCCGCCGTGGGCCAGCTCGAGGCCGAGGATCTTGTCGCCCGCGTTGATGAGGGCGTGCAGCACGGCCGCGTTGGCCTGCGCGCCGGAGTGCGGCTGGACGTTGGCGGCCTCGGCGCCGAAAAGGTCCTTGGCACGGGCGATCGCGAGGTTCTCCGCGATGTCGACCTGCTCGCAGCCGCCGTAGTAGCGGCGGCCCGGGTAGCCCTCGGCGTACTTGTTGGTCAGGACGCTGCCCTGCGCCTGCAGGACCGCGCGCGGCACGAAGTTCTCGCTCGCGATCATCTCGAGGGTGTCGCGCTGACGGGTCAGCTCGCCCTCGAGGACGGCGGCGATCTCGGGGTCGAGCTCCGCCAGGGGCGCGTTGAACGTGGGATCGGGAGTGCTCATCAGGCGTTCTCCAGCTGTGTCGGACGGACGTGTCGGACGACGACCGGGCCCAGGCGAACGACCCGTCGTCTGCACAGCGCGTCGCTCCCCGGTGGTGATCCACCTGTACGCCAGTCGCGACCCTCGCGATCCTAGCCGATCGACCCGCCCCGGGTCCTCGGCGACCACGGCGTCGCGCCTCCCTCGCCGGCCCCGCGCTCCCCCGCGACCCCGAGGATTCTCCCGCCGCCGTCTTCATCGTTGCAGAGGCGTGACCTGGGCCACTTGACCACGCTGCCCGAGCCGTGTCAGATTGGGCGCCGTCGATGGTTCTTCATCGATGTAAACCGCATCGGGGCGACGCCGCGCCGGAGCGGCCCGGATCTCCCCGAGAGGACCCCGTGATGAGGAAGTCACGACTGATCGCCGGCATCGCCACCGCCCTGGTGGCCGCCAGCACCCTCGCCGCCTGCGGCTCCGGCGGCGGGAGCGGCACCGACGACGGCACGCTCACGTTCATGTTCCGCGGTGGCGACGACGAGAAGAAGGCCTACCAGGAGGCCATCGACCGCTTCACCGAGGACACCGGTGTGAAGGTCAAGATGATCGTCACCTCGGCGGACCAGTACGCCCAGAAGCTCCAGGCCGCCGTCGCGGGCAACAAGGTGCCCGACGTCTTCTACATCGAGCAGGCCAGCCTCCAGTCCTACGTGAGCTCGGGCGTCCTCATGGACATCACGGACCAGGTCGCCGAGCAGGGGGTCGACCTCGACAACATCTGGCCGTACGGCGTCGACTCCTACCGGTTCGACGGCACCACCCAGGGCACCCCCGGGGGCAAGCTCTACGGGCTGCCCAAGGACATCGGCCCGTTCGCGTTCGGCTACAACGCCGACCTGCTCGAGAAGGCCGGGGTCGAGCGGCCCGACCCGGACGAGCCCCTCACCTGGGACGAGTGGCTGAAGATCTGCAAGAAGCTCACCCAGGACACCGACGGCGACGGCGAGACCGACCAGTGGGGCACCGGCCTCAACGTGCAGTGGAACTCGCAGTCCTTCGTGTGGAGCAACGGCGGCGACTGGACCAACGAGGACCACACGCAGGTCACCGTCGACACCCCGGAGTTCGCCGAGGCGATCCAGTTCATCGCCGACCTCACCGAGCAGGGCGTCACCCCGAACCCCGAGCAGGCGCAGACGCTCGACACCTACCAGCGCTTCATGGCCGGGGAGATCGGCTTCTTCCCCGTCGGCCCGTGGGACATGAGCGTCTACAACGACCTCGACTTCGAGTACGACCTCATGCCCTGGCCCGTCGGCAGGACCGGCGAGCCCGCCACCTGGGTCGGCTCGCTCGGCATCGGCGTCTCGAACACCACGGACCTGCCCGAGGACGCGGTGAAGCTGGCCACCTACCTGTCCACCGACGAGGCCGCGCAGCAGACGCTCGTCGACGCCAACGTCCAGATCCCGAACCGGATCGACACGGCGCAGGAGTGGGCCGCCGAGGTCGAGGAGGACGACTCGCTGAAGCCCAGGAACCGCCAGGAGTTCCTCGACATCGCCGAGGACTACGGGCGCGAGATGCCGGCGTCGTTCACCTACGGCGCCGAGTGGTACGACGAGCTCTGGGTCGGCATCCAGCCGGTGCTGGACGGCAAGCAGAAGGCGGCCGACTACCTCGCCGAGGTGCAGCCGCGCATGCAGGAGCTGCTCGACCAGTCAAACGCCCAGGCGGAGCAGGCCGCGGCGGCGGGCTCCGCGCCCTGATCCGGCCCCTGACCTGATCCCGCGGTGCGGCCGCCCCTCCCGGGCGGCCGCACCGCACCGCCCCCGCACGTCCCCCTCGCACGTCCCTGGACGAAGGAGTCTGCGATGACGTCCACCGCCACGCCGGCCACGGCCGGCACCCGCCCCCCGGCGCCGGACCCCGCCCCCGCGCCGCCACGACGCGGCGGGACCTCGCGGCTCCACCGCACCGAGAAGAGGTGGGCGCTGCTGTTCGTCGCGGCGCCCGTGCTCGGCTACCTGCTCTTCATCCTCTACCCCACGCTCTTCGCGCTGTACGCGTCGCTGACCCGGTGGAACGGGCTGGGGCCGATGCAGTTCATCGGGCTCGACAACTACGTCGCCCTGCTGGGTGACGAGCGGTTCCGCCAGACCTTGTTCAACACGTTCTTCTACATGATCGGCATCCCGATCGGGCTGGCGATCTCGCTCGCGCTCGCCGTGATGATGAACCGGAAGATCTTCGGTCGCGCGGCGTTCCGGGCCATCTACTACGTCCCCGTGATCTCGTCCATCGCCGCGATCGCGATCCTGTGGCAGTGGGCCTACAACGGCGACTTCGGCCTGGTGAACCAGTTCCTGGGGCTCTTCGGGATCGACGGCCCGAACTGGCTGGCCGACCCGGTCTGGGCCAAGCCCGCGATCATCATGATGGCGGTCTGGAAGGGGCTCGGGTACTCGATGCTGCTGTACCTGGCCGCGATCCAGTCCGTGCCCCGCTCCCTCTACGAGGCCGCCGAGCTCGACGGCGCCGGCGGCTGGCAGAAGTTCCGCTCCATCACGCTGCCGATGGTGCAGCCGGTGACGTTCTTCCTCATCGTCACGCAGGTCATCGGCGGCGCGATGATCTTCATCGAGATCCAGATCATGACGCCCACCGGCGGGCCGGAGTACTCCACGGCCTCCGTCGTCTACCACATCTGGCTCCAGGCGTTCCGGTACCAGCAGATGGGCTACGCCACGGCGATGTCGGTGGTGCTCGGGCTCCTCATCCTCGTCATCACGCTCATCCAGTTCCGGCTGAACCGGCGCAACGCCGGCTTCGTCGTCGACTGAGGCCAGGGAGACACCATGACCACCACGACGCCCGCTCCCACGACCGCCACCACGACCGGCGCCCCGCCGGGCACGCGCCTCGGCCGTTCGGCACGCTCGCGCCTCACCGACACGATCGTGTGGGTCGTCCTCGCGGCGGGTGCGGTCTTCATGATCGCCCCGCTCGTGTGGATGCTCTCCACGTCCCTGAAGACGAAGCTCGAGGTCTTCGCCCTGCCCCCGGTGTGGATCCCGGAGGTCCCCCAGTGGGACACCTACGTCCGCATGTGGACGGACTCCTACGTCCTCGACGGCATCAAGAACAGCCTCGTCGTGTCGCTGAGCGTCACGGTGATCGGGACGTTCACCTGCTCGCTGGCGGCGTTCGCCCTCGCCAAGATGCGGATGCCGTTCAAGAACGCGATCTTCATCGGCCTGCTCACCGGCATCATGATCCCGTTCCCGACGATCATGATCCCGCAGTTCGTGATGTTCTCGAAGATCGGCTGGGTGGACACGCTGTGGCCCCTGATCGTGCCGGCGATCTTCGGCAACATCGTGATGATCTTCTTCCTGCGCCAGTACCTGTCGAGCGTGCCGGACTCCCTCGTCGAGGCGGCCAAGATCGACGGCGCCTCCTACTGGCAGATCTTCTGGCGCATGATCATGCCGATCATCCGGCCCGCCGTCGCCGCCCAGTTCATCCTGTGGTTCATGGCGGTCTGGAACGACTACCTGGCGCCGATCCTGTACCTGAACACCCCCGAGAAGCAGACGCTGCAGGTGGTCATCGCGAACATGAACGTCCAGTACGCGACCCAGCGCGACTACCCGCTGATCATGGCCGCGTCCGTCGTCGCCGTGCTGCCCATCCTCGTGGTCTTCCTGATCTTCCAGCGGCAGATCATCGAGTCCGTCGCCCTCACCGGCACGAAGGGTTGACGATGACGGACACCACGACGGACACCACGACGGACACCACGACGGACACCGCCCTCGACACCGCGGCCTGGCGCGGCCGCCACGTGCACGACCCCACCGCCGTGCGGGACGACGACGGCGTCTACTGGCTCTTCTCCACGGACGCGCGCTCCGACGGCCCCGTGCGCGGGGGCGTGCAGGTGCGCCGCTCGACGGACCTCGTGACCTGGGACTTCCACGGCTGGGCGCTGCCGGGCGTGCCCGCGCCCGCGGCGGCGTGGTCGGGCGCCGAGGGCCTGTGGGCGCCCGAGGTCGTGCGGGTCGGCACCCCGGCGGGCAGCACCTGGCGCATGTACTACTCGGCCTCGACGTTCGGCTCGCGCCGGTCGGCGATCGGCCTGGCCGAGGCGCCGCACCCGGCGGGCCCGTGGACCGACCGCGGTGTCGTTTTGTCGAGCGACCACGCCGACCCGCCCGCGGGGCTCGGCCACCCCAACGCCATCGACGCCAACGTCGTGACCGAGGCGGACGGGACGCAGTGGCTCGTGTACGGGTCGTTCTTCGGCGGGATCCACGCGCTCCCCCTCGACGCCGCGACCGGGTTCGTGGCCGACGGGTTCGCGCCCGCGCCGGGCGAGCTGCACGCCGCGCCGGGCCGCCTCCTGGCGCACCGGGCGCGGGCGGCCGACAGCGCGGTCGAGGGGGCGTACGTGCTCCCCCGGCCCGGCGGCGGCTGGGCACTGCTCGTCTCCTACGACTCGCTCGGGGGCAGCTATCACCTCCGGGCGGCCGTGGGCGACGCCGTCCCCGGCCCGTACCGTGACCGCGCCGGCCGCCTCATGACCGACGTCGACGCCGACCCGTGGGCCGTCGGCGTGCCCGTGCTGTCCGGGCACCGGCTCGCCGGAGGCCCGGGGATCCTCGCGCCCGGCCACGCGTCCGTGCTCACCGAGCGGGTGCCCGCCGCGGCCCCCGAGGCGGGCTCGCACGTGCGCCAGCTCCTGGTGCACCACGTCCGCGACGCCGACGCCCCCACCGAGCACCGGCTCCAGGTGCGGCGGCTGGTGTGGACGCACGACGGCTGGCCGCTCGTCGCCCCGCAGCCCTGGGCCGGCGCCGCACGGGAGGTGGACGACGTCTCGCGCTGGCCGGCCGACGCGGCCGTCCTCGACGGCACGTGGGAGCGCCTCACGCCGGGCACCGACCCGAGGCACGTGCAGGACGGCGTCGTCGGGCCGCTGGAGGCCCGGACCGCGGTGCGCGCCCTGGGCGGAGGACGCTTCGCCTGGACCGCCCCCGACGGCGCGGCCGTCTCCGCCGTCGTGCACCCGGCATGGGACGGCGTGCGCGGCCGCGCCACCCTGTGCCTCGAGGCGCTCGACGACACGGGTCGCGTCACCGTCGCGACGAGGCTCCCGTGACGGCCCCCGCACCGGCACCCACCGGACCTGCGGAGGGCGCCGTGCGCGCCGCCGTCGCCGAGGCGGAGGTGCCCGGCTGGGCGGGCGGCGTGATGCTCGCGCTGCGCTGGGCGACGCTCCTCGTCGAGGTCTCCGCCATGGTGGTGCTGGGCACCCTCGCCGGGGGCGTGCTGCTCGGCCTCGGCCCGGCGCTGCGCGCGGGCGGCGTCGTCGTCGCCCGGATGACGGCGGAGCCCGCGCCGTGGCGGACGTTCTGGCGCACGTGGCGCGACGGGTTCGGCCGCACCGCCGCGCTCTTCGCGCCCGTCTGGGCGGTCGCCGGGCTGCTGTGGCTCGACGGCGCGGCGCTGGGCCTGCTCGGCGGCTCGGGCCTCCTCGGCGGACCCGGTCGCGCGGTCCTCACCGGGGGCCTGCTGGCCGTCGGGGCGTGGGGCGCCGTCGTCCTCGCCTGCTGGCCGGTGGTGGTGGCGCGGTACGCGAGCGGGCCCGTGGCGACCTGGCGGCTCCTGCTGCTGCTCCCCCTGCTCGGCCCGGCGACGTCGCTCGCGGTCCTCGTGGTGGCCGCGGCCCTGCTCGCCGCCGCCTGGGCGCTGCCGCTCCTGGCCGTGCTGGTCGGCCCCGGCTTCTGGCTGTGGGCCACCGGCCGCCTCGCCGCCGACCGGCTCGACCGGATCGACGCCGAGGTCTCGGGGGGCCCCGCGGCCTGACCGAGTTTCACAAGAACTCTTGTACAACACCTCTTGTGGGTCTACGGTGGCGGGATGACGCACCCACCCATCCCTCCCGAGGGCACCCCGCAGGACGGCGCACCCGACCCGCAGCAGGGCGTGCGCACCGTCACCGAGGCGAAGGCGCTCGCCGCCCTCGCCCACCCCTACCGGGCCCGCCTCATGGACGCGCTCAAGGTCGACGGCCCCTCCACCGCGTCCACGCTCGCGCGCCGCACGGGGCAGGCCGTCGGCAGCGCCAGCCACCACCTCAAGGTGCTGCACGACGCCGGCCTCGTCGCCGAGGCCCCCGAGCTCGCCCGCGACCGACGCGAGCGCTGGTGGCGCCTCGTCGCGCCACGGCTCCGCTGGTCGCGTCAGGAGTTCGCCGCGGACGCCGCCGCCGTGACCGCCGCGCAGGCCGCCGAGGCGCTCCACCTCCAGCGCCAGTTCGACCGGGTCCGGGAGTGGCAGGCCAACGCCGGGTCGGCGCCCGAGTGGGACGGCGCCGCGTTCGCGACCGAGACGTGGGTGCACCTGTCCCCGGAGGAGCTCGCCGCGCTCGGCGAGGAGATCACGGCCGTCCTCGTGCGCTGGGCCGAGCGCCCGCGCCCGGACGACGGCGTCGAGCGCGAGCCCGTGCTCGTCTTCGGCCGCGGGTTCCCCGCCCAGCCATGACCGCCGCCACGGCCGACGCCGCCGTCGTCCCGCTCGCGCGCAACCGCGGCTTCCGGCGGCTCTGGGTGGGCGAGGGCGTCAGCGTGCTGGGCAACGCCACCACGTCGGTGCTGCTCCCCCTCGTCGCGGTGCTCGAGCTCGACGCCGGGGCCGCGGTGGTCGGCCTGCTCACGGCGGCGGCGTGGCTGCCGTGGCTCGTCATCGGCCTGCCCGCCGGCGCGTGGATCGACCGGCTCCCGGCACGGGCCGTGATGATCGTGGCCGACCTGGTGGCCGCCGTCGCCGTCGGCGGCGTCCCCGTCGCCGCCGCGCTCGACACGCTGACCCTGCCGCACCTCGTCGGCGCCGCGCTCGCCGCGGGCGTCAGCACCGTCTTCTTCCGCACCGCGTACACCGTCTTCCTCCCCCAGGTCGTGCCCGACGAGCAGCTCGAGGCCGCGAACGCGCGCCTGCTCGGCACGGAGTCGGGCATGCAGGTGGCGGGGCCGGGGATCGGCGGCGCGACGGCGCAGGCGCTCGGCGCCGCCGCCGGGCTGGCCCTGGACGCGGCGAGCTTCCTCGTCTCGGCCTTCTGCCTCTGGCGCGTCCGGCCGGAGCGGCAGCCGGAGCGACCGCCCCAGGCGCCGCTGCGGGTGCGTATCCGCGAAGGCGTGGCGTTCGTGGCCTCCGACCGCTACCTGCGCTGGTTCGTCGTCGTGGGCGGGATCTCCAACTTCGGCCTCACCGGGTACACCGCACTGCTCGTGCTGTTCCTCGTGGACACCGTCGGCCTCGGCCCGTCCGCACTGGGTGTCGTGATGACCGTCGGCGCGTGCGGAGGCCTGCTCGGCGCGACCGTGGCCACCTGGCTCAGCCGGCACCTCGGCAGCGCCCGCGCCACGGTGCTGCTCATCGTCGCCGGCGGGCCGCCCGCGCTCCTGGTGGGCCTCGGGGGTGGCGGCGCGCAGGTCGCGTGGACCGTCGCCGGCCTCTTCCTGGTCGGGCTCGCGGTGGTCTCCGGGAACGTGCTGCGCGGGGCGTGGCGGCAGCGCTACGTGCCGCAACCCCTGATGGGTCGCGTCGTCACGACCAGCCAGTTCGTCAACTTCGGCACGATGCCGCTCGCCGGGCTCGCCGCGGGCGCCCTGGGCGAGGTGCTCGGCGTGCGCGAGACCGTGCTGCTCATGGCGGCGGTGCACTGCGCCGCCTGCCTCAGCGCGCTGCGCAGCCCGCTGCGCAGCCTGCGGGAGATGCCGGCACCGCGGGAGATGCCGCCGGTCGTCACGCCGTCGCGCTGACCGGCGACACGATCTCCTCGTTGCCGCCGGGCTGGACGGCCACCACCTTCTCCATCCCCTCCGCGGCGTCACCGGTGGACTCCCGGCCCACGACGCGCGAGTCGGGGATCACCCGGCGGAACGGACGCTCGTCGCCGCCGGCGATCCGCTCGACGAGCAGGTCCACCGCCGTGCGGGCGATCTGCTCGCGCCCCGGGTCCACGGAGCTGAGGGTCGGCACGGAGTACCGCACGTCGTCGACGTCGTCGAAGCCGATCAGCGCGACGTCGCCCGGCACCTCGATCCGGCGGGCGTGCAGCGCGTGCAGCGCGCCCAGGGCCATCGCGTCGTTGAGGGCGAAGACGGCGTCGATCTCGACGCCGGAGTCGAGCAGCCGCGCCATCGACTCCGACCCGGTCGAGCGGTGCCACAGCCCGGCCTCGGAGACCAGCGCGGGGTCGTACGGGAGCCCGGCGGCCGCCAGACCCTGCCGGTAGCCCTCGGTCCGCAGGGCGGCGGAGCCGACCAGCTCGCCCTCGTGCGCGCCGACGACCGCGATCCGCGTCCGGCCCAGCGACGCGAGGTGCAGCGTGGCGGCGCGCGCCGCGGCCACGTTGTTCATCGTCACGTGGTCGGCCGGGGCGTCGAAGACGCGCTCGCCCAGCACCACCAGCGGGAAGTCGACCTCGAACAGCCCGACGTCGTCCTGCCCGAGCGCCAGCGGCGAGAAGATCACGCCGTCCGTGAGGTGGCGTCGGCGGCCGTCGAGCAGCTCGATCTCGCGCTCGCGCACCGACCCGGTCTGCTCGATGAGCACGGTGAGGCCCTGCTCCTCGGCAGAGCGGATCACGGAGTCCGCGAGCTCGGCGAAGTACGGCAGCCGCAGCTCCGGCACGGCGAGCGTGATCATGTCCGTGCGCTGCGTGCGCAGGTTGCGCGCCGTGGTGTTGAGGCGGTACCCGAGGTGCTCGATCGCCTCCTCGACGCGCCGGCGCGTCTCGGGCCGGATGTGCGGGTACCCGTTCACGACGTTCGACACCGTCTTGATCGACACGCCGGCCCGCTGGGCCACGTCGTGCATGGTCACGCGCATGCCGCTCACCTTCCCGACCGCCCTCGGTCGCCGGGCCGCGCCGATGCCGCGGCCGGGACCCAGACGCGCATCGGACCCTCTCCTCGATTGCCCCACACAGCGTAGGGCACGGCCCGGACCTGCAGGTCCACGGGGGCGACGGGCGCGTCGCCCTCCACGGCGCCGTCCACGGCGCGGTAGAGCGGGACCCCCGCGGACGACGTCGCGCGCCCGGAGCCGACCAGCGTCGCCCCGACGCCCAGGACGTCGTCCGCCGGCCCCACCTCGAGGCCGGCGGCGAGGTCGAGCGTCACGTCCTCGAGGGCGACCCCGTGGTCGACCTGCTCCAGGCAGTGCACCAGGGGACCGCGGGCCAGGGCGACGCAGCCCCGCACGGCGTCGACGTGCGGGTGCGCGGCGAGCGCGCGCGGCTCCATCGGCAGGCTCAGCCGCACGCGGCGCGCGCCGGCCCCGACCCGCAGGTAGCCGCGGGCGTCGAGCACCGCGGCGACGTCGACGGCGGCACCGTCCACCTCCAGCCGGGTGCGCGCGGCGTCCGCCCAGCCGGGCAGCCGCAGCGCGAGCGGCACCGGCGACGGGGCGTCCGCGGTGAGGACGACGTCTCCGTCCCACGGGTAGCCGGTCCGGATCCGCACGCGCGACCCGTCCCCGTCCTCGAGGTCGGCGTCGGCGTACAGGTGCACGGCGAGCGCGCCGTCGTCGGCGTCCCGGCTGGCGACCATGGTGTGCAGCGACGCGACCAGCCGCGCCAGGTTGGGCGGGCAGCACGCGCAGGCGAACCAGCCGCGCCGACCGGACGCCTGGTACTCGTCCGCCCCGTCGTGGCCGGTGCGCACCTGCAGCGGGTTCGAGTAGAAGAAGGCCGTGCCGTCCGTCGACGTGGCCGCCGCGACCACGTTGAGCAGGGCGTGCTCGAGCGAGTCCGCGTACCGCGCCTCGCCCGTGGCGAGCAGCATCCGCCAGTCCCACAGCACGCTCGCCACCCCGGCGCACGACTCGGCGTACGCGCGGTCGGGCGGCAGCTCGAAGGGGTCGCCGAAGGACTCGTCCTTGTGCCGCGAGCCCATCCCGCCGGTGACGTGCGTGCGTCGCCCGTGCGCGTCGTCCCACTGCCGCGCGGCGGCCGCGAGCAGCGCGTCCTCCCCGGTCTCGAGGTAGAGGTCGACGACGCCGGCCAGCAGGTAGAGCTGCCGGACGGCGTGCCCGGCCACCTCGTCCGCGGCGCGCACCGGCGTCGCGTCCTGGTGGTAGGCGGGCTCGAACGGGCCGGAGCCGAGGCGGCCGTACCCGCGCAGGTCGAGCATCCGGCGGGCGGCCTCGCGGTACGCCGGGTCACCCGTCTCGCGGTAGAGCTCCACGAACGCCGACTCGACCTCCGGGTGCCCGCACACGAGCTCCTCGCCCTCGTCCAGGCGGGACACGACGTCGTCCGCCCACGCCGTCGCGACGTCGAGAAGGTCGTCCCGGCCGGTGGCACGCGCCCGCGCGACGCCCGCCTGCACCAGGTGGCCCAGCACGTACAGCTCGTGCCCCCAGCGCAGGTCGGCGTACGGCTCGGCGGACGCCGCCGCCCCGCCGAGCACGTGCGAGTCCAGGTAGCCGGACGGCGCCTGGACCCGGCGCAGCAGGCCGACGACGCGCCGCACCTCGTCCTCGTGCCGCGGGGCACCGGAGCGTGCCGACTCCCACGCGACCGCCTCGAGCGTCTTGTGCACGTCCGAGTCGGCGAAGTTGAAGCCGCGGTACGGGCCGTCGTGGTGCTCGGGGTCGGCAGGGTCGAGCAGGCGGCGCAGGTTGTCGAGGGCCCCCGACGTCTCCAACGCCCCGAGGCAGTGCGGGACCGTCGCGGCGGCGTTGCGCTCCTGCCACCGTCCGAGGAGCCCGGACGGCTCGAGCCGCGCCGCCCCGGCGGGCAGCGGGCGGGTGCGCGCCGCGGGCAGCGCACCGCCCACGGGCCCCGCCCCGGCCGGCGCGGCGTCGGCCGTCACTTGATCGACCCGAGGGACAGGCCGCCCTGCCAGTACTTCTGCAGGGCGAGGAACGCCACGATCAGGGGCAGGATCGACACGAGCGCGCCGGTGGTGATGAGGTTCCACACCTGCTCGCCGCCCGCCCCCGCGTTCGACAGCGCCTGCCACTGGTTGATGCCCACCGTGACGGGCAGCAGCTGCGGGTCGCGCAGCACGGCCAGCGGGAGGAAGAAGTTGTTCCACGTCGCGACGGTCGTCAGCAGCAGGACCGTGACGAACGCCGGCCGCAGCAGCGGCAGCGCGACGCGGAAGAACAGGCGCAGCTCCCCCGCGCCGTCGACCCGGCCGGCGTCGAGCATCTCGTCCGGGATGGCGTCGACGGCGTACACGCGCACGAGGTAGACGCCGATCGGGCTGAGCAGCGACGGCAGGATCACGGCCCACATCGTGTTGATCATGCCGAGCTGGCTGAGCAGCACGAACGTGGGGATGGTCAGCGCCGTGAGCGGCACCATCACGGAGCCCAGCAGCATGGAGAAGTAGAGGTTGCGGCCGCGGAACCGGTACTTGGCCAGGGCGTACCCGGCCAGCACGGCGAGCACCGTGGACCCCACGCCGCCGACGATCGCGTACACGAACGAGTTGCGCATCCACGTCCAGTAGATGCCGCCCTGGTACGTGAACAGCTGCTTCACGTTGTCCCACAGCGCGAACTCGTCGTTGAACCACAGGGCGCCGCCGGAGCCCACGAACAAGCCGCTGTTCGACTTCGTGGACCCGACGACGAGCCACCACAGCGGCACGACGAAGTAGAGCACCGCGAGGAGCAGGAACACGTGGGAGCCGATCCGGCGCTGTCGCGGCCGGCGCGAGAGGGTCTGCTGCGTCGCCGTCGTCGTCATCACTTCAGTCCGCTCTGCTTGCGGGTGGCGTACAGGAACACGTACGACCCGATGAACACGAGGATCCCGAGCGCGAACGCGATCGTGGAGGCGTAGTTGAACTGGCTGTAGGAGAACGCCATCGAGTACGCGTACATGTTCGGGGTGTAGGTGGTGGGGATCGCGCCCTGCGCGACCGACCGCAGCACCGTCGGCTCGGTGAAGAACTGCAGGGTGCCGATGAGCGCGAACACCACGATCATCACCATCGACGACGCGATCATCGGGATCTTGATCCGGAACGCGATCGCCCGGTTCCCGGCGCCGTCGAGCCTGGCCGCCTCGTACACCGACGGGTCGATCGCCCGCAGCGCGGCGTAGACGATGATCATGTAGTAGCCCACCCACTGCCAGGTCACGATGTTGACCAGCGAGCCGAAGACGAGGTCGCGGCTGAGGAAGTCGGGCGCGGCCAGGCCGAAGAGCCCGAAGACGTCGTTCGCGGGGCCGAACCGCGGGCTGTACAGGAATCCCCACATCAGCGCACCGATGACGGCGGGGATGGCGTACGGCACGAAGACGAGCAGCCGCGACGCCTTCGACAGGCGGGTGGCCAGCGTGTCGAGCACGAGCGCGATCGCCACGGCGAGGCCGATCTGGATCGGCACCATGACGAGCACGAACCGGCCCACCCGCGCCATGCCGGACAGGAAGTCCGCGTCGGTGAACACGCGCACGTAGTTGGCCACGCCGGTGAAGACGCTCTCGCCCCCGGTCGCGATGCCCTTGGTGTGCAGGCTGAGCCAGAAGGCGTACCCGAGCGGCACCAGCAGGAACAGCACGAACACGACCGTGAACGGGGCGAGGAACAGCCAGCCCCACCACTGCCGCTTCGTGTCGAGCAGGCTCTGCCCGCGTCGTCCGCCCGCGGGGCGGGCGCGCTGCGCCGTCGCCGGCGCGGCGGAAGTCGTCGAGGTCATCACGGAGCCCCCTCCTGTCGGTGCGGTGCTTGTCGACCCTGTGCTTGTCGACCCTGTGCGCGTCATCGGACCGTGAACCCCTGCTGCTCGGCGTAGCGCACCAGGCTGTCCTGGATGGTCGCCAGCGCGTCGGCGGCGGTCGAGTCGCCCTCGACCATGTCGTAGAGGGCCATGGTCTGGCGGTCGTACGCGTACACCTGGAACGGGCTGAACGTGAAGCCCGGGTACTGGGCCGCCGCGTCGAGGAAGACATCGCGGTTGACCTGCTGGCCGCCGAAGAACGGGTAGCGGCGGTCGGTGAACCACGGCGCGTCGAGCGCGAGGTTCCACAGCGGGAACAGGCCGGCGTCCTCGACGCCGATCTTCCACGTCTCCTCGTCGTCGAACAGCTCCATCGCGACGGTGGCGGCCGCCTCGGGGTCCGTGGCCTGGGAGGTGACCGCGAGCGCCGAGCCGCCCTGGTTCACCTGGACCGGGTTCGCCGGGTCCCACTGCGGCAGCGGCGCGGCCTTCCACTCGGCGCCGGAGTCGGCGTCCGACAGCCCCTCGAGGTAGCCGGGGCCCCATGCGGCGGCGATGTAGACGGCGTAGGTGCCGTCCACCAGGGACGTGTTGTAGTCGCTGGTGAACGCGTCGTCGCTGGACACGAGGCCGCGGTCGATGAGGTCCTCCCAGTAGGACAGGACGTGCCGCGCCTCGGGGGTGTCGACGTCGATGCCGATCTGGTCGCGCCGTGCCGGGTCGTAGGCGAACGGCGCCCAGCCGGCCTGCGCGAACAGCGCGTAGTTGAATGCGCCGCCGTTCGTGGCGTAGTTGGTGATGTAGCCGTCGTAGCCGGCGTCGCGCAGGTCCTGCGCGGCCTGGGCGAACTCGTCCCAGGTGGTCGGCGGCTCGACGCCGTACGTCGAGAAGATGTCGGCCCGGTACAGCATGCCCACGGGGCCGCCGTCGACCGGGACGGCGAACACCGAGCCGCCGCTCGAGACGTCCGACCAGGCGCCGGCGGGGAACTGGTCCTCGAGGACGGCGGCGCCGTACGGCGCGAGGTCGGCGAGCCCGTCGAGGATCGTGTAGGTCGGCAGGATCTCGGACTCGAGCTGGATGACGTCGGGCGCCCCGGTGCCCGCCTCGAGGGCGGTGGAGAACTTGCCGTACTCGTCGGCGCCCTGGCCCGCGTTGGTCCAGCAGATCTGGACGTCGTCGTGCTGGGCGTTGAACGTGTCCACGATCTGCTCGACGGCGGGGTACCAGGCCCAGAGGGTGACGCGCGTGGCGTCGGGCTTGGTGATCTCGTTGGTGCAGCTCGTGTTGCCCGCCGGGCCGGCGTCGTCGCCGGGAGCGCACGCCGCGAGCGACAGGCCGGCCAGACCGGCGGCCGTCGCCGCCACGGCGCGTCGCAAGCCTCTGCGCATGCCGATTCCTCCTCGAGTCGTCCGGACCCAGATCCTCCTGGGCCGATTGGTGCCGCGCGCGGCGACCGTGGTTGACTCTACATCGTTGTACACGGTGGCTTCACCATCGCCCACTTCGACGAGGAACGTGAGACCCATGACGGCTCCCCACACCGATGCCCGCCCCGCCCCCGCCGCTCCCGACCACGCCCCCGGCGCCACCGCAGGCGCCCGCGTCACCCTGCACCCCGACTTCCGCCGCGGCGCCGTCGACCGCCGCCTGTTCGGCTCGTTCGTCGAGCACCTCGGCCGTGCCGTGTACACCGGCATCTACGAGCCGGGTCACGCCGCCGCGGACGAGCACGGCTTCCGCCGCGACGTCGCGGACCTGGTCCACGAGCTGGGCGTGCCGATGGTGCGCTACCCCGGCGGCAACTTCGTCTCCAACTACGTGTGGGAGGACGCCGTCGGCCCGGTCGAGCAGCGCAAGCCGTTCCTCGACCTCGCCTGGCGCACCGTCGAGCCGAACCTCGTCGGCACCGACGAGTTCCTGCAGTGGGCGGAGCGCGAGGGCGTCGAGCCGATGATGGCGGTCAACCTCGGCACCCGCGGCGTCGACGCCGCGGCCGCCCTGGTCGAGTACTGCAACGGCGAGGCCGGCACCCGGTGGGCCGACCTGCGCATCGCCAACGGCCGTGAGAAGCCCTACGGCGTGACGCTGTGGTGCCTCGGCAACGAGATGGACGGCCCGTGGCAGATCGGCCAGAAGGACGCTCACGAGTACGGCAAGCTCGCCGCCGAGGCCGGCAAGGCGATGAAGCTCGTCGACCCGTCGATCTCGCTGATCGTGTGCGGTTCGTCGTCCATGCAGATGCCCACGTTCGGCGCGTGG
This sequence comes from Isoptericola nanjingensis, assembly GCF_050311635.1. Lineage (NCBI taxonomy): Bacteria > Bacillati > Actinomycetota > Actinomycetes > Micrococcales > Promicromonosporaceae > Isoptericola > Isoptericola nanjingensis. The sequence goes on along the minus strand of NZ_JBNOZL010000008.1, from coordinate 335,547 downwards.
GAGCGCACGGTCCTGTCGTACACGTACGACCTGGTGGACCACATCTCCATGCACGCCTACTACGAGGAGATCGACGGCGACCGCGCGTCCTTCCTCGCGTCGGGCACCGCCATGGACCGGTTCATCGACCGGGTCGTCGCCTCGGCGGACGCCGTCGGCGCAGAGCGGCGCAGCGACAAGGCCATCACCATCAGCTTCGACGAGTGGAACGTCTGGTACAACACCACCCGCTTCGGCGGCGAGGAGAACCTGCCGATCCAGCGCGACGCCCCGCGCATCATCGAGGACGTCTACTCCGGCCTCGACGCCGTCGTGGTGGGCGACCTCATGGTCACCCTGCTCAACCACGCCGACCGCGTGCCCGTCGCGTGCCTCGCGCAGCTCGTCAACGTCATCGCGCCGATCATGACCGCGCCGGGCGGCGAGGCGTGGCGCCAGCCCACGTTCCACCCGTTCGCGACGACGTCGCGCCTCGCGCGCGGCACGGCGCTCGACGTGCGCGTGGACGCGCCGACGTACGACACCGCGCAGCACGGCGCCGCGCCGGTCGTCACCGCCGCCGCGACGGTGGACGACGACGGCTCGCTCGGCCTGTTCCTCACCAACCGGTCCGACCGGGTGGTCGAGGTCGAGCTGGCCCACGTCGGCGCCGCGCTCGGCCTCACCGAGGGCTGGCAGATGGTGGCGGACCACGAGCCCGCCGTCGAGGGCCCGGAGCACGCCGCGAAGGTCGCCGAGGCCTGCTGGTCCACGGTCGACGTCGCCTCCGCCGCGACGCCGGGCGCCGGCGGCACGACCCGCGTGCGGCTCGCCCCCGAGTCCTGGACCGCGTTCGCCGGGACGTTCGCCCGCGCCTGAGCCCCCGCTGACGCCGAACAGGCGGTTGACACCGTCATCGCGAGCGATCGCGCCCCCTGGTGTCAACCGCCTGTCCGACCTCAGGGCGGCCGGGGGGGGCAACGTCGTGTCCGGTGGCCGACAACCGGCGGACCGGGCACTGTGACTCGCATGGGCGAGTCCCCCGCGGTCCCCCGCGCGTCGTGGCGCTGGGCCCTGGCCGCCGCGACGGTGGCCGGCGTGGCCGTGGCGGCCGCGCTCGGCGCGTACGCGGACGCGCACCCGGGCGACGGTGCCCCGCTGCTGACCCTGTGGTTCACCGACATGCTGGCGATGAAGGCGTGGCTGTCCACCGCCGCCGTCTCGCTCCTCCTGGTCCAGCTCGTCTCCGCCCTGGCGATGTACGGCCGGCTGCCGGGCGTCCGGGAGGCCCCGGGCTGGGTCGGCCTGCTGCACCGGTGGAGCGGCGTGGCCGCGTTCGGCCTCACGCTGCCGGTCGCCTTCGCGTGCGTCTGGTCGATCGGGTTGGAGGACGATCCCGCGCGGGTGCTGGTGCACTCCGTCGCCGGCTGCCTGTTCTACGGCGCGTTCACGGTCAAGATGCTCGCCCTGCGCGTGCGCGGCCTGCCGCCCGTCGTGCTGCCCCTGCTCGGCGGCTCGGTGGTGGCGCTCCTCGCCCTCGTCTGGTCCACCTCCGCGCTCTGGTACCTCACCGGGGGCATCGCGTGACGGGCCCCGCCGCTCCCGCCCCGGACGGTCCGGGACCGTCGCGACGCGACGTCGTCGAGGGCCTCGCCGTCGCGCTGCTCGCCGGCGTCGGCGGCTTCGCCTGGTTCTCCGCCTCCGGTCCGCCGTCCGAAAGCGAGCGCGAGGAGCTCGAGGACCAGCGCGACGAGGAGCAGGACGAGCTCGAGGACCAGCAGGACGACGAGCGTGACGACGACGAGGACCGGCAGGACGACGAGCAGGACGACGACGAGGACCGCAGCGGTCCGGACCGGGGGCGAGGATGAGGCGACCGTTCCGGCAGCGCCTGCCCACGCTGGTGCTGATCGCGCTGGCCGCCGCGACCGTCGGCGCGATGCTGGCCGCGCTGCGCTGACCGTCGCCCGACAGGGCTCAGACGGTGGCGTGCCGCCTCACGATGCGGCTCACCGTCGCGCGCGACACGTCGAAGCGCTCGGCGATCTCCCGGTGCGTGAGCCCGTCGTCGGCGAGCTCGACGATCCGACGGTCGCGGTCGCCCCGGTCGTCGGGCTGCTCGTCCGCCGTCGCGGCCGCGGGCTCCTCCGCCGTGGCCGCGGGCGCCTGCGGCGCGGCGGGCTCGACCGGGACGTCGACCGCGGTGTCCTCCGCGGCCTCCCCGTCCGGCGAGGTGCCGTGGGCCGTGAGGAACGCGGACCGCTGGGCGAGCGCGCCGCCCAGCGCCGGGTCCGCCTGCCGGAGCAGGTCGAACACCTCGACCCGGCGGGTGTGGCCCGTCTCCGGCAGCGGCTCGCGCGTGCCCGGGAGCCCGCTGTCGACCTCCACGTCGGCGGGCCGGGGCTCCGGCTCGTCGCCCTCCTCGGCACCACGGCCCTGCACGGCGGGTTCGACCGCCGGGTCCGGCCCCAGGTCCTCGTCCACGTCGTCGAACCAGGCCTGCACCACCGCGTCGTCCACCGCGTCGTCCACCGCGTCGTCCACCGCGTCGTCCACCGCGTCGTCCACCGCGTCGTCCACCGCGTCGTCCCGGCGCCCGGCCGCGTCGACGACGGGCGTCGCGCCCGTGAGCGCCGCCTGGAGGTCGTCGGCGAACGCGTCGTCGGCGAACGCGCCGCCCTCCACCGCCGTCGTCGTGACGACCGGCTCGGGGGCTGGCTGTCGCAGGGCCGCCGGCGACGGCGCGACGAGCTCCGGCGCCGGTGCGGCGGGCGCCGGCAGCGCGCGCGGGCCCGTGGCGGCCGCACCGCGGGCGACGCCACGCTCGACGGAGCTCGCGCCGATGAGGTCGAGGCGGTTGCCGTGCCGCTCGGCGGCCTCGAGCCGCTCCACCCAGACCTGCATGCGCCGCTCGAAGTCCTCGACCGTGAGCAGCTTCAGCGCGGCGTCGCGGGCGGCCCGCTGGCGGCTGTGCGCCGTCCGCACCTTGCGCATGCCCGCGTGGTTCCCGGTGCTGTCGAGGCGCGCGTCTCGCCACAGCTCGAGGGCGGTGACGTACTGGTGCACGCGGTGCTCGCGGCGGCGCTCGTCGAGCGTGTGCCCCGTGACGAGGTGGCGCTCGCCCACCAGCGCCAGGTGCCACATGAGGGCGGCGACCAGCGGCGGCACGAACCGGAACGCGACCATGTACGGCGTGCTCGCGTCCGGCACGGCGATCTCGTGCAGCGCCGCGAACATGCCGGACGTGCCCGACAGGATCCACGTCAGGGTGAGGAGCACGCCGTACGGCCGCCCCTCGAGGGCGGCGTTGCGCGCCATGAGGGCGACGGCGACGAGGCTGACCTCGAGGAAGCCGGCGAGGGCGTACGCCTCGGCCGGGGACATCCCCGCCACCTCCAGGCCGAAGAGCACCATGCCGCTGTACGCCAGGGCGGTCGCGATGGTCGCGGCGACGACGACCGCGACCATCGGCAGGTGCCGCCCGCGGTAGCGCACCGTGGCGCGGGCGGGGCCCGTGGTGTCGGTCGTCGGGTCGTGCTGGGTCACGTCATTCCTCCGGGAGTCGCTGATCTGCGCGCATGTCAGATCTGCGCATATACCAGCATTGGGACGATCCAGGCGTCAACGACACCTCGGGTGAACCCGTCAGCCCTTGACCGCTCCCCCGAGCCCGGCGCCGCGCAGGAACAGCCGCTGGAAGACCAGGAACATCGCCACCGGGAGCACGGTCGAGATCGCCAGGGCCGCGAGGAAGACGCCCAGCTCGGTGGACGCCTCGATCGCGGGCAGCCGCACCGACAGCGGCTGGATCTCCGGGTCCTTGAGCACCAGCAGCGGCCACAGGAAGTCCTTCCAGGCCGCGATGACGGCGAACACCGACACGACGCCGAGGATCGGCTTCGACATCGGCAGCACGATCGACCAGAACAGCCGGTACGGCCCGGCGCCGTCGACCCGCGCGGCCTCGAAGACCTCGCGCGGCAGGTTGTCGAAGAACCGCTGCACCAGCAGCACGTTGAACGCGCTCGCGCCGGCCGGGAGCCACACGGCCCAGAAGCTGTCGACCAGCGACCGGCCCAGCAGCGGCGGGTCGAGGATCGTCAGGTACAGCGGCACGAGCAGCACGACGGCGGGCACGAACATCGTCGACAGGACGAGCGCCTGCACCACCTTCCCGTAGCGCGGCCGCAGCACCGACAGCGCGTAGCCGCCCGTCGTCGCGACCACGAGCTGCACGGCCCACGACCCGAGCGCCAGCCACACCGTGTTCATGAAGTACCGGCTGACCTGGACGTCGTTCCAGGCCCGCTCGAGGTTCTCCCACGCGATGCCGTGCGGGAACAGGGCCAGGGGCGTGCGCAGGATGTCCTGCGTCGGGGTGACGGCGTACTTCGCCAGCAGCAGCATCGGGCCGAGCCCGACGACGACGAGCAGCACGAGCAGCAGCACGTGCGTGCCGCCCATCCCCCAGCGGACCGCGGGACGGCGCCAGTCGGGCGCGGACAGCGCGCCGCGGTCGCCGTCGTCGGACGGGGTGGCGCGACGGCGCGCGCCGCGCGCCGGGGCGGGACGTGCGGTGGACGAGAGCGTCATGACGTGCTCCAGGACCGGGTGAGCCGGAAGTAGAGGACGGAGAAGACCGCGAGGACCGCCGCCAGCATGAGCGACAGCGCGGTCGCGGCGCCGTAGTCGCCGCCGAGGCTGTTCTGGAACGCGTACCGGTAGATGAGCAGCAGCACGGTCACGGTGGCGTTGTTCGGCCCGCCCCCGGTGAACAGGTACGGCTCGAGGAACACCTGCGCCGTACCGATGACCTGCAGGATCAGCGTGATGAACAGGACCCCGCGCAGCTGCGGCAGCGTGACGTGCCAGATCTTGCGCCACAGCCCGGCGCCGTCCACCTCGGAGGCGTCGTACAGCTCGGCGGGCACGCTCGTGAGGGCCGCGAGGTAGATGATCACGGTGCCGCCGGCGCCGGCCCAGGTCGCGGCGAGCACGAGGGACGGCATGGCCCACGACGCGTCCTGCAGCCACGGGTACGGGCCGAGGCCCACCCAGCCGAGGATCGTGTTGAACACACCGGTCGGCCCGCCCTTGTAGAAGAACTTCCACAGCAGGACGGCGACGACGGGCGGCACCACGACCGGCAGGTACGCGAGCGCCGAGTAGAGGCCGCGGCCGCGGCGCACCTCGCGCATGAGCACCGCGGCGACCAGCGGCACGGGGTAGCCGAACAGCAGGGCCAGGAACGCGAAGTACAGGGTGTTCTGCACGGCCTTCCACAGCAGAGGGTCGGCCAGCACGTGCCGGAAGTTGTCCAGCCCGACGAACGTCGGGTCGGTGACGAGGTTCGTCTCCTGCACGCTCATGATCACGGCGCGCACGATCGGGAACCACGAGAAGACGCCGAAGATCACCAGCAGCGGGAGCAGGCAGACGAGGCTGTGCAGCCCGCCCCCGCGCAGCCAGGTGGCCGGGCCCCGGCGCGGGCGGCCGGCACCGGCCGCCCGCGCGGGTGCGGCGACGTCGCCGCGAGGAGAGGTGGTGACGGTCACGGTCAGCCCTGGTCGAGCAGCGCCTGGGCCTGCGTGTTCGCGTCGGCGAGCAGGGCGTCGATGTCCGCGTCCTCGTCCGTGAGCACCGCCTGCACGACCGGGTCGAGCAGCGCGTACACCTCCTGCGTCTTCTGCGACGGCTCGCCGGCCAGCGGCAGGTCGAACATCGCGTCGGTGAACGCCGTCATCTGGTCGAGCGGCACGTTGACGTAGTCCGCGATCCACTCCTGGTTCAGCTCGTACTGCTCCTTCGAGAACATCGGCAGGACGGGCGTGCCCACGGGCTGGTCGTTCTTGGCGAGGGTCTCGGCGTCGGCGACGGCGCGGTCATCGTCGACCAGCTTGTTCAGGTAGAAGAAGTCGATCCACTTGATCGCGGCGTCCTTGACGCCCTCGTCGACGTTCGCCGGGACCCCCGCGAGGGTGCCGCCGGTGAGCGTGGCCGACTCGGGGGCGTCGGACAGCGGGATCGGCGCGAGGCCGTAGGTGTCCGGGTCGACCGCGTTGGTCTGCACCAGCGAGGTGTAGATGTCCGAGCCCGAGGTGAACATGCCCACCTGGCCCGCCGCGAACTCCTGGTTGATGCTGCCCCAGTCGAGCAGGAAGTTGCCGCCCATCGACTCGTCCTCCCACCGCAGGTCGTGGAGGAACTGGAGCGTCTCCTGGGTGCCCGGGTTGTCGAGGGTCGCCGTGGCCTTCTGGTCCGCGTCGGTCTCGACGGTGCGGCCGCCGCGCGCGACGGTCTGCGCCGTGAGCTGCCAGCCGCCCGTGTTGTTCTGGGTCATCGTGGCGTAGCCGGCGACGCCCGGGTTGGCGTCGGCGATCTTCTTCGCGTACTCGCGCACCTGCTCCCAGGTGGTCGGAGGGCTGTCGGGGTCGAGGCCGGCCGACTCGAAGAGCTGGCGGTTGTAGTGCAGGGCGACCGGGTAGGCGTTCTTCGCCGGGATCGCGTACACGTGGCCGTCCTCGCCCGTGCCGGCCTCGAGGATCGTCGGGTTGAACTGCTCGGCGTACGGCAGGGCCCGGAACTGGGCGTCCATGTCGGCGAGCTGGCCGTTCTCCACCAGTCCCTGGGCGTCGGTGAACGGGATCTCGAAGACGTCGGGCAGCGTGCCGCCCGCGAGCTGGGCGGCGAACGTCGTCGCCTTCCACTCGTACTCCTCGGGCTGGACGTCGATGTCGGGGTTCGCCTTCTCGAACTCCGCGACCTGGTCCTCGAAGGCGGCGACCGCCTCCTCGGTGGACCCGGGCAGCAGGGAGACCACCGAGAGGGTGACCTGCCCCGCCGAGTTCGTGCTCTCGTCCTGCGGGTCGCCCCCGCCGGAGCACGCCGCGAGGGCGCCCGCCGTGAGCGCGCCCACCAGGGCGAGCGCGGCCGGCTTTCGTGTGGACTTCATCGTCACTCCCTTGTCGATGTCACCGTCGAAGGAATCGCGGTGGTGCAGCTGGTCGGTGCGGGCAGGAGGGGTTCAGGCGGGCCGGCTCACGGGCGGAGCCAGACCGCGACGTCGGTGGCGATCCGCGCGAGCGGCTCGCGGGGGTCGGCGCTGTGCAGCACGACGTCGGCGTCGGCCGGCAGCGGGACGGGCTCGGGCCCGAGGTTGACGACGCACACCAGCCCGGGGGTTCCGGGTACGCCGCCGCGGGCGAACGCGAGGACGTCGTCGCCGACCGGGACGTCGCCGACGGCGTCGAGCCAGCGCAGGCGGCGGTCGTGCAGCGCGGGCTCGGTGCGGCGGGCCGCGAGCGCCCGGCGGTACAGGGCGAGCGTCGACGCCGGGTCCGCGTCCTGCGCCTCGACCGACAGTCCGCCCCACGCCGCCGGCTGCGGCAGCCAGGGCGGAGCGCCGCCGTCGGGGCCGAAGCCGAACGAGCTGCCGCCGCGCGTCCAGGGCAGCGGCACGCGGCAGCCGTCGCGGCCGGGGTCGATGCCGCCGGAGCGGTCGTGCATCGGGTCCTGGATGAGCTCGCGCGGCAGGTCCTCGACCTCGGGGAGGCCCAGCTCGTCGCCCTGGTAGACGTACAGGGCGCCCGGCAGGGCGGCGACGAGCAGTGCCGCGGCGCGGGCCCGGCGGCGCCCGAGGTCGAGGTCCGTCGGGGTGCCGAAGCGCTTGGCCGCGAACGCGAACGACGAGTCCGCGCGTCCGTAGCGGGTCACCGGCCGGGTGACGTCGTGGTTGGACAGCACCCAGGTGGCCGGCGCGCCGACGGGAGCGTGCGCGTCGAGCGTCGTCGTGATCGACTCGCGCAGCGCCTTGGCGTCCCACGGGCGAGCCATGAAGTCGAAGTTGAACGCCGTGTGCATCTCGTCGGGGCGCAGGAACCGCGTGAAGCGGTCCGTGTCCGGCAGCCACACCTCGCCGACCAGCACGCGCGGCTCGTCGTAGGAGTCGGCCACCGCCCGCCAGGCCCGGTAGACGTCGTGCAGCTCGTCGCGGTCGACGTGCGGGTGCTCCCCCGGCCCCGGGTGCTCCGGGACCTCGGGCAGCGCCGGGTCCTTGACGAGCAGCGCGGCGGAGTCGATGCGGATGCCGGCGGCGCCGCGGTCGAACCAGAAGCGCAGGATCTCCTCGTGCTCGCGGCGCACGTCGGGGTGGTCCCAGTTGAGGTCCGGCTGCGACGGCGCGAACAGGTGCAGGTACCACTCGCCGGGGGTGCCGTCCGGGTCGGTCGTGCGGGTCCAGGTGGTGCCCTGGAAGTCGGAGACCCAGCGGGTGGGCAGCTCCTCGCCGCCCTCCCCCCGGCCGGGCCGGAACCAGAACCGCTCGCGCTCCGGCGACCCGGGACCGGCGGCCAGCGCGTCGCGGAACCACGGGTGCTCGGCGGAGACGTGGTTGGGCACGACGTCGACGATCGTGCGGATGCCGAGCTCGCGGGCCTCCGCGATGAGCGCCTCCGCCTCGGCGAGCGTGCCGAACTGCGGGTCGATCGCGCGGTAGTCCGCGACGTCGTACCCCCCGTCCGCCAGCGGCGACACGTACCAGGGGGTGAACCAGATCGCGTCGACCCCGAGGTCCCGCAGGTACCCGAGGTGCTGCCGCACCCCGGCGAGGTCGCCCGTGCCGTCGCCGTTCCCGTCGGCGAACGAGCGCGGGTAGACCTGGTAGATCACCGCGCTGCGCCACCACTCGGCGTCCTGCCCCTTGCTCACCGATGAGCTCCTTCCGCGTCGTCGCGTCGATGAGCAGGACAGTAATGAGGTGACGCATAGTGCGCAAGAACTTGACAGCAGCGTTATCGAACCGCGACATCAACACCGAACAGACGCGCGCACAGGAACGGCCGGCAGGGCGACACGAGTCGCCCGGCCGGCCGTCGAGAGGGAGGCGGCGCGGGTGTCAGCCCGCGGCGCGCGGGGCCGCCGCCGTCGACCGGCGCACGACGAGCTCCGGCTCGAAGAGCAGCTCGTCGCGCGACACGGTGGCGCCCGCGATCATGCTGGCCAGGATGTCGACCGCCGCGCGGCCCATCGCGTCGATCGGCTGCCGGACGGTCGTGAGCGCCGGATCCGTGGAGTTCATCAGCGCGGAGTCGTCGTAGCCGACCACCGACACGTCGCGCGGCACCTCGAGCCCGGCCCGCCGCACGGCACGCACGGCACCGAGCGCGAGCGGGTCCGACGCGCACAGGATCGCCGTCGCGCCGGCGTCGAGCAGGCGGCCCGTCGAGGCCTGCCCGCTCTCGAGGGAGTACTGGCTGTGCACCACGAGCTCGTCGGGGAGCTCGACGCCGTGCCGCTGCGCGAAGCCGCGCGCCGCCGCGAGCTTGCGCTCCGACGGCACGTGGTCGCGCGGGCCCAGCAGCAGCCCGATGCGCGTGTGCCCCATGGACACCAGGTGCTCCAGCGCCTGGTGCGTGGCGATCAGGTCGTCGCACGAGACGTGCGGGAAGTCGAGGCTCTCGATGGACGCGTTGATGAGCACCACCGGCAGGTTCAGCGCCTGGAGCCGCTCGTAGTGCGCGTGGTCGGCGTCGCGCTCCGCGTAGAAGCCGCCCGCGAAGATGACCCCCGACACCTGCTGACCCAGCAGCAGGTCGATGTACTCGGCCTCGGAGATGCCGCCCGCGGTGCGCGTGCACAGCACGGGCGTGTACCCCTGCTGCGCCAGCGCCCCGCCCACCACCTCCGCGAAGGCGGGGAAGATCGGGTTCGCCAGCTCCGGCAGCACCAGGCCCACCAGGCGCGGCCGGTCGCCGCGCAGCTTGGTGGGCCGCTCGTAGCCCAGCACGTCCAGCGCCGTGAGCACGGCGTCCCGGGTCGCCTGCGACACCCCCGGCTTGCCGTTGAGCACGCGGCTGACCGTCGCCTCGCTGACCCCCACCTTCGCGGCCACGTCGGCCAGTCGTCTCGACATGTCCTCGACTGTACACGCGACCACGCAAGCGGCTTGCGCTTCTTGCGGCGTTTGCGCATCGGTCCTCCGGGAGTTGTCAGGGCCACGCGCGGGTCTCCCTGCACATGGCCCTGACAACGCGCCGCCCGGGGCGTCGGTGTCGGCCCGTCAGCCGTTCGCGGACCGCCAGGGACCGTGGCGGTCGCCGGGCTCCTGGTTCCTGGTCCACCACCTCGCGGTGTAGACCCTGCCCTGGTGCTCGACGACGTCACCGGCGTCGAAGATCCGCGACGGCGTCCACACAGCGGTCCCGTCGGCGGTCTCGGCGACCTCCTGCCACGGGCCCCAGTCGGACTCGCCCGGCGCCTGGTCGCGGGTCCACCAGGCCGCCTCCCACACGGAGCCGTCGTGCGTGACGAGCTCGCCCGCGGTGTAGGTCGTGCCGGCGTCCCACGCGGGCACCTGGGGCGCCTCCGCCTCGGCGAGCCGCAGGAACGTGATGGAGTGCGCCGGGAAGTCGTAGGTGAACGACGTCCCCGCCCCCTCGAACGTCCGGTCCACGGGCACCACGCGCTCGGGCCGGGTCTTGGTGTTGGTCGCCGACGGGTCGGCCGTCATCTCGGTGACGGTCGCGGTCGTGGCCGGCTCGAAGCCGCCCGTCACCTCGACGTCGGTGCGCGCCACGGCGTCGCCGACGTTGACCACCTTGGCCACGAGCCCGCCGGTCTCCTCGTCGTGGGTCACGACCTGGAACAGCGACTTCGTCACCGGCTCGGTGTACGTGAGCTGCAGCTCCCCGTCGAGGTAGAGCTCGATGGTGCGTCCCTCGACGACGACCTTGATCCGGTAGTCACGACCGTTCTCCAGCGGCGTGAACGACTCCGCCGCGGCGACCTCGCCCTGGCGCGCGCCGTCGGCCCGCTCCAGCACGGACCGGGTGTTGCCCCACCCGCCGACGTTCCACCAGTAGAAGTCGTCGCTCGCGCTCGCGCCGAACCCGACGAGGAAGCCCTCGGCGCCGCCGGTCTTCCGGGCCGTCACCTCCATCGTGTAGTCGTGCCAGTCCTCGTCGTAGGCCCCGGCGACCACGCTGCGCGCGTCCTCGACGCCCGCGTCGGACTGCACGTACGCGCCGTCGGTCACGGACCAGTCGCCGCGCTGCGCCTCCCACCGCGACGCGTCGTCGAAGCCGTCGGAGAACAGGACGTCGCCGGTCGCGTTGTCGGTGACCCGCACGTCGTCGTACTGCGCCTGCGTGAGCCAGGTCGACAGGAAGACGCCGCCGTCGACGTCCGGCGGGACGACGTCCGGACCGTCGCCGAGCTCCGACGGGACCACCTGGTCGCCGGCGTTCGTCATGAACATCTGCTGGGTGTAGTAGTTCACCGAGCCCCACGACTCGTCGTTGTCGAACCACATCATGTCCGGCGACCACTGCACGTAGTCCTCGTTGGCGAACATCGGCGCGTAGGAGGCCAGCTCGACGACGTCGGCGTTGCGCTCCAGCCCCGTCATGTAGGCCGCCTCCGCCAGCGCGTTGCCGAACGTGTTCCCCTTCGACGCGTACTCGCCGAGGAAGACGTGCGGGCCGCCCCGGTCGTACGTGTCGTACCGGGCGTCGTTCGTGAGGAACCACGACGGGTCGTTGTAGTAGTGCTCGTCGACCATCGCCACGCCCTGCTCGCGGTTGAAATCCCAGAGCTCGTCGAAGCGGGTGCCCGCGTCGTCGGGCCCGGAGTTGGAGATCACCGTGATGTCCGGGAACTCCGCCTCGATGGCGTCGCGGAACGCCGGGAAGTTCTCCTGGAACTTCGGCGTGTTCTCCTCGTTGCCCAGGCCGATGTACGGCAGGTCGAACGGCTCCGGGTGCCCCAGCTCGGCGCGCTTCGCGCCCCACTCGGTGTCGGTGGAGCCCGTGGCGAACTCGATGAGGTCGAGCGTGTCCTGGATCCAGCGCGGGCGCTGGTCGTCGGTCATCTCCGGGATGCGCGACCCGCAGCCGTTGGCGCCCACCGACACGACGGGCAGCGCGAACGCGCCGAGGTCCTCGGCGAACTCGAGGTACTCGAGGTAGCCGATGCCGTACGACTGGTTGTATCCCCAGAAGTTCCAGTTGGTGGGGCGCTCCTCGACCGGGCCGATGGTCTCCTTCCACTGGTACGTCCGCTGCCGGTCCTGGCCGTCGGACTCGAGGTAGGAGTCGAAGGTGCCCACGTTGGTGACGCAGCCGCCGGGGAACCGCAGGAAGCTCGGGTCGAGCGCCGCGACCTTCTCCGCGAGGTCCTTGCGCAGCGTGCTCCTGCCGTTGACCGGCCCCACCCACGTGTCCTGGGGGAACAGGGACACCATGTCGAGGCGCAGCGTGCTCGCGGCGCCCGAGGCGACCCGCAGGCGCGCGGCGTTCGTCGTCGCGGACGCCGTCACCGTCGCCGTGTACCGCGCCCACTCGTCGGAGCCGTCGACCGCGACCGTCGCCGTCCCGTACGTCGTGGCGCCGTCGGCGGAGACGAGGGTCGCCGTGAGGTCCTGCGCGACGTCGCTGCGCGCCCAGACGGAGAAGTCGTACGACGCCCCCTCGCTCAGCGCGACGCCCTCGTTGTACGAGGAGTTCGAGACGCCGGTCGTGCCGTCGGACGTGACCGTGAGGTAGTGCCGGTTGCTGTCGTTGAGCCACTCGCCGCGCGCGGACTCGACGGCGACGTCGCCGCCGCCGGTCTGCTCCCAGCCCGTCAGGCCGGTGAAGCCCGCGTTGTCCTCCGTGGCGAACTCGAACGACCGGTTGCGCACCAGCTCGGCGTACAGGCCGCCGTCGGCGGCGTAGTTGATGTCCTCGTAGAACACGCCGTACAGGTCGTCGCTCATCTCGGTGCGCTCGCCGGCGGAGTCGATGGTGAGCTGCTGCTCGACGACCTCCGGCTCGCCCTCCGGGTACGCCTCGAGCAGCGCCTGCTGCTCCGCCGTCGTGATCGGCAGCACCGTGCCGTGCCGCGGGTGGCTCGGCAGCTCGGCGTCGGGCACCGAGGTCCAGTCCCCGCTCGCCAGGTCGTCGGTGCGGAACAGCATGTACCCCTGGCCGCCGTGGTACGACGGTTGGTCGATCATCATGAACCAGGAGTCGTCGGTCAGGGACGGGAAGACCGTGGGCCCCTCCCCCGCGGTGAACTCGCCGCCCCACGGGTTGGGCTCGCCGACGCCCACGTGCTCCGCGACCAGGTCCCACCCGTCGCCGTCGGTCACGCCCTGCGTGCGGGCCAGGTCGTCGGAGGACTCCTCGCGGACGGTCATGTCCGCCTCGTCCTTGGTGAACCGGTAGTAGGTGCCGTCCTCGACCGCCACGGTCGAGTCGATCATGCCGCGGCCCGCGCCGCGCTCCTCGTCGATCCACACCTGCGGCTCGGAGAAGCTGCCCACGGAGAAGTCGGGCGTCGTGGCGGACAGCATCCGCTGGTACGACGTCGCGATGTCGCGGTCCTCGGGGGCGACGTCGTCCGGGTACAGGGCGGACGCCCAGTAGACGACGAACTGTCCGGCCTCGGCGTCCCAGGTCGCCTCGGGGGCCCAGAGGTTGCCGGCGCCCGGCGGCGCGACCTCGACCTCCTGCTGGTCGGACCAGTGGATCAGGTCGTCCGACGACCAGACCATCATCGACCGGCTGCCGGTCTCCTGGGCGTCGCCGAAGTTCCCGCCGCCCGCGATCTTCAGGTCGGTGGCGAGCAGGTAGTACCTGCCGGTCTCGGGGTTGCGGGTGAGGAACGGGTCGCGCAGCCCCTGCGTGCCGAGGGTGGACTCGAGGACGGGCTCACCGCCGTTCAGCGTGGTCCACGCGGTGGGGTCGTCGGCCTCGCTGACGGCCAGGTAGATCTTCTCGCCGCCGTCCTGCTCGCCGGCGAAGTAGGGGAAGACGTAGGCGCCGAAGCCGTCGCCCGCCGCTGACGTGGCCGTCGACTGCAGGGCGGGGGCCGCCCGCGGCGGGACGGCCGCAGCCGCCGTGGCGGGCAGCACGAGGGCGAGGGCCGCGGCCGCCAGGGGCCGCGACCATCGGGGCCCGTGCTGCCTCGATGGGATGTGCATCGTTGTAGAACCTCCGTGTCGTACGTCGTCGTACAGGTGCGGGGGGTGCGGAGGGGCGGCGGGGCCGACGGCGCGTGCCGCCGTCCCCGCCGCCCGGACGGGCGCCCGGCCGAGGAGGCTAGGAGCGCCGCAGTGCGAGCAGCCGCTGCAGGACCACGAAGACCAGCAGCAGCGCGCCGATGACGATCTTGGTCCACCAGGAGGAGAGGGTGCCCTCGAAGGTGATGATCGTCTGGATGAGGCCGAGCACGAGGACGCCGAGCACGGACCCGAGCACGAAGCCGGTGCCGCCGGTGAGCAGCGTGCCGCCGATGACGACGGCCGCGATCGCGTCCAGCTCCATGCCCACGCCGGTCAGGGAGTAGCCCGACCGCGAGAACATGGCGAACAGCAGGCCGCCGAGACCGGCGCAGGTGCCGCTGATGACGTACACCAGCACCTTGGTGCGCGCGACGGGCAGGCCCATGAGCCTGGCCGACTGCTCCCCGCCGCCGATGGCGTACACGGTGCGGCCGAACTGCGTGTAGTGCAGCAGGTAGAACGCGACCGCCACCACGACCAGCGCGATCACGACGCTCGACGTGATCCGCCACTGCCCGCCGGCCCACGTGTCCCAGGAGGCCAGGGCGACGAAGGTCGGGTCGTCGATCGGGATCGACTCCGGCGCGACGAGGAAGCACAGGCCGCGGGCGAAGAACATCGCCGCGAGGGTCGCGATGAACGGCTGCACCTCGAAGACGTGCACCATCGCGCCGACGAGGAGACCGATCAGCGAGCCGATGAGCACGACCAGCGGGATCACCACCCCGGCGGGGACGCCTGCCTGCAGCAGGTACGCCGCCGTCACGCCGGACAGCGCCAGCACCGAGCCGACGGAGAGGTCGATGCCGCCGGTGAGGATGACGAACGTCATCCCGACGGCCAGCACGATGAGGAACGCGTTGTTGATGAACAGGTTCGCGAGCACGCCGACGGACAGGAAGTTGTCGTAGCGCGCGCCGCCCACCACGAGCAGCAGCACGAACACCACGAGGGTGCCGACCACGGGAAGGTAGCGGCGGTCGACGCGCAGACGGCGGCCGACGGACGGCACGCGGCCCGGGGACGGCGCCCCGCGGCGCGAGGATGCGAGGGTCGTCATGAGGCCACCACCTTGTCCGTCGCCACGTCCGCGGGCTTGTCCGACGGCGTCACCGGCGCCGTCCTGCCGCGCCGTCGCGTGCGTTCCGAGAGCTTGCGCCGCATCGCGGGCGACTGGAGCAGCGTCACCGCGGCGACCACGAGCGCCTTGAACAGCGGCGTCACGAGCGGCGAGATGCCGACGTTGGTCACCGTGAGCGACAGCGTCGCGATGATGAGCACGCCGACGAAGGTGCCGGACAGCGAGAACTTGCCGCCGGCCAGCGACGTGCCGCCGATGACGACGGCGAGGATCGCGTCGAGCTCGATGAACAGGCCGGCGTTGTTCGCGTCGGCCGCCATGACGTTGGACGACAGGATCAGCCCGGCCAGCGCGGAGAACAGCCCTGACAGGGCGAAGACCGTCCACACGATGGTCCGCGCGCGCACGCCGGCGAGCCGGCTCGCGGCGGGGTTGATGCCGACCGACTCGACGAGCATCCCGAGCGCCGTGCGCCGCACCAGCAGCGCGACGAGCGCGAACACGCCGAACGCGACCAGGGTCGCGACGGGCAGCCCGAGCCAGTACCCGGCGCCGAGCATCTTGAACGGGGCGCTCGTGACCGTGGTGATCTGCCCCTCGGTGATGAGCATCGCGACGCCGCGGCCGGCGGTCATGAGGATGAGCGTCGCGATGATCGGCTGGATCCCGAGCACGGACACCAGGAACCCGTTCCAGACGCCGAGCACCAGGCCGAGCGCGAGCGCCATCCCGATGGCGAGGAGCACCGTCGTCGTCGACGCCGGGTCCGGCGCGCCCGCGATGAAGGTGAGGGCCACCGCCCCCGAGATCGCGACCACGGCGCCCACGGAGAGGTCGATGCCGCGGGTGGCGATCACCAGCGACATGCCGAGGGCGACCAGCATGAGCGGCGCGCAGTTGCGCAGGATGTCGATCGGCGACCCGAAGAGGTGGTCGTCGAGGATCGACACGGACAGGAAGCCCGGTCGGACGGCCGTGTTGACGGCGAGCAGCGCGACCAGCGCGACCACGGGCCAGAACAGGTGGTGGCGCACGACGGCGCCGAACCCGCCGGCGGCCTGCGATGTGGGCATCAGCGGTCCCCTCCGCTCGCGATGAGCTCGACGACGTCGTCGACGCCGACGGAGTCGGTGTTGGTCAGCTCGGCGACCTTCTGCCGGTCGCGCATGACGGCGATGCGGTGGCTGAGCCGCACCACCTCCTCGAGCTCGGCGGAGATGAAGAGCACCGCCATGCCCCGGCCGGCGAGGTCGGACACCAGGCGCTGGATCTCCGCCTTGGCGCCGACGTCGATGCCGCGGGTCGGCTCGTCGAGGATGAACAGCTCGGGCGCGGTGGCGAGCCAGCGGGCCAGGAGCACCTTCTGCTGGTTGCCGCCCGACAGGTTGCGCAGCAGGGCGTCGGGGTTGGCGGGCCGGATGTTCAGCGCCTCGATGTACCGGTGCACGATCTCGTCGACCTGCTTGCCGGGCAGCGGGCGCAGCCAGCCGCGCTCCGCCTGGAGGCCGAGCACGATGTTCTCCCGCACGGTCAGGTCGCCGACCACGCCCTCGGCCTTGCGGTCCTCGGAGGAGAACGCGATCCTGCGCCCGATCGCCGTGCGCGGCGTGCGCAGCCGGGTCGGGGTCCCCTTGACGGACAGCGTGCCCGTGTCGGCCCGGTCCGCCCCGGCGAGCAGGCGGGCCACCTCCGTGCGGCCGGAGCCGAGCAGGCCGGCCAGACCGACGACCTCGCCCTCGTGGACGTCCAGGTCGAAGGCCTGCACGGAGCCGCGCCGGCCGAGACCCACGGCCTGGACGAACGGCTTGCCCTGGGCCGCGTCGACGGTGTGCTCGGTGCGGACCTCCAGGTCCTCCAGCACCTCCATCGACCGGCCGATCATGCGCGAGACGAGCTCGCTCCGGGTGATCTCCGACGTCCGGTACTCCCCCACCCGCGTGCCGTTGCGCAGCACGGTCATGCGGTCGGAGAGCTCGAACACCTGCTCCAGGAAGTGCGACACGAACAGGATCGCGACCCCCTGGTCGCGCAGCCGGCGCACGACGGCGAAGAGCCGCGCGACCTCGTCGGCGTCGAGGCTGGACGTCGGCTCGTCGAGGATGAGCACCTTGGCGTCCACCACCATGGCCCGGCTGATCGCGACGAGCTGCTGCACGGCGATCGAGTGCGAGCCGAGCGAGGAGGCGGGGTCGACGTCGAGCCCCATCGTGGCGAGGTGCTCGGCCGCCCGGCGGCGCGTGCGGGGCCAGTCGATGGCGCCGAACCGCCGGGGCTCGTTGCCGAGCATGATGTTCTCCGCGACCGTGAGGTTCTCGCAGAGGTTGACCTCCTGGTACACGGTGGCGATCCCCGCGGCCTGGGCCTCGCCCGGGCCGGAGAACCGGTGCGGCTCGCCGTCGACGAGGATCTCGCCGGAGTCGATGCCGTAGACGCCCGTGAGCGCCTTGATCAGCGTGGACTTCCCCGCGCCGTTCTCGCCCATGAGGGCGTGCACCTCGCCCGGCAGGAGCCGGAGGTCCACGCCGTCGAGGGCCTTGACGCCCGGGAACTCGATGGAGATCCCGGTCATCTCGACGACGGGGCGCACGTCCTGGGGCCGGGCGTCGGGGGTGCTGCCGGCGTCGCCGGCGTCCGATGGCGTCATCCTTGACCTTCCGTGGAGCGCGGTGGGCGCGGCGCGGGCGTCCCGCACCGCACCCACCGCGGGTCTCGTGGAGCGTACCGACGGTCGGTGCTGACGGTCAGTACCGACGATCAGTACCGACGATCAGTACTGACGGTCCGGCAGCGCGGCCTTCGCCGCCTCCTGGTCGAACGCCTCGTCCTGGGTGACGATGCGCTTCTCGACCTCCTCGCCGGCCACGACCTTCTTCGCGATCTCCGCGAGGTCCGGGCCGAGCAGCGGGTTGCACTCGACGATGTAGTTGATCTTGCCGTCGGCGAGCGCCTGCATGCCGTCCTTGACGCCGTCGACCGTGATGATCTTGATGTCCTTGCCCGGCACCTTGCCCGCGGCCTCGATCGCCTCGATGGCGCCCAGGCCCATGTCGTCGTTGTGGGCGAACACCAGGTCGATGTCGTCGTACTTCTGCAGGAAGCCCTCCATCACCTGCTTGCCCTCGGTGCGGGTGAAGTTGCCGGTCTGCGAGTCGATCATCTCGATGTCGGAGCCCGCGATCGCGTCGGCGAAGCCCTGCTGCCGGTCGATCATGGGCGCGGCGCCGGTGGTGCCTTGCAGCTCGACGGCCTTGTAGCCCTCGCCGTCGTACTGCTCCACGGCCCACTCGCCGGCGCGCTTGCCCTCCTCGACGAAGTCGGACCCGATGAACGACTCGTACAGGGTGTCGTCCCCGGAGTCGACGGCCCGGTCGGTGAGGATCACCGGGATGTCCGCGGCCTTGGCCTCCTCGAGCACGGCGTCCCAGCCGGTCTCGACGACCGGGGAGAACGCGATGACGTCGACCTGCTGCTGGATGTAGGACCGGATCGCCTGGATCTGGTTCTCCTGCTTCTGCTGCGCGTCGGAGAACTTGAGGTCGAAGCCGTTCTCCTTCGTGAGCGTGTCCTGGATGGACTTGGTGTTGGCCGCGCGCCAGCCGGACTCCGCCCCGACCTGCGAGAAGCCCAGGACGATCGTGTCCGAGGCCGCGGCCGACTCGCCGCCGCCGTCCCCGCCGCCCTGGGGCGCCTGCTCGCTGCTGCACGCGACCAACGAGGCCGCCGTGAGCGCCGTGACGAACAGCGCCGCACCGGCGCGCCGGAAGTTCTTGCTCATGATCTCCTCCTCGAGACGCCGGCCGACCGGGAGACCCGGTCCGTGGGTCTTCTCTGACCCTCCGGCAACGCTTGTGTGACCGCTAACATAGCGGAGATGTGACCGGTCACAATAGGGGCCGTCCAGGAATCCACGTCACGATCGCGTAACGCACCGGGAGGGCTCGCCGTGCGTCAGTCGCCGGGCTCGGGCTCGTCCAGCTCCGCGGCGATCATCTCGACGATGGTGTCGACGGTGACCCCGGGCCCGTTGCTCAGCTCGCCGATCTTCTCGCGGTCCTTGAGCACGACGATGCGGTCGGCGAGGCGCACCACCTCCTCCAGCTGGGAGGAGATGAAGACGACGGCGACGCCCTCGCCCGCCAGGCGTGCGACCCGGCGCTGGATCTCGAGCTTGGCCGCGATGTCGATGCCGCGGGTCGGCTCGTCGAGGATCAGGACGTGGGGCCGCGTGGCCAGCAGCCGGGCGAGCAGCACCTTCTGCTGGGTGCCCCCGGACAGCTCGCCGGCCGGCCGGTCCAGGTCGTCGGCCGACAGGTGCAGCGCGTCGAGGTACGTGTCGACGACGGCGTCCTGCTCTCCCCGCGACAGGGGCCGCGACCAGCCCCGCAGCGCCTGCAGCGCCAGGACGATGTTCTCCCGCACCGTGAGGCCCGCGACGATCCCGTCGTCGCGCACGTTCTCGCTCGACATCGCGATCCGGTACCGCAGAGCGGCCCCCGGGCTGCGGAGCTGCACCCGCACGCCGTCGAGCCACAGCTCGCCGCCGTCGGCGCGCTCCGCCCCGCTCATCAGCCGGGCGAGCTCGGTGCGCCCCGACCCGCGCAGCCCCGCGAACCCGACGACCTCGCCCCGGGACAGCTCGAGGTCGGTCGGCTCGAGGACGCCGAGGCGCCCGAGGGACGACGCCCGCAGCTTCGCCTCGCCCGTCCCGGCGTAGTGGTGCGCGAGCCGCTGCGAGCGCAGCGCCTGGAGCGCGTCGATGTCCTCGCCGAGCATCTTGGAGATCACCTCGGCGCGCTCGACGTCCGCCGTCCGGAACTCCGCGACGACGCGGCCGCCCCGCAGCACCGTCATCCGGTCGCTCACCTCGAAGACCTGCTCGAGGAAGTGCGAGACGAACAGCACCGCGACGCCCTGGTCGCACAGGCGGCGCACGACGCCGAGCAGGCGCGCGGCCTCCTCCGCGTCCAGGCTCGACGTCGGCTCGTCGAGCACGAGCACGCGCGGATCGAGGACGATCGCCCGGGCCACGGCCACGAGCTGCTTGGTCGCGGGCGACAGCGCCGAGAGCGGGGCGCGCGGGTCGATGTCCTCGATCCCCAGCGCGGCGAGCGCGGCCGACGCCCGCGCCCTCGTCCGGCCCCAGTCGATGCCGAGCCAGCCGCGCACCTCGTGACCGATCATCACGTTCTCGGCGACGGTCAGGTGCGGGCTCAGGTGCGTCTCCTGGAAGACGGTCGCGATGCCGTCCGCGCGGCTCTGCGCGACTCCCGTCGGCGGGCTCTCGACGCCGTCCACCACGACCGTGCCCGCCAGGATCGGCAGCGTCCCCGTGAGCGCGCCGATGAGGGTCGACTTCCCCGCGCCGTTCTCCCCCATGAGCGCGTGGACCTCGCCCGGCCGCAGCGCGAGGTCCACGTCGTCGAGGACCCGCACCCCCGAGCGCTCCACCGTGATCCCCCGCAGCTCGACGACGGGGGCCGGCGCCCCGGGCCGCGAGGTCATCGGGTGGCCTTCCGCGGCGCGGCGCTCGACTCCCGCGCGATCATCTCCGGGGGGATCTTCGTGACCGTCGGGATCTCCTGCTCCTCGATCGCGGCCCGCAGGACGTCGACGACCGACACGCCGAGGGCGTGGAAGTTCTGCCGCACCGTCGTCAGCGGGGGGATGACGTGCCGCGCGAGGGGGATGTCGTCGAAGCCGACGACGCTCACGTCGTCGGGCACCGAGAAGCCGCGGTCGTGCAGGCCGTGGACGAGGCCCACCGCCATGTCGTCGTTCGCGGCGAAGATCGCCGTGTACTCCGGGAGCTCGCGGATCCCGCGCGCGAAGTCGTACGCGAAGTCGGCCGTCCAGTCGCCGACGACGATGGGGCGCTCGCGCAGCCCCCACGACTTCGCCCGGGCGTGGAAGGACCGCTCGCGCGTGCGGGCGTCGAGCCAGTCCAGCGGGCCGGCGAGGTGCAGGATGTCGCGGTGCCCGAGCGAGACGAGGTGGTCGACGGCGAGCGCCGTCCCCGCCTGCTGGTCGACGGTCACGGTGAGGAACGTCGGGTCCTTGTCGGGCTTGACCACCAGCACCGGGACCCCGACGGCGATGCGGCGCAGCGCGGCGATCGACGACGACCGGGGAGCCACGACGCAGAGCGCGTCGACGCCCTGCGCGACGAGGTGGTCGACGGCCTCCTGGGGGGTGATCTCCTCCCCCGCCCGCAGGAGCACGGAGCTGACCACGTACCCCGACGCGCGGGCGGCGGACTCGACGGCGTACAGCGTGCTGGTCGGCCCGAACGTCGCGGCGCTCTCCACGAGGACGCCGATGCGCCGGCTGCGCTGGGTGGCGAGGGCCCGGGCGACCATGTTCGGCCGGTAGCCGAGCTGGTCGATGGCCTCCTCGACGCGCCGCCGGGTGGCCTCGCGGATGTTCGGGTGGTCGTTGAGCACCCGCGACACCGTCATGTGCGAGACGCCGGCGAGCTGCGCGACCTGCCGGATGTTCGGCTTGTCGGCGGGACTCGCCATGCGGGGCCTCCACGGGATGCGTCCACCGGCCGGCCGGCGGCTCGGCGGCGTCAGCCTACCGAACCGCCGGCCGCTCGCCGGTGGTCGTGCTCAGAGCCCCTGGGCGAGGCGGTAGTACACCTGGTTCCACCGCACCTGGTCGGCGAAGCCGCGGCGCGTGGTGTCCTCGTCGATGACGAGCAGCTCGGTGCGCGCGATGTTCGCGAACACCTCGAACGCCTCGACGCCCGCCGCGGTCGACATCACCGTGTGGTGCGCGCCGCCGGCGGTCAGCCAGGCCTCGGCGGAGGTGGTGAAGTCGGGGCGCGGGGCCCAGACGGCGCGGGCCACGGGGAGGTTCGGCAGGTCCTGCGTCGGCGGCACGACGTCGACCACGTTCGCGGTGAGGCGGAAGCGGTCGCGCATGTCGGCGAGCGAGACGACGACGGCGCCCTCGGTCGCGTCGGCGTCGAACACCATGCGGACCGGGTCCTCCTTGCCGCCGATGCCGAGCGGGTGGATCTCCACGCGGGGCTTCGACGTCGTGAGGGAGGGGCAGACCTCGAGCATGTGGGCGCCGAGGATGAGCTCGGAGCCGGGGGTGAGGTCGTAGGTGTAGTCCTCCATGAGGGAGGCGCCGCCGGGCAGCCCTTCGCCCATGACCTTGGCCGCGCGCACCAGGACGGCCGTCTTCCAGTCGCCCTCGGCACCGAAGCCGTAGCCCTTGCTCATGAGGCGCTGGACGGCGATGCCGGGCAGCTGGCGCAGACCCCCGAGGTCCTCGAAGTTCGTGGTGAACGCCTTGGCGCCGCGCTCCACGAGGAACGCCTCCATGGCGATCTCCTGGCGGGCCGCGTAGCGCAGCGACTCGTGCCGCTCGCCGCCCTTGCGCAGCTCACCGGCGACGTCGTAGAGCTCCTCGTACTCGGCGACCAGCGCGTCGACCGCGTCGTCGGCCACGGCCTCGACGGCGTCGACCAGGTCGTTGACGCCCCACGTGTTCACCGAGACACCGAAGCGCAGCTCGGCCTCGGTCTTGTCACCCTCGGTGACGGCGACGTTGCGCATGTTGTCGCCGAAGCGCACCAGCTTCAGCTCGTGCGTGGCGGCCCAGCCCGCGGCGCCGCGGACCCAGGTGCCGACGCGGCGGGTCACGGCCGGGTTCGACGCGTGCCCGACGACGGTGGTGCGCGCGACGCCCAGGCGCGTGGCCAGGTAGGCGTACTCGCGGTCGCCGTGCGCGGCCTGGTTGAGGTTCATGAAGTCGAAGTCGATGTCCGCCCACGGCAGCTCGACGTTCGCCTGCGTGTGCAGGTGCAGCAGCGGCTTGCGCAGCGCGTCGAGGCCGGAGATCCACATCTTCGCCGGGCTGAACGTGTGCATCCACGTGATGACGCCGAGCACGTTGTCGTCCGCGTTCGCGTCGAGCATCGCGCGGCGGATCGAGCCGGCGTCCTTGAGCACGGGCTTCCAGACGACCTTCGCGGGGACGTCGGACGACGCGTCGAGCGCGCGGGCGACCTCCTGCGACTGCTGGGCGACCTGCTCCAGCGTCTCGGGCCCGTACAGGTCCTGGCTGCCGGTGAAGAACCAGACCTCGCGGTCGGCGTACGGCTTGCTCATGGGGTGTGTCTCCTTCGGAGGTCTGCGTCGGTGGTCGAGCCTGGCGGAGCCCTGACCGGGCTCAGTGCTGGCCGTAGACGTTCTGGTAGCGGGCGTACAGGGAGTCCACGTGCTCCTGCGCGATGGGCAGCGGCTCGCCGAGCTGGCGCGACACGTGCACCGTGCGGGCCACCTCCTCCACCATCACGGCGGCCTTCACCGCGGCGCGGGCGTCCTTGCCGATGGTGAACGGGCCGTGGTTGCGCATCAGGACCGCCGGGCTCCGGTGACCGCGCAGGGTCTCGACGATGCCGCGGCCGATGGAGTCGTCGCCGATGATCGCGAACGGCCCCACGGGGATCGGGCCGCCGAACTCGTCGGCCATCATCGTGAGCACGCAGGGGATCTCCTCGGCGCGGGCGGCCCACGCCGTCGCGTAGGTGGAGTGCGTGTGCACGACGCCGCCCACCTCGGGCATGTGCGAGTACACGTAGGCGTGCGCCGCGGTGTCCGACGACGGGGACCGGTCGCCCTCGACGAGCTTCCCGTCCAGGTCGCAGACCACCATCGACTCGGGCGTGATGTCGTCGTAGGAGACCCCGGACGGCTTGATGACCAGGAGGTCGCCGGAGCCGTCGGGGGTGCGGTCGTCGCGGACCCGCTCGGACACGTTGCCGGCGGTCCACACGACGAGCTCCCAGCGGGGCAGCTCGGCGTGCAGGGCCGCGACCTTCTCCTTGGCGGCGTCGACGGCGGCGCGCAGGTGCGCGGGGACCTCGGTGGGGGTGCTCATGTGCTTCTCCAGTGCGGGGGTGCGGTGCGTCGGCGACGCGTGTCGTCAGAGGGCTGCGGTGGCGGCGCGCTCGACCGCGAGGCCGGCGGAGTACCGCTCCAGGTAGGCGGCGAAGCCGGCGACGTCGTCCGCGTCGGGCTCGGCGACGTCGAGCCGGGCGTCGGCGAAGACGCGCTCGGCCAGGTAGGCGTCGAGGGCGGGAGCGCCGGCGCCACCGTCGGCCTCGGCCCGGGCGGCGGCATACGCCGCGAGGACGGCGATGCCCCAGGCGCCGCCCTCCCCCGCCGTCTGCCCGACGGCGACGGGGGCGTCGATCGCGCCGGCCAGCAGCCGCTGGGCGACGCCCGCCGTCTTGAACAGGCCCCCGTGCGCGAACATCGTGTCGATCGCGACGCCCTCGCCGTGCAGCACGCGCATGCCGAGCGCGAGCGTGCCGAAGACGCCGTAGAGCTGCGTGCGCGCGAAGTTCGCCAGCGTGAGGCGGCTGTCGGGGGTGCGCACCACGAGGGGGCGCCCCTCGTCGAGGCCGGTGATGGGCTCCCCGGCGAGGTAGTTGTAGGCGAGCAGCCCGCCGCCGTCCGGGGCGCCGTCGAGCGCGGCCCGGAAGAGCGCGCCGAAGACGGCGTCGGGCTCGACGGGCTGCCCCAGGGCGGCCGCGAACTGGCCGAAGACGCCGGCCCACGCGTCCAGCTCGCTGGCGCCGTTGTTGCAGTGCACCATCGCGACGAGGTCGCCGGCGGGCGTGGTGACGAGGTCGAGCTCGTGGTGCACGGAGGTCAGCGGCCGCTCGAGCACGACCATCGCGAAGATCGACGTGCCCGCGCTGATGTTGCCGGTGCGCGGCGCGACCGAGCCCGTGGCGACCATGCCGGTGCCGGCGTCACCCTCGGGCGGGCAGAGGAGCACTCCGGGCTGCAGGGCGCCCGTGGGGTCGAGCAGCGCGGCGCCCTCGGCGGTGAGCCGGCCGGCGTCCTCGCCCGCGGTGAGCACCTGGGGCAGCAGGCCCTCGACGTGCAGGCCCGGGCGCTTGGCGGCCGCGAGGTGCCGGAACTGCTCCAGCATCCGCGCGTCGTAGTCGCCCGTGGCGGGGTCGATCGGGAACATGCCCGACGCGTCGCCGACACCGAGCACGTGCCGACCGGTCAGCGCGCGGTGCACGTAGCCGGCCAGCGTGGTGAACGACGCGACCTGCGGCACGTGCGGCTCGTCGTCGAGGATCGCCTGGTAGAGGTGGGCGATCGACCAGCGCAGCGGGACGTTGTGCCCGAAGAGGGCGGACAGCTCGGCGGCCGCGGGGCCGGTGCTCGTGTTGCGCCAGGTGCGGAACGGGACGAGCAGCTCGCCGTCGGCGTCGAACGGCAGGTAGCCGTGCATCATCGCGGAGACGCCGAGCGCGGCGTAGCTCGTGGGGCGGACGCCGTAGCGCTGCTCGACGTCGGCCACGAGCGCCGCGTACGCGCCCTGCAGGCCGGCGTGCACGGCGTCGAGCGCGTAGGTCCACACCCCGTCGACGAGCTCGTTCTCCCACGCGTGCGAGCCGCTCGCGAGCGGTGCGTGGTCGGGCCCGATCAGGCACGCCTTGATGTTGGTCGAGCCGAGCTCGATGCCGAGCGTCGTCCTCCCGGCGGCGATCGCGTCCCGGATCTCCGTCACGTCGCCCGTGCCCTGCTCCGCCATCCCCTGCTCCGTCCCCGCCCGGTCGGGCGTCGTGGTGGTCGATCCATGTTAGCGCTCACAAATCGGGAGACCCAACCCGCGAGGTAGTGCCGGTCTCGCCGAGGTAGTACCAGCCGCGCCGAGGTAGTCACGGCCGTGCCGAGGTAGTGGACCAGTCCACTACCTCGGCACAGCGGGTACTACCTCGCGGAGCCTGGTACTACCTCGGCACGGTGGGGACTACCTCGCGGGGCGACCGGGCGTGACGACGTCGAGCCGTGCCGGCTCGCTGCGCACCTCGCCGTGGGCGTTGGCGACGACGGCGCGCACGAGCAGGCCGTCGGGCTCGCGCCCGGCGTGCTTCAGGGTCCAGCGGGCGGTGCCGTCGACGGCGCGCGTCGCGGCGGCCGTGGCCGCCGACCAGGTGGCGCCGTCGTCGTCGGAGACCTCCCACGTGACGACAGGGACCGGGGTGCCGGACACGCGGACCTCGAACGTCGCGGGCCGGTTGCCGCGCACGGTCACGTCGCGCGGGTCCGCCGTGACGGCCGGCTCCTCGACCGTCTGGTCCACCACCGGCCAGCCGTCCTCCCAGGCCAGGCGCTGCAGGCCGAGCGTCGGGAAGCCCGGGATCTCGGCGTTCGCGCCGTCGTAGTAGTGGAAGGCGAGCACGCCGTCGGACACCGACTGGCCGCCCGGCCCCACGACCGCGCCGTGCGAGGAGAGCAGCACCGTGCCGCCGCCGTCGGCCAGGTCCCTGCCGTCCTGGTCGAGGTACGGCCCGGCGACGTCGCGCGACCGACCGACCGCCACCTGGTAGGTGCTGTCGAGGCCCTGGCAGCACCGGTCGAACGAGACGAACAGGTAGTACCAGCCGTCGCGCTCGACGACGTACGGCGCCTCGACGGGGTTGCCCGGCATCATGCGGTCCACCAGGTGCGTGGCGTTCTCCAGTGCGCCGTCGGCGAGCTTGCCGCTGGGCCACTCGAGCTCGACGAGGAAGACGCCGTACCAGTACGACCCGATCGCCATGTACGGGGTGCCGTCCTCCCCCTCGACGATGCCCGCGTCGATCGCGTTGAACGTCTTCCCGCCGGCGATGTCCTGGGGCGAGTCGATCACCGGCCCTTGGTCGACCCACTCGTAGTCCGGGTCGTCCGGGTCGAGGGTCGTGTTGGTCGCGAGCGCCGTGACCGAGGTGTTCGTGCCGAAGCGCGACGCCGAGTAGTACAGGTAGTAGGTGCCGTCGTGCTCGTAGACCTCGGGCGCCCACAGGTTGTCGGGCAGCACCCCGTCGCCGTCCGCCGCGAAGCGCTCGTCGATCCAGGCGGGGATCTCGTCCCAGACGGTGCCGTCGTAGACCCAGGTCACGCCCTCGTCGTGGCTCGACCACATCTGGATCGTGCCGCCGTTCTCCCGGTTCACCAGCCCCGTGGTGTACACGCGCCAGGTGCCGTCGTCGCCGACGACGAGCGCCGGGTCGTGCACCGGAGAGGTCTCGCCGGTCACGGAGAGTCCGCCGGTCGGGGCGGTCGGGGCGTGGCGGTCGCGCTCGGCGCCGCCGGGCGTGGCGGTCGCCGGACCGACGGTCGTGGCGGCGACCAGCGACGCGCCCAGCAGCGCCGTCGTGAGCACCCCCGCCGCCGCGGCGCGGGCCCGCCTGAGAGATCTGCGCATCGTGACTCCTCTACAACGATGTAGAACTGCGAACGCGCCGAATCTACCCAGCCGCCATGACGGCGGTCAACGAGGGTGGTCGACGAGCCGCGGTCAGCGGGCGGGCGGCGGCGCCGTGCTGGAGCGCACCACGAGCTCGGGCACGATCCGCTCGGTCGGCACGGTGCCGCCGGCCAGCGCGGCGACGACCATCGCCACGCTGCGCTCCCCCAGCACCCCGAACGGCTGCCGCACCGTGGTCAGCGGCGGCACGAAGTACGCGGCCCCCGCGACGTCGTCAAAGCCCACCACCGACACGTCGTCGGGCACGGAGAGGCCCCGCTCCCAGAACGCGCGGAGGATGCCGAGGGCGAGCTGGTCGTTCCCCGCGAACACCGCCGTCGGGCCCTCGTGCGCCACCACGGCCTCGGCGAGGTCGCGGCCCGCCGTGTACCCGTCCTCGGCCGACCAGCTGCAGTACCGCGGCCGGCTCGGCGCGATCCCGCGCGCCTCGAGCGCCTCCCGCCAGCCGGCGGCGCGCTCGCGGGCGTCGAACCAGTCCTGCGGCCCGGCGACGTGCAGCACGTCGCGGTGACCCAGGTCGAGCAGGTGCTCGGTCGCGGTGCGCGCCCCGGCCCGCTGGTCGACGGCGAGCGACAGCGTCGTCGGGCCCGCCGCCGTCGTGCCCGCGTCGCGGGGCAGCTTCTCCAGGGCGGCGACGACGAGCACCGGCACCGGCGCGCGGAAGGACTCGACGGCGGCCGCGACGTCGTCCTGCGGGGCGATGACCACGATCGCCTCGACGCCCTGGTCCATGAAGTGCTCCAGGGCCTCGTGCATCGCCTCGGCGTCGTAGCGCCGCAGCGTCGCGACGGAGACGAAGTACCCCTCGTCCCGCGCCGCGCCCTCGATCGCGATGAGCGTGCTGGTCGGGCCGAACAGCGCCGAGCCCGTGGTCACCACGCCGAGCGTCGCCGAGCGCGCCGTCGCCAGCGCCCGCGCGGCGCTGTTGCGCCGGTAGCCGAGGGAGGCGATGGCGTCCAGCACCCGCTCGCGGGTCGCTCCGCGCACGCTCGGGTGCTCGTTGAGCACCCGGGAGACGGTCTGGTGGGAGACCCCGGCGACGGCAGCGACGTCGGCCATGGACGGGCGGCGCGACCGAGGACGCGTCGCCTGCCCGCCGGCGTCGGTCATGACTCCTGCGCCGCGTTCCTCGCGTCGACCTCGTCGAGCACCCGGCGCAGGTAGGTCAGCGTGAGCTTGCCCGCCGCGCGGTCGTACTGCTCCTCGTAGCCGTGCTTGGTGTACATGGCGAGGTTCTTCTTCGAGTCCTTGCCCGTGAACGCCCACACCTCCGTCACCTCGGACGGCAGGAACTGCAGGATCGCGAACATCAGGGACGTGCCGATGCCCTTGGCCTGCTGGTCCGGCGCGACGGCGAGCCGCCCCAGCGTCGCCTTCGGCCCCTCGATCTCCAGGCGCAGCGACCCCACCAGGCGGTGCCCCTCCCACGCGCCCACGGTCACGACGTCGTCGCGCGCCATGTCGTCGCGCAGCTCGTGCAGCGTCTGCGTCAACGGCGGGATGTGCGGGTCGTCGTACAGCTGCGCCTCGCTGACGAACGCCGCCCGCCGCAACGTCAGCAGCTCGCCCGCCTGGTCGTCCTCGACCAGCGCGATCCGCAGCGTGTCGTCGCCGCTCTCCTGCTGGACTTCCTGGGCGTCAGTGCCGCGTGCCTCGCTCATGAGGACATCGTGGCAGACCGACGGCGGACGTGTCGTCGCGCGCCCGGGGCCGTCGGTGACAATGGGCGGGTGACGACCGAATGGGTGCTGACCCTCTCCTGCCCCGACCGCCCCGGGATCGTGCACGCCGTGGCGGGCGTGCTGGCCGAGCACGGCGGCAACATCACCGAGTCGCAGCAGTTCGGGGACCCGGCGTCGGGCCTGTTCTTCATGCGCGTGCAGGTGGCGCTCGACGTCGAGGAGGCGGCCGGGCGCGACGCGCTCACGGCCGCGGTCGCGCCGGTGGCGGAGCGCTTCGCCATGACCTGGGAGCTGGACGTCGTCGGCCGCCGCCTGCGCACGCTGGTGCTGGTCAGCAAGGCGCCGCACTGCCTGGTGGACCTGCTGTACCGCGAGCGGTACCAGGGCATGCCGGTCGACGTCGTCGGCGTCGTGGGCAACCACCCGGACCTCGAGGACATGGCCGTGTTCTACGGCAAGCCGTTCCACCACGTGCCGGTCACCAAGGACACCAAGGCGCAGGCCGAGGACCGGCTGCGGGAGCTGGTCGACGAGCTCGACGTGGAGCTGGTGGTCCTCGCCCGGTACATGCAGATCCTGTCGGACGAGCTGTGCCGCGACCTGCAGGGCAAGGTCATCAACATCCACCACTCGTTCCTGCCGAGCTTCAAGGGCGCCCGCCCCTACGCGCAGGCGCACGACCGCGGCGTCAAGCTCATCGGCGCGACGTCGCACTACGTCACGGGCGACCTCGACGAGGGCCCGATCATCGAGCAGGACGTCGAGCGCGTGGACCACTCGCGCGCCGTCGCGGACCTCGTCGCGATCGGCGAGGACGTCGAGCGCCGCACCCTCGCGCGCGCCGTGCGGTGGCACGCCGAGCACCGCGTGCTGCTCGACGGCCACCGCACCGTCGTCTTCCGCTGACCTCCGCCGACCCCGCCCGCCGCCGAACAGGCGCCCGGCCGGGTCAGCCGACCGACACCTCGACGAGCGTGTTCCACGGGTCGTCGAAGCGCAGGGTCCGGCCGTCGTCGCGCGTCGCGACGCCGGCGTGCTTCAGCCGGTCGGCGAGCGCGCCGACCTCGTCTCGCGTGGGCACGGTGAGCGCCACCTGGCCGAGGCCGAGCGTGGCGGCCCGCGGCCCGGCGCCCGCGCTGTTCCAGGTGTTCATCGCCATGTGGTGGTGGTACCCGCCGGCGGCGACGAACAGCGCACCGTGGAACGTCGCCATGATCTCGAAGCCGAGGGTGTCGACGTAGAACCGCTGCGCGGTGGGGATGTCGCCCACCTGCAGGTGGACGTGACCGACCTGGGCCGCCTGGCCCGCGGTGCCGGCCAGGGCGTCCTCGGTGAGGTGCCGCTGCAGGAACTCCTGCGGGTCGAACCAGTCGGAGCCCATCGCCACGCGCCCGCCGTCGTCGTGCTGCCAGACCTCGCGCGGGCGGTCCCAGTAGAGCTCGATGCCGTTGTCCTCGGGGTCCGTGAAGTAGAACGCCCGCGACACCCAGTGGTCGGAGTTCCCGGCGAACCGCGACAGCGGGTGCTGCGCGGCGTGGGCGACCGAGGAGGCGAGCGCCTCCTCGGTGTCGAACAGCACGGCCGTGTGGAACAGCCCGGCCTGGTTCCGCGACGTCGCCGGCAGCCCCGGTGTGTGCTGCAGCGCGACGACGGGCACGCCGCCGCGCCCCAGCACCACCCGGCCGGGGGCGCCGAGGGCCGGGATCTCCTCGAGCGCGATCGCCTCGCGGTAGTAGGCGCTCATCGCGCCGAGGTCGCCCACGTGCAGGGTGACGGCGCCCATCGCGGTCTCGGCCGCGAGGAGGTCGGACGTGCGGGTCATGATCGGCTCCTGGTGCTGGGACGGGCGGGTGGCGACGGGGGTCAGAGCAGCGCGAACCCGGTGGTCCACTGCGTCTGCTCCCCCGCGGCGAGGGTGAGCTGCAGGAACCCGAGGGCCTCGAGCTCGCGAGCACGCTTCAGCGACCCGGCGTCGACGACGCGGACGGCGGAGCCGTCGAAAGCGGCGGCGAACGCGGCCTTGGCGGCGGCGTCGTCGCCCGCGACGAGGACGGTCGTGGGCACGTCGCCGACGGCGCCGCTCACGAGCGTCGCGGCGAAGTTCGTGTTGAACGCCTTGAGCACCGTCGCGTCGGGGAGCTTCTCCGCCAGCCCGGCGGCGGCGGAGGAGTCGGCGGGCACGACGAGCGCGTCGAAGGTGGCGAAGTCGAGCGGGTTGGTGAGGTCGACCACGGTGCGGCCGGCGAGCTGGTCGCCGTAGGTCGCGACGACGTCGTCGAGCGCCGGGTACGGCAGGGCCAGCACGACGATCTCGCCCGTGAGCGGCTCGCCGAACGCGGTCGCGGTGACGGCGGCGTCCACGGCCGCGGCCTTGGCGACGTCGCGGGCGACGACCTGCACGTCGTTGCCACCGGCGAGCGCGAGCCCGGCGATCGCGGTGCCCATGTTCCCGGTGCCGATGATGCTGATGGTGGCCATGGTTCCTCCTGGGGTCCCGCGCCGACCCTATTGGTTGACGCTACAACCAACATAGACCGCTATAGTTGTAGCGTCAACCTTAGTTCGAGGGTGACGGACCAGGAGGACGATCACGTGACGACGACCCGGCGCACGACGGCGGCCGACGACGAGCCGCGCTGGCTCGACGCCGAGCAGATGCGCACGTGGCTCCGCCTCCAGGCGGTGATCGAGCTGCTGCCCGCCGCGCTCGACCAGCAGCTGCGCCGCGACTCCGACCTCACCCACTTCGAGTACATCGTGCTCGCCATGCTCTCCGAGGCGCCCGAGCGCGCCCTCCGCATGACCGAGCTCGCCAGGCTCACCAGTGCCACGCTCCCCCGGCTCTCCCACGTCGCGCGCCGGTTGGAGGCGCGCGGCTACGTCGAGCGTTGCACCGCCCCCGACGACCGCCGCGCGACCATCGCCCACCTCACCGACGAGGGTTGGCGCAAGGTCGTCGCGAGCGCCCCCGGCCACGCGCGCACCGTCCTCGAGGACGTGTTCGACGACCTCGACCCCGATGAGCTGCACACCCTCGCGGGCGCGCTCGACAAGGTCCTCGCGCACATCGACCCGCACGACCGGTTCGGCCGGAAGGACCGCCGCTGAGGCCCTGCCGGCTCGAAGGTGGGACCAGCGGGCGAAGGCCCGCCTGCTCTCAGGCCGCGCCGGTGATCGCCGCGAGGATCTCCTCGTGCGCGGCCGTGGCCGGGAACGACCCGTTGTTCCGGCCGTGCCGCAGCACCTCGATGCGGTCGGAGACCGCGCGCACGTCGTTGAGGTTGTGGCTGATGAGGATGACGCCGAGCCCCAGCTCGCGCAGGCGCTGGATGTGCGTGAGCACCTCGGCGGTCTGCGCCACCGAGAGCGCCGCCGTCGGCTCGTCGAGCACCACGATGCGCGGCTGGCCGATGAGGGTGCGCGCGATGGCGACGGCCTGACGCTGCCCGGCGGACAGGTGCCGCAGCGGGGTCCGCACCGACGGGATCCGGATCGTGAGGTGCTCGAGGAGCGCGCGGGTCTCGGTCTCCATGTCGCCGTCGCGCAGCAGCCCCGCCCGCCCGCGCAGCTCCTGCCCC
Organism: Isoptericola nanjingensis; assembly: GCF_050311635.1. Classification (NCBI taxonomy): domain Bacteria; kingdom Bacillati; phylum Actinomycetota; class Actinomycetes; order Micrococcales; family Promicromonosporaceae; genus Isoptericola; species Isoptericola nanjingensis. The sequence continues at coordinate 302,898 of NZ_JBNOZL010000008.1, read as the reverse complement.
AGGAACACGTTCGCGGTGACGTCGAGGTTCTCGCAGACGGCGAGGTCCTGGAAGACGCTCGCCACGCCGAGCTGGTTCGCCGCCGAGGGTGACGGGATCGACACGGGCTCGCCGTCGATCTCCAGCTGCCCCGAGCTCGGGCTCAGCACGCCCGCCACGATCTGGGCGAGCGTCGACTTGCCCGCCCCGTTGTCCCCGACCAGGGCCACCACCTCGTGCGCGTGCACCTCCAGGTCCACGTCGACGAGGGCCTCGACGGCACCGAAGTACCTGCTGACCTGCCGCAGCGCGAGCAGCGGCGTGCGTCCCCTCACCGGTTCCCCTTTCCTGTGCGGACCTGGCCCACGGCGACGGCGCCGTGCGGTCCGTCGTCGGGCTGCTCCAGCAGGTCGGTGTGCTGCAGCGCGAGCGCGAGGGCTCCCTCCAGCTCGGCGCGCGTCCCCAGCGCCGCGGGCACCACCTCGAGAGGCGTGACCTGCTGCAGCAGGGTCCGGCGGCGCAGCGCCTCGCGCAGCGGCCCGAGGAAGACCTCGCCCGTCGCGGCCAGCGCTCCCCCGACGACGACGAGCTCCGGGTTGAGTGACGTCGCCAGCCCGGCCACGACGCCGCCGACCACCGTACCGGCGTCGGCGACGATCTCCCGACAGCCCGGGTCGTCGTCGTTCGTCAGGCGCACGACGTCGGCGAGGGTGAGGTTCCCGTGGCTGCTGCGCAGCGGCTCGAGCAGCGCCCGGTCCCCCACGACCGTGTCCAGGCAGCCGCGGCTGCCGCACGAGCAGATGTTGCCGGCCGGGTCGACCTGCACGTGCCCGATCTCGCCCGCCGTGCCCGCGACGCCGCGGTGCACGCGGCCCGCCAGCACGATGCCGGCCCCGACGCCGTGGCCGGCGCGGACGTACAGCGCGTCGTGCACCTCGCGGGCGGCGCCGACCGTGCTCTCGGCCAGGGCACCCAGGTTCGCGTCGTTGTCCACGAACACCGGCCGGGCCAGCCGCTTCGACAGCACCTGCGCCACGGGCACGCCGTCCCAGCCGCGCAGGATGCCGCGCACAGTGACCTGGCCGCTGGAGGCGTCGACCGGCGCCGGCAGCCCGAGGCCGATGCCGAGCACCTCGTCGAGCTCCGAACCGACGCGCTCCAGCAGGTCGACGACGAGCAGGGCCGCGCGGTCGAGGCTGGTGTCGGCGCGGTGCTCCGCCGGCAGCGGCAGCACCTGCTCGGCGAGGACCTCGTGCGACACGTCCGCGATCGCCACGGTGAGGTGCCGCGTCCCTACCAGCACGCCCGCGACGAGCCCCACGCGGTGGGCGAGGGTGACGAGCTGCGCGCGCCGGCCCGAGCGGATCGTGTTGCGCACCTCGACGAGCTCGGCGGCGACGAGCTCCTTGACGATGGTCGACACGGTGGCGGGCGAGAGCCCGGTGGCCCCCGTGAGCTCGACCTGCGTCAGCCCGCCGTGCCGCTTCACCGCGTCGACGACGCGTGCGCGGTTCGCCTCGCGCAGCGACGACTGCGATCCCACCATCGGCAGCCGTCCTCTCACGCCGGGGAGTCTATGGTGCGACGACGCGCGGGGCGGCGGTCGTCCGCCGCCCCGCGCTTCGTGGCGGGATGGTCCGGCCCCGGCCGGACCCCCTTGGTCAGCGCAGCACCGAGGCGCGACGCTTGTTGTAGATGTCGAACGCGACCGCGAGCAGCAGCACCAGACCCTTGACGACCTGCTGCATCGACTGCGGCACGCCCATCAGCTGCATGCCGTTGGACATGACGGCCATGATCAGACCACCGATCATGGCGCCGCCCACGCGGCCGACGCCGCCGGTGGTCGACGCGCCGCCGATGAAGCACGCGGCGATCGCGTCGAGCTCGAACATGTTGCCCGCGCCCGGCTGGGCGCCGTTCATGCGCGAGGAGTAGACGATGCCGGCCACCGAGGCCAGGACGCCCATGTTCACGAAGATCCAGAAGTTGACCTTGCGGACCTTCACGCCGGACAGCTCGGCCGCGTGGCGGTTGCCGCCGACGGCGTAGACGTGCCGCCCGAAGACCGACTTCTGCGTGACGAGCGTGTACGCGATGATCAGCACCGCGAGGATGATGAGCACGATCGGCAGGCCGCGCGAGATGGACAGCTGGAACCCGAACCACATCACCACGGCGGCGACCGCGACGAGCTTGACCACGAACAGCGGCATCGACTCGACCGTCTGCTGGTAGGCGATCTTGCCCTGGCGCGTGCGCCACTGGCTGACGCCGAAGCCGACCACGGCGATGCCGAAGATCACCAGCGTGAAGACGTCGAACCCGTTGCCGCCGAGCAGCCCGTTGAGGAACCCGTTGGCGATGTCGTAGTACGTGCCGCCGAACGGCGACAGCGACTTGTTGTCCAGCACGAGGAACGTCAGGCCGCGGAACAGGAGCATGCCGGCCAGGGTCACGATGAAGCCGGGGATCCCGACGTAGGCGACCCAGAAGCCCTGCCAGATGCCGACCAGGAGGCCGACGACCAGGGCGGCGAGCACGCCCACGTACCAGGGCATGCCCTGACGGATGACGACGACGGCGCTCACGGCCCCGGTGAGGGCGACCACCGAACCGACGGACAGGTCGATCTGCCCCGCGACGATGATCATCACCATCCCGATCGCGAGGATCAGGATGTACGAGTACTGCAGGACGATGTTCGTGAGGTTCGTCGGCGAGAGGAAGTTCGGGTTCAGTGCGGCGAAGAGCACGACGATCGCCAGGAAGGCGATGACGATGCCGCTCTGGCGCATGTTCCGGGTCAGGATGTCCCGGACCGAGTCGATGGCGTTCATGAGGCGGTTTCCTTCGTGGGCAGGGGCTGGTCGCGCTCGATCGTCATGAGCTCCATGAGGCGCTCCTGCGTCGCCTCGGCGACGGGGAGCTCACCGGTGATCCGACCGAAGGCGAGGGTGTACACGCGGTCGCAGATGCCGAGCAGCTCGGGAAGCTCGGAGGAGATGACGACGACCGCCTTCCCCGCCGCGACCATCTTGTTGATGATCGTGTAGATCTCGAACTTGGCGCCGACGTCGATCCCGCGGGTCGGCTCGTCGAGGATGAGCACGTCGGGGTCGGTGTACAGCCACTTGGACAGCACGACCTTCTGCTGGTTGCCGCCGGAGAGCTTGCCGACGTCGACCAGGACGTTGGGCGTCTTGATGTTGAGGGAGCCGCGGTAGTCCTCGGCGACCCGGAGCTCCTCGTTGCCGTTGACCCAGCCGCGCGGGGCGAGCTTGGGCAGGCCGGCCGCGGAGATGTTGTGCCGGATGTCGTCGATGAGGTTGAGGCCGTAGTGCTTGCGGTCCTCGGTCGCGTACGCGAGGTTGTGCCCGATCGCCTCGGACACGGTGCGGACCTGGATCGGCTTGCCGTCCTTGTAGATCTCGCCGCGGATGTTGCGTCCGTAGGTGCGGCCGAAGATGCTCATCGCGAGCTCGGTGCGCCCGGCACCCATGAGGCCGGCGATCCCGACCACCTCGCCGGCGCGCACGTTGAACGACGCGTCGATGATGATCTGCCGGCCGATCTGCGTGGGGTGGTCGACGCTCCAGTGCTCCACGCGCAGCACCTCGTCGCCGACGACGGACGCGCGCTCGGGGTAGCGGTGCTCGAGGTCACGGCCCACCATGCCGCGGATGATGCGGTCCTGGGTGGAGCCCGGCTCGGACATGTCGATGGTCTCGATGGTCCGGCCGTCGCGGATGATCGTCGTGCGGTCGGCGATCTCCTCGATCTCGTTGAGCTTGTGGGAGATGATGATCGACGTGATGCCGTGCGCCTTGAGCTGGCGCAGCAGCTCGAGCAGGTGCTCGGAGTCGTCGTCGTTGAGCGCAGCGGTCGGCTCGTCGAGGATCAGCAGCTTGACCTCCTTCGAGAGCGCCTTGGCGATCTCGATGAGCTGCTGCTTGCCGACGCCGAGCTGGCCGACGGGCGTCGTCGGGTTCTCGTCCAGGCCGACGCGCTCGAGCAGGGCGTGGGCCTTCCGGTTCGCGGCGTTCCAGTCGATCATCCCGAACCGGTTCCGGGTCTCGTTGCCCAGGAAGATGTTCTCGGCGACCGACAGGTACGGCACCAGGGCGAGCTCCTGGTGGATGATGACGACGCCGCGGTCCTCCGAGTCGTTGATCGACCCGAACTCCGCCGTCGTCCCGTCCAGGATGATCTCGCCGTCGTAGGTGCCGTGCGGGTAGACGCCCGACAGCACCTTCATGAGCGTGGACTTCCCCGCGCCGTTCTCGCCGCAGATGGCGTGGATCTCGCCCTGCTCGACGGTCAGCGTGACGTCGGACAGCGCCTTGACGCCGGGGAACTCCTTGGTGATGGAGCGCATCTCCAGGATCGTGCTCATCTGCGCCCTCGTCCCTCCTTCGGTGGGGTGCGCCGCCGTCGGACACGTCCGCGGCGGCCCCGGGGGCGGGCCCGCCCGTCGTCCGCCCCCGAGCGGGAGCGGCGACGGACGGGCCTGCCCGTGCGGGTCATGACCTGCGGATCAGTCGTCCGCCTGACCGGCCTTGACCTCGTCGGCGGTGTAGTACCCGGCGTCGATCAGCACGGGCTGGATGTCGTCCTTGAACACCGTCTGGACCTCGAGCAGGTACGACGGCACGACCTTCACGCCGTTGTCGTACGTCTTGGTGTCGTTCGCCTCGGGGTCGTTGCCCTCCACGAAGGACTGCGTGGCCTTGACGGCCTGCTCGGCGAGGAGGCGCGTGTCCTTGAAGATCGTCGAGGACTGGACGCCGTCGTCGATGAGCTTGATGTTCGCGATCTCGGCGTCCTGACCGGTGACGACCGGCAGGCCCTTCTCGAGGGTCGGCCCCATGCCCGCGCTCTGGAGCGCGTTGATGATGCCGCGGGAGAGCACGTCGGCCGGCGCGAGCACGCCGTCCAGCTTCTCGCCGCCCTGGTACGTGGAGGTGAGCAGGTCCTCCATGCGCTTCTGGGCCGTCTCGAGCTCCCAGCGCTGCGTCGTGACCTGGCCGAAGTCGGTCTGGCCGGACGGGACGACGATCGTGCCGTCGTCGATGAGCGGCTGCAGCACCGACATCGCGCCGTCGAAGAAGAACCCGGCGTTGTTGTCGTCCGGCGAGCCGGCGAAGAGCTCGATGTTGTACGGGCCCTTCTCGCCGGTCTCCTTGCCGTCGGCGTCGAGGTAGCCCAGGCCGCGGAGCAGGGCGTTGGCCTGCGCCACGCCGACCGCCTCGTTGTCGAACGTCGTGTAGAAGTCGACGTTCTCGCTGTCGCGGATCAGGCGGTCGTACGCGATGACCGGGATGTTCGCCGCGGCGGCCGCGTCGAGCTGGCTGGTCAGCGCGGTGCCGTCGATCGAGGCGATGACGAGGACGTCGACGCCCTCGGTGATCATCGAGTCGATCTGCTGCGTCTGGGTCGGGATGTCGTCGTTAGCGAACTGCAGGTCCACGGAGTAGCCGAGGTCCTCCAGGCCCTTCTTGACGTTGTTGCCGTCCTGGATCCAACGCTCGTAGGTCTGCGTCGGCATCGCGACGCCGATCTTCACGTCGTCGTCGCCGTTGCCCGCGGCGCCGTCGGCACCGCCGCCACCGCCGGCCCCGGAGCCGCCGCACGCGGCGAGTCCCAGCGTCAGCGCCGCACCGGCGGCCACCGCGCCCATCGTCTTGGCGAGTCGCATCCTCGCGCTCCTTCTCGTCGTCGAGTGTCCCCCGGCAGCGACCTTCGCCGCCGGCGCCCGGACGCCGAGGTCTTCCTCGGACGGCCGAGCCGGTCCGCGGTACAGACTGCTGCGTTCGAGTTCCGAAGTCAAAGCCTGGGCGGGTGGAAACCGATAACGATCGTGTCACGCCCCACCGTTGTCAGAGCGAGAGCGCGAGAAGGGCCGCGGGACGGCGTTCCGTCCCGCGGCCCTCCGGGTCCCGCCCCCTCGACAGTTGGTTCGTACGTCGAACACAACCGCGAGGGCGTGCGGTGGCTCAGCGCTGCGGGTCCTCCAGCACCGCCACGGTCCGGGCGGGCACGGTGACCGTGCCCGTGCGCGCGTCCCACCGGGTCCGCTTGACGACCGCGTCGCTCCCCGAGCGCTGCACGCCCGAGAGCCGGAAGTCCCGGCCGCGCAGCCCGGCCAGCTCGAGCGTCACGGGCTCCGGCGACGCGTTGAACACCGTCAGCAGGCCGTCCAGGCGACGGTCGGCGTCACGGCCGACGGTGTCGTCCACCGCCATGGCGACGACGCCGGGCTGCGCGTCCGGCCCCGTCCCCGGGAACGACACCTTCTGCTCGATCGCCGCGGCGCTGCCGAGGCGGAACAGCCGCGTCGAGGACCTCAGCTCGAGCAGCTCGCGCGCCGCGTCGGAGGCCGTCGCGATGTCCGACGGCGCGGGCTTGAGCGCCGGGTCCGCCAGGAGCGGCGCCATCACCGGCCACGCGTCCTCGTTGTCCGCCGCCGGCGGCAGGCCGCGGCCGAAGCCGTTGTCCTGCCCCGACCAGTCGATCGCGTTGAACCAGTCGCCCGAGTCGTAGGAGTTCCGGTCCAGCGACTTCGAGCGCAGCAGGTCCGTGCCCGCGTGCCAGAACGACGGGGTCTGGGCCAGCGCCGTCGTCGCGAGCGACACGGTGTTCATCCGGACCCGGTCCGTCATCGCGGTGTCCTGCGGCAGCTTGAGCGTCAGCAGGTCGAAGAGCGTCTCGTTGTCGTGCGCGTCGACGTACGTGACGACCTCCTCAGGCGAGTCCGCGTACCCCGCGGGCGCGCCGCGGTAGTCGAGGTCCTCCCCCCGCGTCGTCTCGCCGGCGCCGTCGTCCGCCGCCCGGAACGCGTAGTCCCGCAGGTTGCCCGCCAGCCCGAGGCGCACCAGGTCGGTCTGGTGGCCCAGGTCGGCGCGCTCGTCGTCGGATCCGTCGTTGACGCTGCCGGCGTCGCCCTCGCTGGCCTCGCGACCGTTCGGGTCGGTGAACAGCCCCGTGCCGAAGCCCTGGGTGAACCGCGACGCGGCGTCCACCGGCGACCCGCCGTGCACGGCGTCGCGCAGCCTGTCGCTGAACGTGCCGATGCCCGTCCCGCCGAGCTGCCCCTGCGTGGCCTGCGTGAACAGGGCGTTGTCCGCCACCTCGCCGAAGTTCCAGCCCTCGCCGTACAGGTAGACGGCGGACCCGTCGACGCCGTCCTTGCGGACGGTCAGGGCGTCGAGCGCCTCGCGCACGGCCAGCATGTTCTCCTTCGAGTGGTGGCCCATGAGGTCGAAGCGGAAGCCGTCCACCTTGTAGTCGCGGGCCCACGTGACCACCGAGTCGACCATGAGCTTGCCCGCCATCGCGTGCTCGGTGGCGACGTTCTGGCAGCAGGTGCTGGTCTCCACGGCGCCCGTCGTCGGGTTCAGCCGCTGGTAGTAGCCCGGCACGACCCGGTCGAGGACGCTCTTCGCGTCCTGCCCGCTCGCCGCGGTGTGGTTGAACACCTGGTCGAGCACCACCTGCAGGCCCGCGTCGTGCAGCGAGCCCACCATCGTGCGGAACTCGGCCACGCGGGCACCCCCCTCGGCATCGACGGCGTACGAGCCCTCGGGGACCGAGAAGTGGAACGGGTCGTAGCCCCAGTTGAAGCCGTCGCTCGCCGCGACGTCGCCGACCGCCGCCTGCTGCTCCTCGCCGTCGGGCGCGAACCCGGACAGGTCGGGCGTGGTCGCCTGGTCCGCACGGTCCTCGGGGATCGTCGCGATGTCGAACGTCGGCAGCAGGTGCACCGTCGTCATGCCCGCGTCGGCCAGCTCGCGCAGGTGCGCCATGCCGTCCGAGCGCCGCTGCGCGAACGCGAGGTACGTGCCGCGCTCCTTCGCCGGCACGGTCTCGTCGGAGATCGAGAAGTCGCGCACGTGCAGCTCGTAGATCGTCTGGTCCACGGCCCGGTCGACGACGGGCTGGCGCGCGTGGCGCCAGACCTTCGGCTGCCAGCGCTTGTCGTCCAGGCCGACGACGACCGAGTGCGTCGAGTCGAGCGTGAGGCCGACCGAGTACGGGTCGGTGACGACGTTCGTCTCGACCTTCCCCGTGCCCGGCACGTAGACCGTCACCGCGTACCGGTAGCGGGCGCCGTCCCAGGCGAGCCGCTTCGCCGCCCGCTTGCCGTCGAGCGTCCACGAGCCGTCACGCTCGCGCACCGCGTCGAAGCGCTCGGGGTCCTCGCCCAGGTCGCGGCCGGCGGGCCACACCAGGAGGTCGACGTCCTGCGCCGTCGGCGCCCAGAGCGCGAACGAGGCCCACCGGCCGCTCGGGTGCCGCTGCGCGCCGAACGTACGCTTCGACGCCTGCTCGCTGTACAGGTCGTCGAGGACGCCGGGCACCTGCACGCCCGTCGCCGCGGACAGCCCCTCGCCCGAGGCCCGGGTGACCAGCAGCTGGCCAGTCAGGAGCTCCTCGACCGCCGCGCGGCCCAGCGGCTTCCCGTCGTCGCCCACCGGCGCGAGGGCCGTGTGGCCCGCGAGCGCCGGGAAGTCGCGCGCGACGTCGTCGGGCACGTCCCCCGCGGGGGCCAGGTCGTAGGACGCGGCACCCTCCGGCAGGTCGCCGCCGTCCGGCCCCCGCACCTCGCCGTCCGCGACCGCCAGGCCGCCGTCGGGCGCGGTCCACAGGGTCCAGTCGTCGCCGGAGCCGAGGTCGCCGGGCGCGAGCACCACGCCCTGACGGACCCAGTGCGCGGCCTGCTGCCCCGTGCCCGGCAGCGGCGGGTTCTCCACGCCGATCGTCAGGACGTGCGACGCGAGGTCGTAGGAGAACGCCACCGTCTCGCCCTCGCCCACGCTGAAGGAGTAGTTGGCGCCGTCGGGCGCGCCGCCGACGCCGTAGTTCTCGGCCCAGCTCAGCCCGTGCGCCACCTTCGCCTCGTACGCGCCGGCGGCCAGGTCGTCGGTGGACCAGGTGTACGTGCCGTCGCCGTCCGGGTCCTTGAGCCACGACGCGAGGCAGTCGGGCGCCCAGGAGGAGGAGCAGCCCACCTGGTCCTGGAACGACCCGGCCAGCGTGACGACCGGGCCCTGCGCGGTGGACGAGAAGTCGTGGCTCACCGGGTCCCAGTAGAACGTGACCTCGCCGCCGTCGTGCGAGTACGTGGCGTTGCCGCCGTCGCGCACTCCCCCGACGCCGTAGTTGACGTCCCACGACCCGTTCACGGCGACCTTGTACTCGTAGTCGCCCTCCGGCAGGTCGAAGGTGCCCTCCCACACGCCGTCCGGGCGCTCGGTGAGGCGCGCGCCCTCGCAGTCCGGGGTCCAGTCGCCGGCGCAGCCCATCTCGCTGTTGTGGCTGCCGGGCACGGTCACCAGGTCGATCTCGGGCTCGGGCTCCTCGTCGCCGACCACGCCGGACACGTCGACGCCGACGGAGGCGAAGGTCGAGGCGGCCGCGCGCTCGCCGTCGGCGTCCTGCGTCACGGCGCGGTACTCGACGAGGGTGCCCTCGGCCAGGCCCTTCGCGTCGTGGAAGACGCGCGGCGTCGTGTCCTCGGCCGTGCCGAGCGGGTTCCACCGGGACGTACCGACCTCGCGCCACGCGAAGGACGTCTCCGCCCACGCGTCGTCGTCGACGTCCGCCGCCACCGCCGCGGTGCCGGTGACCGCCGCGCCCGCCGCCGGGACGACGACGTCCAGCGTGCCGTCGGAGTCCGCGCCCACCGTGCGGTCGGCGCGCAGCACCAGGGCCGACGTCGCCGGGACGCTGACGGTGACCTCGCCGGCGTCGTCCGCGGTCACCGGCTCCCCGTCGCCGTACAGCACCTCGTACGACGCGCCCGGGGTGAGGGTCGTGAAGGTCGCGTTCTTCTCCTGCGCCGCGTTGTTGACGGCGACCAGGTGCTCGACCTTCTCCGTGCGGTCCACGCGGCTGAACGCGTAGATCCCGGCGCCGTTCTCCGCGTACCGCTCGACCTGTGCGCCGGTCGCGAGCGCCGGGTGCGCCTCGCGCAGAGCCGCCAGCTCGGCGATGCGGGAGTACAGCGGCGCGTCGGTGGCGTAGCGGTCCACGCTGCCCGCCTGCTCGCCCGTGACGAGCGGCTGGTCGGCGTACTCGTCGACCTGCGTGGCGAAGAGGGTCTGCCGGGCGTCCTTGTCCCCTCCGGTGCCGGCGAAGCCCTGCTCGTCGCCGTAGTACACGACCGGCTGGCCGCGCGTGAGGTACATGAGGTCGTGCGCCAGCTCGTCACGGGCCAGCGGCTCGTCGGTGCCGGCGAGCATGTAGCCCACGCGGCCCATGTCGTGGTTGCCGAGGAAGGTGGGCAGCGCGGACGCCGACCTCGTCGGGGTCGTGTACCGGTCGTCGCTCGCGAACAGGCTCGCCAGGCCGCGGGCGCTGTTGCCGCTCGCGTAGCTGGTCGCGGCCGCCTGGAAGGAGAAGTCGAGCACCGAGCTCATGTCGGTGTCGCGCACGTACGGCGACGTCTTGGCGGCGTCGGCGTCGTAGACCTCGCCGAACATGAAGAAGTCGTCCTTGCCCTGCGCGTGGGCGTAGTCCATGACCTCGGCCGACCACGTCTCCCAGAACTCCGGGTTCACGTGCTTGACCGTGTCGATGCGGAAGCCGTCGATGCCGAGGTCGATCCAGTCGGAGTACACGTCGACGAAGCCCTGCACGACGCGCGGGTCCTCCGTCATGAGGTCGTCCAGGCCGTCGAAGTCGCCGTACGTGACCGACTCCCCCGTCCACGTCGAGTTGCCCCGGTTGTGGTAAAGCGTCGGGTCGTTGAGCCAGGCCGGGACCTTGACGTCGGAGTCCTCGGGCGCGATCACCGGCGTGTACGGGAACGACGTCGCGGCGTCGAGCTCGGGGAAGTCGTCCGAGCCCGCGACGTCGCCCGGGTCGAAGGTGTTCCCGGCGGCGTCGGTGTAGGGCGACGTCGCCTGGTCGACGTACCCGTACTCCCCCTCGGCGTAGTCGATGACGTCGGCCGTGTGGTTGGTGATGATGTCGAAGTAGACCTTGATGCCCTTGCCGTGGGCCTCGTCGATCAGTGCGCGCAGCTCGTCGTTGGTGCCCAGGTGCGGGTCGATCCGCGTGAAGTCCGTGATCCAGTAGCCGTGGTAGCCCGCGCTCGCGTCGTCGCCCGTGCCCTGCACCGGGCGGTTGAGGAACGACGGCGTCAGCCAGATCGCGGTGGTGCCCAGGCCCTCGATGTAGTCGAGCTTCTCGCGCAGGCCGGCGATGTCCCCGCCCTGGTAGAAGCCCTTGTCGGTCGGGTCGAAGCCGGTCGCGAGCCGGTCGCCGTCGATCCCGCCGGTGTCGTTCGAGTCGTCGCCGTTCGCGAAGCGGTCGGTCATGACGAAGTAGAACCGCTCGTCCGAGCCCGCCTGCCGCACCGGCGGCACCACCAGGTCGGCGTCCGTCGCGTCGTCGTAGGCGCCGGCCAGCGTCAGCGGCGTGAGCGCGACGCGGTGCGTGGTGTCGTCGTAGGTGACCCGCACGCGCGCGTCGCCGCCCAGCACCAGGGGCGCGTTCTCGCCGGTGCCCTCGCGCCCGTAGGACTCGTCCCAGGCGCCGTCGAGCGCGACCTTGTACTCGTACGTCCCGGCCGGCAGGTCGACGTCGGCGCCGAACGTGCCGTCGCCGGCCGGCGCGAGGGTGGTGGCGGCACAGGTCGGGTCCCAGTCCTCGGCGCAGCCGAGCTCCGTCTGGAGGCTCCCGACCAGGGTGGCGGTGCGGTCCGCGGCGCCCGCCGGGGGCGCCGTCGTGAGGGCGAGCCCGCCGAGGCCGGCGGACAGCGCGGGGACGGTGAGCGCGACGGCGGTCAGCGATGCCGCCGCGCGACGGGTCGGGCGCCTTCGGGGGGCGCGGGCCTGGGCAGCACGAGGCATGGAGGACTCCTTCGTCGTCCGGGCGCGCGGAGGTCGCGACCCGCGGCGACTGTACCGTTGCAGCAACCTTGCAGCAACAGGTCCGCCGACACCTGTGGGCGCCCGTGTGGCGCCATTCCCTGGGGAATAGCGCCACACGAACGCCCACGACGGAACGACGCTCAGCCCGCCAGGTGCCCCCAGCGCGGCGCGAGCTCGCGCCACGGCCCGACCTCGGCGATCTCGCCGTCGGCGAGGACGACGACGCGGTCGGCACGCGACAGGGCCGCGCGCTTGGACGTCGCGCCGACGACGGTGGTGCCGCGCTCGCGCAGCGACGCCCACAGCTCGATCTCCGTGGTGGCGTCCAGCGCGCTGGAGACGTCGTCGGCCAGCAGCAGCTCGGCGTCCGTCGCCAGCGCGCGGGCGAGCGCGAGCCGCTGCACCTGGCCGCCGGACAGCCGCACCCCGCGGTGGCCGACCAGCGCGTCCGGACCACCAGCCTCGTCCACGTCCTGCCCCAGGCGCGCGGAGGCGACCGGGCCGTCGACGTCGCGCTCGTGGTCCAGGCGCACGTTCTCGCTGAACGTGCCGGACAGCACCCGCGGCACCTGCGCGACGTGCGCGACCTGCCCCGGGCGCAGGAACGCCTGGGCGTCCTCGACGTCCCGCTCGTTCCAGCGGATCCGGCCCGTGTGCTCCATGAGGCCGCTCAGCGCGGACAGCAGGCTCGACTTGCCCGAGCCGACCTGGCCGAGCAGCAGCACGAGCTCGCCGCGCCGCACCTCCAGGTCCACCCCCGACACCCCGATGGTGCCGTCGTCGTGCACGGCGGTCACGCCCTCGAGGCGCAGCCGCTCCAGCGCCTCGCGCGGGCCCGCGGCCGGTCGGGGCGCGTCGCCGGTGAGCAGGTCGACGCCCGCGGGCAGGTCCATGAGGTCGGCCCCCGCGGCGAACCGGCCGGTGGCCCGCTGCCACGACCGGGTGCCGGGCGCCTCCGTCACGACCGCCCCCGCCACGACGCCGAACCAGCCGAACCCGTTCACGGCGTTCGCGACGAGCAGCGCGGTCGCCAGCCCCCACGTGCCGGTGAGCAGGCCCGCCCAGGCCGCCACGACGCCGAGCTGCACCATGATCATCGGCACGCCGTCGAGGGCGGCCTGGATCCGGTGCTCGAAGATCGCGGCCCGGACGCGGCCGCCGTCCACCTCGCGCAGGTGCGCGTGCACCTGCGGGGTCCGCGCGGCGAGCTTCACCGTGCGCGCGGAGTCGAGCGCGGAGACGAGGGCCCGGCCGAACCGGGCGCGAGCGGCGGACGACCGGGTGGCCGAGCGGCCCGCGATCGGCCGACCGACCGCCGACGCGGCCGCCGAGACCACCATGACGGCCAGCAGCACGCCGCCGGCCAGCCACGACCCGCTGAGCAGCGCCGTCACGCCGGCGATGACCAGGCCGTTGACGAAGTCGACCCAGCGGTCCGAGTAGCGCACGAACCGGTCGGAGTCCATGGCGCGGGCCACGACCTCGCCGGGCGGGGTGGCGCGCAGCCGCTCCTGGCGCGTCTGCCCCACCATCACCGCCATCCGGACGCGCAGCAGCACCTCCACCCACCACCGTGGGTAGACGTACAGCGCCCACGCGAGCGCCAGCGGCGCGACGACGAGGAGCACCGCGAACGCGACCATGAGCGCGGTGGGGAAGCCGGCGTCGAGCCCCTCGACCGCCCGCCCCCAGAGGAACCCGGTGAGGGCACCCTGCGCGGAGACGAGGCTCGCCACGAGGAAGAGCGCCGCGCCGACCACGCCCCACGCGGGGCGCACGAACAGCGCGTGCAGGACGCCGCGCGCCAGGCTCGGGCCCTCGCCCGGGTCGGCGAGGTCCGGCGCCGCGCCGCGGCGGCGCTTGCCGCCCACGTCGTGGGACGCCGCCTGCGCGGACTCCACCATGCTCGGCGCCGTGCCCGACGGCGCGCTCGACGGCGTCGACCGGTGACCGGTGAGCCCCGACGCGACCTCCTCGGCGGCACCGGCGCTCGCGACGGGTGCGTCCGCGGCGTCGCTCGCCAGGAGCAGGTCGCGGTACGGGCCGTCCTCGCGGGCGAGCCTCGCCCGGGGGCCCTGCTGCACGACCCGGCCGTGGTCGAGCGCGGCGAGCAGGTCCGCCCGCTCGATGGTCGTCAGCCGGTGGGCGACCAGCACGCCCGTGCGGCCGGCGAGCAGCCGCTCGGACGCCGCGACCACGCGGGCCTCGGTGAGCGGGTCCATGCGCGCCGTCGCCTCGTCGAGCACCACCACCTGGACGTCGCGCACCAGCAGGCGCGCGAACGCGACGAGCTGCTCCTCCCCCGCGGACAGCGACGTGCCGCCCGGACCGAGCAGCGTGTCGAGCCCGTCGGGCAGGCCCGACACCCAGGCCTCCAGGCGCAGCTCGCGCACGGCCGCCTCGACGTCCTCGCGCGGGACGTCGGCGAACAGCGCGACGTTCTCGGCGAGCGTGCCGGCGAGGATCTCGGTGCGCTGCGTGACGACGCCCACCGCGGCGCGCAGCTTCTGCAGGTCGAGGTCGCGCACGTCGACGCCGCCGAGGAACACCGTGCCTGGCTCCGGCTCGACGGCGCGCGACAGCAGCGACGCGAGCGTCGACTTCCCGGAGCCGGTGCGCCCGACGAGCGCCACCGTCTGCCCCGCGGGGACGCGGAGGTTCACGCCCTGCAGCGCGAAGGTGCCCTCGGCGTACGAGAAGTGCAGGTCGCGCAGCTCGATGCCCACCGGGCCCTCGGGCAGGTCGCGCCCGCCGCTCGGCTCCGGCTCGACCGACAGCATCTGCCGGATGCGCGTGATGGCGCCCAGCCCTTCCTGGATGTCCGGCAGGTGGTGGATGAGGTTGTCCACCTGGCCCACGAACATCGACGTGACCAGGAACAGCGTCACGAGGTCCTGGACGGCGAGCGTGCCGCCCGACGCCAGCGCGGCCCCGGCCACGGCGACGCCGGCGAGCAGCGCGGCGAGCACCAGGCCGGCCCGGCGCAGCATCTTCGACTCGACGACGACCACGTCGCGGAACTTGCGGTGCACGTCCGCCGAGCGCTGCGCCAGGCGGCGGATGGCGAACGGCTGGCCGAGGCTGGTGCGCAGGTCGTCGCGCGCGGCCACCGACTCCTCGAACGCGGCCGCGTGGTCGGTCCAGGCCTCCTCCTCGATCACCTTGCGGCGGGCGATCTCGCCCAGCATCGGGCGCACGAGGACGCCCGCGAGCGCGCCCAGCAGCGGGAACAGGATCCACGCCGGCCACCAGGTGACGCCGGCGACCACGTACATCGGCACGACGCCGACCACCGTGCGGCCCGCGCCCCACAGCTGGCGGCGCACGAGCGTTCCGACGGCGTGCGTGTCGTCGTCGACCCGGTCGAGCACCTCGCCCACGGCCTGCTCGGTGAGCGTGCCGAGCGGCTGGTGCAGCGCCGCGGTGAGCAGGTCGCCGCGCAGCCGCCCCTCGGCGCGGTCGACGACGCCCGCCCACACGACCTGCCCGGCCGTGTCGAACAGGGCGGCGCCGACCACGCAGAGCGCGAGCAGCGTCAGCAGCGCCCCCGTCGGGTCCTCCGCGAGGCGGCCCGCGACGACGGTGCCGAGCGCGGCACCCACCGCCCCGAGGGTGAGCGCGACCAGCGCGACCGCGGCGACGGGCCCGCGCAGCCTCCGCCAGTCGAGACGGCGGGACGGGTCCGTCGGCGTGGTCGTGGTGGAGGTGTGTTCCGCGCGCGCGGCAGGGGCGTCGATCATGGCCCGAGAAGCCTATGCGGCGCCCCCGACGCTCCGCCGCAGAATTTCCGTCAGATCAGGCCGAGGGCGCGCACGGCGTCCCGCTCCTCGGAGAGCTCCTGCACGCTGGCCGCGATCCGCTCGCGGGAGAAGTCGTCGATCTCGAGGCCCTCGACGACCTCCCACGCACCGCCCGACGACGTCACCGGGAACGACGAGACGAGGCCCTCCGGCACCCCGTACTGCCCGGTCGACCACAGGCCCGCGCTGGTCCAGTCGCCCTCGGGCGTGCCCTGCACCCAGTCGTGGACGTGGTCGATCGCCGCGTTCGCCGCGGACGCCGCCGACGACGCCCCGCGCGCGTCGATGATCGCGGCGCCGCGCTTGGCCACCGTCGGGATGAAGTCGTCCGCGAGCCAGAGCTTGTCCTCGTCCGCGTACCGGGCGCCCGGCGTACCCGCGACGTCGGCCCGGAACACGTCCGGGTACTGGCTCGCGGAGTGGTTGCCCCAGATCGTCACGCGGCGCACCTGCGAGACCGGCACGTCCGCCCGCTTCGCGAGCTGGGAGAGCGCGCGGTTGTGGTCGAGGCGCGTCATCGCCGTGAAGCGGTCCTTCGGCACGTCGGGCGCGTTCGACGCCGCGATCAGCGCGTTCGTGTTGGCCGGGTTGCCCACGACCAGGACCCGCACGTCGTCGGCCGCGCCCGCGTTGATGGCCCGGCCCTGCGGGCCGAAGATGCCGCCGTTCGCCTCGAGCAGGTCCGCCCGCTCCATGCCCGGGCCGCGCGGCCGGGCGCCCACCAGCAGGGCGACGTTCGTGCCCGCGAAGCCCGCCGTGGGGTCGTCGTGGATGTCGATGCCGGCCAGCAGCGGGAAGGCGCAGTCGTCGAGCTCCATCGCGGTCCCCTCCGCGGCCTTCACCGCCTGCGGGATCTCCAGCAGCCGCAGCCGCACGGGCGTGTCGGGGCCGAGCATCGCGCCCGACGCGATCCGGAAGAGCAGCGCGTACCCGATCTGGCCCGCCGCCCCGGTGACGGTGACGTTCACTGGTGTGGTCATGCCCCTACTCTGACGCAGCCGGGCGCCGGGGTCGACCGCCACCCCGGCCCGGCCCTCGACGTCGCCGCCGCCCGGCGCGCCGACCGTCGTGGTGGAGCGCGACCTGGGACGACGCGCGGTAACGTGCCAGGAGCGCCACCGTCGGCCCGCGCTCAGCAACCGTTCAGACCACGGTGGAAGCATGCCCGCGCAGCCGGCCGTGAGGCCGGTCACGCACGACCGGCCCTCCCACCGCGGGGGGCACACCGAGACGCCCGTCTCCCGAGCAGAGAAGGACCCTCATGTCCCAGGACATCGCCGCCGAGGGCGGTACGGCTCCGGCCGACGTCGACACGGCGGCAGGAGCCCCGCAGCACGGCCTGTTCGCCCGGCTCGCCGCCGAGGCCTTCGGCACGTTCGTGCTGGTGCTCGGCATCGTCGGCACCGCCACTTTCAACCTGTTCAACAACGGTCAGATCATCACCGTCGCGCTCGCGGGCGGGATCCTCGTCATGGGCGCCATCGCCGCGGTCGGCGGCGTCTCCGGCGGCCACTTCAACCCCGCCGTGACCTTCGGCCTGACGCTCGCCGGCCGTTCCGCGTGGCGCGACCTGGTGCCGTACTGGGCCGCCCAGCTCGTGGGCGGCACCGCGGCCGCGGCCGTGATGTTCTCGATCATCCCGGAGTCGGTGCTCCCGTTCGCTCAGGCGACGAGCAAGGCCGAGCTCTTCCAGGGCACGGCCAACGGCTTCGGATCGCACGCGCCCGCCGCCACGCTCACCGCCGCGGCGGCGCAGCAGGGCGGCGCCCCCGTCGAGTTCACGATGTGGGCCGCGATCCTCGTCGAGGTGATCGTCACCGCCGTCTTCGTGGGGATCATCCTCGGCGTGACCAGCAAGCGCACGTCGGTCACGTTCGCCCCGGTGGTCATCGGCCTGTCCCTCGGCGCGCTGATCATCGTCGCCTGGCCGGTCACCAACGCCTCGCTCAACCCGGCGCGGTCGTTCGCCTCGGCGGTGTTCGGCGGAGGCTGGACGTGGGGCCAGCTGTGGGTGTTCGTCGTCGCCCCCCTGGTGGGAGCGGCACTCGCCGCCCTGTTCGCCCGGGCGTTCCAGCCGGTGCCCGCCCTCGCGCTGACCGAGGTCGAGTACACGGCCGTGACGGTCGAGGAGCGGACCGCCCCCGAGCACGACGTCGTCGACGACGGCGCCCTTCCGACGGCGTCGGAGGTCGACGAGAACGAGGGCGAGTGGGACGGGCAGGACGTCGACGACGCCAAGCCCGGCACCGACGAGCCGAAGGGCGACGCGCCGCGCGCCTGACGCCCCGACGCACGAGGGCCGGTACCCGCAGGGTGCCGGCCCTCGTGGCGTCCGCGCAGGATTTCACCCGCGGGGCGCAGAGCGCGAAGTCGGACCTCTGGTACAAATGGCGCGCCGCTGATCGCTGCGGCCACCGATGGCTCGGTGCCCGTTCCCCGATCGGAGTCGCCGTTGACCCCGTCCGTACCGCCGTCGTCCGTCCCTCCCGGGCGCGACGTGCACCACGCCACCGGCTGGGCCGTAGCCGCCGCGATCCTGTGCTGGCCGCTCGGCGTCCCGGCGCTCCTCGGAGCCCAGCGGGCGGCCCGGGCGATCGGCTCCGGGGACCTCGCCGCCGCGACGACGCACGCCCGGGCCGCGCGACGGTTCGGGATCGCGGCCGTCGTCGTCAGCGCCGCCGGGTGCGCACGGCGGGGATCGTGGCCTTCGTCGTCGGTCTCCTGGCCCGCGCGGTGAGCGTGGCGGTCCTCGTCGCCGCCGTCGGACTGGTGGACGACGTGCGCCCGCTCCTCACCGCTCTGGCCGGCCCGCCGTCGTCATCGGCGTCGTCATCGGCGTCGTCATCGTCGACGTCGTCGGCGGACCCGTTGACGCTGCCCCCGGCGAAGGAGGCCGCACCGGCCGGCCTCACCGGGGACGTGACGTTCGCGGACGCGAAGCCGTGGCGGATGCTCGCCCCCGGCGACTGCTTCGCGCAGGCAGAGCTCCACGGGATCGTGCCGCTCGTCCCGTGCGGGGACGGCACCGCGTCCACCGTGTTCTACGCCGGGCCCTCCGGTCCCGCCTGGCCGGGCGACGAGGTCGGCGGCCAGATCGCGTCGGAGGTCTGCGACGGTGCCCTCGAGGACCTGGGGCGGAGCCCGCTGGAGGTGCCCTACGCACGCTGGTTCACGGCGAAGGACGGCTGGGACTTCTGGCCCCACCTCGTGTGCGCGGCCGCGCCGGCCGCGGGCGACCCCGCGCCCG
This sequence comes from Isoptericola nanjingensis, assembly GCF_050311635.1. Lineage (NCBI taxonomy): Bacteria > Bacillati > Actinomycetota > Actinomycetes > Micrococcales > Promicromonosporaceae > Isoptericola > Isoptericola nanjingensis. The sequence continues at coordinate 283,993 of NZ_JBNOZL010000008.1, read as the reverse complement.
CGCCGCCCCCGACCGACACCCGCGCGCCTGCGGACGGCGGCCCCCGTCACCTGAGCATCGCCCTGTCCCCCGCGTGCTTCGACGCCACCCGGTTGACCAGGTGGGGCGACCTCGTGGTGCCTCTGGTCGAGTTCTGCGACGAGCCGCACACCGGTCAGGTGTTCGCCGAGCACCGCATCGGCGTCGAGGTCGCCGAGAACGACGCCACGATCTGGGCGGCGGGGCGCGCCTCCTGCGCGGAGGCGTGGGCCGATTTCGTCGGCGGCGAGTACGCCGGTCCGCCGCTCGAGGTGTGGACGGTGGTCCCCGAGTTCAGCGAGTGGGGGGACGGCTGGCGCAGCGTCACCTGCGCGGTCACCTCCGAAGAGCCGCTCACCGCGAGCCTCGCGGGCTCGGCGGGCTGATCGCGGGCGCTCAGCCCAGGCCGGGGGCGGTCAGGGCCAGCACGCCGATGACGACGGCGCCGCCCCAGCACAGGAAGACGTCGAAGCCCCGGCTCCGCACGACCAGCCCGACCGGCCCGGTGGCCGACGTGGCCCGCCACGTGCCCGCGACGGCGAGGGTCAGCGCGATGGTGCCGGTGCCGACGCGGGCCCCGACCAGCACGCCGAGCACGACGGCGAGCACGATGCCGGCGAGCACGGTGACGATGGCGCGCTCGGGACCGGGCAGAGGGCGCGCCGGCTCCTCGCCCTTCGCCCCGACCGTGTGCCACGCGGGCGCGGGCTCGGCCCCTCCGGGGTCACGCGGAGGGTCGGGCAGCGCACGGGGATCCACGGCAGCCGAGCCTACCGTCGCGCGACCGCGGCGAGCGTCGGACCTCCACGCCCACGGGGTCTCGCCGAGAGCTACGGTGAGGACCGTGCCCGAGCCGACCTCCGACGCCTCTCCCCGTCCGCCCCTCCGGTCCGTCGTCGTGGTGGGCGCCGGCCTCGCCGGCGCGCAGACCGTCGCCGCGCTGCGGGCGCACGGCTTCGACGGGCGGATCACGCTGCTCGGCGCGGAGGGCGTGCCCCCGTACGACCGCCCGCCGCTCTCCAAGGAGCTGCTGACGCGGCCCGAGCCGGTGTGGCTGAGCGCGGACCTCGGCGTCGACGTCGAGGCGCTGGCCGACGACGTGCGGCTCGCCGAGCCCGCCCTGTCGCTGGCCTCGCGGCCGGACGGCGTGGTCGTCACGACCGCACGGGGCGAGGTCGCGGCCGACGCCGTCGTGCTCGCGGTGGGCTCCGTCCCGGTCGTCCCGCCGGGGTTCTCCGCGTCGTCGCTGCTGCACACGGCCGCCGACGCCGACCGCCTGCGGGCGGCCCTGCGCGCCGACGACGGGCTGCGCCTGGTGATCGTGGGCGCGGGCTGGATCGGCGCCGAGGTCGCGGGGGTCGCCGCGGGCGCCGGGGCGGACGTCACGGTGCTCGAGGCGGCGGACGCCCCGTTGTCGCGCCAGCTGGGCCGCGACGTCGGGGCGCTCCTCGCGGGCTGGTACGGGGCCGCCGGGGTGCGCCTGCGCACGGGCGCCGCGGTGACGGCCGTGGAGGGCTCCGGCGTGGTCCTCGCCGGCGGCGATCACGTTCCGGCGGACCTCGTGCTCACCGCCGTGGGCGCGCGGCCGGCGTCGGGCTGGCTGGAGGGCACGCTGCCCCTGGACGGGCGCGGCGCGCTCCTCGTGGACGGCGACGGCCGCGTCCCCGGCCATCCCCGCGTCTGGGCGGTCGGCGACGTCGCGTCGCGCGCGCACCCCGTGTTCGGCACGGTGCCGGGCGGGCACTGGTCGGCCGCGCTGCACGACCCCGACCCCACCGTGCGCGCCATGCTCGGCGTCGAGCCGGCCGGCACCGGGCACGCGCCGTACGTCTTCTCGCAGCAGCTCGGGCACGACCTGGCGCTGCTGGGCCTGCCGACCACCGCCGGGCCCGACGCCTCCCCCGTGGTGCTGCGCGGCACCCCCGGCGAGGGCGCCTGGGCGGCGCTCTACCTGGACCCTGCGGAGAGCAGGGGGCCCGACGACGCGCCCGACGGTGTCGCGACCGTCCGGGCCGTCCTCCTCGTGGACTCGCCGCGCGACGTCGGCGGCGTCCGGCGCCTCATGAGCCGCGGCGAGCCGCTGCGCCTGGACCTGGCCCGCGCCACCGACCCCGCCATCAAGCTGAAGGACGCCGCGAGATAGAGAACCCCGGACCGCGAGATAGAGGCTCGGTAGGGACCGCACCCGGGTGTGGTCCCGACCGAGCCTCTATCTCGCGGTCCGGGGTTCTCTATCTCGCGGGGTCAGTGCGCGAAGTGGCGCGTCCCGGTGAGGTACATCGTCACGCCGGCGGCCTGAGCGGCCTCGATCACCTCGGCGTCGCGGATGGACCCGCCGGGCTGCACGACGGCGCGGACGCCGGCGTCGAGCAGCACCTGCAGGCCGTCGGCGAAGGGGAAGAACGCGTCGGACGCGGCGACCGCGCCGCGCGCCCGCTCCGCCCCGTCGGCGAGCGTGTTCGCGCGCTCGACGGACAGGCGGCAGGAGTCGACGCGGTTGACCTGGCCCATGCCGATGCCGACGGCGGCACCGTCGGCGGCGAGGAGGATCGCGTTGGACTTGGCGGCGCGGACGGCCTTCCACGCGAACGCGAGGTCGGCGAGCGTGGCCTCGTCGGCGGCCTCGCCGGCGGCGAGGGTCCACGACGCGGGGTCGTCGCCCTCGGCCTGGAACCGGTCGACCTCCTGGACGAGCATGCCGCCGGAGATCGGGCGGTTCTCGGCGACGGCGTGCGGCGGGGTGTCGACGACGAGCAGGCGCACGTTCTTCTTCTTCTGCAGGATCTCGAGCGCCTCGGGCTCGAATCCCGGTGCGACGACGACCTCGGTGAAGATCGGCGCGATCCCCTCGGCCGCGGCCTTCGTGATGACCCGGTTGGCCGCGATGACGCCGCCGTACGCCGACACCGGGTCGGTGGCGTGCGCGCGGGCGTGGGCCTGCGCGATGTCGTCGCCGACGGCGATGCCGCACGGGTTGGCGTGCTTGATGACCGCCACCGCGGGGCCCTCGTGGTCGTGCGCGGCGCGCCAGGCGGCGTCGGCGTCCACGTAGTTGTTGTAGCTCATGGCCTTGCCGTGCAGCTGGGTCGCCTGGGCGAGGCCGGTCCCGCCGTCGGTCCGCGTGTACAGCGCGGCCTTCTGGTGCGGGTTCTCGCCGTAGCGGAGCACCGCGGCGCGCTCGAACGCCGCGCCGGCGACATCGGGCATGTGCGACTCGAGGGCGGTCTCGTCGGGCGCGTAGACGCTGGCGAACCAGGAGGCCACGGCGACGTCGTACTGCGCGGTGTGCGCGAACGCAGCGGCCGCGAGGCGCTTGCGCTGCGCGAAGGTGAAGCCGCCGCCCTGGACCGCGGACACGACGTCGTCGTAGCGCGCCGGGTCGACGACGACGGCGACGCTCGGGTGGTTCTTCGCCGCGGCACGGACCATCGACGGCCCGCCGATGTCGATCTGCTCGACGACCTCGTCCGGGCCGGCGCCGGACGCGACGGTCGCCGCGAACGGGTACAGGTTCACGACGACGAGCTCGAACGTCTCGATGCCGAGGTCGGCGAGCTGGGCGAGGTGGTCGGCCTTGCGGGTGTCGGCCAGGATCCCGGCGTGCACGCGCGGGTGCAGCGTCTTGACGCGGCCCTCGAGGCACTCGGGGAAGCCGGTGAGCTCCTCGACGCGCGTGACGGGGACGCCGGCGTCGGCGATCGTCGTGGCGGTGGAGCCGGTGGAGACGAGCTCCACGCCCGCGGCGTGCAGGGCGGTGGCGAGCTCGGTCAGGCCGGTCTTGTCGTAGACGCTGAGCAGCGCACGGCGCACGGGACGCTGGGCGTCGTCGGCGAGCTGGACGTCGGGGGCGGTGACGTGGGCGGCGGAGTGTGCTCCGGACATGAGTGTGTTCTCCTCGGGCGGGTTCTCTCGCGGAAAGACCCTCGCACCCAGGCGGGCGGCGCGCATGGCGGGACGTGTCGGCCGCTCCCCGGTGGTGACCCACCCTCGCCAGTCACGGCCGCGGCGAGTCTACCGAACGTCGTCGGGACCGGTCCCTGCAGCGGTCACGGAGCGCGGTCACGGAGCGCGGTCACGGAGCGCGGTCACGGAGCGCGGTCACGGCAGAGCGACGTCCATGCCGAGCAGGCGCCAGGCCCGGGCCGCGGTGTCCGCACGGTCCGCCGCGGGGCGTCGGGTGAGGGCGCCGGCCACGAGCTCGACGCCGAGCATGAGGTCCTCGACGGCGGTGCCGGCGGGCACCTGGCCGGCCGCGAGCGCCGCGTCGCGGTGCGCGGCGAGCACGGCGGCGACACGGTCGCGCAGCTCGAGCATGCGCCCCGGCCGGTCCTCGACCAGCAGGTCGACCACCCCGACGGACTCGATGGCGTGCCGCGTCACGAGGCCGAGGAGCTCCGGCAGCGCGGCGCCGGCGGCCGACGCCGCCTCCAGCGCGTCCACGTTCTCCTCGACGACGGCGGCCACGAGGGAGACGCGGTCCGGGAAGTGCCGGTAGAGGCTGCCCTGCCCGACGCCGGCGCGTCGCGCGACCGAGCTGAGCGGTGCGGCCGTGCCGGACTCGGCGAAGACGGCGTGCGCCGCCTCCAGGAGCGCCGCGCGGTTGCGGGCCGCCGCCGCGGGGCCGGGGTTGCTCCGGGTGGACGGGCGCGGGTTGCTCCGGGCGGTGGGCACCGGAATAGACTACCAACCGGACAGTGTTGTCCGGTTAGTACGAGAGCCCGTGAGGGACCAGCCAGCAAGGAGAGCACCATGGCCCTGTCCGCATCCTCGACCGTCGGCGAGTGGCTCGACCACCCCGTCGGAGGCCGCATCCTCGGCGCCGTCCTCGAGCAGGCCGGCGCGTCGGCCGAGGCGCTCGCCCCGGCGCGCAACCTGCCGCTCGAGCAGCTCGTGGCGCTGTCGAACGGGCAGTTCCCCGCCGAGATGGTCGACGGCCTCGTCGCCGCGTACCGCGAGCAGGCGCCCGACGACACCGGCGCCGACCGCGCGGACGGCGGCTCCGCCGCCCCCGCGCCCTGGGCCGAGCAGGTCACGCCGGGTCGCTTCGCCGGCCAGACCGTCGTCGTCACGGGAGCGGCCTCGGGCATCGGCCGCGCCGTCGCGTCCCGCGTGGCGCGCGAGGGCGGCCGCGTCGTCGCCGTCGACCTGGCGAAGGAGAAGCTGGACGAGCTCGCGGCGTCCCTGGCCGGCGTCGTGCCTGGCGCCGAGGTCGTCACCGTCGCGGGCGACATCACGTCGGCCGAGTCGGTCGAGGAGATCGTGCGCGCCGCCGGCGAGCGCGTCGACGCCCTCGCCAACGTCGCCGGGATCATGGACGACATGGGCGCCGTGCACGAGCTCACCGACGCGACCTGGGAGCGCGTGATGCGCGTGAACGTCGACGGCACGATGCGCCTCATGCGCGCCGTCCTGCCCGGGATGCTCGCCGCGGGCCGCGGCCGCATCGTCAACGTCGCCTCGGAGGCCGGCCTGCGCGGGTCCGCCGCGGGCGCCGCGTACACGGCGTCCAAGCACGCCGTCGTCGGGCTCACCAGGTCCTCCGCCGTGATGTACGCCGGCACGGGCGTGCAGGTGAACGCCGTCGCGCCCGGCGGCGTCGCCACCGGCATCCAGGTGCCCGCGCAGGCCGAGTTCGGCGGCGCGCGGCTGGGCCGCTACATGGGCAACATCCCCGGCATCGCGACGGCGGAGCACCTCGCCGCGTCGATCACGTTCCTGCTGTCCACCGACGCGGTGAACCTCAACGGCGCGATCCTCGCGTCGGACGGCGGCTGGTCCGCCGTCTGACCCCGACCCGTCAGAGCCACGCGGATACCGGTACCCACGTGGCCCTGACGGCCCTCGAGGTCACTCGGCGGGCATCGGGAGGACGTCGTCGGCCCAGGTGTCGGGGGTGCCGACCCGCCACAGCGACCGCACCAGGGCCAGCCCGACGACGGTCGCGGCGAGCAGCGCCACCAGCGTCCACAGCACGACGCCGATGCCACCGGCCTCGAGCAGGGTGCCGCCGACCAGCGGGGCGAGCGGCATCGCCGCCACCCCGCTGAGCCCGAGCACGGACGCGAGGCGACCCTGCATCCGGTCGGGGGTGATCGCGGCCGTGTAGCCCGCCATGGCCGAGTTCACCGCGGGGACCAGGAGCATCCCGATCCCGACCAGCACCACGTACGCGACGTAGGTCTGGAGCAGAGCCATGCCCACGAAGGCGAGCACGACCGGGACGAGCGCCAGCACCGTGAGGACGCCGAGGCGCAGCCGCGCGACCAGGGCCGGGGCCGCGAGAGCGCCCAGCAGCATCGAGCCGGCGGCCACGGTGCCGACGACGCCGATGAGGACCGGGGGCGTGCCCGTGCGCGCGAGCTCGAGGTTGATCCCGACGAGCATCCCGTTGACGGCGACGTTCACCGCGACGAACAGGCCGAGGCTCGCCCGGAACAGCGGCACCGCCCAGACGTACCTCAGCCCCTCGCGCAGCGCGGCGAGCGGCCGGGTCGCACGCGCCTCGGTCACGTCGTCGTTCAGCGGGGCGCGCACGAACCACGCGCACAGGGCCGTCGCGGCGTGCCCGACCACCGCGCCCACCAGCGGCAGCGCCGCCGCGACGCCGTAGAGCAGGCCGCCGACCGGGCCGCCGGCGATCCCCGCGACGGCGTCGCGGCCCTGGGCCGTCGCGTAGGCGGTCGGCAGCTGTGCGGTCGGCACCACCGCCCGGAACGCGCCGCTGATCGCCGGGTCGAGGAAGGCCGCCGCGACGGCGGACCCGCACAGGACCGCCGCGAGGTGCCACGCCGTCAGGCCGCCGAGGGCCGCGGCGACGACCGCGGACGCCCACAGCACGGCCGCCACCGAGGCAGCGGCGACGACCAGCCGACGACGGTCCGTCCGGTCCGCGACGACCCCCGCCGGCAGCGTGGCGAGGAGCGCACCGGCCTGGCCCACCGCGGCGATCGTGCCCGCGGCAGCCGCCGAGCCGGTGAGCCCGAGCGCGAGCAGCGGCACGGCGAACCGGGCGACGCTGCCGCCGAGCGACTGGGTCGTGAGGCCGGACATCAGCAGGACGTACGGGCGTCTGCGGCGCAGCGGCGCCGGACCCTCGGCGGCGCCGGCCGCGGTTCCGACGTGGGGCGTCTCACTCGAGGGAAGCGGCTCCGCGGCCGCCGTGGTCTGCGTCATGGGCACGACCGTAATCCCGCAACATCTATTGCGCAATAGTCATTGCGCACTGAATCCTGCGGGATCTTGCTAGGCTCGCGCACGTGCAGGAGACGATGGAGATCACCGAGCCGGAGGCGCTCCGCGCTCTCGCCCACCCCGTGCGGCAGCGGATCCTCATGCAGCTCTCGGTGCTCGAGCACGCCCGCGCCGCCGACCTCGCCGAGGCGATCGGGCAGCCCGCCAACTCGGTGAGCTTCCACCTCCGCGTGCTCGCCAAGGCCGGGATGATCGTCGAGGCGCCCGAGCACGCGCGCGACAAGCGCGACCGGGTCTGGACCAACGTGGCGCAGAGCTACCGCGTGAAGTCGGACTCCCCCGGCGCCGGGGAGGCGATCGTCCGCCCCGCGCTGCAGTGGACCGCCGACGTCTTCGCGCACCACGACGGCGACGACGACGACGCCAAGCGGCAGTTCATGCTCCTGACCATGCTGCTCACGAAGGAGCAGGCCGACCAGATGGCGCTCGAGGTCGCCGAGCTGCTGAGCCGCTGGGCCGACCGGAGCCACCAGGAGGCGCGCGACGAGCCCGGCGTCGCCCGGGAGGTCTACCAGGTACTGAGCGCCTTCGGCCCGCGCGACGACGTCAGCGGCGAGACCGCCCGCGAGCCGACCGTCTGACGTCCCCGCGGTCGACGGCCGTCGTCAGCCGACGAGCGCGCGGCGCCCGTCGACGCGCAGCCCCTCGCGGGCGACGCGACCGACGGTCTCGACGAGCAGCGCACGCTCCGCGACCTTGATCCGCTCGTGCAGGGCGGACTCGTCGTCGCCGTCGAGCACGGGGACGACGGCCTGCGCCAGGATCGGCCCGGTGTCGACGCCGGCGTCGACGACGTGCACGGTGCAGCCGGTGACCTTCACGCCGTAGGCGAGGGCGTCCCGCACGCCGTGCGCGCCGGGGAACGACGGCAGCAGCGCGGGGTGGGTGTTGACGATCCGCCCCGCGAAGCGCTCGACGAACGAGGGCGCGAGGATCCGCATGAACCCGGCGAGCACCACGTAGTCGGGCCGGAAGACGGCGACGGCCTCGGCCACGCCGACGTTCCACGCGGGGCGGTCGTCGAAGTCCTGCGGGGCGACGACGACGGACGCCACGCCGGCGTCGCGGGCCAGGTCGAGCGCCCCGGCACCGGGCTTGTCGGAGACGACGCCGACGACGCGGGCGCCGTAGGCCGGGTCGTCGTGGGCGGCGAGCAGCGCCGCGAGGTTGGAGCCGCCGCCGGAGGCCAGGACCACGAGCCTGGCCTGGGCCGTGCCCTGGGCGGACGTGGACGCGACGGGGTGGCCGGACGGGGTCTGCACGACGTCACCCTACCCGCGCGTCCCCGCCGTCCGTCGCGCCCGGAAGGAGGCCGCGGCCTACTCCCGCCGCAGCCGCGCACCGACCTGCAGGTGCGCGCACGCCAGCACGACCGCCGCCCCGACGCCGACCTCGACGGCCACCATCGCGCCGGTGAGCAGGGGGTCCGCGCCCACGTGCGCCAGGCGTCCGGCACCGACCGCTCCCCCGGCCCAGTGCTGCAGCAGCCCGGTCGTGACGCCCGCGAGCAGCACCACGCCCGCGAGCACCTGGGCCAGGTCGGCCCAGCGGACCCGCTCGGGGTCGAGCCGCCGCCACGCGAACCAGCCCGCGAGCGCGCCGCATGCCACGACGGCGAGCGGGCCGGCGACCGCGGCCGTCGGGCCGGACCAGTCGGGGCCGGGCAGCGCGCCGAGCAGGGGCACGGCCGGCAGCGGGCCCGCCTCGGTCCCGCCCGGGGCGAACACGGTGTCCTGCCCGACGGCGAACCCCGGCCCGGCCAGCCACGACGTCGCCCACAGCACCAGGTTGGGCAGCAGCGCGAGCTGCGCGACGGCGAACACGATGCCGCCGATCCAGCCCGGGTCGAGGCCGGTCACCACGTCCTCCGACGTCGCCCGCCCCGCCACGACCCACACGAGGGTGAGCGCGGCCCCCAGCCCGGTCAGCGCGGCGAGCGCGACCGTGCCCGCCCGCAGGCCGAGCCGCGCGACGTCGGGCACCGCGCGGTCGAGCAGACCGCCGGGGACGACGACCTCGGGCCGGTCCGGCGGGACGAGGATGCCGAGCGCGGCGCCCGCCCCGCCCACGACGGCGCCGCCGAGCGCCGCGAGGCCGAGCCGGGGGGCGGCGGCCGCGAGCCCCTCGCCACCCGCCACACCGGCGGTCGCGGCCGCGAGGGCGACGGTCGCCGCCGCGTAGGTCACGGTCGCCGCGACCCAGGCGGACGGCATGGGCAGCGCAGAGCGCTTGACGGACACGTAGGTCGTGAACACGGCGAGGGCGCCGATGCCGAGCGGCACGAGCGTGATCACGCCGCCGCCCGCGTCGATCGGCACGCCGTGCCCCAGCAGCCACAGCCCCGTGGCGACGCCGACCGCCCCGGTCCAGGCGGAGTCCGGCGACCCGCCGAGCACCCCGACGACCGCGAGCAGCACGACGACCGCTCCGGACAGCACGACGCCCTGCACGGTGGCCCACGCGCCCGAGGTGGCCGCGGCGAAGCGCTCGCCCCCGCGGCCGAGGCGCCGCGCGGGGCCGTCGCCGTCGACGGTCCGGGCGGTGCGGGGTCGGGTGCCGGGTGGTGCGCTCACCGGCCCATCGTCACCCGCGCGCCGGGCAGAACCCGGCAGACACACAGACGGCGCCCGCCCCGGTGGGGGGACGGGCGCCGTCTGTGTGTCGTGCGCGGCGCCGGAGCGCCCTCAGGTCAGAGCGACTTGAGGATCTCGCGCATGAGCTCGGCGGTCTCGGACGGCGTCTTGCCGACCTTCACGCCCACGGCCTCGAGGGCCTCCTTCTTGGCCTGCGCGGTGCCCGCCGAGCCGGAGACGATGGCGCCGGCGTGGCCCATGGTCTTGCCCTCGGGGGCGGTGAAGCCGGCGACGTAGCCGACGACCGGCTTCGTCACGTGCTCCTTGATGTACGCGGCCGCCCGCTCCTCGGCGTCGCCGCCGATCTCGCCGATCATGACGATCGCCTGGGTCTCCGGGTCGTTCTCGAAGGCCTCGAGCGCGTCGATGTGCGTGGTGCCGATGACCGGGTCGCCGCCGATGCCGATGGCGGTCGAGAACCCGAGGTCCTTCAGCTCGTACATCATCTGGTAGGTCAGGGTGCCCGACTTCGACACGAGGCCGATCGGGCCCTTGCCCGTGATGGTGTGCGGCGTGATGCCGGCCAGCGACTCGCCCGGCGTGATGATGCCGGGGCAGTTCGGGCCGATCATGCGGGTCTTCTTGCCCTGGAGGTAGGCGAAGACCTCGGCCGAGTCCTGCACCGGGACGCCCTCGGTGATGACGACGATCAGCGGCATCTCGGCGTCGACGGCCTCGATGGCCGCGTCCTTCGTGAACGCCGGGGGCACGAACAGGACCGACACGTTCGCGCCGGTCTCCGCCATGGCCTCCTTGACGGTGCCGAAGACGGGCAGCGTGACGTCGTTGCCCTCGTGGTCCTTGTGGGTCACGGTGGTGCCGGCCTTGCGGGCGTTCACGCCGCCCACGATCTGCGCGCCGGAGTCGAGCATCAGGGCGGTGTGCTTGGCACCCATCCCGCCGGTGATGCCCTGGACGATGATCTTGCTGTCCTTGTTCAGGTAGATCGACATTGTTCTCGAATCTCTGCTTTCGACGTCGGCGGGGCGCTCAGAGGTGGGCGAGCTCGGCGGCCTTGGCCGCGCCGCCGTCCATGGTCTCGGCCAGGGTGACCAGCGGGTGGTTCGCCTCGCGCAGGATGGCGCGGCCGAGGTCCACGTTGTTGCCGTCGAGGCGCACGACCAGCGGCTTGGTGGCCTCGTCGCCGAGGATCTCCAGCGCGCCGACGATGCCCTTGGCGACCTCGTCGCAGGCGGTGATGCCGCCGAACACGTTGACGAACACGCTCTTGACCTGCGGGTCGTTGAGGATGACGTCGAGGCCGTTGGCCATGACCTGGGCGTTGGCGCCGCCGCCGATGTCGAGGAAGTTCGCCGGCTTCACGCCGCCGTGCTCCTCGCCGGCGTAGGCGACGACGTCGAGGGTGCTCATGACGAGCCCCGCGCCGTTGCCGATGATGCCGACCTCGCCGTCGAGCTTGACGTAGTTGAGGCCGTTCTCCTTGGCCTTGGCCTCCAGCGGGTCCGCCGCGGCCTTGTCCTCGAGCGCCTCGTGGTCCGGGTGACGCACCTCGGAGGCGTTGTCGTCGAGCGAGACCTTGCCGTCGAGGGCGACGATCGAGCCGTCCTCGGTGCGAACCAGCGGGTTCACCTCGACGAGCGTGGCGTCCTCGGCCGTGAAGACCGTCCAGAGCTTCTGGATGACGTCGGCGACCGGGGCCTTGAGGTCCTCGGCGAAGTTCGCGGCGTCGACGATCTCGCGGGCCTTGTCCGCGTCGATACCCACGATCGGGTCGACGGCGACGCGGGCGAGGGCCTCGGGCCGCTCGACGGCGAGCTGCTCGATCTCCATGCCGCCCTCGACGGAGCACATGGCGAGGTAGTTGCGGTTCGCGCGGTCCAGCAGCACGGAGAAGTAGAACTCCTCGGCGATCTTGGCACCCTGCGCGATCATCACGCGGTGGACCGTGTGGCCCTTGATGTCCATCCCGAGGATCTCGCCGGCCTTCTCCTCGGCCTCCGCCGGGGAGTGGGCGAGCTTGACGCCGCCGGCCTTGCCACGGCCACCGGTCTTCACCTGGGCCTTGACGACGACGGTCCCGCCGCCGAGCTTCTCTGCACCCGCGCGAGCCTCTTCGGGCGTCGTCGCGACGACGCCGCCGAGCACGGGCACGCCGTGCTTCTCGAAGATGTCGCGAGCCTGGTATTCGAACAGGTCCACCCTGCTGCGTCCTTCCATCGGTGGTGCCCCTGGGTCGGCAGAGGCCGGCACGAACGGATGTCTCGACATCAAGACATCCCCGAACAGGGTAGTCCGACCCGCACGACGCCGGGAACCGCGGCCCTGCAATCCCCCGCCGCAGGTGACCGATCCCACACGCCGCCGCCCGAGCGCGTCAACCGGGGTTGACAGAGGCGGGAGGCGTCAACCATAGTTGACGGCATGACGGAGAAGACGCTCGTCGGCGCGGCCGCCGGCGACGACCCCACGGAAGGGCTCCGCGCCGTCCGCGCGCTGCGCGACCTGGCGGACCGGCTCGAGACGCTCCAGGTGGAGCGCGCGCGACAGCTCGGCTGGTCGTGGCAGGACGTCGCGGACGCGCTGGGCGTGAGCAAGCAGGCGGTCCACAAGAAGCACGGCAGGAGGATCTGATGTTCGAGAGGTTCACGAAGGACGCCCGCGCCGCGGTGCAGGGCGCCGTGGAGGTCGCGGAGCGCGAACGCTCCGAGTCGATCGACACCCGGCACCTGGTGGTCACGCTCGCCGAGGGGGCAGGACGTGCGCCCGCCGCGCTGGAGGCCTGCGGCGTCCGGCCCGACGACGTCGCCGCGCTCGCCCGCGACGCCGTCCGACGGGGCGAGGTGCTCGACGCCGACGCCCTCTCGGCCGTCGGGATCGATCTCGACGCGGTCAGCCGGCGCGCCGACGAGACCTTCGGCGCGGGAGCGCTCGACCGTGCCGCCCGGCGCAGCACGCGACGGCGCAAGCACTGGCCGTTCACCGCCGACGCCCGCAAGGCGCTCGAGCTCTCGCTGCGCGAGGCGATCCGCCTCGGCGACAAGGGCATCGACGACCGCCACCTGCTCCTCGGCGTCCTGCGTGCCGACTGCCCCGGCGGCCGCCTCCTCGAGTCCGCGCTCCACGACGCCGGCAGCGACGTCGCCACCCTCCGCGCCGCCGCCGAGCAGGAGACCCGCGCAGCCTGACCCGCGCGAGCGCTCACGGCACCGGGTCTGCGCCCCGCGGCTCGGCGGTGGCGGTCAGGTAGGCGCGGCCGCGCGGCGACACGCGGTACCCGACCTCGAGGCTCTCGGTGAGGCCCAGCTCCTTGAGCCGGCGCACGCGGATCTTGAACGGGTCGCGCTCCATGCCCAGGCCCTCGGCGAGGGTGCGCGCGACGACGCCGGGTCGCGCCGCGATCAGCTCCAGGTAGGCGCGGGTCCACGGCTCGGGCGCGGCGCGGTCCATCCGCGCGAGGCGGGCTCGGATCGCGTCCACGGCCGCGGCGTCGAGATCGTCGTCCTCGCGCAGCGCGACCCGCGGGTCCGGGCCCGCCAGACGCAGGCCCACCCGGTACAGCTCGCCCTCGCCCCGGCGCTCGATCCAGGCCCGCGCGGCCGCCCCCGACCGGAACCCGGCGCCGCGGGCGGCGTCGTCGTCGACGTCCTCCGGCCCCACCGGGTCGACGGCCGTCACCTCGACCACGCCGACGCGCGTGCGCATCGTCGACCCCGGCCGCACCCGCACCACGGACCACCGGCGGTAGGTGTGCGAGACCGTCCCGTCGGCGAGCCCGCGCAGCGTCCTGGCGTCGAGCAGCACACCGTCACGATGCCAGCGCACCGCCCCGCCCGCGCGGCGACCCCGCGAGGGCCGTCAGAGCTTGGTGACCGGCGAGTAGCGCAGCAGCAGCCGCTTGGTGCCGTCGGCGCCGAAGTCGATCCGCGCGACGGAGTTCGGGCCGCTGCCCTCCAGCGAGACGACCGTGCCGAGGCCGTACGCGTCGTGCGTCACCTTGTCGCCGACGTCGAGCGACGGCACGTCCGCGTCCTTGCGCGGGGTGGCCGATCCGAAGGTCGCGCCCGTGCCCGCCGTCGTGCCCGCGTCCTTCGGGCGCCCGATCCGGCCCCCGACGCCCTCGGACGGCGACTTCCGCTGCGGCGACCAGGTGCCGCCCGACGAGCCGGCGCGGGCCCCGCCGCGCGCCGACCCTCCCCGTGCCTGACCGCCCCACGCGGACCCGCCGCGGCGCAGGTACTGGGTGGACGACTCGCGCCGCCGCCAGTCCCACAGCTCGTCGGGGACCTCCTCGAGGAACCGGCTGGGCGGGAACTCGTTGGGCGCCCCCCACGCGGAGCGCACCGCCGACCGGGAGATGTACAGCCGCTGCCGGGCGCGCGTGATCCCGACGTACGCCAGCCGCCGCTCCTCGGCGAGCTCGGAGTCGTCGTGCAGCGACCGCATGTGCGGGAACGTGCCGTCCTCCATGCCGGTGAGGAAGACGACGGGGAACTCGAGGCCCTTGGCGGTGTGCAGGGTCATGAGCGTGACGACGCCCTGGTCCTCCTTGGGCTCCTGCTCGGCCTCGCCGTCGGCCACGTCCTCGTCGGGGATCTGGTCGGCGTCCGCCACGAGCGACACGCGCTCGAGGAAGTCGGCCAGGTCGCCCTCCGGGTCCAGCTCGCTGAACTCCGCCGCGACGGCGTGCAGCTCGGCGAGGTTCTCCACGCGCGACGCGTCCTGCGGGTCGTCGGACGCGCGCAGCTCCGCGAGGTAGCCCGAGCGGTCCAGGACGGCGCCGAGGATCGTGGCGGGCGGCTCACCGTCGTCGACGAGGGCGCGCAGCTCGCGCATCATGTCGCGGAACGCCGTGAGCGGCTTGGACGTGCGGGAGGTCATGCCGCCGATCTCGTCGGCGCGCTCGAGCGCGGCCCCGAACGAGATCCGCTCCCGATCGGCGAACGACGCCACCAGCGACTCCGCCTTGTCCCCCAGCCCTCGCTTGGGCACGTTGAGCACGCGGCGCAGGTTCACGTCGTCGTCCGGGTTCGCCAGCGCCCGCAGGTAGGCGACGGCGTCCTTGACCTCGCGGCGCTCGTAGAACCGGGTGCCGCCCACCACCTTGTACGGCAGGCCGACGCGGATCAGCACCTCCTCCAGCGCGCGGGACTGCGCGTTGGTGCGGTAGAACACCGCGACGTCGCCGGGGCGCACCCCGTCCTTGTCGCCGAGGCGGTCGATCTCCTCGGCGACGAACCGCGCCTCGCCGTGCTCGTCGTCGGCCACGTAGCCGACGATCCTCTCCCCCGCGCCGGCGTCGGTCCACAGCCGCTTGGGCTTGCGGTCCGGGTTGCGCGAGATGACGGAGTTCGCGGCCGTGAGGATCGTCTGGGTGGAGCGGTAGTTCTGCTCCAGCAGGATCGTCGTGGCGTCCGGGTAGTCCTCCTCGAACTCCACGATGTTGCGGATCGTGGCGCCGCGGAACGCGTAGATCGACTGGTCGGCGTCGCCGACGACGGTGAGCTCGGCCGGGTCCAGGCCGTCGACGCCGGGCCCGTCCACCGTCGCGCCGGCCAGCTCGCGCACCAGCATGTACTGCGCGTGGTTGGTGTCCTGGTACTCGTCCACCAGGATGTGCCGGAACCGGCGGCGGTAGTGCTCCGCGACGTTCGGGAACGCCTGCAGCAGGTTCACCGTCGTCATGATGATGTCGTCGAAGTCGAGCGCGTTCGCCTGCGCCAGCCGCTGCTGGTAGCGCCGGTAGACGTCCGCCAGCACGGTGTCGAACTCCGGTGCCTGCGCCGGCAGCGAGCCCGACGACGCCGCGCGGGCCGCGCGCTCGCGCCAGCCCTCCTCCGTGGCGTCGGCGCCCGTCCTCTGCGCGTACGCGTCGGGGTCGATCAGCTCGTTCTTGAGGTCGCTGATCTTGTGCGCCAGCGACCGCGCCGGGTACTTCTTCGCGTCGAGGTCGAGCTCGCGCGTCACCAGCGTGATGAGGCGCTGGCTGTCCGCCGCGTCGTAGATGGAGAAGCTGGAGCGCAGGCCGAGCGTCTTGGCCTCCTTGCGGAGGATCCGGACGCACGCGGAGTGGAACGTCGAGACCCACATCCGCCCGCCCGCCGGGCCCACCAGGTGCTCGACGCGCTCGCGCATCTCCGCCGCGGCCTTGTTGGTGAACGTGATCGCGAGGATCTCCCCCGCCCGGGCCCGGCCGGTGGCCAGCAGGTAGGCGATGCGGTGCGTGAGCACGCGCGTCTTGCCCGACCCGGCGCCCGCGACGATGAGCAGGGGCGAGCCCGCGTGCTCGACGGCGGCCCGCTGCTGCGGGTTCAGCCCCTCCAGCAGGGCCTCCGGGTCCAGGTGCGAGAACGCCCCGCGCGAGCGCGGCCGACCCTCGCCCGACCCGCCGTCGTGGGCGCCGTCGTGGGCCTCGGCCGCGGCGTCGCGCACCCAGGCGGGCGCGCCCGACGCCGGGTCGGCGGCGTCGTCGTCCCAGCGCGGGGCGGTGGACGGCAGGCGTGCCGTGTCGTCCTTCGCGGCATGGTCGAACCCGGGCAGGGACAGGCTGTCGAACAGGGAGGTCATCGTGGACCAAGCCTAGGCTCCGCGGCCGACACCCGAGAACGGGCGCGCCCTGCCCGCCGCTCACCATAGAACCGCGCGGGGGGCTTGCCGCAAGGCCCCCGTCGCGCCCGAGACTGACCCGTCAGGCGAGCGACGCAGGGGGTTCACGATGCACGACGTGGCGGTGATCGGCGGCGGCCCGACGGGGCTCATGCTGGCGGGCGAGCTGCGCCTCGCGGGGGCGGACGTCGTCGTCCTCGAGCGACGCGACTCGCAGGACCTCGTCGGCTCGCGCGGCGGCGGGATCCACGCCCGCACGATCGAGCTGCTCGACCAGCGCGGCATCGCCGACCGGTTCCTCGCCGAGGGGACCACGATCACCGCGGTGACGTTCGGCGGCACGCGCCTCTCCCTGGCGGGCCTGCCCACGCGCCACCCGTACACGCTGGCGCTGTTCCAGAACCGCATCGAGCGGCTGCTCCTCGCGTGGGCCCAGGAGGTGGGCGTCCCGGTCCGGCGCGGCGTCGAGGTCGAGGGCGTGGTGCAGGACGACGACGGCGTCGACGTGCTGCTCCGTGCGGGCGACCCGGTGCGGGCGCGATACGTCGTGGGCGCCGACGGCGGTCGCAGCGTCGTGCGGAGGGCCGCCGGCATCGACCTCGTCGGTCCGGACGCGACCCGCACCACCCTCATCGCCGACGTCCAGGTGGACGGGGACCTGCAGCGCACCGGGACCGTCGACGAGCGCGGCCCGCACGGCCTCCACCGGACGGACGACGGCACCGTGCGCGTGGTGCTGACCGAGGCGGCGCCGTCGACCGACGAGCCCACCCTCGACGACCTGCGGCGGGGCCTGGTCGAGGTGTTCGGCACGGACTTCGGCGTGCGCGACCCCACGTGGCTGTCGAGGTTCACCGACGCCACCCGCCAGGCCGCGTCGTACCGCGCGGGCCGCGTGCTGCTCGCGGGCGACGCGGCACACGTGCACTCCCCGACGGGCGGGCAGGGTATCGGGCTCGGCCTCCAGGACGCCGTGAACCTCGGCTGGAAGCTCGGCCAGGTGGTCCGTGGGGTGTCGGACGACGCGCTCCTCGACTCGTATCACGCGGAGCGGCACCCCGCGGGCGCCCGCGCGCTCGGCTACACGATGGCGCAGTCCCTGTTCCAGCGCGCCGACCCGCGGCCTACGACCTCGGCGAGGGACACCCGCTGCTGGGGCGGCGGGTGCCGGACCTGGACCTGGCGGGGATCGCTCCGGCAGCCCGGGTGTTCGAGCTGCTGCACCCGGCCCGGCCCGTGCTCCTGGAGCTCGGCGGCCCGCCGCTCGACGTCGGCGCGTGGGCCGACCGGGTCCGGCACGTCCGGGCCACGACCACCGGCCCGTGGGTGCTGCCGTTGCTCGGCGAGGTGCCCGCGCCGAGCGGCGTCCTGGTGCGCCCGGACGGCCATGTCGCCTGGGTCGGCGAGGGCGCGACGGACGGGCTCGCCGAGGCGATGTCCGCCTGGTGCGGGCGGCCCTACCGACGCAGCCGCATCGGCGTGTGCGGGATGTCGTCCTCCAGGTACTCGGGCCCGTCGGGGGCGAAACCGAACCGCCCGTAGAAGCCGGTCAGCGGCGACTGCGCGCCGAGGACGACGTCGGCCTCCGGTGCGGCGGCGGTGGCGACCTCCACCGCGGCGCGCATGAGCACGCCCGACGCCCCCGAGCCGCGCACGTCCGGGTGGCACACGACGCGGCCGATGCGCTGCACGTCGCCGTCGTCGAGCACCCGCGCCGTCGCGACGACGCGGCCGCCCCCGTCGCCGTCGAGCAGGACGACGTGCCGCGCCGTGGGCTCGGCGTCCCGGCCGTCCAGGTCGGGGTACGCGCACTCCTGCTCGACGACGAACACGTCCTGCCGCAGCCGCCACGCCGCGTACGCGGTCCGCGCGTCCAGCTCGTCGAGCGTCGCGACGCGCACCGTCCACCGGTCGTCGTGCCGCTGCCGGGCGTCCTGCTGGGTCATGGTTCCTCCGAGCTGCCGTGCCTGCCGCCCGACACCCTAAGCCGCGCGCCGATGAGATCCGCCCCCGGCGGCCGTCCCACCCGTACCGCACCCGGCGCGACCGGCGCCGGGTCGTCGCCCGAGGAGGAACCACCGTGGCCGCAGCACGATTCACCGGGGTCCACACCGTCGCGGTCCCCGTCCGCGACCAGGACGCCGCGCTCGCCTTCTACACCGGGCCGCTGGGGTTCGAGGTCCGCTTCGACGCCGAGCTGCAGCCCGGCTTCCGGTGGGTCGACGTCGCCGCGCCGGGCGTCGCGACGTCGCTCGCGCTGGTGCGGGCGGGCGACGCGCTGCCCGCCGGCGTCGACACCGGGATCCGCCTCGTCACGCCGGACGCCCGGGCCGCCCACGAGGCCCTGACCGACGCGGGGGCCGACGTCGGGGACCTCCTGCTGTGGGAGCAGGCGCCGCCGATGTTCGAGTTCCGGGACCCGGACGGCAACACGCTGTACGTCACCGAGAGCTCGGCAGCCTGACCGGCGCGGGCTCGCGGCGGGGCCCGTCGGCGCGCGAGACTCCTGCGCATGACCGTGCTGCGCTCGATCCTGCTCTTCCTCGCCGCCGCCGTCTTCGAGATCGGGGGCGCCTGGCTCGTGTGGCAGGGGGTGCGCGAGCACCGCGGCTGGATCTGGATCGGCGCGGGCGTCGTCGCCCTCGGCGCGTACGGCTTCTTCGCGAGCCTGCAGCCGGACGCGAGCTTCGGCCGCATCCTCGCCGCGTACGGCGGGGTCTTCGTGGCCGGGTCGCTCGTCTGGGGCATGGTCGTCGACGGGTTCCGGCCCGACCGCTGGGACGTCACCGGTGCGCTGCTCTGCCTCGCCGGCGTCGCGGTGATCATGTACGCCCCACGTCACGGCGTCGCGTGAGCCGCCACGCCGGGTCGCGGCACGGGAGTCGCGCGCCGGCTCAGGTGAGGACGAGCCCGACCACCCACGCGAGAGTGGCCACGACGCCGCCCGCGAGCTGCACGCCGATCGTGATGAGCGTGGCCTTGAGCGCCGCGCGCGTGGCGGTCCAGGCGACGGCCGCGTCGCGCCGTCGGGCCAGCTCCACGAGGAAGACGGCCCCGGCGAAGAAGAGGAAGAGCCCGACCACGGGCACCACGAAGAACCCGACCACCCCCGCGACGCCCGCCAGCGCGAGCGTGCCCCAGGGCACGTCGGCCCGGCGCATGTGACGCCCCGCGAGCAGCCACTGACCGGTCTCGGCGGCCACGACCGCCAGGGCGGCGACGGCGAAGCACACCCACGCCGTCGTGCCGCCGGTGACCCACGCCCACACGAGGATGCTCCCCAGCACGAGCACGTTGCCGGGGAGCACCTGGACGACGATGCCGACCAGGCCGACGGCGATCGCCAGCCCGACCAGCACCTCCCCCAGGACGCTCATCGCGACCGACCCGGGGCCACGTGGACGGTCACCAGAAGACTGCGACCAGGATGTTGACCAGCGTCAGGGCGCCTATCGAGTGCTTGAGGCCGGGGGCCACGGCACCCGTGCCGTTGTCGCCCTTCGAGCCCTGCCGCTTGGCGACGAACGCGAGCACGGCGATGATCAGCGCGATCACGAGCTTGACGCCGATCTTGGCCATGCTGGGGCCTCCGTCGGCCCACAGGTCGCCCATCTCGGCGATGCCGACCATGAGGATGCCGGCGACGAGGGCGGTCGCGGCGCCGTGGAAGACCCCGCGGTAGAGGCCGGGGCTCTTGATCGACGCGATGTAGCCACCGAGGACGATCGCCCAGCCCACGAAGTGGAGCGCGACGAAGACGTGGTAGAGGAACTCCATGCGGGCAGCCTAGCCGCGCGCGGAGCGGGATCTGACACCGGTGTCCGCAACCGGTCACACATCACACCCGGACAGACCTCCGCAAGCCGGCCCCGCATCGTCCCACCATGTGGTCCCACCATGTGGACGTCGTCTCGCGCGCCGGCGCCCGGAGCGGTTACGGTCATCCCCATGACCACGGCCGCGCACCGCCTCCTCGTGACGACTCGTCACGAGATGCCGGCGTGCGCGCGTCGCAGCATGCGCAGCTGTCTGTGCTGCTGTCGCTGATCGCGCCCTACCTCAGCCCCGCCGCGGACCCGCGGCTCCTGAGCACCGGCGCGCGCCGTCGGTCCTCGGCCCACCCCCGCTGAGTCGCTCGTCGTCGCGCGTCCCGCCCCCGAGGACCCGAGGAACTCCCCCAGATGACGACGCAGACCACCGCACCCGCCCCGACCAGCGACGACGCCCCCGCCCGCGTCCGCCCCCCGCGCGCGACGCGGCCGAACGGGCAGTGGAAGGTCGACGGCACCGATCCCCTCAACCACAACGAGGTCTTCAAGCAGGAGGCGGCACCGCTCGGCGTCCGCGAGCGCATCGAGTCGACCTATGCGCGCGAGGGCTTCGACTCGATCACCGACGACGACCTGCACGGCCGCTTCCGCTGGTGGGGCCTGTACACGCAGCGCAAGCCCGGGATCGACGGCGGCCGCACCGCGACGCTCGAGCCGCACGAGCTCGAGGACCGGTACTTCATGCTCCGCGTCCGCTCGGACGGCCAGCCCCTGTCGCCCGCCGCCCTGCGGGTGCTCGGCGGCATCTCGGCCGACTTCGGGCGCGGCTCTGCCGACATCACCGACCGGCAGAACATCCAGTACCACTGGATCGAGATCGAGAGCATGCCGGAGATCTGGCGCCGCCTCGACACCGTGGGCCTGGAGACCACCACGGCCTGCGGCGACTCCCCCCGCGGCTTCCTCGGCAGCCCGGTGGCGGGCATCGCGGCCGACGAGATCATCGACCCCACCCCCGTGATCCTCGAGATCAAGCGCCGCTACATCGGCGACCCGGAGCTGGCCAACCTGCCCCGCAAGTTCAAGACGGCGATCACCGGCCACCCGAGCCTCGACGTGGTGCACGAGATCAACGACATCTCGCTGGTCGGCGTCGTGCACCCCGAGCTCGGCCCCGGCTACGACCTGTGGGTGGGCGGCGCGCTGTCCACCACGCCGCGGCTCGGCGAGCGGCTCGGCGTCTTCGTCACCGAGGAGCAGGCGCCCGACGTCTGGCACGGCGTCATCCGCATCTTCCGCGACTACGGCTACCGGCGGCTGCGCAACAAGGCCCGCCTGAAGTTCCTCCTCGCCGACTGGGGCACGGAGAAGTTCCGCGAGGTGCTGGAGAGCGAGTACCTCGGGTACGCGCTGCCCGACGGCCCGGCCCCCGCGCCGGCCACCCGGCCCGGCGACCACGTCGGCGTGCACGAGCAGAAGGACGGCCGGTTCTACGTGGGCGCGGCCCCCGTCGTCGGGCGGGTCGGCGGCAACACCCTCACCGGGCTGGCCGACCTCATCGAGCGGGTCGGCGCGGACTCCGCCCGGCTCACCGCGCACCAGAAGGTCGTGATCCTGGGCGTGCCCGCCGACCGCGTCGACGAGCTGCTGGACGGGCTGGAGCCCCTCGGCCTCACCGCCCGACCGAGCCTGTTCCGCCGCTCGACGATCGCCTGCACCGGCATCGAGTTCTGCAAGCTCGCCATCGTCGACACCAAGGACACGGCGGCGCGCGTGATCGGCGAGCTCGAGGACCGGCTGGGCGACGTCACCGGGCGTCTCGACCGGCCCATCGAGCTCAACGTCAACGGCTGCCCCAACTCCTGCGCCCGCATCCAGACCGCCGACATCGGGCTGAAGGGCCAGATCATCACGGTCGACGGCGAGCAGATGCCCGGCTTCCAGGTGCACCTGGGCGGCGGCCTGGTCGGCGAGGGGCGCGACGCCGGCGGGCTGGGCCGCACGGTGCGCGGCCTCAAGGTGCCGGCGTCGGAGGTCGGCGACTACGTGGAGCGCGTCGTACGGCGGTACGACGCCGAGCACGACGGCGGCGAGACGTTCGCCCAGTGGGCGCACCGGGCCGACGAGGAGGCCTTGCGGTGACCGCCGTCGAGATCGCCTCCCCGGTGACGCTGCTCGCGTCCCCGGCCGGCGGCGGCCGGCTCGCCGAGGTGCGGGCCCGGGCGGCGGCGCGCGAGGAGTCGCGCCAGGCCAGGCAGCGCGCGCGTGCGTCCCGGCACCGGCGCTCGGTCGAGGAGCTGCGCCACGTCGTCGAGCGCGGTCAGGCGCAGCTGCACGCCGACGGCGACCGCCCCGAGGCCACGGCCGTGGAGGTCGTCGCCTGGGCGGTGCGCGAGTTCGGCCCGTACCTCGCGGTCGCGTCGTCGATGCAGGACCTCGTGCTCGCCCACCTGGTCTCCCGGCAGCTCCCGTTCGTCGACGTGCTGTTCGGCGACACCGGCTACCACTTCGCGGAGACGCTCGGCACGCGCGGCGCCGTCGAGATCGAGATGGACGTGGACGTGGTCGACGTCCGCCCCGCGCTCACCGTCGCCGAGCAGGACGCGCAGCACGGCCCCCGCCTGCACGACCGGGACCCCGAGGCCTGCTGCGCCATGCGTAAGGTGGCTCCCATGCGGCAGGCCCTGCAGGGCTACGAGGCCTGGGCGACCGGCGTCCGCCGCGGCGAGACCGCGGCCCGCGCGAACGCGCCCCTGGTCTCGTTCGACGAGCGCAACGGCGTCGTGAAGATCAACCCCCTCGCGGCCTGGACCGACGAGGAGGTCCAGGAGTACGCCCGGACGCACGGCGTGGTGGTGAACCCGCTGCTCAGCGACGGGTACCCGTCCGTGGGCTGCGAGCCCTGCACCCAGCGGGTCGAGGCCGGGCAGGACGCCCGCGCCGGTCGCTGGGCCGGCCGGGACAAGGACGAGTGCGGGCTGCACGTATGAGCCGCCGCAGCACGTCCTCGAACGGGTCGCGCTCCGCCCGCCCCGCCCCGCCGCACGACACGTACCCGCTGGGCCTGCGGGTCGGTGGCCGCCTCGTCATCGTCGTGGGCGGCGGCCCCGTGGCGCTGCGCCGCGTGCGCGGACTGCTCGCCGCGGGGGCCCGCGTGCGCGTGATCGCGCCCGACGTCGTGCCCGAGCTCGCCTCGCTCGTCTCCGCGGGCGCGATCGAACGGATCACCCGCGGGTACTGCGACGGCGACCTCGACGGCGCGTGGCTGGTGCACACCGCCACCGGCGACCCCGACGTGGACGCCCGCGTGGCCGGCGACGCCGAGCTGCTGCGGACCTTCTGCGTCACCGCGGGCGACGCCGAGCTCGGCTCCGCGTGGGTGCCCGCCGTGGCGCGCACCCCCGTGACGGACGCCGCCGGCCGGCCCGCGGGCGACCTCGCCGTGGCCGTCACCGCGGGGCGCGACCCGCGCCGCGCCGTGCGGGTGCGCGACGCCGTCGTGGCCGGGCTCGACGACGGCAGCCTGCCGTTGCGTGCCGTGCGCCCCGCGGGCGACGACGACGG
This sequence comes from Isoptericola nanjingensis, assembly GCF_050311635.1. Classification (NCBI taxonomy): domain Bacteria; kingdom Bacillati; phylum Actinomycetota; class Actinomycetes; order Micrococcales; family Promicromonosporaceae; genus Isoptericola; species Isoptericola nanjingensis. The sequence goes on along the minus strand of NZ_JBNOZL010000008.1, from coordinate 260,193 downwards.
CCGCGCGACGCGCCCGGGCCGCGTCGCGCTCGTGGGCGGCGGCCCCGGGGACGCGGGCCTCATCACCGTGCACGGGCGGCGGCTGCTCGCCGCGGCGCACGTCGTCGTCGTCGACCGCCTGGCACCGCGCTCCCTGCTGGCCGGGCTGGCCGACGACGTCGAGGTGGTCGACGTCGGCAAGACGTCCGGGCACCATCCCGTGCCGCAGGAGGAGATCACCGCGCTGCTGGTGCGGCACGCGCTCGCCGGACGCGACGTGGTGCGCCTCAAGGGCGGAGACCCGTACGTCTTCGGCCGCGGCGGCGAGGAGCTGGACGCCTGCCGCGCCGCCGGGATCGAGGTGGAGGTCGTGCCCGGCGTGACGTCGGCCGTCTCCGTGCCGGCGGCGGCCGGCATCCCGGTCACGCACCGGGGTCTCGCCCGCGGGTTCAGCGTGCTCACCGGGCACGACGACGTCGGCCAGGTCCCGGGCGGTACCGACCACACGCTCGTGCTGCTCATGGGCGTCACCCGGCTCGCGGACACCGCCCGCGCCCTCGTCGCGGCGGGACGTCCGGCGGACACGCCCGTCGCCGTCGTGGAGGACGGGTTCGGCGCCCGTCAGCGCACCACCGTCGGCACCCTCGCCGACATCGCCGACCGGGCGCGTGCCGTGGGCGTGCAGGCGCCGGCCGTGACCGTCGTGGGCGACGTCGTGCGACGCAGCCCGGCGTGGACGGGGCCGGCGTCCTCCCACGGCTCCGCTCACACTGTCGCAGCGCCGGCGGTGAGGTCGTCGTGACGACCGTTCACGCGGGCGCAACGTCGCAGGACGCCGCCCGCCCTAGGGTCGCGGCATGACCGTCCCAGCGCTCCTCGCCGTCTCGCACGGGACGGCGTCCGCGACCGGAGCCGGCGCCGTCGCGACCCTCGTCGAGGCCGTGGCCGCCCGCCTCCCCGGCGTCCCCGTGCACGCCGGCTTCGTCGACGTGCAGCAGCCCGACGTCCCGACCTGCCTGACCGGGCTGCGTGGCCTCCGGGCGCCGAGCGTCGTGGTGCCGCTGCTGCTGTCGGCGGGGTACCACGTGCACGTCGACCTGCGCGACGACGTCGACGCCGCCGTCGCGGGCGGCGACGACGTCACGCTCGGCGGGGCGCTCGGGCCCGACGACCGCCTGGTCGACGTGCTCGAGCAGCGCCTCGCCGAGGCAGGCCTGCGCGACGACGACACCGTGGTCCTGGCCGCCGCCGGGTCGAGCGACGCGCGCGCCGTCGCCGACTGCGAGACCACGGCCGCCCGCCTGGCCGGGCGCCTGGGCCGCCCGGTCGCCGTCGGGTACATCGCGAACGCCACCCCGCGCGTGCACGAGGTGGTCGACGCCGCCCGGGCCCAGCACCCGGGCCGTCGCGTCGTCGTCGCGTCCTACCTGCTCGCGCCGGGGTTCTTCGCCGACCTCGCCGCGCGGGCGGGCGGGGACGTCACGACCGCACCGCTCCTGGTCGCCCACGAGGACGCGCCCGCCGAGCTCGTGGACGTCGTCGTCGAGCGCTACCGCGCCGCTGGTCGAGCCGACCCGCTCACAGCAGCCGGCGCGCCGCGGCCCACCGCGTGAGCTCGTAGCGGCTGGAGAGCTGCAGCTTGCGCAGCACGGCGGACACGTGGGTCTCGACCGTCTTGATGGAGATGAACAGCTCGCTCGCCACCTCGCGGTAGGAGTAGCCGCGCGCGATGAGCCGCATGACCTCCTGCTCCCGCTTGGACAGGCGGTCCAGCTCGTCGTCAGCGACGGCGACGTCGCCCGCGGAGGTGCCGAACGCGTCGAGGACGAAGCCCGCGAGCCGCGGCGAGAAGACGGCGTCCCCGCCGGCCACGCGGACCACGGCGCCCGAGAGGTCGGACGCCGAGATGTTCTTGGTGACGTAGCCGCGCGCCCCGGCGCGGATGACGGCCACGACGTCCTCCGCGGCGTCGGAGACGGACAGCGCGAGGAACTTCGTCTCGCCGAGCAGGTCCGCGCAGCGCCGTACCACCTCCGCCCCGCCGCCGCCGTTGCCTCCCGGCAGGTGCACGTCGAGCAGCACGACGGGCGGGCGGTGCTCGTGCACCACGGCCACGGCCTGGTCGACGTCCGCCGCCTCGCCCACCACCTGCACCCGGCCGTCCAGGCTGGCGCGCACGCCGGTGCGGAACATGTGGTGGTCGTCGACGAGCACGACGGGGACCGGCCCCGTCGGCTGCGGCGTCGCGTCGGTGGGAGTGGTCACGTGCGTGCTCCTTCGTCGGCAGTGCTCGGGTCGTTCTCGTCGGTGGGCCCGGCGGCGGTGGGGCCGGCGGCGGTGGGGCCGGCGGCGGTGGGGCCGGCGGCAGGCTCCGCCGCCGGCGCGGCCGACCCGTCGCGCGGCATGCGCAGCCGCACCTCGGTGCCCCAGCCGGGCCGGCTGGTGACGTCGGCGGTGCCGCCGCGCCGGTGCACGCGCCCGAGGATGGACTCCCGCACCCCGAACCGGTCCGGCGCGATGTCGTCCATCTCGAACCCGTCGCCGCGGTCGCGGACGAACACCTCCACGGCGGCGTCGGTCACCTCGAGGTAGACCGTCACCGGCGGGCGGCCGTGCACGACGGCGTTCACGAGCGCCTCGCGCGACGCCTGCAGCAGGGCCGAGGTCTCCTCCGTGGGGACGCAGTCGCCCACCATCACCGACTCGACCTCGACGGCGCGGCCGTCCTCGACCTCCGCGACGAGGGCGCGCAGCTCCGCCGCGAGCGACGTGCCCGGTGCGGTGCGGTCGGTGTACAGCCACTCGCGCAGCTCCCGCTCCTGGGCGCGGGCCATACGGGCCACCGCCTCCGGGTCGTCGGCACGCGAGCGGATGAGGGCGAGGGTCTGCAGGACGGAGTCGTGCAGGTGGGCGGCGATGTCGGCGCGCTCCGCCTCGCGCGCACGGGCGGCGCGCTCGTCGCCCAGCTCGCGCACCAGCCGCAGCCACCAGGGCGCCAGCATGAGCGCCGCGCCCGCGAGGACGGCGAGCGACGCCACGGCCGCCTGCAGCAGCACGGGCACGGGGGCGTCCTGGCCGATGAGCAGCAGCACCCCCACCATGACGAGGACGACGCCACCCACGAGCCGCAGCACGAGCGTCGAGCGGCGGGTACCCGAGCCTGCGTCCCCGGCGCGGCCGCGCTGCGCGGCGTCGAGCTGGCTCCACGCCAGGGCCAGGCCGCCCACGGCGACGAGCGCCGGGAGCACCCACGACGCCCCGACGTCCCACCCCGCGCGGATCGCGACCAGGACGAAGGCGCCCGCGATGAGCGCCGCCCCGATGAGGACGTCCCGCACGGGCAGGGCCGCGACCGGCCCCCGCAGGCGCAGCCGCGGCGCGAGCCGTTGCATGGACGTGGGCGTGGTGTCGGCGGCCTGCCGCGGGTCGCCCGACGGCACGGTCACCCACCAGAACACGTACGCCACCGCGCCCGCGCCCGCCACCAGCGTGAGCAGGAGGAGGGCGAGGCGCACCACGAGGACCGGGAGGCCCAGGTGCGCGGCGAGGCCCGCGGCGACGCCGGCGAGCACCCGCCCCTGAGGGGGCCGGCGCAGCGGGAGGCGCGGGGGTCGCTCGGTGGTCATGCTCCCGATCCTGGCACGTCAGGGGCGCCCCGGGGCGCGGGATCCCGAGGTTTCAGGGTGGCTCGACCCGTCGATTCAGGGTCGCGTCAGGGCAGCACCCGATGCCGCGCGGGCTCCCCGATCGCCAGGATGGAGCCATGAGCACCGACGACCTCCCCCAGCCGCCCGGGCCGCAGCCCGGACCCGGCGGCGCCGCCGCCGCGGGCGGCACCCCTCCGCGCCGCTCCGGCGACGGCTTCTTCGACTCCATCCGCCGCATGGGCGTCACCCGGTCCGACAACCGGTGGGTCGGCGGCGTCGCCGGCGGCGTGGCCGAGCGCTTCGGCCTGGACCCGCTGCTGGTGCGCGGCCTGCTGATCCTCAGCTTCTTCCTCACCGGCGCGGGCATCGTCATCTACGCGATCGCGTGGGCGCTGCTCCCGGAGCGGGACGGCCGCATCCACCTGCAGCAGGCGTTCCGCGGGGACTTCGACGTCGCGCTCCTCGGGGCGGTCGTCGCCCTGATCGTCGGCTTCGCCTGGGGCGACGGCCTGAGCTGGTGGGGCTTCGGGATCGAGTGGATCGGCGCCCTCCTGTGGGTGGCCGTCTGGGTCGGGATCGTCTGGCTGGTCGTCAAGCTGATCCGCGACCGCCGCCCGCGGAACGGCGGCCCCGGCGCCCCGCCCGCGCCGCCGTACCCCGCGGCTCCCCCGTACCCGGCCGCGCCCGCGCCGGGCACGACCGACGACCCCACCACGGGCGGGCCGTCGTCCACGGGCTCCTTCACCCCGGCGCCGCCGGCGCCCTACCTGACGACGCCGCCGGCGCCGCAGCCGCCGACCGAGCCCTCCAGCCCCTCCGGCTCCTGGGCCGCGGCGCCCGCCGCGCCGGCCGGCGCCTGGGCCTCCGCGCCCGCCGCTCCCCCGGCGGCCCCGGTCGTCGCACCGCGCCCGCCGCGGCCCCCGCGTCCCGTGCGGCGCGGTCCCGGCGCCGCCGCGGTCGGCATCGTCCTCGGGCTCGTGCTGCTCGGTGGCGCGCTGCTCCTCGTCGCGGACCGCACCGGGAACCTCGACCTGCCCCTCGGGCCCACCTGGCTGGGCGCGTCGATCGTGGTCCTCGGGCTCGGGCTCGTCGTGACCGGCCTGCGCGGCCGGCGTGGCGGCGGCCTGACGTTCCTCGCGATCCTCGCGCTGATCGCCGGCGTCCTCACCTGGCCCTTCGCCGGGGACCGCAGCTCCTGGGAGTTCTGGGACGCCGCGCCGCAGCAGTCCGGCGCGGCCGCGGTCGTCAGCGACGGCACCCTGCACCCGACGACGACCGCCGAGGCCGAGGAGGGCGTGCACGTGCGCTTCGGCGACGCCACGGTCGACCTCACCGACCTCGACCTGTCCGACGTCCCGCTGGACGACCCCGTCGTCGTCCCCGTCACGATCTCCGCCGGCAACGCGACCGTCCTGATTCCCGACGGCACGGCCGTGGAGGCCGACGTCGAGGTCATCGCGGGCAACGCCGAGTGGTTCGTGGACGGCCAGGACCGCTCCGTCAACACCTACACCAACGGTCCCGTGCGGTTCACCAACGAGGAGGCTCGCCAGGCCGATGGCGCCCGCCTGCTGCTCGACGTCGGCGTGCGCGCCGGCAACCTGACCATCGAGGAGTCCTGATGAGCGACGACAAGTCCACCACGCCCGGCCCCGAGCCGGACGAGACCCAGGCCCTGCCGGCCGCGGACGAGACGCAGGCCCTGCCTGCGGCCGACGACACCCGGGCGCTGCGCGCGGCCGACGAGACCCAGGCCTACCCCGCCTCGGGCGACACCCGCGCGTTCCCGGTGGCGGGGCCGGACGACCCGCTGTCGATCTTCGACCAGCCGGAGCGGCCCGCGGAACCCGCCGTCACCGAGCACGGGCCCACCCAGCCGGCGGCGACCGCGCCGGAGACGCCCGCCCCCGGCTACGGCGCCGCCGCGCCCGAGCCGACGCTCGAGCCGGCCTCGTCGGGGTGGGCCTCGTCCGAGCCGGCGGAGGCGGCGCCCGCGCCCCCGGTGGCGCCCGTCCCCGTGGACGAGCCGCCGGCCAGCACCGGCCCGCGGGCGAGCACGATCGTGTGGGGCTTCCTCGTCGTCGCCTTCGGCGTGGGCCTGGTGGCCAACGCCGCGGGCGCGCACATCGACGTCGAGCTGGCCGCGATCGTGCTGCTCGCCGCGGCGGGCGCCCTGCTGGTGATCGGCTCCGTGGTGAGCGCGGTGCGCCGCCGACGCCGCGCGACGACCACCCGCTGACGCGCACGACGACGCGGCGGTGACCTTAGGGTCACCGCCGCGTCGTCGTGCGGGTCGGGCCTCAGGCCGACGGCGAGCCGCTGCCCCCCGCCGGCGGCGCGGCCGGCGGGTTCTCCGGCGGCGTCGAGGGGGACGCAGACGGCGGCGTCGAGGGAGGCGCCGACGTCCCGGCGGAGGGCGCCTCGGGAGCCGTGCGCGTGCTCGGCCGCTCGGGCGGCGCGGCGGGCGTCGTCGGGGCCGACGGCCGGTCGGGCTCGACCGGGTCGGCGCGGTGCGCGGCGTGCGACAGCCCGCCCTCGGACGTGAGCGAGGGCGAGTCGATCACCACCTGCGGCCCGCCGGCGAGCTTGCGTAGCGCGCTCCCGAGCAGGATGAACACGATGCCCAGGCCGATGACGAGGGCGCAGACACCGAACGCCACCACCGACGTGAACAGCGACGCGCGCAGGAACGACGCGTCCATCACGCTGTCGCGGACGGGGTCGTCCTGGTCGAGCTGGGCATAGGTCTTCCCGTCGGCCATCTCGGTGGCGTGCTTGTCGATCACCTCCGCCTGCGCGTACGCGGTGAACGGTCCGGCGACGTGCTGGCCCGCGAACATGTTGGCGTCCTCGGAGACGGTGATCTCCTCGGCGGAGAGGGTCTGGGAGACGACCACCCAGACGCCCACGCCGAGCACGATCATGACGATGCCCGCGATGACGGTGATCATCCCGATCCCGCGGACGCCCTTGGTCGGATGAACGGTGACAGTGCTCGACATGTCGCACCTCTCCTCAGGTGTGTGCCGTGGCGCGTGCGCCAGAGGTCCCGCTCCTCGCACGGTAGCGCCAACGCACGCCCTCGGCTCGGCGAAGCCGCAGGTGGCCGCGCCGCTGCCGATGGCAGGATGAGCCGGTGCGCATCGTCCACGTCTCCGACTCCTACCTGCCGCTGCTCGGCGGCATCGAGACCCAGGTGGCCCGGCTCGCGCGCCGGCAGGCGGAGGCCGGGCACGACGTCGAGGTCATCACCACGACGCCGGCCGCCCCCGGCGACCACGGCCTGACGACGTCGACCGACGGCGACGGCGTCGTCGTGCACCGCGTCGCCGCCCGCGTGCCGGGGGGCTTCCCCGTCCACCCGCGCTCGACGGCGCACGTGCTGGCGCGGCTGCGCGAGCTCGAGGGGGACGGGCGGCGCCCGGACGCCGTGCACCTGCACATGGGCGTGCTCGCCCCGACGGTCGAGCTGGCGCTCCGCCCGGTGACCCGGCTCGGGCTGCCGGCGCTGCTCACCGTGCACAGCGTGTGGGGCGGCTGGGATCGCGCGTTCGGCGCGCTCGACCGCGTGACCCGGTGGTCGTCGTGGCCGGTCCAGTGGTCCGCGGTGAGCGAGCTGACCGCCGCTCCCCTGCGCCGTGTCGTCGGGCGACGACTCGCGCCCGACGCGGCGGCGGGTCGCGTGTCGGTGCTGGGCAACGGCATCGACGTCGACGCCTGGCGGCTGCCGCGCGTCGAGCGGGGCGAGCGGGCGGAAGGGCGCGAGGTGCACGTCGTGTCCGCCACCCGGTTCGCGCCGCGCAAGCGGGTGCTGCCGATGCTGGAGGCGATCGCCGCCGCGATGGAGAAGGCCCCCGGGCGCCTGGTCGCGACCATCGGCGGCGACGGCCCGCAGCTCGCCGACGCCCGCCGCTGGGTGCGCGAGCACGGGCTGGCCGACACGGTGCGGCTCGTCGGCCGCCTCACCCCGACCGAGCTCAAGCGCCTCTACGTGCGCGCCGACGTCTTCGTCGCCCCCGCGGTGCAGGACGCGTTCGGCATCGCGGCGCTCGAGGCCCAGGCCGCCGGACTCGCCGTCGTCAGCCGGTCGCAGTCGGGGGTCGCGGAGCGCCTGGTCGACGGGCGCGACGCCCTCCTCGTGGACGACGACGCGGCGATGGCCGGCGCCCTCGTCCGCCTCGCCGACGACCCCGCCCTGCTCGACGCGATCATCGCCCACAACCGCTCCGCCGAGCTCGCGACGTCGTGGCCGCGCGTGCTCGCCGACGTCGACCGCGCGTACGAGCGCGCCGCATCGCTCGTCCGCTGACCGAGGCGGCGTCACCGCAGGTCACGGGCACGTCGTTGCTCGGGCGTATCAAGATCGCCCGCTCCGCGCTCCCCCCACACCGTGACCGGCGACGAGGGGATCGCCGGCAGACGTGAGGAGCGAAGATGACCATCACGACGCAACGACGCAACGTCCGCGCCCGGCTCGCCGCCGTCGTCGGCGGGCTCGCCGCGATCACCGCGCTGGGGGTCGCGGGTCCGACCGCGACGGCCGCGCCCGCGGACGACCTGGCGCCGGTCCAGGTGCAGCGCGTGGACAGCGACGCACCGGTCATGGTCGAGGACCTGAAGATCTCGGCCACGGCTGCCAGCACCACCTACTACTGCGCCGTCCTCGACGGGACCTTCGGCTGCAAGAACGCGAAGCCGGGGACCGGGCTGGTCGTCGCACGGCTGTACCAGAACAAGGACTACGGCGGCTTCCAGGTCGTCGTGTTCAACCCGAAGTACAAGGTCGGCTGCACGTCGGGCACCGGGGACAACGAGGGCGGCGCCAACCTCGGCACCGCGCTGTCCAACCGGATCAGCTCCGTCAAGACCTACAACGGCTGCGACGTGCGCCTCTACAACGGCAACAACAAGACGGGGGCGTACACCGGGTTCATCGACAAGGACAGCTACCTCGGCAGCTTCAACGACCGGGCGAACTCGTTCCGCATCTCCTGACACATCCACCGACGGGAGACAGCTCCCGCCGCTACCTGCGGGCGTGGTGCGCGGCGGTGTCGTTCGTGAGAGCCGAGCGAGGAACGAGCGAATCATTCGAACGAACGACACCGCCGCGCACCACGCCCGCCTCCCTCATTCCCACTCGATCGTGCCCGGCGGCTTGCTCGTCACGTCGAGCACCACGCGGTTGACCTCGCTCACCTCGTTGGTGATGCGGGTGGAGATGACGGACAGCACGTCGTAGGGCAGGCGCGTCCAGTCGGCCGTCATGGCGTCCTCGGAGGACACGGGGCGCAGCACGATCGGGTGGCCGTAGGTGCGACCATCGCCCTGCACGCCGACGGAGCGGACGTCGGCCAGCAGCACGACGGGGCACTGCCAGATCTCGTCGTCCAGGCCGGCCTTGGTGAGCTCGGCGCGCGCGATGGCGTCCGCCTGGCGCAGCGTCTCGAGGCGCTCCGCCGTCACCTCGCCGACGATGCGGATGCCGAGGCCCGGGCCCGGGAAAGGCTGGCGGGAGACGATCTCCTCCGGCACCCCGAGCTCGCGGCCGACCGCGCGGACCTCGTCCTTGAACAGGGTGCGCAGCGGCTCGACCAGCTCGAACTGCAGGTCGTCGGGCAGGCCACCCACGTTGTGGTGGCTCTTGATGTTGGCCGCGCCCTCGCCCCCACCGGACTCGACGACGTCCGGGTAGAGCGTGCCCTGCACGAGGAACTTGACCTCCTCGCCGTGGGCGCCCGCCTCGGCGACGATGTCGCGCTGGGCGTCCTCGAAGACGCGGATGAACTCGCGGCCGATGATCTTGCGCTTCGTCTCGGGGTCGCTCACGCCCGCGAGGGCGGTGAGGAACCGCTCCTTCTCGTCGCGGATGATCAGCTTCACGCCCGTGGACGCGACGAAGTCGCGCTCGATCTGCTCGACCTCGCCCTCGCGCAGCAGGCCGTGGTCCACGTGCACGCAGGTGAGCTGGTCGCCGACGGCGCGCTGCACCAGCGCGGCGGCGACGGCGGAGTCCACGCCGCCGGACAGGGCGCAGATGACGCGCGCGTCGCCGACCTGCGCGCGGATCGCGGCGACCTGGTCGGCGATGACGTTGCCGGCCGTCCAGTCGGGCGCGAGCCCCGCGCCCTCGTAGAGGAACTTCTCCAGCACGGCCTGACCGTGCGCGGAGTGCTTGACCTCGGGGTGCCACTGCACGCCGTACAGGCGGCGACCGGTGTCCTCGATCGCCGCGACGGGCGAGCCGGACGACGTCGCGAGCACCGTGAAGCCCTCGGGCGCCGCGTGCACGGAGTCGCCGTGGCTCATCCAGGTGGTCTGGTGGTCGGGGGTGCCCGCCAGCAGCACGCCGGCCTCGCACACCTCGACCTCGGTGCCGCCGTACTCCCGCTGCCCCGTCTGGGCGACGGTGCCGCCCAGCGCCTGCGCCATCGCCTGGAAGCCGTAGCAGATGCCGAGCACCGGCACGCCGGCCTCGAACAGCGCCGGGTCCACGAACGGCGCGCCGGTGGCGTACACCGACGACGGGCCGCCCGACAGGATGATGGCCGCCGGGTTCTTGGCGAGCATCTGCTCGGTGGTGAACGTGTGCGGCACGATCTCGGAGTAGACGCGGGCCTCGCGCACCCGGCGCGCGATGAGCTGCGCGTACTGGGCGCCGAAGTCGACGACGAGGACCGGTCGCGGCGAGGGCGCCAGGTCGGCGGTGGTGGGGGTGTCGGTGGCGGGAGACGTCACCGAGCCATCGTAGCCGCCGGACGGTACCGCTCCCGGGCCCGTCCCACGGGTCACGCGGTGGGGTAGGTCACCTCGACGCGGCGGTTGAGCGCCCGCCCCGCGGGGTTGTCCTGGCCGTCCACCTCGTTGTCCGCGACCGGGTCCGCCTCGCCGTGGCCCTCCACCTTCAGCGTGAGGTCCGGCCGCTCCGCCGCGAGCACGTCGGCGACCGCGTTCGCGCGCTGCCGGGAGAGCGTGAGGTTCTTCGCGTCCGTTCCGATCGAGTCGGTGTACCCGTCCACGCGCACCGTCGCGTCCTGCGGGATGTCCGCCGCCAGCCTCGCGACCGCCTTCGCCGCCTCCGGCGTCAGCGTCGCCCTGCCGAAGTCGAACAGCAGGTCGGACGTGAGCGTGACGACCGTGTCGTCCTTCTTCTCCTGCCTCTGCTCCAGAGTGATGGTGGAGTCCGCGGCGTCCAAGGCGAACGTCGAGTCGCCCGCGCGCAGGTCGACCGTGGCGTCCGTGCGCATCGCGTCGGTGGTCTCCGCGGCCTCGACGGTCGCGTCCTGCTCCGCGAGCGCTGCCCGCGCCTCCTGCATCAGCTCCGGGTCGGCCGTCGGAGCGGCGCCCGACGACGGGCTCGGCGACGCGCTCGGCTCGGTCCCCGCCACGGCCGGGCCGGCAGCACCCGGGGCGAGCAGCGCGGCGAGCAGCGCGGCGAGCGCCGCGACCACCGTCCCCCGCGGCCGTCGAGCCGTCACTTCGCGGCGCCGTCGACGTAGGTGACCGTCACGTCCGTGAACAGCGGCAGCCCCTCGGCGGGCAGGACGTCCACCGTCGCGGGCTCCCCCTCCGGCGCGGGCAGCACGGCGGACACCTCGATGGTGCCGTGGTTGGGGAACTTGAAGGCGTGCTTCTCGAGAGGGGACACGAGCATGGACTCACGGCACTTGATCTGCGCGACCGCCGCCTTCGTCGAGTCGTCGGTGTCCTCCTGCCAGGCGCCCTCGGTGCAGAACGGCCGGTACGCCTTGAGACCCGCCCGGTCCGTCACGGTCGTGCTGGGTTCCACGCTCATGTCGTACCAGCTCGCCCCCGCGTCGGCGGGCGACGCGTCGTCGTCCCAGCGCAGCGCCCAGCGCACCGTCGTCGTGCCGCCGGCCACCTCGACCGCCCGCAGCGACACGGTCACCTCGCCGCCGAGGGCCGCGTCCGAGCCGTGCGGCGTCGCGATCTTCTGCTCCGCCATCACCTGGTCGGCGACGGACGCCGTGCCAGGATCCGCGGCCGCCTCGGCCTCCGGGGTGGCCGATGCGGCCGCTCCAGACGTCCCGCCCTCCTCCTCGGCGCCCCCGCCGGTGCACCCGGACAGGACGAGCAGGGCGCCGGCGAGCAGCAGGGCGGACGTGCGGGCACGAGGGGACATCGACTTCTCCAGGGCTCGGGGGGCGCGACTCGCCCCGGCGCGAGGCGGGGCGAGCTCACTGTGGCACACGCCACCCCCGCCGGGTATCACCCGCGAGGGGGAGCACTCCCCATCCCGGGGGCGTGCCCGGATGGGCCGGCGGGTCAGCCCAGCCGCTCGCGCAGCTCGCGGGCGGCGCGCTCGGGGTCGGGCGCCTGCGTGATCGCCCGCACGACGACGACGCGCGACGCTCCGGCGTCGAGCACGGCGTCCAGGCGCTCGCCGTCGACGCCGCCGATGGCGAACCACGGCGTCGTCGGGCGGGTCGCCGCCACCTCGCGCAGCAGGTCGAGCCCGACGGCCGCGCGGCCGGGCTTGGTGGGCGTGGCCCACAGCGGGCCGACGCAGAAGTAGTCGACGTCCGGGTCGGCCTCCGCCGCGGCGGCCTGGTCCGCGGAGTGCGTGGACCGGCCGAGCACCGGCGCCGGCCCCAGCAGCGACCGCACGGCGGGCACCGGTAGGTCGCGCTGCCCCATGTGCACCACGGGCGTCCCGGTGAGCTGCGCGACGTCGGCCCGGTCGTTCACCGCCCAGAGCGCGCCGTGCTCCGCGGCGACGCGGGCGACCACCTCCTGCAGCTCGAGCTCGCGCGCGACGTCGAGCGTCTTGTCCCGCAGCTGCACGACGTCGACGCCGCCCGCGAGCGCTGCGTGGAGGAAGTCCTCCAGGTCGCCGCGCTCCTCGCGGGCGTCGGTGCACAGGTACAGGCGGGCGTCGGCGAGGCGGGCGCGGGGCGGGTCGGGAGCGGTCTCCGGGGCGGCACCGTGGTCGGGCGCGGTCGTGGTCACGCCGGTCAGGGTAACCACGGCCCGGGTTACAGTGGCCGCGCACGGGAGCCCCGCTCGGGGCTGAGAGGGCGTAGGAGCCGACCGTCGAACCTGATCTGGGTCATGCCAGCGAAGGGAGCGCACATGCCCACGCCCAGCAGTCCGTCCGACGCCCTGTCCGGCACCCTGTCCGACACCCTGTCCGACACCCTGTCCGACATGGTCGTCGTGGGCGGCGGGATCGTCGGCCTCTCCGTGGCCTGGCGCGCCGCAGCGAGCGGTCTGTCCGTCACCGTGCTCGACCCGTCGCCCGGCGAGGGCGCCACCCGCGCCGCGGCGGGGATGCTCGCGGCTGTCAGCGAGTCCGACTTCGGCGAGCGGGAGCTCGCCCGCATCAACGTCGCCTCGGCCGCGCTCTGGCCCGACTTCGCCGCCCGCCTGGCCGCGGCGACCGGGCGCGACGTCCCCCTGCTGCGCGCCGGGTCACTCGCCGTCGCGTACGACGCCGACGACCTCGCCCTGCTGCGCCGGGTCCTGGCGCTGCACCGGGAGTGGGGCCTCGCCTCCGCCGAGGTCTCCGTGGCCGACGCGCGGCGGCGCGAGCCGTACCTCGGGCCGCGGCTCGCCGGGGCGGCCGTCGTCGAGGGCGACCTCGCCGTGGACCCGCGAGGGGCGCACGCGGCGCTCGTCCAGGCGCTCGGCGGCGCCCTCGTGCGCCGCGCGGCGGCGCGGCTCGAGCGCGACGGCGCGGGCCGCGTCGTCGCGGTGCACGACGACGCGGGCGCGCGCCACGCCGCGGGCGCGGTCGTCGTCGCGACCGGCGCGGTCGCGACGGCGTCGCTGCTCGACGGCGTGCCCGACGTGCGTGTCCCGGTGCGGCCGGTGAAAGGCGCCACGCTGCGCCTGGACGCCGGCCCGGGCCTCGCGCTCGAGCACGTGGTGCGGGGCACCGTGCAGGGGCGGCCGGTGTACGTCGTGCCGCGGGGTCCCGGTACCGGCGCGGGGCCCGGCACCGGGCCGAGCCACCGGGAGATCGTCGTCGGCGCCACCAGCGAGGAGCGCCCCGACGACCGCCGCGCCGAGGCGGGCGGCGTGTTCGCGCTGCTGCGTGACGCCCGCGCGCTCGTGCCCGGCATCGACGAGGCCGCGCTGGTCGACGTCACGCCGCGCGCCCGCCCGGCCACCCCCGACAACCTGCCGCTCGTCGGCGCGACCGCGGTGCCCGGCCTGCTCGCCGCCGTCGGGCACGGGCGCAACGGGGTGCTGCTCGCCCCGCTCACGGCCGACGCGGTCGTGGCCGTGCTGACCGGAGCGCCTCCCCCCGACCCGGCGCTGTCCGCCGCCGACCCGCGCCGCTTCGCGCCCGCCGCCCGTCTTCCCGAAGGAGCCGCCCGATGACCGCCGCCCCCGCCACCCGCACTGCCGTCGTGAACGGCGAGGCCTACCCGCTCGACGGGCCGCACGGCGACGGCGTCGAGGCCGTCGTCGCGGCCCTCGTGCCCGCGTTCGTCGCCGACGGCTCCGTGCAGGGCATCGCCGTCGCCGTGAACGACGCCGTCGTCCCCCGCGGCCTGTGGGCCGGCACCCGGATCGCTCCCGGCGACCGGGTCGAGATCGTCACCGCCGTCCAGGGCGGCTGACCACGAAGCCTGACCACGAAGCACGGAGGAAGCATGACCAGCACGCACGCCGCGGCCACGTCCCGCCCGCTCGCGCACCCGCTCGTCGACCCCCTGGTGGTCGCCGGCACGGAGATCGGCTCGCGCCTCGTCATGGGCACGGGCGGCGCGTCGAACCTCATGACGCTCGAGGACGCGCTGGTCGCGTCGGGCACCGGGCTCACCACGGTGGCGATGCGCCGCGTCGCGGTGCGCCCGGGCGGCGCGGGCGCCGAGGACGGCGGCATCTGGGGGCTGCTGGAGCGGCTCGGCATCCGCGCCCTGCCCAACACGGCGGGCTGCTTCTCGGTCGCCGAGGCCGTGCTCACCGCCCAGCTCGCGCGCGAGGCGTGCGGCACCGACTGGGTCAAGCTCGAGGTCGTCGCCGACGACGTCACCCTGCTGCCCGACCCGATCGGCCTCGTCGAGGCGGCCGACCGGCTCGTGCGCGACGGGTTCGTCGTCCTGCCGTACACGAACGACGACCCGATCCTCGCGCGCCGGCTGGAGGACGTCGGGTGCGCCGCCGTCATGCCGCTCGGCGCCCCCATCGGCACCGGGCTGGGCGTGCTCAACCCGCGCAACATCGAGGCGATCGCGAGTGCCGCACGCGTGCCCGTCGTCCTCGACGCCGGGGTGGGCACGGCGTCCGACGCCGCCCTCGCGATGGAGCTCGGCTGCGACGGCGTGCTGCTCGCGACCGCCGTCACGCGCGCCGCCGACCCGGTCCGCATGGCGCACGCCATGCGCCTCGCCGTCGAGTCCGGCCGCCTCGCCGCCGGGGCCGGCCGCATCCCGCGCCGCGAGGGCGCGCTGGCCAGCTCCTCCCCCGACGGCCGCCTCGACCTCGCCCTCTGAACCCTGCCGAGATAGAGAAGGCTCCTCGCCGAGATAGAGAGGGCACGGACCGTAGCCGGCTACGGTCCGTGCCCTCTCTATCTCGGCGGGTCGCCTCTCTATCTCGGCGGGAGTCAGACCGCCTTGCTGCTGACCCGGATGAACGTCGGGTTCGACTGCCAGATGCTGCGCTTGACGACGCCGACGCGCGGGTTGCCGGCGTCGATCTGCTTGCCGTCGCCGATGTAGATGGCGACGTGGCCGGGCGACCAGATCAGGTCGCCGGGCTTGGCGTTCTTGCGCGAGACCTTCGTGCCGACGTGCTTCTGCGCGGACGACGTGCGCGGCAGCTTCTTGCCGATCGCCTTCTTGTACACGTAGGAGGTGAAGCCCGAGCAGTCGAACGAGCTCGGACCGGTGGCGCCGGAGACGTAGCGGGCGCCGACCTTCGTCTTCGCGATCGCCACGACAGGAGAGCCGGGCTTCTTCGCGGTGGTCGTCACGGTGCGGCTGGACTTCGCGAGCAGCCTCGAGCCGCTCGGGTCCACCACCACGCGGACCTTGTTCTTGCCGACCTTGTGCATGGGCCAGCTCGGGTTGAACGTCGCCTTGCCGTGCCGGATCGTCTTGGTCGACTTGACCTTGCCGTTGATGACGAGCTTCGCCTTCCCGGCGATCGTCTTGCCGGCACGCTTGGCGGTGACGGTGTACACGGGGCGCTTGGACTTCCCCGAACCCTTGATCAGCGTCGTCTTGGTGGCCTTGAGGCTGACGGACGGCCGGGGCTTCGACGACGTCGAGGCCGCCTGGACCGCCGTGGCGGCCGGGGCCGCCGAGGCGTGGGGGGCGACGGCGACAAGACCGCCGCCGGTGAGGGCGCCGGCGACGGCGAGGGCGATGATCGCCCGGCGGGGCCGGCGAGCGGCCACGGCGGCGGTGCCGGGGCGCGCGGGGGCAGGGGACATGGACATGGGGCGTGACCTCCAGCCTGCGAGATGAGCTGTCGGGTGAGGCCGAGATCGTTGGCCCGCCACCAAGGTGGCTGAACCCCAAGGCCGGGAGCGTCCGGGCGGTGTGCCCGGGCGGCCGGCCGGAAGTGGGTCTCCCGCTGCTGCCGTGAGTTTCGTGGTCACCGGGACGCCGGCAGCACTCGGCTGCGTCCCGGTCGGCCGGCACCCGTTGCTAGGTGCGGTCGAGGGACGCTAACCCTGAGGACCCGTCGAGGTCACGTTCCGATAACAGGTCCGGCGTGTCGGTGGCGCGGTGGTCGACAGGCATCGGCGCTGGACGAGTCCGGTCAACCCAGGCCGAACCGGACGCGGTGCCGTGATACCAGATGTGACGAAGGTCACTGTAAGAACCCACCCGTGGGGGGATATCAGAGACGTCGACCGGTCCGTGCGTCCGACCACGGTCGCAGGCTCAGCGCAGCAGGTCGGCCGTCCCCGGCGCGGCGGAGACCGCGACGCACAGCCCCGTGCGGTCGCCGGCCGCCCAGCCGTCCTCGGACGGGGTGAGGACGACGAAGGTCGGCCCCTCGTCCTCGCGGCCCGCGGCACCCAGCAGCCCGGGCCCGCAGTCCGCGGAGGCCTTGCGCACCAGCGCGTCGTGACCGGGCCACACCGCGCCGGCCGCGGAGTCCGTGCGCCCCACCACCTGCGCCCCGTGCTCGCTCGCGCACGGCACGACGGTCACCCGGCCGACGTCGCCGGGAGGCAGCTCCCGCAGGCACGACCCGAGCACGAGCTGCGCCGCGTTCACCTCGCGCGCCCCGGTCACCGCGGCCGGCACGGGGGCGGTCGCCCGGGCGTGCGCCGTCGCGACCCCGATCGCCACGGCGCCGCCGACGACCGCGAGCGCCACCACCGCCACGGCCGCACGACCCGCGACGCGGCGCGCCCGAACCCTGCCGGCGACCCCCGCCCGGGGCGTACCCGGCACGGCGTCGCCGGGCGCGGGCGCGGCGTCGTCGTCGCCGGTGCCCGGCAGGCCCAGGCCGGTGAGGCCGTCCGCCGGCAGCGCGCCCGCCGGCGTCGGCGCGGCGAAGACGGGCTCCGCGGGCGGCGGGGCGGAACCGGGTGCGGGCTCGTCCGCCGGGTGCTGCCGGTGCGGGGCGCGCCGGTCCGGGTCGTGCTGGTGCTGCTCCTCGGTCACGACGGGCTCCGCGCGTCAGGCCGGGTCGGCCAGGTCGAGGATCACCGGGACGTGGTCGCTGGCGCCCTTGCCCTTGCGCTCGTCACGGTCGATGACGACGCCGGTGACGCGCTCGCGCACGGCGGGGGAGGCGTAGGCGAAGTCGATGCGCAGGCCCTTGTTCCGGGGGAACGCGAGCTGCTGGTAGTCCCAGTACGTGTAGGTGTGCTCCGCGGGCAGGTGCTCGCGCGTCACCTCGGTGTACCCGGCGGTCGCGAACGCCGTGAACGCCTCCCGCTCGGCGGGGGTCACGTGGGTGTGGCCCTCGAACGCGGCCGCGTCGTAGACGTCCGTGTCGAGCGGGATGACGTTCCAGTCGCCGACCAGCGCGACCTGTGTGCGCGGGTCGTCGGCGAGCCAGCCTGCCGCGGCGTCGCGCAGCGCACCCAGCCACGCCAGCTTGTACGCGTAGTGGGGGTCGCCGATCGCGCGGCCGTGCGGCACGTACAGCGACCACACGCGGACGCCGCCGCAGGTGGCCCCCAGGGCGCGCGCCTCGACCGGCGGCGGCACGTCGAGCAGCGTCGTCGGCGCCTCGTCGGGCGTCACGTCGGGCGCCTCGGCCGGCGCGTCGTCGGGCACGGTGGCGGGAGCCTTGGCGAACCCGGGCTGCCCGGGGAACGACGTCTCGACGTCCGCGATCCCGACCCGCGACGCGATGGCGACGCCGTTCCACGCCGAGTGCCCGGTGTGCGCCACCTGGTAGCCCGCGGCCTCGAACGCCGCGTGGGGGAACTGCTCGTCGCGGGACTTGGTCTCCTGGATGGCGAGCACGTCGGTGCCCGAGCGCTCCAGGAAGGCGATCACCCGGTCGACGCGGGCACGGACGGAGTTGACGTTCCAGGTCGCGAGGCGCACGGGCGCCAGGCTACCGGCGGAGGCCGACGGCACCGGGCGGTCATCCCCACGTCGCGGTGTCGGGGTCGACGCCGTGGGCGCGGGCGGCCGCGTCGATCACCTCGCTCAGCCACGCCGTCAGGCCCGGGTGGCGCGCGTCGTGGTTCGCGGTGAACTCGGGGTCGGCGGCGTACATGCGCCCGATGACGACGTGCATGGCGGGCGTGACGTCGAAGTAGGCGCCGAGGGACGCGCGGTGGCGCTCGGCCAGCGCGTCGGCCGCGGCGCTGCCGGGCCGCACGCCGCGGCCCAGGGCGTCGGCGAGGGAGTCGAGGACGGCCTCGGCCTCCGCGGCGACCGCCCGCCACTCCTCGCGGGTGCGCTCGGCCGCCCGCTCGGCGAACTGGGCCCACTGGTCGGTGTCGCCCCAGAGCTCGCGGGCGCCGGCCGCCCACGACGGCTGCCAGTCGTCGCCGAACAGGGCGACCTGCTCCTCGGGCGTCAGCAGGACGCCGCGCTCGCGCGCCTCGACCAGCCGGTCGAGGGCGTCGGCCGCGCGCTCCAGCCGGCGCAGCCGCTCGCGCACGAGGTCGCGCTGGCGGCGCAGGGACGCGTCGGCACCCTCGGGGGAGTCGAGCAGCGCCCCGATCTCGTCGAGCGGCACGCCGAGGTCGCGGTACAGGACGACGCGGTGCACGCGCGCCAGGTCGGACGCCGTGTACAGGCGGTAGCCGGCGGCCGTGCGCGCCGAGGGGCGCACCAGGCCGACGGCGTCCCAGTGGTGCAGGGTCCGGACGGTGACGCCCGCGGCCCGCGCCGCGGCGCCGACGGTGAGGTCGGGTCGGGAGGCCACATCGTCCAGTCTGCCCGGTGACGTCGCGGTGCGTCGTCGTCCTGGTGCAGGACGACGACGGACCGCGACGTCACGGGCGCCTTCACGCCTCGGCACCGAAGCCGAGCCGGTCCTGGACGTGCGCCGCCTCCGGGCTCGCCGGGTCCCACGGGCGGGCGGCGGTCATGACGACGCGCGTCCGCTCGGGGGTCACGACCTCCAGGTCGACGGTGCCCCACGGCTGCAGGCGCGGGCCCGTCGTGGAACCGGGAAAGACCTCCTCGCAGGCGACGGCGACGGAGTCGATCTCGCTCAGCACGCAGGAGAAGCTCACGCTCAACCGCCCAGGCCCGGGACGGGACGCGGCGGACTGCGGCGCCGGCACGAGGAGTACGTCCTGAAACGCCCAGCGGCGCAGGTGGGTGATCGTGCCCGGGGCGGTGAAGAAGTCGAAGAAGCCGAGGCCGCGCACCCAGAAGTCGGTGGACGCCTCGAGGTCGTCCGTCGGGACGGTGACGAACATCGGCATGCCGTAGATGCCACGGAACTGCTCCGGCGGCTGCACGCCAGGGCCGGGCCGCGGCACGGGGCTGATGCTGAACGCAGGGACGGTGGTGTCGGTCATGCGGCCAGCGTGGAGCCTCACGTCGCGTGAGGGTCAACCTCACGGCGTCCGCCCTCTAGGCTGCCCCCATGGGTACCGCGCTCGTCACCGGCGCCACCGCCGGCCTCGGCCTGGAGTTCGTCTGGCAGCTCGCCACCGCGCGACACGACGTGGTCGTCGTCGCGCGCGACGCCGACCGCCTGGAGCAGGTCGCCGCGCAGGTGCGTGCGGCCGCCGGCGTGCGGGTGGAGGTGCTGCCCGCAGACCTGTCCGTGCCGGAGGACCTGGAGCGGGTCGCCGCCCGGCTCGCCGTCACCGGCGACGAGGAGGGCGACGACCGGCGCCCGGTGGGTCTGCTGGTCAACAACGCCGGGTTCGCGACGGCGCAGCCGTTCGTCGGTGGTGACCTCGCCGTCGAGGTGTCCGCCCTGGACGTCATGGTCCGGGCGGTGCTCGTGCTGTCGCACGCGGCCGCCGGGCAGATGACGAGCCGCGGGCGCGGCGCCATCCTCAACGTCGGGTCGATCGCCGCGCTGACCGCCGGCGGCACCTACGCCGCGGCGAAGGCTTACGTACGGTCGTTCACGGAAGGGCTGGCCGTCGAGCTCAAGGGCACCGGCGTCACGGCCACGGTGCTGAGCCCCGGGTTCGTGCGCACCGAGTTCCACGACCGGGCGGGCGTGGACATGTCCTCGATCCCGGACGCCGGCTGGCTCGACGCCCCGACCGTGGTCTCCGAGGCGCTCGCGGACGTGCGGCGCGGTGTCGTCATCTCGACGCCGTCGGTCCGCTACAAGGCGGCCGCGGCGCTGCTGCGCCTGGCCCCGCGCACGGCCGTCCGCGCCGTGGGCAAGTACCGCTGACCCGTACCCTGGTGCCCGTGACGACCACCGACACCGCCTTCGGCCCCACGCCCCGCGAGCAGCTGCGCGACCTCATCACCGAGCTCGCCGTCGTGCACGGCAAGGTGACGCTGTCCTCCGGCAAGGAGGCCGACTACTACGTCGACCTGCGCCGGATCACGCTGCACCACCGCGCGGCCCCGCTCGTGGGCCACGTGCTGCTCGACCACCTCGAGGAGGTCGGCCTCGGCACGGCGGAGGTGGACGCCGTCGGCGGCCTCACGCTCGGCGCCGACCCGATCGCGGACGCGCTGCTGCACGCCGCGGCGTCGCGCGGGCAGGACCTCGACGCGTTTGTGGTCCGCAAGGCGGCCAAGGCGCACGGCATGCAGCGGCAGATCGAGGGCCCCGAGGTCGCGGGCCGCAAGGTCGTCGTCCTCGAGGACACGACGACGACCGGCGGGTCGCCCATCACGGCCATCGAGGCGCTGCGCGCCGCGGGCGCCGAGGTGCTCGGCTGCGCCACGATCGTCGACCGCGCCACCGGCGCCGGCGACAAGATCGAGGCCCTCGGCGTGCCCTACCACTACCTCTACGACCTGGCGGACCTGGGCCTCGCGTGAGCCGCCCGGCCGCGCGGCGGCCGAGCCTCGCGATCCTCGCCGTCCCGATGGCCGTCGTCGTCGCGGCGGCGGCGCTGGCCGGCTTCGGCGTGATCGACCTGTGGGTGGCGTCCGTGCTCGTGCCCGTCGCGGCGGTCGTCGCCGGGCTGGGGTACGTGCGCGCCCAGCGCCGGTTCGTCATGAGGCGCGGCGCGGACGTCGACCGGCTCGTCGCCGGTGGGCGGTGGGCGGCGTACGGCGGGACCGGGCAGCCCGAGGTACCGCGTGGCGTGCAGTCGTTCCCGAAGCGCGAGCCCCTCGACAGCGACGTCGGGCACACCGTCGGCGAGGTGCTGCGCTCGCGGATCGACGGTCGCGACGTGTGGACGCTCGAACTGGGCGTGCAGCGCCGCTCCGGCGGCACGTTCACGGAGACCGGGGCGCGCGAGTCCGGTCCGGTGATCCTTGCCGACCCGTACCACCTCGTGCTCACGCGCCTCGACCGCGCGCACGGGACGGTGGAGGTGGGCGCCGCGGGCGTCGCCGACGCACTGCGGGCCGGCGTCGAGGTCGGCGTGCCGGACTTCGACCGCGCGTTCCGCGTGACCACCGAGAGCGAACGCACCGCCCGCGCGTGGCTCGGCGACGGCGGCGGCGCGGCCCTCGCCCGCCAGGGAAAGGATGCCCTGCGCGGCGGTCGGCTGCGGCTCGACGGCGACACGTTGCTCTGGTGGCGCCAGGGTCATCAGGACCTGGACGCGCTGGACGACGTCTCGCGCCTCGTCGCGAGGGCCGCGGCGTTCGTGCCGCGCTGAGCGGCGTCCGTCAGCCGCGGCGGCGGCCGAGCAGGAACCCGCCGCCCAGCCCGACCAGCAGAGCACCCAGCCCGAACAGCACCCACATCAGCACGAGCCTCGACGACCCGGGCACGAACATCGTGTCGGACCGGGGGGCGTAGGCGAACCAGCCGAACGACGCGTAGCCGACAGGGCGGGTCAGTACCCAGAGGATCATGCCGGCGCCGACCGCGATCGCGAGCACGGCCGTCCAGGTACCACGTCGCGTCCGGGCGCTCGGCGGCCTGCCTTCGCCGGGAGCGTCGTCGTCAGACACGGTCGATCAGGTCGGCGATCGAGTCGACCACGTGCGACGGGCGGAACGGGTAGGTGTCCACCTCGGCGGCGGTCGTGGAGCCCGTCATGACGAGGAACGTCTCCAGGCCCGCTTCGATGCCGGCGACGACGTCGGTGTCCATGCGGTCGCCGATCATCGCCGTCACCTCGGAGTGGGCGTCGATCCGGTTGAGCGCGGAGCGGAACATCATCGGGTTCGGCTTGCCCACGTAGTACGGCGAGCGGCCGGTGGCGGCCTGGATCATCGCGGCGACGGCGCCGGTGGCGGGCAGGGGGCCCTCGGCGGACGGGCCGGTGGTGTCCGGGTTGGTGGCGATGAAGCGGGCGCCGTCGCGCACGAGGCGGATCGCCTTGGTGATGGCCGTGAACGAGTAGGTGCGCGTCTCGCCCAGCACCACGTAGTCCGGGTTCGACTCGGTGAGCGTGTACCCCGCCTCGTACAGGGCGGTGGTGAGGCCGGCCTCGCCGATCACGTACGCCGACCCGTTGGGGATCTGGTCCGTGAGGAACTGCGCGGTGGCCAGCGCGGACGTCCAGATCGCCTCCTCCGGGACGTCGATGCCCGACGTCGCGAGGCGGGCGCGCAGGTCGCGCGGCGTGAAGATCGAGTTGTTCGTGAGGACGAGGAAGGGGCGCTCCGCGTCGCGCAGGGCGCGGATGAACTCCGGCGCCCCGGGGATGGCCTGGCCCTCGTGCACGAGGACGCCGTCCATGTCGGTCAGCCAGCACTCGATCCGTCGTTCGCTCACGCCGCTCACCCTAGTGGGCGGGGCGGCCCGGCGCGTGCGCCAGGATGGGCGCATGACGACGATCGCGGTGGTGGGCGGCACCGGTCAGGCCGGGCGCGCCGTGGTGCGGGAGGCCGCAGCGCGGGGCCACGAGGTGCGGGTGGTCTCGCGCCGGCGTCCCGCGGACCTCGAGCCCGGTGCGACGCACCACGCGGTGGACCTCCTCGACGACGACGAGGCGCGGGTCGCGGGCGCGCTCGCCGCGGCGTTCGACGGCGTGCAGGCCGTGGTCGGCACCAGCAACGGGATGACGCCCGCCGCCCAGGCCGTCTTCACCGCGGGTGCGCGGCGGGTCGCGGACGCCGCGGGGCGCGCGGGCGTGGGTCGCGTCGTCGTGCTCTCGATCGCCGCGGTCGACCGCAGCGACTACGGGTACTACCGGGCGCACGCGGAGCAGGAGCGCGTCTACGCCACCGGGGCGGTGCCGGCGACGGTCGTGCGGGCCACCCAGTTCCACGGGTTCCTCGACCTCTTCTTCGGCCGCGACAGCCGCCTCGGGGCCTGGTCGCGGCTCGGGCTCCTGCCGTATCCGCGCGGCTGCCGCTTCCAGACGATCGACCTGCGTGACGTCGCCCGCGCGCTCGTCGACGCGGCCGAGGGTGCCGACCCGCTCGGGGTCGCGCCCAGCACGGGCCCGTCCGGCGCGCCGACCGCCACCGTCGGCGGGCCGCAGGTGCTCGACGCGCGCGCGATGGCCGGCTCCTGGCGCCGGGCGCACGGCTCCCGCCGGCTGCCGGTCGCCGTGCCGCTGCCCGGCCCGCTCGGGGAGTTCTTCCGCGCCGGGCACAACCTCGTGCCCGACGCCGCGTCGGGCACGATCACGTACGACGAGTGGCTGGCCGGGCGGTGACCGGGACCGAGCGCGAGCCCGAGCGCGAGGTCGGCGTCGGCCCGTGGCCGGGCGGCCCGGACGCGTGGCCCCGCCTCGCGGACGGTGGTGCGCCGGACCCGCGCTACGACCCCGAGCTGCTGGCGCACGGCGACCGCCGCAACGTCGTCGACCGGTACCGGTACTGGACCGTCGAGGCCGTCGTCGCCGACCTCGACGCGCGTCGCCCTGCGGGCCGGGAGCTGCACGTCGCCATCGAGAACTGGGCGCACGACCTCAACATCGGGTCCGTGGTGCGCACGGCCAACGCGTTCAACGCGGCCGGGGTGCACGTCGTCGGGCGGCGGCGGTGGAACCGGCGCGGCGCGATGGTCACCGACCGTTACCTGCACACCCACCACCACCCGGACGCGGCGGCGCTCGCCGCGTGGGCGGCCTCGGGGGACGGCGGGGCCGGCCTGCCGGTGATCGGGATCGACAACGTGCCCGGCTCGGTGCCGCTGGAGGCCTCCGACCTGCCCGCGCGCTGCGTGCTGCTGTTCGGCCAGGAGTCCACGGGCCTGACGCCGGAGGCGCAGGCGGTGTGCGCCCACGTCCTGCACATCACCCAGCACGGCTCCACGCGGTCCCTCAACGCGGGGGCCGCGGGCGCCGTCGCGATGCACGCCTGGGCGTCGCGCTGGCTCGCGCCGTCTCACGGAGCCGACGGCATGTGACTCCCATGACCCGGACGTGAGAAAATCCGGTTGCATGCGGGTCGCACGGCGCCCGTCGCGACGAAGCATCCCGCTGCATCCTCGTACGCCCCGTCATTGGAGTACCGCAGATGCCTATCGCAACCCCCGAGGTCTACGCCGAGATGATCGACCGGGCGAAGGCCGGCAAGTTCGCCTACCCCGCCGTCAACATCACCTCGTCGCAGACCGTGACCGCCGCTCTCCAGGGCTTCGCCGAGGCCGAGTCGGACGGCATCATCCAGGTCTCCGTGGGCGGCGCCGAGTACGCGTCGGGCTCCACCGTGAAGGACCGCGTCGTCGGCTCGCTGGCCCTCGCGGCCTACGCCACCGAGGTCGCGAAGAACTACTCGGTGAACATCGCGATCCACACCGACCACTGCGTCAAGAAGAACCTCGACTCCTGGGTGCGCCCGCTGCTCGCCCTCGAGGCGGAGCAGGTGAAGGCCGGCAAGAACCCGACCTTCCAGTCGCACATGTTCGACGGCTCGGACATCCCCCTGGACGAGAACCTCGTCATCGCCGCCGAGCTGCTCGAGCTCTCGCAGGCCGCGCGCACCATCCTCGAGATCGAGGTCGGCGTCGTGGGTGGCGAGGAGGACGGCCACGAGGCCGAGATCAACGAAAAGCTCTACACGACGGCCGAGGACGGCCTCGCCACCGTGCGCGCCCTCGGCGCCGGCGAGAAGGGTCGCTACCTCACGGCCCTCACCTTCGGCAACGTGCACGGCGTGTACAAGCCGGGTGCCGTCAAGCTCCGCCCGTCGATCCTCGCGGACATCCAGAAGGCCGTCGGCTCGGAGATCGGCAAGGAGAACCCGTTCGACCTCGTGTTCCACGGCGGTTCGGGCTCCACGGCCGAGGAGATCTCCGAGGCGGTCGACAACGGTGTCATCAAGATGAACATCGACACCGACACGCAGTACGCGTTCTCGCGCCCTGTCGCGGACCACTTCTTCCGCAACTACGACGGCGTCCTCAAGGTGGACGGCGAGGTCGGCAACAAGAAGGCCTACGACCCGCGCGCCTGGGGCAAGCAGGCCGAGGCCGGCATGGCCGCCCGCATCGTCGAGGCCGCGCAGCAGCTGCGCTCCGCCGGCCACAAGATGTGACCCTCCCCGCGAGATAGAGAAGCTCCTCGCCGAGATAGAGAAGCCCGGGCGATGCCGCAATCTTGCGGCATCGCCCGGGCTTCTCTATCTCGGCGAGGAGCTTCTCTATCTCGCGGTCGGGGACTCCAGGTCGAAGCCGGGGTCGACGTCGACGATCTCCAGCAGCTCGCCGATCCGCGTGACCTCGAGGAGGAACCGGACGGTGGGCGGGGCGCGCAGCACCCGGACACGGTGCGGGCTGCGCGACGCGAGGCGTGCGAGGAACGCCACACCCGAGGAATCCATGAAGGTGACGTGATGGGCGTCGATCTCGACGGGGAGGCCGGAGCCCTCGGCGTCGGAGATGGCCTCGCCCAGCTCGGCTCCGATGTCGGCGTCGATCTCGCCGGACAGCACGACACGGGCGCGCGACGCGCCCACGATGACGTGCACGCTCGCGGGGTCTCCCAGCTCAGGCACCGCGTCTGCCTCCCTCACGTCCGCACGCCGCAGATCACGGGGGGTCGTGTTCGATCCGTCGTGCACGGTGCTCCTTCCACGCGCGGGGCGTTCACCTCGAGTCTCGGCGGACACCAATCTACGGTTGAATGACCAGCAAGAACACCAACCAGGGCGGGGAATCTCGGCAGTGGAGGCATTATGACCGAATCATCCGGTCCTGTGCCGCCCCTCCCGGACGGATTTCTCGACGGGGCGATCGCGGCCGCCGTCATCCCCGCGTTCGTCACCGGCGCCTGGGAGGACGGGATGCCCGTCCTGTGGATCAACGACGCCTTCGCACGGGAGTCCGGGATCGGCGTCAACGACCTCGCCGTCCTGGGCAGGCACCCGCTCCTGGAGCTCGTGGACGACGACGCGGAGCGCGAGCGCAGCCAGGGCGACCTGCGCGCCGGGCGGCCCACCACCCGCATGGTGAGCGGGCGGCTCGTGGACGGCCGCGCCACCTGGTGGCAGATCACGATGTCGCCGGTGCCGGGCGGACGGGGGCCGGCCGAGCACTGGTTCGGCACCGCCACGGACGTGTCGACGCACGTCGAGCGGCAGGCCAACCAGCTCGCCTCCCTCGAGGTGGAGCGCCGCGAGCGCGCGGACCTCGACCTCATCGCCCAGACCACGGAGCTGCTCGGCGACCTCGAGTACCCGTACGCGCTGCGCGACATCGCCGACCTGCTGCGCGCGCTCGTCCCCTGGGCCGGCTTCTACGTCAACGACGACGGGCTCGTCTTCGCCGACGGCGTGGACGTCGCGTCGCCGCCGAGCGGCCGCGGTCGCCGGCACGCCCGGTACGTGCCCGAGCTGCCCGACGACGCCTCCGGGGAACGGCCGGACCCGCCCGCCGACGGCGAGGCCCGCGAGCCGGTGCGGGACGAGGTGCAGGACCTGCTCGAGGGGGTCGTCGAGGGACCGGTGATGCTCCGTCTGGGGGCGGGCTTCCCGGCGCACTCCGCCTCCGGGTGGCTGCGCCGCGACCTGCTGCGTCGCGTGGTCGAGGAGACCGGGGCGCTGCCGCGCGCCGTCGTCGTGCACGCGGTGGCGGGGCGCCGCCGCGTGCTGGGGTTGCTCGCCACCTGGCACGGCGTGGGGGTGGCGCCCGACGGCACGGTCACCGAGGAGGTCCGGCCCGGTCCGGGCGAGCCGCAGCACGTGCACACCGTGATCGAGGTGGTGGCGCGCCGGGCGGGCACCGCCATCGACAACGCGCGCCTGTACGCGCGCGAGCACCGGCTCGCCGAGGCGCTGCAGCGCGCCATGCTGCCCGAGCAGGCCGACGTGTCCGGGCTCGACGTGTGGACCTACTACGCGCCCAACGCCGAGCACGCCCAGGTGGGCGGCGACTGGTACGACGTGCTGCAGATCAACGAGGGCACCGTCGGGTTGGTGGTCGGCGACGTCGTCGGGCACGACGTCGAGGCCGCGGCGGCCATGGGGCAGCTGCGGTCCGTGGTGCGGTCGTACGCGTTCGAGCTCGCCACGCCCGGGATCGTCGTGGACCGGGTGGACCAGCTCGTCACGGGGATGCGCATCCCGCGGTCGGCATCGATGGTCTACGCCACCCTCAAGCACCAGCAGGACGGCGACGCGTGGACCGTGCAGTACACGCGCGCCGGCCACCTGCCGCCCCTGCTGCTGCGCGACGGCAAGGTCACCCAGCTCGCGGGCGGCGCCGGCTCCCTGGTCGGCTTCGGGTCGAAGCCGCGCACCACCGGGCAGGCCGAGCTGCGCCGCGGCGACGTGCTCCTCTTCTACACCGACGGCCTGATCGAGCGCCGCGACCGGTCGCTCAAGGTCGGGCTCGACGCCCTCGTCGAGACGTCGGCCCGCATCACCGCCCGCGACGCCGCCGGGGTGGGGGAGGAGCTGCTGTCCCGGCTCGCCGACGCGCCCGAGGACGACGTCGCGCTCGTCGTCGTGCGCGTGCCCGACCCGGTCGCCGACGCGCAGGTCCAGCCGCTCAGCCCGCGGTCGCGGCGGTGGCTGCTGCCCAGCGAGCCGGCGTCCATCGGCCGGGCCCGGCACGCCGTGCTGCGCACCTGCCAGGCCTGGGGCCTGCCGGAGTCCGCGTCGGCGGAGCTGGTCGTCTCCGAGCTCGTCGCCAACGGCGTGCTGCACGGCTGGGGCAACATCGCGCTGCGCCTCTTCGACACCGGCGACGGGCTGCGGATCGAGGTGGAGGACTCCAACCCCGCGCCGCCCGTCACCACCGACGGCCACCCCAACCGCGTGGGCGGGTTCGGGATGCAGATCGTCGAGCGGCTCGCCGACTGGGGCTGGCGGCCCGCCGGCTCCGGCAAGCTCGTGTGGGCCAAGCTGCACGCGAACGCCGTCGCGCCCGGCTGACCTCGTCCGTCGGTCGAGCCTGTTCGAGACCGTGCGTGTCTCGAACAGCTCAACCCACGAGCGCGCGGACCTCTTCCGGCGAGGTGCCGGAGTCGCGCAGGAACTGCGCGCAGCGCTCCGCCTCGTCGGCCTCGCCGATCTGCGCGGCCGCCTCGGACAGCGCGGCGAGCGCGCGCAGGAACCCCTGGTTGGGCTCGTGGTCGGCGGGGATCGGGCCCTGGCCGCGCCAGCCCGCTCGACGCAGGGCGTCGAGGCCGCGGTGGTAGCCGGTGCGCGCGTACGCGTACGCCGTCACGGACCGGGCGGCGGTGGGCGCGTCGCCCGCGGCGTCGAGCGTGGCCTCGGCGAGCACGGCCCAGGCGAGGGACGACGCGGGGTGGTCGGCGGCCAGCCGGGCCGGGTCCTCCCCGGTGTCCAGGCCGTCGCGCACCTCGGGGTGGTCGTCGGGCAGGCGGGTCGGGGGCGGGCCGGCGAGCAGGTCGTCCACAGGGGAGGTCATGACGCCCATTCTGGCCCGACTCCCGCCCGCTCCACAGATCGACGCCTCGGGCGCCGCGCGGGGCCGGTCGCGGGTACGCTCGCTCCATGATCGAGATCGCGACGTCTTCGACGACGACGACGCTCGTGATCGCCGGTGACCTCGACCTCGCGGAACGTGACCAGTTCCCGGAGATCGCCACCCGGGTGGTCGGGCTGCGGCGCCAGCTGCTGGTGATCGACATGTGCCGCGTCACGTTCATGGACTCGACCGGGGCCGCCTTCCTCATCTCCCTCGCGGACGCCGGGCGCAAGCGCGGCGGTGCCACCGTGCTGCGCGGCGCGGACGAGCGCGACCTGTTCGTGCTGGAGGTGTGCGGGGCCCTCGACCTGTTCCGCATCGACCGCGACCACCGCTGCGAGTCGGCGCCCGCGCCGTCCACCCCCGCGACGCACCACCCGGCCGGCTGAGCGCGCCGGACCGACGGGCAGGTCACGGGCGGGTAAACTCGGGCGCGGCCCGGACCAGGAGGCCCGCCTCCTCAGGTGACGTGGGTGAACACGCCGGGCCTCGTCGACGCGAGGAGATTTCATGCCAGCCGTGGTGCTCGTCGGTGCCCAGTGGGGCGATGAGGGCAAGGGGAAGGCCACGGACCTGCTCGGGTCCCGGGTCGACTACGTCGTGAAGTTCAACGGCGGCAACAACGCGGGGCACACCGTCGTCATCGGCGACGAGAAGTACGCCCTGCACCTGCTGCCCTCCGGCATCCTGTCGCCCGGCGTCGTCCCCGTCATCGGCAACGGCGTGGTGGTCGACATCGACGTGCTGTTCGAGGAGCTGGACGACCTCATCGCGCGGGGCGTGGACGTCTCCCGCCTGCTGGTCTCGAGCCAGGCGCACGTCATCGCCGGCTACCACCGCACGCTCGACAAGGTCACCGAGCGCTTCCTCGGCAAGCGCCGCATCGGCACCACGGGCCGCGGCATCGGGCCGGCGTACGCGGACAAGATCAACCGGGTCGGCATCCGCATCGGCGACCTGTTCGACCCCAAGATCCTGCGGGAGAAGGTCGAGGGCTCCCTCGACCAGAAGAACCACCTGCTGGTGAAGGTCTACAACCGCCGCGCCGTGGAGATCGACGAGACCGTCGACGAGCTGCTGGCGCACGCCGAGCGTCTCAAGCCGATGGTCGCGAACACGCCGCTCGTGCTCAACCAGGCGCTCGACGCGGGCAAGAACGTGCTGTTCGAGGCCGGCCAGGCCACCATGCTCGACATCGACCACGGCACCTACCCGTTCGTCACGTCGTCGAGCGCGACCGCCGGCGGCGCGGTGACCGGCTCGGGCATCGGGCCCACCCGCGTGGACTCCGTCATCGGCGTCATCAAGGCGTACACGACGCGCGTCGGCGAGGGCCCGTTCCCCACCGAGCTGTTCGACGACATGGGCGAGTACCTGCTCAAGACGGGCGGTGAGTACGGCGTCACGACCGGCCGCGCGCGCCGCTGCGGCTGGTACGACTCCGTCATCGCGCGCTACGCGTCGCGCATCAACGGCCTCACGGACCTCGTGGTGACGAAGCTGGACGTGCTCACGGGCCTGGAGAAGGTGCCGGTCTGCGTGGCCTACGACGTGGACGGCACCCGCTACGACGAGATGCCCGACGACCAGTCCGCGTTCCACCACGCGAAGCCGATCTACGAGGAGATGCCGGGCTGGTGGGAGGACATCTCGCACGCCCGCACCATCGAGGACCTGCCGGCCAACGCGCAGGCGTACCTCGCCCGGCTCGAGGAGCTGTCCGGCTGCCGCATCTCCGCGGTGGGCGTCGGCCCGCGGCGTGACGAGATCATCCCGGTGCACGACCTGATCCACGCCCGGGCATGACGGCGACGGGCCAGGTCGTCGACGCGCTCGCCCCCACGGGCGTGCTGCGCGCGGTCGTCAACCTCGGCAACCCGGTGCTGGCGCAGGGCACGCGCCAGCACCCGTCCGGGGTGACCGTCGACCTCGCCCGCGAGCTGGCCCGGCGCCTCGGCGTCGAGGGAGTGCTGGAGTGCGTCGACGCGGCGCGGCACTCGTTCGCGGCGGTCGCCGACGGCCGGGCCGACGTCGGCTTCCTCGCTGTGGAGCCGGAGCGCGCCGAGCAGGTCGCGTTTACCGCGCCGTACGTGCTGATCGAGGGGGCGTGTTCGCCGTGCCGGAGGGCTCGCGCGTCCGCGCGGCCGAGGACGTCGACCGACCGGGCGTGCGCGTCGGGGTGAAGCAGGGCTCGGCGTACGACCTGTACCTCACGCGCACGCTCCGGCGCGCGGAGGTGGTGCGCGGGGCCGACGGCACCGTCGCCTTCGAGGAGCACGGCCTGGAGGTGGCGGCCGGCATCCGGCAGCCGCTGACCCGGTACGTCGCCGAGCACCCCGGGCTGCGCGTGGTCGAGCCGCGGTTCACCGAGATCCGGCAGGCCGTCGCCACCGGCCGCGACCGCGACCCCGTCGCCGTCGCGTGGCTGCGCGACGTCGTCGCCGAGCTGACCGCCGACGGCTTCGTCGCGGAGTCGCTCGCCCGGTCGGGGCAGGACGCCACCGTGCCCGGGGGAACAACGGCCTGACCTGGCGGGTTGTCCCGGCATGACGACGTCGGGAACGACCGAGACGGACGACCAGCGCGCCCTGCTCGCCCTTGTGGCGGACGGCAACAAGGGTGTCCTCACGACCCTGCGGCGCGCGGGCCGCCCCCAGCTGTCCAACGTGCTCTACGCGTGGGACGAGGAGACGCGGACGGCGCGCGTGTCCGTGACCGCGGACCGCGCCAAGACCCGCAACGCCGCGCGCGACCCCCGCGTCTCGCTGCACGTGAGCGCCCCGGACTTCTGGAGCTATGCCGTCCTCGACGGCACGGCGGAGCTGAGCGACGTGGCGACCGACGCCCACGACGCCGCCGCGGACGAGCTCGTCGAGACGTTCCGCGTCGCCGCCCGCCAGGAGCATCCCGACTGGGAGGAGTTCCGGCAGGCGATGGTGGCAGACCGTCGCCAGGTGCTGCGCCTGCGCGTCGACCGCGTCTACGGGATGGCCCGCCTGCCGCAGCCCTGAGCGGCCCGGCGCGGCTCGCGGGCACGGCGTCCGCGGACGCCACGGCACCCCCGTCGCGGGGGTCGTTAGCATGGTCGCCCGTGAAGATCCTTGTCGTCGGGACCGGCGCCCGCGAGCACGCCATCGTCCACGCCCTCGCGTCGGAGGAGACCGCGCACGAGCTGCACGCCGCGCCGGGCAACCCCGGCATGTCCGCGCAGGCCGCGCTGCACCCGGTGGACCCGAACGACGGCCGGGCCGTCGCCGCCCTCGCCCGGACGCTCGGCGTCGACCTGGTCGTCGTCGGGCCCGAGGCTCCCCTCGTGGCCGGGGTGGCCGACGCGGTCCGCGAGGCCGGGACCCCCGTCTTCGGGCCGTCGGCCGAGGCGGCCCGGCTCGAGGGGTCGAAGGCGTTCGCGAAGGACGTCATGGCCGCCGCGAACGTGCCGACCGCGATGGCGCACGTGTGCACCACCGTCGAGCAGGTCGCCGACGCGCTCGACGCCTTCGGCGCCCCCTACGTCGTCAAGGACGACGGGCTCGCCGCCGGCAAGGGCGTCGTCGTGACGTCGGACCGGGACGCCGCCCTCGCGCACGCCCGCGAGGCGCTCCAGGCCCGCGGCGACGACGGCACCGTGGTGGTCGAGGAGTACCTCGACGGCCCGGAGGTCTCGCTGTTCTGCCTGTGCGACGGCGCCACGGTCGTGCCGATGGTCCCCGCGCAGGACTTCAAGCGGGTGGGCGACGACGACGCCGGCCCCAACACGGGCGGCATGGGCGCGTACACGCCGCTCGACTGGGCGCCGTCGGGCCTCGTGGCCGAGGTGGTCGACCGGATCGCGCAGCCCACCGCGGACGAGATGGCCCGCCGCGGCACCCCGTTCTCCGGCGTCCTCTACGTGGGGCTGGCGCTGACCTCCCGCGGCACCCGCGTGGTGGAGTTCAACGCCCGCTTCGGCGACCCGGAGATCCAGGCCGTGCTCGCGCGGCTGCGCACCCCGCTGTCGGGCGTGCTGCTCGCCGCCGCCACCGGCCGCCTCGACGGCATCGAGCCGCTGCGCTGGTCGGACGACGCCGTGGTGAACGTCGTCGTCGCCTCCCAGGGCTACCCCGAGTCGCCGCGCAAGGGCGACCCGATCACCGGCATCGCCGACGCCGAGGCGCTGGACGACGTGCACGTGCTGCACGCCGGCACCGCCGTCGTCGACGGCGCGCTGGTGTCCGCCGGGGGACGCGTGCTGTCCGTCGTCGGCCGGGGCGCGGACCTCGCGGCCGCCCGGGCGGCGTCCTACGCCGGGGTCGAGAAGATCGCGCTGGACGGCTCCCACCACCGCAGCGACATCGCGCTGAAGGCCGAGCGCGGCGAGGTCGCCGTCCCCTGACGGCTGCCTCCCGACGTCGTGCGAGACGCTCGACGCCGCCCCGCGGCGCGGTGAGAGACTGTGCGTCGTGACCGAGACGCACGATGTCGACCAGCCCGGTGCCGACCAGAACGACGCATTCACCGGGGGACCGCTCGACCTGCCGGGGTGGCGGCACGTCTACTCCGGCAAGGTCCGCGACCTGTACGAGCCGGACCTGCCGGCGCTGGGCGGCGTGCACCCGCTGGGCGACGTCGTCCTCGTCGTCGCGTCCGACCGCCTCTCGGCGCACGACCACGTGCTCACCCCCGGCATCCCGGACAAGGGCGTGGTGCTCACGCAGCTCAGCCTGTGGTGGTTCGAGCAGCTCGCGGACGTCGTGGACAACCACGTCGTGTCCACCGAGGCGAGCGCCGAGCCGGGCGACGGCCTCGTGCCCGACGTCGTCGCCGGCCGCGCGATGATCTGCCGCCGGCTCGAGATGTTCCCCGTCGAGTGCGTCGCGCGCGGCTACCTCACCGGCTCCGGCCTGGCCGAGTACCGCGCGTCCGGCGAGGTCACGGGCATCCCGCTGCCGGCCGGCCTGGTCGACGGCTCGCGCCTGCCGGAGCCGATCTTCACCCCCGCCACCAAGGCCGAGGTGGGGGAGCACGACGCGAACGTGCCGTTCGAGGAGGTGGCGCGCCGGATCGGCGACGACGCCGCCACGCGCCTGCGGGACCTCACGCTCGCCGTCTACGCCCGCGCCGAGGAGATCGCGCGCGAGCGCGGCGTGATCCTCGCGGACACCAAGCTGGAGTTCGGCGTCGACCCGGCGACCGGGGCGACCGTGCTCGGCGACGAGGTGCTCACGCCCGACTCGTCGCGGTTCTGGCCCGCCGACGAGTGGGAGCCGGGCCGCTCGCAGCCGAGCTTCGACAAGCAGATCGTGCGCGACTGGCTGACGTCCCCCGCCTCCGGCTGGGACCGCGCGTCCGACGTGCCGCCGCCCGTGCTGCCGTCCGAGGTCGTCGAGCGCACCCGCGACCGCTACCTCGAGGCGTACGAGCGGCTGACGGGGGCGCCCCTGCGCTGAGGCGCCCCCGCGGGTCGGCGGGTCAGAGGCCGGAGCCCTGGACGCTGGCCTCCAGCGGCGAGCCGTCCGGGTTCTGCGCCCAGCACATGAGGCGCCGGTCGCCGAACGTCCACGACGCCTCGGTGGGGTAGAGGTACATCATGTCGAGGCCGGACGCGTCGTAGTCCGTGCCGACGTAGTCGGCGAACTCCTCGAAGCAGAAGTCCTCGGTGGTGGCGACGACGGAGTCCTCGCCCGGGTACTCGGCGTCCGTCAGCTCGTCGACGCCCACCAGCTCCGCCCCGTGCGGCGACGTGCAGTCGACCGCGACGATGCCGGTGAGGTCGGTGGCGTCGGCCGGCAGCTCGAAGCAGTCGCCCAGGTTCAGGTTCGCCCCGGTGCGTTCGGCGTACGACTCCTCGAAGCCCTGGCTGAACCCCTCCTGGAACTCGTCGTTCGTCGCCGCCAGGACGACCAGCCCGACGACCAGGAGCCAGCCGAGGATCCCGAGTGCGCCGAGCACGACGCCGGCGATCGCCAGGCCACGGCCGCTCTGTCCCGTACGCCGGGTGCGCCGCATCCCCGCGATGCCGAGGCCCAGCGCGACGGGGCTGATGCCGAGGATGCCGGTGATCAGCGCGGCGATCGAGAGCCCGTCCGTCCCCGGCGCGGGCTGCCCGTACGGGGACGGCGCGCCGTAGGGCGCGGGCTGCGCGTACGGGGTCGGCCGGCCGCCGTACGGGCCCTGCTGGTCGTACGGCGACCCCGGGGCGGGCGAGCCGGGCTGGGCGTACGGCGCCGGCGGCTCGGTCGGGGCGGGCTCCGGCGAGGGCGTCGCGCCGGCGTCGGGCGTGGCGTACGGGTCGGGCGTGCCGCCGGAGGGCGGAGGGGTGGGTGCGGACATGCTTCCTCGGGGTCGGTGCGATGGTGGATGACGCGGCATCGACGGCGCCGTCGTCCGGCTGCGCCCCGCGGCGTCAGAAGGCTAGCGCGCGGGCGGTAGACTCGTCGCGGAATCCCGCCGTCGTGCTCCCGCCCCCACGCGCGCGCCTCCGCGGCGCCGCCCGTGCCGGGATCCCGGAGCGGCGGCCGCTGGACCACCCGGCCAGCTACCGGTCACGATCCAAGGAGCACCCGTGGGACGCGTCGTCGTCGAGGTCATGCCCAAGCCCGAGATCCTGGACCCCCAGGGCAAGGCCGTCGTGGGGGCACTGCCCCGCCTCGGCTTCACCCAGTTCAGCGGGGTGCGCCAGGGCAAGCGGTTCGAGCTCGAGGTGGACGGCGACGTCACGCCCGAGGTGCTCGCCGCCGCCCAGCAGGCCGCCGAGACGCTGCTGTCCAACCCCGTCATCGAGGACGTCGTGCGCGTGGCGGACGCCGCGACGGACGCCGCTGGGACGATCACGTCCGAGGGCGTGGCCTGATGTCGGCCGCCACCCTCGCCTCCGCGCGGATCGGCGTCATCACCTTCCCCGGCACGCTCGACGACCGGGACGCCTTCCGCGCGGTGCGGCTCGCGGGCGGGGAGCCCGTGTCGCTGTGGCACGCCGACGGCGACCTCCAGGGTGTCGACGCCGTCGTCCTGCCCGGCGGGTTCTCGTACGGCGACTACCTGCGCGCCGGCGCCATCTCGCGCTTCGCGCCCGCCATGGACGCCGTGGTGGACGCCGCCAAGGGCGGCATGCCGGTGCTCGGTATCTGCAACGGCTTCCAGGTGCTGACCGAGGCGCACCTGCTGCCCGGTTCGATGGTGAAGAACGACCACCTGCACTTCGTGTGCCGCGAGCAGGTGCTGTCGGTCGAGAACACGTCGACGGCCTGGACCAACCAGTACCGACCCGGTCAGCACATCACCATCCCGCTGAAGAACCAGGACGGCCAGTTCGTGGCCGACGACCGCACCCTCGACGAGCTCGAGGGCGAGGGCCGCGTCGTGTTCCGCTACCAGGGCTGGAACCCGAACGGCTCGCGTCGTGACATCGCGGGCATCACCAACGAGCGCGGCAACGTGGTCGGCCTCATGCCGCACCCGGAGCACGCCGTCGAGGCCGGGTTCGGTCCGGACGGCGAGGCCGGCCCGCGCTCCGGCACGGACGGCCTCGGCTTCTTCACGTCGGTGCTGGCCTCGCTCGTCTCGGCATGACCGCCACCACGGTCCTCCCGTCGACCGTCGGGCCCGAGGGCCTGACGGTCGACGCCGTGGCGTGGGACGACCCCGCTGCCGCGGGGCTGCGCGCCGCGCAGGAGGCCGAGATGGCCGTGCGGTACGGCGGCGAGGACGAGGCGCCGACGATCGACCCGCGGTCGATCGTCGTCACGCTCGTCGCCCGGCTGGACGGCCGCCCCGTCGGTACCGCCGCGGTGCGCGACGTCTCCGGCACGGACGACCGGCGCGGCCGCGGCACGGCGCACCCGGCCGCGACCGGTGAGGTCAAGCGCCTGTACGTGGACGGCGACGCCCGCGGGCGCGGCGTCGCGCGGCGGCTGATGGCCGAGCTGGAGCGCGCCGCCCGTCAGGTCGGCTTCCGCCGGTTCGTGCTCGAGACCGGCACCGCGCAGCCCGAGGCGATCGCGCTGTACGAGGCCATCGGCTACGAGCCGATCGAGTCGTTCGGCGACCACGCCGGGTTAGAGCAGCAGCGCTGCTACGGCAAGCGGCTCTGACTCAGCCCGCGTTCGCGGACCACGCGGGCAGCTGCTGCAGCGTCCAGGAGTTGCCGTCCGGGTCGGCGAACGTGACGAACCGGCCCCACGGCTGGTCGTCCACCCCCTGTGCCTCGATCCCGGCGCCGCGCAGGTGTGCCAGCGCCTCGTCCGCGTCGGGCACCACCACCTGGATCGCGTCCAGCTGGCCCGGCTGCAGCGAGCCGCCCAGCCCCGTGCCGAACGCGATGGAGCACGCCGAGCCTGGCGGCGTCATCTGCACGAACCGCAGGTCGTCGTTCACCACCTGGTCGTGGTCGGGGTGGAAGCCGACGCGCTCGTAGAACTCCTTCGCCCGGTCCACGTCGCTCACGGGCACGTGGATCAGCTCGATCTTCCAGTCCATGGTCTGCTCCTCGGGTGGGTCCTGCCCTGGGTGGGTCATGCCTGGTCGAGCAGTGGCCGCACCTCGCGGCCGAGCAGCTCGACGAAACCGGCGAGGTCGGGTTCGTCGGCCGTGGGTTGCACGGAGACGGCGGAGGCGCCGGCGGCGGCGAGCCGGAGCACGGCGTCGGCGATGGTGCGGGCGTCGCCGGCCGCGCCGACACCGGCCCCGGGCGCCGCGCCCCACAGGGGGAGCTCCGCGTCGAGCCGCTGCTGCGCGCGGTCGCCCGTCGCGGCGATGAGTGTCGCGTACATGCCCGGCGCGGGCCGGCCCGCGGCCTGCGCGGCGGCGCCGGCGGTCTCCGCGGCGGCGCGCACGTCGTCGGGCGTGAGCGCGTTGGCGAGGATCACGCCGTCGCCCAGCTCGCCCGCCAGGGCGAGGGAGCGGGGCCCGACGCCACCGAGCACCAGCGGGACCTCCGGCGCGGGCCAGTCGAGACGGACCTGGTCGAGGGTCACGTAGCGCCCCGACGTCGTCACCTCCTCGCCGGCGAGCAGGGCACGGAGCGCCTCGGTGTGCTCGCGCAGCAGGGTGAGCGGCGACTTCGCCCGTACCCCGGCCCGCTCCATCCACTCCTGCACGCCGTGGCCGACGGCCGGCACGAACCGGCCGGGGAACATGCGCCCGAGCGTGGCGACCTCCATCGCCGTGACCGCCGTGCTGCGCAGCGGCGCGGGCATCAGGCCGATCCCGACCCGGACCCGCTCGGTCCAGGCGAGCGCGGCCGCGGCCGACGCGACGCCGCTCTGCTTGAAGCAGTCCTCCCACACCCACAGGTCGTCCAGGCCGGCGGCCTCGACGGAGGTGGCGAGGGACCGCAGCGACTCGGGCTTCATCGTCGGGACGAAGGCGACGCCGAGGCGGACGGCGGGGCGGGCTTCCGGGGCAGGCGTGACCGTCATCACGCCATCGTGCCGCGGGACACCGACACCCGCCCGGTCCCGCCGGGCCGCACCGGTCAGGCGGGATCGTCCTGCAGGTACGCGAGCTGCGCGACGACGGACTGCCGCGCCGCGCGGCGCACCGACGGGTCCACGTCGGCGTACACGTGCGCCACGACCGCGTCGGCGTCCGCCGTCGGGCCGAGCGTCGCGAGCGCGGACCGCGCCTGGTCCAGCCGCTCCAGGCGGTGACGCCGGTAGACCCGCACGGCGTCGCCAAGATCCTCGATCCCGGGTCCGTGCCCCGGCAGGCCGACCCGGCCGTCGCCCACCCGTTCCAGCGCGTCCAGGCTGGCGAGGTAGTCCCGCAGGGACCCGTCCGGCTCGGCGATCACCGTGGTGCCCTGCCCGAGCACCGTGTCGCCCGTGAGCACCACGGGCTCGCTCGTCCCGGACGGGCCCGGCGCCGCCACGACGAACGACACGGAGTCGGCGGTGTGCCCCGGCGTCGCGAGGACGTCGACCCGGAGGCCGGCCGCGTCGATCGTCTCGCCGCCGCGCAGCGGCTCGCCGCCGTGGCAGTGCTGCGGGTCGACGGCGCGGACCGGGGCGCCGGTCAGCGCGCGCAGGCGCGCCGAGCCGGCCGTGTGGTCGGCGTGCCGGTGCGTGACCAGCACCAGGTCCACCGGGCCCGCCTCGGCCAGGGTGGCGAGGTGCCGCTCGTCGTCAGGGCCCGGGTCCACGACCACGCACGACGACGAGCCCGGCGCGCGCAGCACGTACGAGCGCGTGCCGTCCAGCGTCATCGGGCCGGGGTTGTCCGCGCGGACGACGGTGACGTGGGTCATCGGGCGGGTCCTCTCTCGGGTCCGTCCGCGCGGCGACCGACGTGGCGGACGGGCCCCTGGTACGCCGCGACGGTGGCGTCGCTGGTGAGCAGGGTCGAGCCCGTCATGATCGCCTGCGCCACCAGCATCCGGTCGAACGGGTCCCGGTGGACGGCGGGCAGGCGTGCCGCCGTCACGGCGTGGGCCCCGTCGACGGCGAGCTCCACGAAGCCGAGAGCCAGGGTGGTCGCGCGGGCGACGTGGGGGTCGAGGTCGAAGTCGGCGCGGCCCAGGGCGGACTTGATGCCGATCTCCCAGATGTTGACGGCGCTGAACCAGATCTCCGGCTCCGGGTCCGCGAGGATCTCCGCGACGTCGTCGGGCAGCCGCTCGGGGAAGCCGAGCGTCCACACGAGGACGTTGGTGTCGAGCAGGTACCTCACCGGGCGCCGCCGGCCGTGTCGTCACCCTCGAACAGAGCGGCCACCTCGTCCTGCGCCCAGTGGTCGAGGTCGTTGGGCATCGTGAACCGGCCGCGCAGCGGGCCGAGCTCTCGCCGGGGACGAGCCGCGGGGTCGGTGCCGACCAGGCGGGCGATCGGGTGGCCCGCGCGCGCGATCACGACTTCCTCGCCCGCCTCGACCTCCGCGAGGAGGCGGGAGAGGTGGGTCTTGGCCTCGTGCACGTTGACGGTCTTCACAGAGATCCTCCTGGACCAGGGTGGACTAAGTCCAGGGTAGTCCGACGCGGCCGCGGACTCCACCTCTGTCTGGTTCGAACGAGCCGTGACGGCCGTCCCGTGTCAGGCGGCGAGCGCCTCGGCGAGCAGCTCGAGGGTGCGGACCCGGCCGGGCGTGGCGTCCAGCGGCTCGGACTCGTAGGAGCCGGCCACGGGAACGACCATGACCTCGTCCACGCCGTGCCGGGCGGCGAGCTCGCGGAGCTGGGCGGCGGCCTGGTGGGGCTCGCCGACGACCCAGCGGGCGCGCATGTCGGCGACGATCTGCTCCGCCATGGGGTCGAGCGGCTCGGCGGCGGCCTGCTCGACGGTCTCCGCGCGGCCCATCGGCTTGCCGGTGCGCAGCCGGGCCATCGACCGGAGCTGCGGCAGGGCGCGCTCGTGCGCCTCGACGGCGGTGGGCGCGACGACGACGTTCGCCGTGAGGAACGTCTGCGGCTCCGGGTGGGCGGGGCTGGGGCGGTAGCCGTCGCGGTAGAGCGCGAGCACCTGGTCGACGCCCGCGCCCGAGAAGTGGTTCGCGAACACGTACGGCAGGCCGAGCTCGGCGGCGAGGCGGGCGGAATAGTCGCTGGAGCCGAGCAGCCACACCGTCGGCGTGCCGTCGGCGGCGGGGGTGGCGTGCACGTCGTAGAGGTTGCCGTCGCCGAGGCGCAGGGCCGCGCCGTCGGGGCTCATGAGGGAGAGGATGTCGCGCACGTGCTGCGGGAACCGCTCGACGTCGGACGTCGGGCCGGACTGGCGCAGCAGCGCGGTGACCACCGGGTCGGAACCGGGTGCGCGGCCGAGGCCGAGGTCCACCCGTCCGGGTGCCAGCGCCTCGAGCGCGGCGAACTGCTCCGCCACGACGAGCGGCGCGTGGTTGGGCAGCATGACCCCGCCCGAGCCGACGCGGATGCGCTCCGTGACGGCGGCGGCCGCCGCGATCATGACGGGCGGCGTCGAGGCCGCCACGGCGGGCATGTTGTGGTGCTCGGCGAACCAGTACCGCTCGAAGCCCAGCTCGTCCGCCCGGCGCACGAGCGCGAGCGAGGCGGCCAGCGCCTGCGGGCTGGACTGGCCCGTGCGGACCGGGACCAAGTCCAGCACGGACAGTCGGGGGGACGTGGGCGCGGGGGCGGGGGCGTCGGCGTTCATCGCCTGGGACAACCCGCGCGACCCGGGGCCCTATTCCGTGACGTGGTGGGCGCTCGTTCGGCGCTCTCCGTGGAGCGAACAGCGCCACAGGAGCGCCCACCACGTCAGGGGAGGGGGTCGCGCAGCCCGCTCGCGCGGCGGACGGGGTGCGCGACCGCCGCGCGCACGGCGTCGGCGGTGCCGACGACGCGCACGAACTCCTGGGCGCGGGTGACCGCCGTGTACAGCAGCTCGCGGGTGAGCAGCGGCGACGTGGGCGGCGGCAGCACCAGGGAGACGCGGCGGAACTGGCTGCCCTGCGCGCGGTGCACCGTCATGGCGTGCACGGTCTCCACGGGCGGCAGCCGGTGGGTGCGCACGCGCAGCGGGGATCGGGGATCGCCGAACGCCGCGACCACCGCACCGTCGGCCGGGTCGCCCTCTGCGACGAGCACGCCGGTGTCGCCGTTGTAGAGGCCGACGTCGGCGTCGTTGGTCGTGACGAGCAGCGGGCGGCCGACGACCCACGGCGAGCCGGGGACCGTCGGCGGCAGGGTGCCGTCCGCCGTCGCCTCCTCGACCCAGGCCTCGACCTGCGCCGCCCAGCGAGCGACGCCGACCGGCCCGCGCCGGTGCGCCACCATGACCCGGTGCGCGCCCAGCGCCTCCAGCGCGCGCGCCGCGTCGCCGGCCCGCGCCGCGGCCACGAGCCGTCGGCCGGCGTCGATCGCGTCCTCGTGCAGGCCCTCCACGGCGGCCTCGTCGAGGCGCTCGGTGTCCGCCTCGACGAGCTCGACGCCGCCCGTGCCGGCGCGCAGGACGTCGAGCACCGCGTCGGCGTCGCCGTCCCGGATGGCGGCCGCCAGGGGCAGGATCGCGGAGTCCTCGTCCTGGCGGTGCACGGTCACGAGCCGGACGACGCCGTTGGCGAGGGTCTCGTCCTCGACGGGCTCCACCACGGCCCGGGTGGTGGTGACGTGCTCGGCAAGGTCCTCGACGACCGCCGGCCGCGCGACGAGGTCGCCGAGCACGGCCCCCGCCTCGACCGACGCGAGCTGGTCCGGGTCGCCGACGAGGACGAGCC
This sequence comes from Isoptericola nanjingensis, assembly GCF_050311635.1. NCBI lineage: Bacteria > Bacillati > Actinomycetota > Actinomycetes > Micrococcales > Promicromonosporaceae > Isoptericola > Isoptericola nanjingensis. The sequence continues at coordinate 218,080 of NZ_JBNOZL010000008.1, read as the reverse complement.
GCGCGTCCGGGCGCAGCGCCTCCAGCAGCCGCGCCATGAGGGACAGCGGCACCATCGACGTCTCGTCGACCACGACGACGTCGTGCGGCAGGTGGTGCCCGGCGTGGTGCCGGAACCGGGTGGCGCTGCGGTAGCCGAGCAGGCGGTGGACGGTCGTGGCCTCGGGCCGGCCGGTGCGCTCGCGGTCCTCAGGCGGCAGGGCGCCGACGACGTCGCGGACCGCCTCCTGCAGCCGGGCGGCCGCCTTGCCCGTCGGGGCGGCGAGCGCGACCCGCAGGGCGGGCTCGCCGGCGACGTCCTGCAGCACGGCCAGCAGCCTCGCCACCGTCGTCGTCTTGCCCGTGCCCGGCCCGCCGGTGAGCACCGTGAGCCTGCGGCCGGCGGCGTGCGCGGCGGCGAGCCGCTGCCGCACATCACCCGCCTCCGGGAACAGCCGCGCGAGCGCCGACTCCAGCCGGGCCGCGCCCGCGGGCACCAGGGGAGCTGCCTCCAGCCGGGCGTCGACCAGCCGCCGCACCGTGAGCTCGTCCCGCCAGTACCGGTCGAGGTACAGCCGGCCGCCCACCCAGCGCGCGGGCCGGTCCTCGGGGCCGCCCGCGCCGACGGCCACCAGGGGGCTGGCCTCGATGGCTCGGACCCACGCCGCGTGCTCCGGCCACGGGGGCGGAGTGGCCGCGCCGGGGCTGTCGGCGGCGTCGCCCCGGTCGGCGTCCTCGGGCAGCGCGAGGGTGGCGAGCTCGTCCGGGTCGTCGAGCCGCACGCAGACGGACCCGCCGCGCAGCGCCCGGACGGCGAGCGCGACGGCGAGCAGCACCGTCGCGTCGTCCTCGCCCGTCAGCCGCCCGAGCCGCGTCGCGACGTGCACGTCCGTCGCGGCCACGAGGCCGGCCGCGTTGAACTCCCGCAGCAGCTCGGGCGCCGCGGCGGCGAAGCGGACGTCGCCGGAGGTCGCGACCGGTCCGCCCGGGAACGTGGTGGTGTCGGTCATGCGTCGCCTCCGTCGAGCAGCGCGGACAGCGCCGGCACCAGCCCGCGCGGCGGCACCCACGACACGACGCCGTACGGGGCGCCGTCGGGCCCGGTGGGGGTGCCCGGCCCGCACATGCCGCGCACGAACAGGTAGAGCCCGCCGCCGAGGTGGACGTCCGGGTCGTAGCCCGGCAGCCGCCACGCCAGGTAGCGGTGCAGCGCCACGAGGTAGAGCACGAGCTGCAGCGGGTAGTGGGCGTGCAGCATCGCGTCGACCGTGGCCTCGGGCCGGTAGTCGTGCGCCGTGAGCGGGGCGTCGAACGCGCCGAGGCGGTTCGTCTTGTAGTCGACGACGAGGAAGCGCGGTTCGCCGTCCTCCCCGGGCGCCCGCAGCACCGCGTCGATCGACCCGGTGAGGTAGCCGCGCAGGGGGCGGGCGGTGGGGTCTGCGGCCGCGAGCTCGGCCAGCGCGGCGGGATAGGCGGCGAACGCGTCGTCGTCGCCGAGGTAGCGGCCCAGCAGCGCGGCGATCCCGGCCAGGGTGGCGCCCTCGAGGCCGGGCCCGCCGGCGCCCGTGTCGCCGCCGGCGAGCGGGAGCTCGAACTCCAGCTCGGCGAGACGGTCGCGAGGGACGACGTCCGCGAGCGTGCGACCGCCCGCGAGCGGCCCGAGCGGGGTGCGCGCGACGACGCCCAGCGCGGCGGCGAGCTCGGCCGGGTCGGTACCCGGCACCCGCGTCGTCGCGGCGGCGGCGCACCGGGCGAGCAGCTCGGCGTCGAGGTCGGGGGCCGCGGTGTCCGCGTACTCCAGCACCTCGTGCACGAGGGTGCCGAATCCCGTCCCGGCCGGCAGCCCCGACATCGGGGACGGCAGGTCGGCGCCGGGCACGTCGCCGGTCGCGGCGTCGGCCGGACCGCCCGGCCGGACCGCGGTCGGTGCGGCCTCGGCCGGCTCGTCCTGCAGGCCACCGCCCTCCGGCTCGGACTCGACACCGCCCGGGGCGGGCTCGGCCGTGCCCGGCGCGGGCGTCAGTCCGCCCGGGCGACCGGCGTGCGCCCCGGCGGTGAGCGCGGAGTACGACGCGCGCCGCCACGTCGGGTCCGGCACCCGGTCGAGGTGCGCGACCTCCAGCGCAGGCTCGTCCTGGGCGGGCGGCCGCCAGCGCTCGGCGGACGGCGTGCCCGGCACCTCCTCGACGGCGATCGTGCCGCCGGAACCCTGGGCGAGCGTGCCGAGCGACGCCCGGACGGCGTCGTCGCGCATGGCCTGCTGGGGCGCGTGCGGCGCGGGCTCGCCGCCGAGCGTGCGGTCCCCCAGCACGACGCGGGTCAGGCCCGCCTTCGCGGAGTTCGCCTTCGACGGCGCCCAGTGCGCCACCACCTGGTGCCGGGCGCGGGTCAGCGCCACGTACAGCAGGCGCAGGTCCTCGCCGCCCTCCTCCCGGCGGTGGCGTTCCAGGGCGGCGTCGTACCCGAACGAGCCGGGGCCGCCCACGTGCAGGATGCGGCGCCCGTCGCCGGCGTGGAACCGCAGCACGTCGGGCTGGCGCGGCTCGAACCGGTCCCAGGCGAACGGCACGTACACGACGCCGAACTCCAGGCCCTTGCTGGCGTGCACGGTGACGACCTGCACCGCTGCCGCGTCCGTCTCCAGGCGGCGGCTGCGCTCCTCGTCGTAGTCCTGGGCGGCCTCGCGGATGCGCCGCCGCAGCCACGCCGTGAGCGCCGAGGCACCCAGGCCCTCCGTGACCGCCGCGGCGTGCAGCACCTCGCCCACGTGCCGCAGGTCGGTGAGGTGGCGCTCGCCGGTGCTGGTGCGCATGAGCCGCTCCGCCAGGCCGTCGCGGGTCACCGCCTCCTGCAGCGCGGCGACCCCCCGCGACCACAGCAGCCGCGACCAGCGCCGCACCGTGTCGGCGAGCGCGTCGTGCGCGGCGTCGTCCGCGGTCGCGAGCCGCTCGGCGTCCCAGCCGACGAACGGCGTCAGCGCCAGGGCGGCGGCCCGCCCGTGGGCGCCCGGCTGCTCCAGCGCGGCGAGCAGGGTGAGCCAGTCGCGCGCGGACAGCGTCGCGAACACGCTCGACAGCCCCGAGACGACGGCCGGCACGCCGCGCTTCGTCAGCTCGGACCGGACCGCCTCGGCCTGCGCGTTCGTGCGGGTCAGCACCGCGACGTCGCGCGGCTCGAGCGGACGCCACGCGCCGTCCTCGGCCCCGGTGTCCCGGTCCACCAGCCGGTCGCGGCCCAGGCGTGCGGCGATGTCGGCCGCGACGTCCGCGGCGACGAGCTGGCGCGGCGGACCGACCGGCGGCGTCTCGCCCGGCGACATCCCGAGCGCGGCACGCGTCACCTGCCGCAGCCGCAGCGGTGCGCCGCCGTCGAAGCGCGACCCGCGGCGCGCGGCGTCCACCGGCCGCACGACGATCCGCTCGTCGCCCAGCGCCGCCCCGCCCAGCAGGGTGTCGAGCGCACCAAGGAGCGGCTCGTCGCTGCGCCAGCTGGTGCCGAGCGTGGCGACGGCGGTCGCGTCCTGCTGCGCGTCGAGGTAGGCGACGACGTCGGCGCCGCGGAAGGCGTAGATCGCCTGCTTGGGGTCGCCGATGAGCACCAGGGTGCGGTGCCCGTGGAATGCGGTGCGGAGGATCTCCCACTGCACGGGGTCGGTGTCCTGGAACTCGTCGACCATCACCACGCGGAAGCGGGAGCGCACGCGCTCGGCGGCGACCGGGCCGTGCACCGGGTCGGCGAGCGCGTCGCGCAGCATGACCAGGAGGTCGTCGTAGTCCAGGAGGTGCTGCGCCCGCTTGCGGCGCAGCGTCTCGTCGCGGGTCTCCTGGGCCACGGCCCGGCGCAGCGCGCCCGGGGAGGAGGGTGCGCCCCCGCCCGGTTCTGCGGGCTCGACGACGGCCTGGTGGTCGCTCACGGCGGCGCGGCCCAGGTCGGCGGCCATCGACGGGGTGAGCGCGGGGTGCGCCTCGTCGGAGAAGCGGCGCACGTACAGGTCGTCGGACACCTCGCGCACGAGGTCGGCGACGTCGGCCACGAACGTCGCCGCGGGGTCCACGTCGGCCGCGATGCCGAGCGACGTGAGCATCTGCTGGCAGAAGCCGTGCGTCGTCGTGATCGTCGCGGCGTCGAGCTGCGACAGCGCGGCCGCGAGGCGGGCGCGGCGGCGGTCCAGCTCGGCGGCGTCGACGTCGGCGAGCAGCGCCACGATCGGGTCGTCGCTGGTCGCCGGGTCCGGGCCGCGCAGCGCGCGCTCGGCGCTCACGAGCCGCTCGCGGACGCGGTCGCGCAGCTCCGACGTCGCGGCCCGGCCGAACGTCACGAGCATGAGCTCGCGCAGCTCGGCGCGGCCCTCGGCGACGAACCGCGTCGCGAGCGCCGCGATCGTGAACGTCTTGCCCGTGCCGGCGCTCGCCTCGAGCACCGTGGTGCCGTCCGGCAGCGGCCCGCACACGTCGAAGACCGGGCGCTCGGGGACTCCCGCCAGACCCCCGGTCGCGTCGGTGCCGAAGCCCGTCCCCGCCGTCATGAGGTGCCCTTCTGCTCGTGCGCCAGCAACGGGTCCCACACCCGCCGGGCGAGCGCGCCCAGCCGCGAGGGCTCGTCGGGGAACCGGCGCCGGTCGTCCTCGTCCGGCACGCCGGCGATCGCGTCGAACGACGCCCCGTCCCCCCAGACCATCAGGTGGTAGGCGTCGGACTTCTCGAAGCCGCCGTTCCAGGTGAAGCGGGCCTCGCTGGTCGCCTGGCCGGGGTCGCCCGTGCCGCCGCCGCGGGAGACGGCGTACGCGTGCGACGCGTCCGGCGGCAGGGGGAGCGGAGCGCGGGTCGCCTCGGCACGCAGCGCGACCAGGTCGTCGAGCAGCCGGGCGGCGTCGGCCGGGTCGGGCGACTGGATCAGGCTCCACGCCGCCTTCGCGCCGCGGCCCGGTGCGCGCCCGACCGTCCCCGCGTGCCACCGCTGCCCCTCGGGCAGCCCGCCGTCGCCGCCCGACGCCGCGAGCGCGAGGGTCTGGACCCAGGCGCGGAGCCGGTGCTTCGGGCCGAGCTTCGAGTACTCGGCGCGCACGACGCGGCCGCCGTGCACGCCGGGGACGGTGCCGGTGACGAGGACGCCCGAGGGGAGCGCGGCGGACACGTCGACGGCGCGCGCCGCCTGGTCGGCGCGGACCTGCCGCGCCATCGTCTCCACCGGCTGCACCCGCTCGACGACGTCGCGCAGCGCGGTGCGGCCCAGCTCGCGCGGCGGGGCCTGGCCGCGCCGCCACTCCGCCTGGAACGCCCGGCCGGGGTCGGTGCCCCCGAGCACGGCCGTGAGGATGCGGTCGCCCGCGCCCCACGCCGCGAGCGGCGCCATCGTCAGGGGCAGGCGGTCGTCGACCTCGTCCTCGTCCTGCGCCACGCGCACGTCGAGCGTGGTCCGCAGGAACCACCGGACCGGGTGCTCGAGCATCGCGACGAGGTCGTCGAGGTCCACCTCCGCCGGGGGCGAGGCCTCGAGGGCGAGCGGCTCGGGCACGAGCAGCCCCGGCTCGACGCGCGCCCCGCGCCCGGCCTCCGCGCCCCGGAACGCCGCCGTGTCGAAGCTGAACGGGCCTGGGGCGCCGAGCGCGCCGGCCTCGAAGTTGCGCTCGCCCACCACCTGCAGCGGGTGCCGCACCACGACCTGCCGCCGCACCGACCCGCCGTCCGACGCCTCGCCGACCCGGTCGAGAGCGTCCAGCAGCTCGGCGACGGGCACGGCGGGCGGGCGGGCGGCGCCGGTGCGCTCGTCGGCGCCGGAGTGCAGCACCACCAGGTGCTCGCGCGCGGCGGTGAGCGCGTCGAGGAAGATCTGCCGGTCCTCGCTGCGCCGGTCGCGCTCGCCCAGCAGCGGGTCGCGGGCGAGGAGGTCGTCGCCGTCGGGCGTCGCGGACCGGGGGAACGCGCCGTCCTCCATGCCCAGCAGGCACACCACGCGGTGCGGGACGGCACGCATGGGCTCCAACGAGCACACGGTGAGCGCGCCGGTGCGGAAGCCCGCGCGCGTGGGGCGCCCGGCCAGCCGGTCGGCGAGCAGGGCACGCACGTCCTCCAGCCGCAGCCCGTCGCCCGCGGTGGCCCGGCCAGCGCCCGCGGCCCGCACGTCGCCGAGCACGCGGTGCGCCTGCAGCGACTGCCATGCGTCGTCCGGCGCCGGGTCCGCGAGCAGCGTGACGGCCCGGTCCAGGGTGTCGAGCCAGTGCTCCAGCGGGTGGGTGCCGTCGAGGTCGGCGAGCAGCCCGGTCAGGCGGGAGACCAGCTCGGCGAACCGGCCCGCGACGTCCACGTCGGTGGAACCGACGTCGTCGAGCGGCAGCGCCGGGCCCACGAACCGCGAGTCCTCCTCGGCCATCGCGACGCCCAGCAGCACCCGGTCCAGGGCCGCGTCCCAGGTGCCCTGCCGCACCCGCGGGTCGATGCCGAAACGCTCCCGCCGGGACCCGTCCTCGCCCCAGCGCACCCCGACCTCGACGGCCCAGTCGCGCCAGCGGTCGAGGTCGTCGTCGGAGAGGCGGAAGCGGCGGCGCACGGGCTCGGTCGTGGCGAGGTCGAGCACCTCCGACGCCGTGACGCGCCCGTCGGCCAGCCGCAGCAGGGTCGCCAGCACGCCGAGCACGGGGTTGATGACGCCGGGCCCCCGGTCGGCGAGGCTGACCCGCAGCCGCTGGCCGGGGTGCACCTGGGTGACGCCGTCGGGCGCGGCGCCGAACGTGGCCGTCACGAGCGGGGCGAACGACTCGACGTCGGGACACATGACGATGACGTCGCGCGCCTCCAGCGTGGGGTCGGCGGCGAACAGCCCGGTGAGCACCTCGCGCAGCACCTCGACCTGGCGCGCGCGGCCGTGGCAGGCGTGCACCTGGACGCTGCGGTCGTCGGGGGCGACCTGCACGGGCGCGGCGTCGGGGTCGTCCGCGCGCAGGGCTGCCTGGAGCGCGCCCAGCAGCGTCCCCGGGGGCGGCGGCGCCGGGTGGGAGGAGACATGGACCTCGGGGGCTCCGTCGTCGTCGGCGTCGAGGGCGCCGGAGAGCCTGAGCTGCAGCTCGACCGAGTCGCGCGCGGTCGAGGCCAGCAGGGCGTGGCGTGCGGCCGGGGGCAGGTCGTCACGACGCGCCCCGGCGACGGCGCCCTCGGCGACCAGGCCTTCGACCGACTGCCACAGCGCGGGTGACGGGTGCGGCAGCCACAGGTGGACGTCGCGGTGCAGCGCGAGCGCGGCGAGCACCTCCCGCTGGTCTTCCGGCAGCCGGGTGGGGCCGAAGACGGACAGCCGGGCGGGGAGGTCGACCGCGCCCGGGTCGGTGCGCAGCACGCCGACCGCCTCCGTCAGCACCTCCGCGGGCCCGGGCGCGTCCACCCGCTCGCGTATCCGCCGCCACAGCCGCGGTTGCCACGCGAGGTCGTCAGGGACGGGCGCGCCGGCGCCGTCGTCGTCACGGCCGTCGAGCCAGGCGGCGAGCAGGGCGGGCCGCTGCTGCGCGTACGCGGCGAACAGCTCCGCCACGCGCTGCGCGAGCGCGACGCGGCGCGAGCGCCGCACGCCGTCGCCGTCCTCCCCGACGTACCGCGCGAGCGGCGCGGCCCAGCCCTCGTCGAGGGACGCGTCGATCGTCTCCAGCACCGGCCACACGAGCCGGGCGCGGCGCCACGGGTCGTCGTCGGGGTCGACGCCGGTGACCGCCGTCACCGCGGAGGCGACCAACCGCGACGGCGAGGAGAAGTCCACGTTGGCGCAGATGCCCGCGCCCGAGCCCCCGGGGACCCCGAGCCGGTGCGACAGCCGTTGCGCCAGCCAGCGCTCGATCCCGCGCGTGGGCACGGCGACGACGTCGGGCGTGAACGGGTCGTCCGGCGGCACGGCGAGCACGTCGGCGAGGGGAGCGACCAGCGCGTCGGAGCGCTCGGACCGGTGGACGTGCAGCACGTCGGCCAGGTTACGGGCCCGCGCCGACACGGGCCGCCGTTCCTCCACAGGGCGTCGCCACGGACCCGGCGCACGCCCGACGATCGCCGGGCCGGGCGCCGTCGTCAGCGAGATCGTCGTCGGCGAGCCCGTCGACGGGACCGACGACGGCCGTCCTCGGCCTCCGCCTCGGCCCGCGCCTGCTCGCGCGCCTGGGCGGCCCGCGCCTCGCGGCGGTCCGCCCAGGCGGTGACCGTCGCCTCGACGTCGCGCGGCATGGTGACCAGCGGCGGCCCGGCCGCCGGCTGGTAGCGGCCGCGCAGGACCCGTCGGTTGAACTCCTCGACCTCCTCGCGCACGTCGTCCTCGCTCCACAGCTCGTCGAGGAGCCCGTCCAGCGCGGCGTCGTCCTTGCGCAGCTGGATCGAGGGCGGCAGCACCACGAGCTTCTCGCGGCGCATGAAGGCCTTCAGCCACCAGTCCGGGTCGTGGAGGTCCTGCAGGTCGAGCGGCTTGCCGCTGCCGGGCAGGTCGTCGAAGTCGCCGCGCTCGATCGCCTTCCTGAGGTGCATCTCGGCGAGCAGCGCGATCGCCACCTCGTCGTCGATGGCGACCGCGTACGGGTCGAAGAACGCCGCCGGCGGCTGCGCGTCGGTCATCAGGGCTCCCGTCCTGGCCGTTTTCAGTCAACTGTATTATGTCGAGCGTACGACAACCCGGGAGGGGCACGATGCCGAAGCTGGTGGACCACCAGGAGCGCCGCGAGGAGATCGCGCACGCGCTGTGGCGCGTCGTCGATCAGCACGGGTGCACCAGGGCGACCCTGCGGGAGGTCGCCCGCGAGGCCGGGGTCTCGCTGGGGCAGCTGCAGCACTACTTCGCCTCGCGCGCGGCGATGCTGACCTTCGCGATGGAGTTCGCCGCCGAGCGCACCGCCGACCGGGTCGCGCGGGGGCTCGCCACGCTCGAGGAACCGCCGCACCCCCGGGACGTGCTGCGCCTGGTGCTCACCGAGATGCTGCCCCTGCACCCCGACGCCCGCGCGTCCAGCCGCATGAGCGCCGCCTACGTCCTCGAGGCGCTGCACGACCCGGTGCTGCGCGAACAGGCGGGCCTCGGGCTCCGCGACGGCCGCGCGACGGTCGAGCGCCTCGTCCGCCAGGCGATCGCGCAGGGCCGGATCGCCCCGGACCGGGACCCCGACGTCGAGACGGACCTCCTCCTGGCACTGACCGGGTTCACGCCCCTGCTCGAGCTCGGCGTCATCGAGCCGGAGGCCGCGCTGGCGGCCGTCGACCAGCACCTGGAGCGCCTCTTCGCCGCGGCGTGACCCCGATCCCTCTCCGTCGCCCGGTCGGGCGCCGGGACGCACGGCCTCCCCCGAGAGGCGCAACCGAGGTTCCGCCCTCCGCCCCAAGACCCGGCCACCCCCTCCCCGGAAGGCTCGGGGTACCGGCACGGCGAACGACGGCCGCCGGACGACGAGGGAGGGGACGGATGACCACCATCCGGATCGAGGGGCTGCACAAGTCCTACGGCGGCTTCGAGGCCGTGCACGACGTGGGTTTCACCGCCGAGCCGGGGCGGGTCGTGGGCCTGCTGGGCCCGAACGGCGCGGGCAAGAGCACGACCCTGCACGTGCTGCTCGGACTGGCCCGGGCGGACGCCGGCACGGCGACGTTCGACGGCCGGCGCTACGCCGACCTGGAGCGCCCGGCGCTGGTGGTCGGGGCGCTGCTGGACGCGGGCGGGCTGCACCCGGGGCGCACCGGCCGTGACCACCTGCGGGTGCTCGCCGCGGCGTCGCGCCTCCCGGCCCGCCGGGTCGACGAGGTGCTCGCCGCCGTCGGCATGATCCCCGCCGCCGACCGCCGCGTGCGCACCTACTCGCTCGGCATGAGGCAGCGCCTCGGCATCGCCGCCGCGCTGCTCGGCCATCCCGACGTCCTGGTGCTCGACGAGCCCGCCAACGGCCTCGACCCGGCCGGGATGCGGTGGCTGCGCGAGCTGCTGCGCACCTTCGCCGACGACGGCGGCACGGTGCTGCTGGCCAGCCACGTGCTGGGCGAGGTGGCGCAGGTCGCGGACGACCTGGTCGTCGTCGGCCAGGGCCGCGTCGTCGCCGCGGGCACGCTGCGCGAGCTCGTCACCACCGACCGGAGCCTCGAGGACGTGTACCTCGACCTCACCGCCGCCACCGAAGGAGTCCGCTGATGTCTCTCGCCGTGTTCAGGGCCGAGCTGCTCAAGCTGCGCAGCACCCGGACGCCCTGGGTCATCGGGATCGTCGCCGTCGCGGGCATGCTCCTCGCGCAGACCCTCACGCTCGTGCTGCCGCGCACGCTGCGCACCCTCGAGGCGCTGGGCGGAGCGGACGCCGGGTTCCACGTCGGGCCGCAGATGTCCCCGGCGGACACCAGCGAGCTCCTGTCCGGTCTCGCCGCCGCCACGGATCTCGGGTCCGCCGCCGCCCAGCGGTCGCTGCTCGACCTCATGGGCAACGGGCCCGCCGGGTCCGGCTCCAGCGGCGTCACCGCGCTGTGCGTGCTGCTGCTCGGCGCGCTCGCGGCCACGACGGACTTCCGCACCGGCGGCATCGTGCCCACGGCGCTGGCCGTGCCGGACCGGCTGCGGATCCTCGCCGGCAAGGCGGGCGCGACGGCGACGGCCGCGCTCGCGATCGGGGTGGCGCTCGCGCTGGTCACGGCCGTCGGGCTGGTCCTCGCGGTCGCGACGACGCCCGGCGCGAGCCTGGCGATCGGGCCCGGCGAGGCGCTCGGCGTCTGGGGGCGAGGCCTCACGGCGATGGTCCTGCTCTCGTGGCTGGGGCTCGCCGTCGGTACCCTCGTGCGGGGGCAGGTCGCGGCGATCGTCGTGGTCGTGGCGCTCGCCCTCGTGGAACCGATGATCCAGGCCGCCGCGCTCGTCCTCACGGGCGGCGCGACGACGGCGACGTCGTGGCTGCCGATCACCCTCGGGTCCCTCGCGTCGGCGGGTCAGGGCGCCGCCCAGCTCTTCGGGGCGACGACGGGCGCCGGCCCGGCGCTCGGTGCCGCCGCGGCGCTGGCGGGGCTGGTCGCCTGGGCGGCCGTGCTGCTCGTCACCGCGGGCGCCGTCCTCCGCCGTCGTGACCTCGCCTGATATCCGATCGATATCCGCCTGACCAGCGACGACGGGTCGTGCCCGGCCCCGGACGGCGTACCGTGGGCCGGGCTCGACGGTCACCCCGAGATCGTCCAGAGAAGCATCCAGACAGCCATCCCGACACCGACGGAGGACCTGTGCTCGACGCGCTGCGACGGAGGCTCGACGCTTTCGGCGTCCGGACCGCCACGGGACGCGACGCGCTGCTCGGCGCCGTCATCGCGGCGCTGTCGGTCGCGTTGCTCCTGACGCTGCTGCAGGTGGTGTCGTCGAGCCTCGGAGAGTCGTTCGGGGCCCAGGCGTCGGTGGACGGGATGAGCACCGGTGCACAGGTGACGGCATGCGTCGTCCTCGTCGGGCAGGCGATGGCGCTCACGCTGCGGCGCCGGTTCCCGATGCTGTGCCTCGCGCTCGTGCTGCTCGGGCAGCTCGCGCTGGCACCGCTGCTGCCGCCGTTCGTGAGCTTCCAGGCGCCGGCGACCCTGGTCGCCGCCTACTCGGTGGGCGTGCAGGCCCCGCGACGGCCGGCCCTCGGCGCGGCGGCGGGCGCCGCCGTCGTGCAGGTGCTGCTCGGGTACGTGCTGGGCGGCCCCGCGACGGTGGCGGAGCTCGGCGTGACCGTCGGCACCCAGCTGTGGGGCGGGCTGGTGTCCGCGCTGGTGGTCTACCTCGGCGCGGTCCTCGTCGGCGCGTACGTCGGCACCCGGCGCGAGCTGCTGGCTCAGCTGCGGGCGCGCGTGGCGCAGGCCGAGCGGGAGCGCGAGGCGCTCGCCGCCCAGGCCGTCCTCGCGGAGCGGGGCCGCATGGCCCGCGAGCTGCACGACGTCGCGGCGCACCACCTGTCCGGCATCGTCGTGCAGGCGGCCGCCGCGGAGCGGCTCGTCACGGGAGACCCCGAGCGGGCGAAGGAGTCGCTGCGCTGGATCCGCGGGCAGGGGCGGGAGACGCTCGACAACCTGCGCCTCGTCGTCGGCATCCTCCGCGACACCGGCGAGGGCGACGACGTACCGTCGGCCCCGCAGCCGACCCTCGCCGACGTGCCCGCGCTGATCGACCTCGCCCGCAGCACGGGCACGCGGGTGCAGGAGACGCGGCGGGGCGAGCCCTACGGCCTCCCGCCCACCGTGCAGCTCACCGTGTACCGGGTGCTGCAGGAGTCGCTCGCCAACGCCCGCCGGCACGCGCCGGGCAGCGCCGTCGACGTCGAGACCATGTACGACGAGGACGAGCTGGCGGTCACCGTGCGCAACGGCCCGGCCGACCGGTCGGCGTCGACCGCGTCGCCGCAGGAGGCGGGCCCGGGGCACGGCGTCATCGGCATGACCGAGCGCGCGGAGCTCGTGGGCGGCCGGCTCACCGCCCGGCGCACGTCCGGCGGCGGCTGGCTGGTGCGGCTCGTCGTGCCGCGCCCCGCGGGCGCCGAGGACCGGTCGGTGCGTGTCGGGCAGGGCGCCCGATGACGCGCGTCGTGCTCGTGGACGACCAGGCGGTGGTGCGCGCCGGGTTCACCGTGATCCTGCAGAGCGAGGGCCTCGAGGTCGTGGGGGAGGCGTCGAACGGCGCCGACGCCGTCCGCGTGGCCCGCCGCGAGCGGCCCGACGTCGTGTGCATGGACGTGCGCATGCCCGGCGGCGACGGCATCGCCGCGACGCGGGAGCTCGCCGGGCCGGGCGTCGTCGACCCGGTGCCCGTGCTCGTGGTCAGCACGTTCGACCTCGACGACTACGTGTTCGGCGCGCTGGAGGCCGGCGCGTCCGGCTTCCTGCTCAAGGACGCCGAGCCCGAGGTGCTCGTCGACGCCGTGCGCCGGGTCGCCGCGGGGGACGGGCTGGTGGACCAGACTCTGACGCGGCGCGTCATCGACGAGTTCGCGCGGCGCCGCGGCCCCGTCGTGCCCGACCCGGCCGCGACCGGGCTGCTCACCGCGCGCGAGCGGGAGATCGTCGCGCTGCTGTGCCGGGGGTCGTCCAACGCGGAGATCGCCGCGGCGCTGTTCCTCGAGCCCAGCACGGTGAAGTCGCACCTCAGCCGGATCATGACCAAGACCGGTGCGCGCGACCGCGTGCAGCTCGTGGTGTGGGCGTACGACACCGGGCTCGTGGTCCCGGGCGGCTGACCGTCGGGTCAGCGATTCCCGGCCGCCGCGACGCACCACCCGTCGACAGCCGGGTGGTCGCGCGTGCGGCGTCAGTGGTCGAGCACGTCGACGGCGGTGTCCAGGCAGTGCAGCGCGCTCGGCGGGTCCACGCGCACCAGGGTGAAGGCGCTGATGACGAGGGCCGTGCAGACGTCGGCGAGCCGGTCGGCGTCGGCGGGTGTCGCGTCCGGTCGTCGCGCGACCACCCCGCGCCGCAGGGCGGCGCGCAGCTCGGCGCGGTAGTCGGCGACGGTGCGGCGCACGGCGTCGTCGGCCGCGATGGGGGAGCCCGACGTGTTGACCAGCAGGCAGCCCGAGGTGCCCTGGACCTCGTCCGCGCGGGCGAGCGCCGCGCGCAGGCCGGTGAGGTACTCGACGAGCGCTCCGGGGGCGACGTCGTCGGCCACGAGCGGGCGCAGCCGCGGCCGCACGACCTCGTCCAGGTAGCTCTGCACGGCGGCGTCGAAGAGCCCGCGCTTGGAGCCGAAGGCGTGGTAGATGCTCGACCGGTTCAGCCCGGTGGCGCGTTCGAGCGCGGGGACGGACGCCTCCGCGTACCCGTCGCGCCAGAACACCTCGCGCGCCGCCCGGACCGCCTGCTCGGTCTCGAACCCCTGCGCCCTGCCCATCGTTCCTCCAAGTTGTGTAACGCTCGTTGCAGTATATACAGTGGACCGACCGTTACAGAATCGACCGGCGGGTGCGCCGGCAGGCAGCAGGGAGAACCGATGGTCGTCGCAGGGCTCGTCCTGGCCGGGATCGCCGCGGCGCTCCACGTGGTCATCTTCTGGCTCGAGTCGGTCGCGTGGACCACCCCCCGGGCGCGCGCCACGTTCGGCACGACCGAGCAGGAGGCCGCCGCCACGCGCGAGCTGGCCTTCAACCAGGGCTTCTACAACCTGTTCCTCGCCGTCGTGACCGCGATCGGCATCGTGCTCGTCGCCGCCGGCACCACCGGTGCCGGCGCGGCCCTCGTGCTGGCCGGCACCGGCAGCATGCTCGCCGCCGCCCTCGTCCTGTTCCTCTCCTCGCCCGACAAGCGCCGGGCCGCCGTCACGCAGGGCGCCGCGCCGCTGCTCGCGGTCGTCGCGCTCGTCGTCGGCCTCGCATCCTGATCATCGACCCCGGAAGTAGGCACCACACCCGCATGTCCTCCATCGTCAGCACCCAGGTCCAGCTCGCCGCCCGCCCCACCGGGTGGCCCGCGCCCGACGACTTCCGCACGGTCCAGGTCACCTACGGCGACCTCGAGCCGGGCCAGGTCCGCGTGGCCAACGAGTTCGTCTCCGTCGACCCGTACATGCGCGGGCGCATGAACGACGTGAAGAGCTACACCCCGCCCTTCGCGCTGGGGGAGACCATGACGGGCGGCGCGATCGGGCGCGTCGTCGAGTCGGCGTCCGACGACGTCCCGGTGGGCGCGGTGGTGCTGCACCAGCACGGCTGGCGCGACGTCGCGCAGGAGGACGCGCGCGGCTTCCGCGTCGTGCCCGAGCTCCCCGGGGTGCCGCTGTCCCTCCACCTGGGCATCCTCGGCATGACGGGGCTCACGGCCTACGTCGGCCTCACCGCGATCGCGGGCATGAAGCCCGGCGACACGGTGTTCGTCTCGGGCGCGGCGGGCGCCGTCGGCACCGCGGCCGGCCAGATCGCGCGCCTGCTCGGCGCGGAGCGGGTCGTCGGGTCGGCCGGGTCGGCCGAGAAGGTCGAGCTGCTCACCTCGAAGTACGGCTACGACGCCGCCCTCAACTACAAGGACGCCCCGGTCCGCGAGCAGCTCCCCGCGCTGGTGCCGGGCGGCGTCGACGTCTTCTTCGACAACGTCGGCGGCGACCACCTCACCGCGGCGCTCGACGTGATGAACGACGGCGGCCGGGTCGCGCTGTGCGGGGCCATCGCCGGCTACAACGCCACCGACCGCCTGCCCGGCCCGGACAACATGGCGAACCTCATCACCAGGGGCCTCCGGCTCGAGGGCTTCACGCTGGGCGGCTACCTCCACCACGGCGCCGAGTTCCGCGAGCTCATGACCGGGTGGTTCGCGGACGGGAAGATCGCCTACGACGAGACCGTGGTCGACGGCATCGAGAACGCCCCGCAGGCGTTCCTCGACATGATGGCCGGCGCCAACACCGGGAAGATGGTCGTCCGCACGGCGCGCTGAGACCGCGTCAGCCGCGCTCGACCGCCCGGGCGACGAAGACCCACTCCAGCCCGGGCCGGTCGGGCGCGTCGTGCACCTGCTCGACGACGTAGCCGGCAGTCTCGAGCGACGCCGCCAGCTCGTCGTGCTCCCGGAACCGGAGGGTCGAGTCCGAGCGCAGGACCCGTCCGTCGGCCAGGACGAACGTGCCGCGGAACGTCACGAGCGGCAGCGAGACGTCGACCAGGTCCGTCCACGTCTCGACGACGCCGAACCCCGCCACGTCGGTGCGCCGGTGCGTGCGCTCGCGCGTCCAGCGCTCCCAGGACCGCCGCGCCGGGTCGCGGGTCTCGAACGCGAGGCGACCGCCCGGGAGGAGCGCGGCGTGCACGCCCCCGAGTGTCGCCGCCCAGTTGTCGTCGGTGAGGAAGACCTGCGCGACGTTCCCGGTCATCGTGGCGAGGTCCACCTGCAACGGCGGCAGCGTGGTGGCGTCGCCGTGCAGCCAGCGCACGCGCCCGGCGCCGGGCTTGCCGCGGGCCACGTCGAGCGACGCGCCCGCCGGGTCGAGGCCGACGACGTCGATGCCCTCCGCCGCGAGCAGCACGGCGAGCGCGCCCGTGCCGCAGCCGACGTCGAGCACCTGGCGCGCGCCCAGCTCGCGGGCGAGGGCCAGGTACGGATCGAGGTCGCGGCGGTCCGGGTCGAGCGGGTCGTACAGCCGGGCCAGCGTGGGGTCGGCGAAGATCGGGTCGGGCACGGGGCGACCGTAGGCACGGCCGCGGCGGGCGGCCCAGGGAATTCCGCGGGTGCCGGACGTGTCGTCCGCGTTCCCGAGGCCGTCGAGGATCTGCCCGGCGACGGCCTCGGTGTCGAACTCGGTCCAGGTGCCCGTCGTCGAACCCGGGGCCAGGGGTTCGGTCCAGCGGCGATGACGGACGCGCCACGCGCCGAACAGGAAGTCGACGTCGTGCCGTGTCCCCACAGGTCCTCCTCGTCGGGCGTGCCGGGCCCGAGCATGGCAGGGGCCTCCGACACGTCGCGGGAGCTCAGGCGCGCAGCGCCTGCTCGACGTCCTCCACGATGTCCCGCGGGTCCTCGAGGCCGATCGACAGCCGCACGGTGGTCTCGGCGATGCCGACCTTGGCGCGGCCCTCCGGGCCGAGCTTGCGGTGCGTCGTCGTGGCGGGGTGCGTGATGATCGACTTCGCGTCGCCGAGGTTGTTGGAGATGTCGACGACCTGCAGGGCGTCGAGGAACGCGAACGTCCGCTTCTTCGCCTCCGCCGGCTCGGTGCCCTCGGGCACCGCGAGGTCGAACGTCACGACCGTGCCGCCGCCCGACTGCTGCGCCTTGGCGAGCTCGTGCTGCGGGTGCGAGGGCAGGAACGGGTAGCGCACGCCGGTCACACCGTCGAGCTCCTCGAGCGCGGTCGCGACCTGCAGGGCTGCCGCGTTCTGGGCGCGCACGCGCACGTCGAGCGTCTCCAGGCCCTTGAGCAGCACCCACGCGTTGAACGGGCTCAGCGACGGTCCGGTGTTGCGCACGAACGTCTGCACCGGCCCGGTGAGGAACTCCTCCGAGCCGAGGATCGCGCCGCCGAGCACGCGCCCCTGTCCGTCGATGTGCTTGGTGGCCGAGTACACGACGACATCGGCGCCGAGCTCCAGCGGCTTCTGCAGGACCGGCGTCGCGAACACGTTGTCCACCACGACCACGGCACCCGCGGCGTGCGCGAGCTCCGCCACCCGCCGCACGTCGACGAGGTCCTGCATGGGGTTGGACGGCGACTCGAAGAACACGACGTCGGCCGGCGTGGCGAGGGCCTCCTCCCACTGCGAGGTCACGTGCCCGTCGACCAGGTCGACGCGCACCCCCCACTTGGCGAGGATCTCGTCGTAGATGACGTTCGTGGACCCGAACAGCGCCCGCGCCGACACGATGCGCGAACCGCTGGAGACCAGCGCGGCGAGGGCGTTGAACACCGCCGACATGCCCGACGCCGTGGCGTAGCAGGCCTCGGCACCCTCGATGAGGCGCAGCCGCTCCTCGAACGTGTGCACCGTCGGGTTGCCGTACCGCGAGTACAGGAACTGGGACCGCTCGCCGGCGAACGCCGCCTCCGCGTCCGCAGCCGAGCCGTAGGTGTACCCCTGGGTGAGGAACAGGCCCTCGGACATCTCCTGGAAGTCCGAGCGGCGGTGCCCGCCGCGCACGGCGAGCGTCGCGGGCCGGACCGTGGCGGGCAGCGGGCGCGAGCCGCCGAAGGTCGTGGGGTCGGCGCCGGGGCCGGTCGGGACCTGCGCGTCGCTCATCGGGCCTGCTCCGAGTCCTGCTGGGCTGCCCGCGTCGCGGCGGCGTCGTCGAACGCGCCCCACGGCAGGCCGCGCACCTTCCAGCCCTCGCGGTCGCGGACGCCGTCGAAGCCGGGGCCGCCCTCGAACCCCTCGAGCACGTTGTACGCCGGGCCCAGGCCGGACGCCGTCGCGAGGCGCGCCGCGCCGATCGAGCGCTGACCGGAGCGGCACAGGAAGACGATCGGGCTGTCGGCGGTCACGCCCGCGGCGGCCAGCTCGGCGAGGAAGCCGGCGTTGGGGCGACCGCCCGCCTGCACCCACTCGACGAAGAGGGGGGCCTTGCCGGCGGTGGCGGTGTCCGGCACGCCGATCGCGCGCCACTCGCCCTCGGTGCGCACGTCCACGAGGACGGCGTCGGGGTCGCCGGCGAGCAGGTCCCACGCCTGCTGCGGGGTGAGGTCGCCGGCGTAGCCCTCGGCGGGGCGGGGATCGATCTGGGTGCTCATCGCAGTCCTCCCATCGGTCGTGGCGGTAGCACCCTCGTCCGGTACGGCCGCCGTCGCCGACGACCGGCCCGCGGGTTGCTGCGGCGTCGACGTGCCACGTCACTCGGCCGCTCGGGATGGTCGTGGCGATCGTACGCCCGCCGTCCGCGTGCTGGTCACCCCGTCTCGCGACGCGAACGCCGCGCGTCCCCCGGGTCGCGCGCCGGCGACGCCGAACCCGAGGTGGCCACCCTCGACCGCATCGTGAGAAGGACGCCGGATCCGCTTGACCGCGAGGTGCCGCGCACGCACGATGGGCGGCAGGTCAAGAGCGCCAGCGCGAAGCCCCGGCTCGCTGGCCGGCAACCCTCCTCTCGCGGCGGGGTGCCCCGGGTGACGACCTGGCCCCGCGCCGTCCGGCGTGCGGGCAAGCGCGGGGAGCCACCTCCCCGGCACGACCGAGGAGGACCACGCATGACCACGCTCACCACTGCGCCTGCGGTGCCCGCCGCGCGCGCCGCCGCCGTGCACGACGTCGCCCCCGTGCTGCCCGTCGTCGGCGGCGACACGCTCGTGCCGCTCGTCGACGGCCGCCAGGTGCCGTACGCCAACCTCGACGTCGCGGCGTCGGCGCCGGCCCTGCAGGCCGTGGCGGACCGGGTCGCGCGCGTGCTGCCGCTGTACGCCAGCGTGCACCGCGGCGCCGGCTACCTGTCCCAGGTCTCGACCGCCCTGTACGAGACGGCGCGCCGCACGATCGGCGCGTTCGTCGGCGCCCGCGAGGACGACCTCACGATCGTCACCCGCAACACCACGGACTCGCTCAACCTGCTCGCGGGCTGCGTGCCCGCCGACCCGGCCACCGGCGAGCCGGGCCGCGTCCTCGTGCTCGACATCGAGCACCACGCCAACCTGCTGCCCTGGCAGCGCGTCACCGACGCGACCGTCGTCACCGGCGGGCCGTCCGTGTCCGCCACCCTCGCGGAGATCGAGGAGGAGCTGAGCTCCGCCGCCGCGGCGGGCCGCCCCTACGCCCTGCTGGCGCTCACCGGCGCGTCGAACGTGACCGGCGAGGCGCTGCCCGTGGCCGACGTCGTCGCCGCGGCGCACGGCGCGGGCGCGCGCGTCGTGCTCGACGGCGCCCAGCTGGTGCCGCACCGCCGCTTCTCGCTCGCGGAGACGGGCGTCGACTACGTCGCCTTCTCGGGCCACAAGACGTACGCGCCCTTCGGCGCGGGCGCCCTGGTCGGACGCCGCGACTGGCTCGACGCCGGCACCCCGTACCTCGCCGGCGGCGGCGCCGTGCGCCGGGTCCGCACCACCACCACCGAGTGGCACGAGGGCCCCGCCAGGCACGAGGCCGGCTCGCCCAACGTCGTGGGCGCGGTGGCGCTCGCGGCCGCGTGCGACGAGCTCGCCGCGCTCGACCCGTGGGTCGCCGGCGAGCACGAGGACGCCCTGCGGCGCCGCCTCGTGGACGGGCTGGGCGAGGTCGAGCGCGTCGAGGTCGTGCACGTGTGGGACGACGCCGTCGACCCGGTGGGGGTCGTGACGTTCACGGTCTCCGGGTACGACCCGGGCCTCGTCGCCGCGTACCTGTCCGCCGAGCACGGCATCGGGGTGCGCGACGGCCGGTTCTGCGCCCACCCGCTGCTCGGCCGCCTCGGGTTCGATGCCGGGGCCGTCCGTGCGTCGGTGGGTCTCGGCACGGCGGGCGAGGAGGTCGAGCGGCTCGTCGCCGCCGTCCGCTCGCTCGTGGCCGAGGGGCCGCAGGCGCGGTACGACGTCGTGGACGGGCTGTGGGTCGTCGTCGACGACCCTCGCCCCGTGCCCGAGGGCTCCGGCCTCGAGGGGCTGCTCGCCACCGCCGCGCTGGGCGCCGACGAGGCCTTCGGCTGCCTGCCCGACGACCTCTGAGCCGTCGGTCCCGCCCCGGGCGGACATGACGACGGGGCGCCACCGTGCGGTGGCGCCCCGTCGTGTCAGCGGGTCAGCCCTTGAACGCGTCCTTGACGTCGTCGCCCGCCTGCTTGAGGTTCGCGCTGGCCTGCTGGGCCTTGCCCTCGGCCTCTTTGCTCTCGTCGTCGGTGAGCTTGCCCGTGGCCTCCTTGGCCTTGCCTTCGGCCTCTTCCGCCAGGTGCTTGGCCTTGTCTCCCAGTCCCATCGGGGCTCCTTCCGTCAGACGAACGACCTCGAAGACCGACCGTAGGCGCGTGCCCGCCGGCTCGCACGCCGACGTCTCAGGCCGTGGTCCTCCGGCCGGCGACCGGCAGGTCAGGGCGTCGGGCGGCCGAACTCCTCGATCAGCACCGGGTACTGCTCGTGACCGTGGCCCGCGGCGACGCCACGGTCGGCCACGGCCTTGAGCAGTCTCGGCAGCTCGGTGCTCACGCCCAGCGCCTCGCTCTCCTCGACGAGGTGCGCCATCGCACGCGCGTCCGTCTCGAGGGCCGAGGCCTCGGCCGGGAACCGGCCGCGGTCGACCTGCTCCGCGTAACCGGGCAGCCACGCGGCCACGCCCTCCGCGATCTGCCGGGCGAACGGCGCGAAGGCGGCGGCGTCCACCCCGGCCGTCCGGAGCATGGCGGTGCCGTGCAGCCACGCGTCGAGGACGCTCCACATCATCGTGAGGCCGGCCGCGTCGTAGAGGGACGCCAGCCCGGGGTCCTCGCCGAGGTGGGTGACGGTGCCGAGCGCCGCGAGCGTGGCCGCGTGCGCGTCGAAGTCGGTCCGGGGCCCGCTGTGCAGGACGACCGCGTCCGCCGTCCCGATCGCGGAGGGCACGGCCATGATCGCGCCGTCGAGGTATCGCGCGCCGCGTCGGGCGGTCCACCGGGCGGTCTCCCTGGCCTGCGAGGAGCTGCTGGACGTGAGGTTGACCAGCGTGGCGCCGGCGACGTCGACGCCGTCCTGGCCGATCAGCTCGCGCACGGCGTCGTCGTCGGTGAGGCAGACGACCGTCAGGCCGTCGGGGCGGAGCGCCGCGGCCGCCGAGGGCGCCAGGTGCGCGCCGTCCGCCACCAGCGCGTCGGCCTTGGCGGGGGTGCGGTTCCACACGGTGGTGGGGTGCCCGGCCCTGAGGAACGCGCCGGCGAAGGGGGAGCGGGATGCGGATCGGGGAGCTGAGCCGCCGCACGGGCGTGCGGACGCACCAGCTGCGCTACTACGAGGCCCAGGGCCTGCTGGACGTCGCCCGGCGCTCGAACGGCTACCGCGAGTTCGACGAGGGGGCCGTGCTGCGGGTGCGGCAGATCCGGCACCTGCTCGACGCGGGCCTGTCGTCCGAGGACATCGCCTCCGTGCTGCCGTGCGCGGTCGGCGAGGAGCCGCAGCTGCCCGGCTGTGTCGAGCTCCTGACCGCGATGCGCTCCCGCCTGCGGCGCCTGGAGGACCAGATGGCGAGGCTCGCCCGCTCGCGCTCGGCCCTGGCCGGGTACATCGCGGCGGCGGAGCGGGTGGGCGGCGAGAGCTACCCGCCCCTCGACGGCGCGACGGCGGAGCGGGTTCCCGCCTGATCACCAGGCCGGCGGGTGCCGGTCCGCCCAGAGCAGCCGGTCCTCGAGCTGTGCGGCGAGGGCGAGGAGCGTCGTCTCCCCGCCCGGCCGCCCGATCAGCTGCACGCCCATCGGCAGCCCGTCGTCGGTCCACCGCGTGGGCACGGTGATCGCGGGCAGGCCGGCCACGTTGAGCATCGACGTCCACGGCGTGTACTGGCACTGCTGCTCGAAGTTGCGCTCGGGGTCCTCGGGGTCGAACCAGCCGAGCGGGCGGGGCGTCATCGCGAGGGCGGGGGTGACGACGGCGTCGAACCGCGACACCTGCGCGACCAGCCGGCGCTCGAAGGCGGTGAGGGCGCGCAACGCCTCGGCGAGCTCGCGGGCGGGCACCTGGCGGCCGCGGCCGACGAGCCACCGGGTGAGCGGCTCGAGGCGGTCGAGGCGTGCGGCGTCGTCGATCGGCACCACGGACGCGCCCGCCATCCACAGGGTGCGGAACGCGGGGCCGTACGCCGGGTCGGGTTCGAGGGACAGGCCGTCCACCTCGTGCCCGAGCCCGGTGAGCGTCGCCACGCCGGTGTCGAGCGCGGCGCGCGCCTCGTCCGACGTCGAGATCGCGTAGAAGTCGTCCCAGGCGGAGTCGGTCGTGACGGCGATCCGGAAGCGGCCCCGCACGTCCTCGCCGCCCTCTCCCGCCACCTCGCCGCGGCGGGCCGCGGCCAGGTACTCCCCGGCCCGGGCCGACGGCGCGCGCAGCGTCAGCGGGTGCGCCACCCGCCCGTCGGGCGTCCGGGTGAGCATCCCTTCGAGCAGCAGCGCGGTGTCCTCCGTGGTGCGGGCGAGAGGCCCGTCCACGACCAGACCGCCGAGCGACTCCTGCCCCGACCCCGCGGGGACGAGGCCGCGGCTCGGCTTGAGCCCGACGACGCCGCACGCCGCCGCGGGGATGCGCACCGAGCCGCCGCCGTCCGACCCGGGCGCGCACGGCAGCAGGCCCGCGGCGACGGCGACGGCGGCGCCGCCGCTCGACCCGCCCGCCCCGAGCGCCGGGTCCCACGGGTTGCGCGCCACCGGCCCGGCCAGCGGCTCCGTGTACGCGGGGAAGCCGAGCTCGGGCGCCGTCGTGCGGCCGAGGCTCACCATGCCGGCGGCGTCGAGGACGTCGACGATCTCGTCGCTCACCGGAACCACCACGGCGTCGTCGCCGGCGAAGGCGCGGGAGCCGAACCCGGCGGGCACGCCGGCCCGCAGCCACAGGTCCTTGTCCCCGCCGGGCAGCCCCCACAGCACGCCCCGGGCCTTCGCGCCGTCGCGCTCGAGGCGCGCCGCCCGCTCGCGCGCGGCCTCGGGGGTGACGCTGACGAAGGCCCCCAGGGCGGGGTTGGCGCGCTCGATCCGGGCCAGGAAGTGGTCGGCCACCTCGGTCGGCGTGAGCTCGCCCGCGCGCAGCAGGTCACGCAGCCGGGCGGCGGTCATCTCGTGCAGGGCGTCGTCCATGACCCCCATCCTGCGCCGAGCATGCAGATGTGCTCGGCATGCGGCGCGAGAACGTGCCCAGGTGCAGGGTCGGCGAGGATGGGTGCGTGACCCACGACCTCGTCCTCGCCGGCCACGGCGTGCGCCTGGAGCCCCTCGGCCCGCAGCACGCCGCGGCGCTGCTCCCCCTCGTCGACGCCGACCTCTGGTTCGGCATGACCTCGCCCGTCCCGACGACCGTCGCGGACCTCGAGGCGTGGATCGACGCCGGGGTCGCCACGCCCGGCACGATGGCGTTCGCCGTCGTGGGCGACGACGGCGCGGTCCGCGGGTCCACGCGCTTCTACGAGCTGGCCCCCGGGCCGCGCCGCGTGGAGATCGGCACCACGTTCTACGGGCGCGACTGGTGGGGCGGCACGACCAACCCCGCGTGCAAGCTCCTGCTGCTGCGGCACGCCTTCGAGGAGTGGGGGATGCGCCGCGTCGCGCTGCGCGCCGACTCGCGCAACACGCGCTCGTGCGCGGCCATCCAGCGCCTCGGCGCGAAGCCCGAGGGCGTGCTGCGCAAGCACCGCGTCGCCGCCGACGGCACGGTGGGGGACACCGCGTACTTCTCGATCGTCGACGACGAGTGGCCGGACGTCCGCGACGGGTTGCGGCGCCGGCTCGCGGCGGCCTGACGGTTCGACGGGTCCCACCGGCCGGGCGGTGAGACCCTGGCGGGAGCACGACAGGTAGGGTCGACGGCCGGCCCGGGCCAGGCGTGACGTGGCCGGCTCGCGGCCAGACCTGTCCCCGAACCCTGGAGAGCCTGTGACCACCGAGGACGCCGCCGCCGTCGAACCGACACCCGAGCGCGAGCCGCACGACAGGTCGTTCTTCGGCCACCCGCGCGGCCTGGCCACGCTGTTCAGCCTCGAGGTCTGGGAGCGGTTCTCGTTCCTCGGGATGCAGGCCATCCTCGTCCTGTACTTCACCGCCTCGGTCGCGGACGACGGGCTCGCGATGGAGGCCGGCAACGCGGCGTCGATCGCGGCCGGCTACGGCACGATGGTCTATCTGGTGTCCGTGGGCGGCGGCTGGATCGCGGACCGGGTCCTCGGCTCCTACCGGAGCGTGCTGTGGGGCGGCATCCTCATCGCCGCGGGCCACTACACGATGGCGATCCCGGCGGAGTTCTCCACGTGGGTCGGCCTGGTGCTCATCAGCCTCGGCACCGGGCTGCTCAAGCCCAACGTGTCGACGCTCGTGGGCAAGCTCTACCGGACCGACGACGAGCGGCGCGACGCCGGGTTCGCGCTCTACTACATGGGCATCAACGTGGGGGCGTTCTTCGGCCCGCTGGTCACCGGGTGGCTGGGCGCGGAGGTCGGCTGGCACTGGGGCTTCTCCGCCGCCGCGATCGGCATGACGGCCGGGCTGATCCAGTACGTCGTGGGCCGACGCGGCATCCCCGGCTACGGCCGCGGGGCCGAGGCGGCGCTGCCGCCCGACGTCGCGCGCCGCACGCGCTGGATCCTCGGCGGCTCGGCGGCCGCCGTGGTCGTCGTCCTCGTCGTCCTCGCCCTCGTCGGACGGCTCAGCGTGGACGGCGTCGTCGACGCCCTCACCGTGATCGCGATGGTCGCGCCGATCGTCTACTTCACCGTGATGTTCCGCAGCCCCCGCGTGACGGGCGAGGAGCGTGGGCGGCTGCGTCCGTTCCTCGTGCTGTGGATCGCGTCGGTCGCGTTCAACTTCGTGCTCTTCCAGGCGTACTCGGTGCTCATCCTGCTGGCCGAGGACCACGTGGACCGCACGATCTTCGGCTGGGACGTGCCCTCGTCGTGGTTCAGCTCCTACCTCGGCGCGGCGGAGGTGCTGGTCGCCCCGCTCGTCGCCGCGCTGTGGACCTGGCTCGGGCCGCGGCAGCCGCACGCCTCGAAGAAGGTCGCGTTCGGCGCCCTGCTCGGCGGCCTGTCCTACCTGGTCCTCGTCCCCGCCGTGAGCGGGCAGTCCGGCGACTGGCGGATCGCCGTCTGGTGGATGCTCGTCTCGCTGCTCCTGCTCGGCCTGGGCGACGTGCTGCTGCAGACCACCGGCCTGTCCGCCACCACGAAGCTCGCACCGCTCGCGTTCTCCAGCCAGTCGATGGCGGTGTGGTTCCTGTCCGTCGCGCTGGCCAACGGCATCCAGGCGCAGACGGTCCGCTTCTACGGCGAGGTCCCCGACGGGGTCTACTTCGCCGTCAACGGCGCGGTGCCCGTGATCGTCGCCGTCGTCGTCCTCGCCCTGTCGCCGTGGATGAAGCGCACCATGCACCCCGTCCACTGAGCCCGACCGCGACCTCCCGGAGGACACCATGCGATACGTCACCGACCTGCCTCACGAGACCCGCGTCGAGGACCACTGGATCCCCCTGGCGGACGGCACGCGCCTCGCGGCCCGCGTCTGGCGGCCCGTCGACCCCACGCCCGTCCCGGCGATCCTGGAGTACCTGCCCTACCGGCTGTCCGACTGGACCGCCCCCCGCGACGCCCAGCGCCACCCGTACTACGCCGGGCACGGCTACGCGTCGGTGCGGGTCGACATCCGTGGCAGCGGCAACTCCGACGGTTTCCAGGACGACGAGTACTCGCCCACGGAGCTCGCGGACGGGGTGGCCGTCGTGGAGTGGCTGGCGGCGCAGGACTGGTGCGACGGCTCGGTCGGCATGTTCGGCATCTCGTGGGGCGGCTTCAACTCGCTCCAGATCGCGGCACTCGCCCCCGAGCCGCTCAAGGCGATCGTCACGGTGTGCTCCACCGACGACCGCTACGACAACGACGTGCACTACACGGGCGGCTCCGTGCTGGCCGTCGACATGCACGCGTGGGCTGCCACGATGCTCGCGTTCTGCTCGCGCCCGCCGGACCCGGCGTACGTGGGGGAGGGCTGGCGCGCGCAGTGGCTCGAGCGGCTCGAGCGCACGGAGCCGTTCGTCCACACCTGGCTGGACCACCAGACCCGCGACGACTACTGGCGGCACGGCAGCGTCATCGAGGACTACTCGACGATCTCGGCCGCGGTCCTCGCCGTCGGCGGCTGGAACGACCCGTACCGCGACACGGTGCTGCGGCTCGCCGCGGCGGGGGACGACGGCGCGCTGCGCGCCCCGGTGCGCGGCATCCTCGGCCCGTGGTCGCACCAGTACCCCGACCGCGGCCTGCCGCCCGGGCCGGCCATCGGCTTCCTGCAGGAGACGCTGCGCTGGTGGGACCACTGGCTCAAGGGCGCCGACCGCGGCGTCCTCGACGACCCGCCGCTGCGCGCGTGGATCAGCGAGTCCGTGCCGCCCGCCACCGTCTACGACGAGCTGCCCGGCCGGTGGGTGGGCGAGCCGACGTGGCCGTCGCCGCACGTGTTCGCCCGCGAGCTGCCGCTCGTGGCCGCGGGCGCCGACGACCCTCCCGAGGGCGGCCTGCGGACGACGGCGCCGACGGTCGGGGCGCTCGCCGACGGGCACCCCGTCCCGACGTCGTGGCTGGTGGACTCGCCGCCGCACACGGGCGTGGACGCGGGCCGGTTCTTCCCGTTCGGCAACGACGCCGACCTGCCGCCCGACCAGCGGGAGGAGGACGGGCGGTCCCTCTGTTTCGACTCCGACCCGCTGACCGCCCCGCTGGAGATCCTCGGCCGGGCGCGCGTGCGGCTGCGGCTCACGTGCTCGGCGGCGAAGGGGCAGGTCGTGGCGCGGCTGTGCGACGTCGGGCCCGACGGCGCGTCGACGCTGGTCACGCGCGGCGTGCTCAACCTCTCCGCCCGGCACGGCCGCGACCGGGCCGTGCCGTGGACGCCGGGCGCCACCGAGGAGGTGACGTTCGAGCTCACCGGGACCGGCTACGCGCTGGCGCCCGGCCACCGGCTCCGTCTGGCGGTGTCCTCCGCCTACTGGCCGTGGGTCTGGCCGCAGCCGGGTGACGCCGTGCTCGCCGTCGCGGTCGGCGACGGCGCGCTCGAGCTGCCCGTGCACGACCGCGCGTCGTCGCACCCGCTCGTCGTCTTCGAGGAGCCGGAGCAGACGCCGCCGCTCGGCGTCGTCTTCGGCGAGGCGGACGAGGCCCGCCCGGAGCGCCGTGTGGTGCGCGACGTCGCCGAGGGCCGGTGGCTGCTCGAGGTCGACCCGCGCTACGGCGGCACCCGCACCTACCCCGACGGGCTCGAGTTCACCGAGGACGCGCTCGAGCGGTACTGGATCGGCAGGGAGGCCACGAGCGCGCGGACGCGCTCGGACTGGACCGTGCGGCTGCGCCGCGGCGCCGGCGACCCGCTGCCCGCGGGGATGACCGACGGCTGGGACGCGAGCGTCGTCACCCGGTCGGAGATCACCTGCGACGAGCACGCCTTCCACACCCAGAACGAGGTGGTGGCGCGCGACGGCGACGAGGTCGTCTTCGAGCGGCGGTGGACGCGGACGATCCCGCGCACCGCCGGCTGACGCCTACCGCAGCAGGGGCGCGACCTCCTCGCCGAGGAACGCCGCGAAGCCGTCGAGGTCCGGCTCGTCCAGGGTCGGCTGCGCGACGACGGTCGTGGCGCCGAGCGCGACGTAGCGGCGCAGCCCGTCGGCGACCTCCTCCGCGGACCCCCAGCTGGCGTGGTCGGCGAGCGCCTCGTCCGACGACGCGTCGACGTCCCACCGCGCGAGGGACCGGCGCAGGCGGTCGGCCGCGCCGTCCCCGGTGGCGACCTGGGCGAACGCGACCGTCCGGAACGGGTGCTCGCCCTCGGGCGCGGACTCGGCGACCGGCGGCAGGCCGGCGGCCGCGCGCCCCTCGTCCACGAGCACGACCGCCTGACGGGCTCCGGAGACGCCCGTGTCGCCGTCGATGACCACGCCCTGGGCGACCTCGCCCACCAGCCGCAGCGTCTTGGGCCCCTTCGCCGCCGCGACCACGAGGGGCGCGACGGCGGGCGGCCAGTCGAGCGCGACGTCGTCGAGCGTCACGTAGCGGCCGGACGTCGTGACCCGCTCGCCGGCGAGCAGCGCGCGCAGGGCGCCGACCTGCTCGCGCATGAGCGTCAGCGGCGACGCCACCCGGGCGCCGACCTGGCCCATCCAGCTCTGCACGCCGTGCCCGACGCCCGGCACGAACCGGCCGGGGAACATGCCGTCGATCGTCGCCGTCTCCATCGCCGTGAGGGCCACGTTGCGCAGCGGCAGCGGCATGACACCGATCCCGACGCGCAGGCGTTCGGTGGCGCTCAGCATCGCCGCGGCCGCGGACGGGCCGGACTCGAGGAAGCAGTCCTCCCACAGCCACACCTCGTCGAGGCCCGCGGCCTCGGCGGTGCGGGCGAACGGGACGAACCGCGAGGGCGGGTTGCCGTAGGGCGCGAGGATGCAGCCGAGGGTCACCATGACCCGATCCTGCACCAGCCCCGCGCGCCGAGGTAGTACCGGACCCCGCGAGGTAGTACGGATGCTGCCGAGGTAGTCCCCGATCAGCGACGGCGGACGCGCAGGACGGCGGAGTCAACGCGCCGCGGTGGCCGCACGGCTTGTCCGCCCGGGACGCCGGACAGGCGGTCAACACCTCGGGCCTCGTCGGGCCCGAGGTGTCGACCGCCTGTGCGGCAGCCACGGCGCCCGGTCAGAGCGGGGTGACCGTGCCCCGGAAGTGCTGGCGGCGTCGGCCGCCGTTCCAGCCGACGTACGCGAAGCCGTCGTCGTCCGGGGTCACGGCCACGTCCACAGTGCCGGGCAGCAGGACGGGGGAGGCGAACTCGACCGTCCAGCGATAGGCATCGCCGCGCGCGTGGCCGACGTCGGCCAGGGCGCGCGCCGCCGTGTACATGCCGTGCGCGATGGCGCGCGGGAAGCCGAACGCCTTCGCGGACAGCGCCGACAGGTGGATCGGGTTCCGGTCGCCCGAGACGGCGCCGTACGCGCGGCCGGTGCCCGGCCCGAGCGCCCACCGGCCGGTGGGCAGCGGCGGGGTCCACGTACCTGCGGGGGCGCGGTCCTCGGCGTCGGCGTCCGCCGGCTCGTCCCGCGGGGCGTCCGCCTCGTCGGACCAGGGCAGGTGGAAGCCCTTGGCGAGGTAGGTCGACACGCCCCGCCACACGGGGCCGGCGTCCGGGTCGGCCTGCGGGCGCACCTCGGCGACGAGGTCCACCTGCACGCCCCGCTTGTGCGGGCGCAGGTTCTCGGCCCAGGCGCGCACCTCGAGCACGTCGCCCACGACGACGGGCCCGCGCAGCTCGACGTCGTTCGCGAGGTGCACCATCCCGAGCAGCGGCAGCGGGAAGTCGCCGCGCACCATGACCGCGGTCGCCAGCGGGAACGCCAGCACGTGCAGGTACCCCGCGGGCAGCACGTCGGTGACCGGCTCGTGCAGCAGCCGCTGGTAGTCGTGCAGGTGGTGGGCGAGCTCCGCCGTCGGCACGCGGGTGACGCGGTACGCGACGTCGGGCAGCGTCAGGGGTGCGGGCTCGCCGTCTCCCTCCGACCGGCCCTGGCCGATCACGGGCAGGCCCGGCATCGCGCGCCCCGCCGCGATGCGCCCCGAGGCGGCGGCGCCGCGCGCGTAGAGACTGCCGAGGCCCGGCAGGGTGGGCAGGGTCTCGACGCGCAGCGGCTCGCCGGCGCTGGTGGCCGGCGCGGCCGCCGTCACCGCCCCACCAGGTTCTGGCCGCACACGCGCAGCACCTGCCCGTTGACCCCGGCGGACGCCGGCGACGCGAGGAAGACGATCGCCTCGGCGACGTCGACCGGCCGGCCGCCCTGCTGCAGCGAGTTGAGGCGCCGGGCCACCTCGCGGGTGGCGAAGGGGATCGACGCCGTCATCTCGGTCTCGATGAAACCGGGCGCGACGGCGTTCGCGGTGCCGCCGCGCGCGGCGACCAGCGGGGCCGTGGCACGGGTGTGCCCGATGACGCCGGCCTTGGAGTAGCCGTAGTTCGTCTGGCCCTTGTTGCCCGCGATGCCGGAGGTCGACGCGAGCGACACGATGCGGAGCCCGTCCACGCCCTCGCCCCCGTCGAGGCCGAGCAGCTGGTCGTTGATCCGCAGCTGGGCCTCGAGGTTGACGGCGATGACGGCGTCCCACTGGGCGGGCTTCATGTTGGCCAGCAGCTTGTCGCGCAGGATTCCCGCGTTGTGCACCACGACGTCGAGGCCGCCGTGGCGGGTGCGCGCGTGCTCGAGGATGCGTCGTCCGGCGTCGTCGGACGTGACGTCGAGCTGGAGCGCCGTGCCGCCCACCGCGTTGGCGGTGCGCGCCAGGCCCTCGCCGGCGGCGGGGACGTCCACGCACACGACGGTGGCGCCGTCGCGGGCGAGGGTCTTCGCGATGGCGGCGCCGATGCCCCGGGCCGCACCGGTGACGACGGCGACCTTCCCGGCCAGCGGCCGGTCCCAGTCGGCGGGGGCCGCGGCGTCGGCCGGGCCGACCGGCAGCAGCTGGCCGTCCACGTACGCGGACCGAGCGGACAGGAAGAACCGCAACGTGGCGAGGACGGACGTCGAGTCGACGGCGGCGCCCCCGGTGAGCACGATCCCGTTGCCGGTGGCGCCGGCGCGCAGCTCCTTGGCGAGCGAGCGCAGGAAGCCGTCGACGCCGTTGCGCGCCGCGGCGAGCGCCGGGGCGTCGCCGTCGGCGGCGGCGCGCGAGACGGTGACGACGCGCCCGTTGGTGGCGAGCCGGCGCAGGACCGAGCCCGTGGCCAGCACGGCCGCGGAGACGTCCGTCGGGCGCCGGGTCTCGGTGAGCACGAGCAGGACGGCGCCCCAGCGGGCGTCGTCGCTGGGCTGGCGGCGCACGTCGAGGCCCCAGCCGAGCAGCACCTGGGCGATCCTGTCCGCGTCGCCGGTGGAGGCGTCGTCGGAGACGACGAGCACCGGCCCGACGGTGAGCGGGTCACCCGCGCGGAAGCGGCGCAGGATCGCGGGGCGGGGCAGGCCCAGCTTCTTCGCGAGCGTCTTGGTGAAGCCGGAGTTGACGGCCTTGGTGTAGGAGTCGGTCACGGGTTCCTCTCAGACGGACTCGACGACGGCGGTGGCCCCGAGGCCGCCCGCGGCGCAGATGGAGATCAGGGCACGCGCCGGCCGGCCGGTCTCGGCGGCCTTGGCCGCGACGAGCTTGGCGGCCGTGGCGAGGATGCGGCCGCCCGTCGCGGCGAACGGGTGGCCGGCGGCGAGCGAGGAGCCGTTGACGTTGAGCTTCTCCCGGTCCACGCTGCCGAGCGGCGCCTCGAGGCCGAGCTCCGCCTTGCAGTAGTCGGCGTCCTCCCAGGCGGCGAGCGTCGTGAGGACGGTCGACGCGAACGCCTCGTGGATCTCGAAGAAGTCGAAGTCGTCGAGGGTCAGGCCGTTGCGGGCCAGCAGACGCGGCACCGCGTGCACGGGCGCCATGAGGAGTCCGTCGTGGCCGTGCACGAAGTCGACGGCGGCGGTCTCGGCGTCGACGAGCCGCGCGAGCACCGGCAGGTCGCGCTCGGCGGCCCACGCGGCCGACGACAGCAGCACGGTGGAGGCGCCGTCGGTCAGCGGCGTGGAGTTGCCGGCCGTCATCGTGGGCTCGGCGGGCTCGGCGAGGCCGCGGCCGAACACCGGCTTGAGCTTCGCGAGCTTCTCCAGCGAGGTGTCCGCGCGCAGGTTGTCGTCACGGGTCAGGCCGCGGAACGGCGTGACCAGGTCGTCGAAGAACCCGGCGTCCCACGCGGCGGCGAGGTGCTCGTGGCTGGCGAGCGCGACCTCGTCCTGCGCGGCACGGGAGATGCCCCAGCGCGCGGTGGTGACGGCCTGGTGCTCGCCCATCGACAGGCCGGTGCGCGGCTCGTCGGTGGCGGGCGTGAGGGGCTTCAGGTCGGCCGGGCGGATCTTCGCGAAGGCCTTGAGGCGCGCCTGGAGCGTCTTGGCGTGCGACGCGTCGAGCAGCGCGCGGCGCAGGCCCTCGCTCACGGCGACGGGGGCGTCCGAGATGGTGTCGGAGCCGCCGGCGACGCCGGACTCGATCTGGCCGAGCCGGATCTTGTTCGCGACGGTGATCGCGGCCTCGAGGCCGGTCGCGCACGCCTGCTGCAGGTCGAAGGCGGGGGTCTGGGGCGACAGCGAGGAGCCGAGCACCGACTCGCGGACCAGGTTGAAGTCGCGCGAGTGCTTGAGGACGGCCCCGCCCACGACCTCGCCGAGGCGCTCCCCCTGCAGGCCGTACCGGGCGACGAGCCCTTCGAGCGCCGCGGTGAACATCTCCTGATTGGAGGCGTCGGCGTACTTCTTGCCGGCGCGTGAGAACGGGATGCGGTTGCCGCCCACGATCACGGCGTCGCGCACTCCGGCGGGGGCGGACGGGTTCGCTTCGCGGGTGTTCCGGGAGGTGCCGGACGGCTTGCGTGTAGCCACAGGGGTAGATCCTTCACTCCGTCGGTCAGGTAGGACTCACAGTACCTGATACTCTCAGTCTCGTGAGACGAGTCACAAGGTGCGGCCGATGACGGCCGCGGAACAGCTCGACGCCCGTTCGGCTCCGGATGCTCGTTCGGCCCTCGACGGTCGTTCGACACGGTGGGACGACCATCGTGCCGCGCGCCGGGCGCAGCTCGTGAACGCCGCGCGCAAGGCCGTGCACCGCGCCGGGCCAGGGGTCTCGATGGACGAGATCGCGGGCGAGGCGGGCACGTCCAAGTCGATCGTCTACCGGTACTTCGAGGACAAGGCGGGCCTGCGCCTCGCCGTGGCCGCGCACGTCGTCGCGACGATGCACGACGCCCTCCGCGAGGCCGCCGAGGCCGCGCCCACCCCGCACGCGGCCCTGCGCGCGATGGTCCGGGTGTACCTCGAGATGATCGAGCACTCGCCCAACGTCTACTGGTTCGTCACCCGCACCGCCATCGGCGGCAACGAGCCCGCGCCCGGCACCGCCGGGACGGGACAGGTCGAGGCGCTCGGCGCCTACCTCGACTCGGTGATCGAGCTGGTGGCCGAACCGTTCGCCAAGGCCGTCCAGGTGCCCCCGGCGCTCGCCGCCGCCTGGGCCGCGGGGGCCGTCGGCTTCGTGCGCGGCGCCGGCGAGTGGTGGCTCGGCCACGCCGCGGACGAGGGCGGTCCCGACCGGCTCACCCGGGAGGACCTCACCGAGAAGGTGACGCTCTGGCTGTGGACCGGTCCCGTCGGCGTCCTCCACCACGAGGAGTCCGCGCCCTTCGACCTCGCCGGGTCCTCCCACCCCTTCGAGACCTCCAACCCCGCACAACCGCAGGAGAACCGATGACCACGACGTCCGACCGTCCCGCGACGACGCAGGCCGCGCCCGCCCCCAAGGCGACCCCGCGCGTCGACGTCGCCGGCCTGTCCGAGCAGCTGCTCGGCCGGTGGCCGGAGTGGCGCCGCCACGCCCGCGCGCGCTCGACCGACCCGACCTTCTGGAAGGACGAGTCGCTCTCGATGGCGGAGCACCGTGAGCGGGTGCTCGAGCAGATGAAGCTGCTCGCGACCGACCCGAAGCACCAGGTGTGGCTCGGGTACCCGACGCGCCTCGGCGGGGCGGACTCCCCGGGCGCGAACCTGGCGGGCTTCGAGGAGCTCGCCGTCGCCGACCCGTCGCTGCAGATCAAGGCGGGCGTCCAGTGGGGCCTGTTCGGCTCGGCCATCCTGCACCTGGGCACGCCCGAGCAGCAGGACCGCCTGCTGCCGGGGGCGATGGACCTGTCCGTGCCCGGCGCGTTCGCGATGACGGAGATCGGGCACGGCTCGGACGTCGCGTCGGTGGCCACCACGGCCACCTACGACCCGGAGACGGAGGAGTTCGAGATCCACACGCCGTTCCGCGCGGCGTGGAAGGAGTTCCTCGGCAACGCGGCGGTGCACGCCACGGCGGCCACCGTCTTCGCGCAGCTGATCACGAACGGCGTCAACCACGGCGTGCACTGCTTCTACGTGCCGGTGCGCGACCCGGAGACCATGGAGTTCCTGCCCGGGATCAGCGGGCACGACGACGGGCTCAAGGGCGGCCTGCGCGGCGTCGACAACGGGCGGCTCGCCTTCGACCACGTGCGCATCCCGCGCGCCGACCTGCTCGCCCGCTACGGCGCGGTCGCCGCCGACGGCACGTACTCGTCGTCGATCGACAGCCCGGGCCGCCGCTTCTTCACCATGCTCGGCTCGCTGGTGCAGGGCCGGGTGTCGCTGGACGGTGCCGCGTCGACGGCGTCCAAGCTGGGCCTCGCCATCGCCGTGAAGTACGGCGCCGAGCGCCGCCAGTTCACCTCGTCGTCGCCGATCGAGGAGACGGTGCTGCTGGACTACGCGACCCACCGCCGCCGCCTGTTCCCGCGCATCGCCGAGACGTACGCGACGCACTTCGCGCACGACCGCCTCCTCGACCTGTTCGACGACGTCTTCTCCGGGGAGAAGGACACCCCGGAGAACCGCGAGGACCTCGAGACGATGGCGGCGGCGCTCAAGGCGACGTCGACCACGTTCGTGCTCGAGACGCTGCAGGAGGCCCGCGTGGCCTGCGGCGGCGCCGGCTTCATCACCGAGAACCGCATCACGAGCCTGCACCACGACATGGACGTGTACGCCACGTTCGAGGGCGACAACACGGTGCTGCTGCAGCTCGTCGCCAAGCGTCTCGTGGGCGACTACGCCAAGGCCCTCAAGGGCGCGACGTCGACGCCGGCCGGCATCGCCCGGTTCGTCGTCGACCGTGCCGCGGACGCCGCGCTGCACCGCACCGGCCTGCGCCGGGCCGGCCAGGCCCTCGCCGACGCGGGCGACCCGCGCCGCGCCGCCGGGCACCTGCGCGACGCCGAGACGCAGCGCGAACTGCTGGCCGACCGCGTCGCGACCATGGTCGAGGAGGTCGCGATGGCCCTGCGTCCCGCGCAGAAGGCGGACCCCGTGACGGCTGCGCGGATCTTCGACGAGAACCAGGTGCAGCTCGTCGAGGCAGCCAGGGCGCACGCGGACCTGCTGCGCTGGTCGGCGTTCACCGACGCGCTCGAGCAGATCGACGACCCGGGCACCCGCCGCGTCATGACGTGGGTGCGCGACGTCTTCGGGCTCACCCTCATCGAGCGCAACCTCGCCTGGTACCTCATCAACGGGCGGCTCTCCGCGCAGCGCGCGCGCACCGTGACGTCGTACGTGGACCGCCTGCTCGACCGCCTGCGTCCGCACGCCGTCGACCTGGTCGACGCGTGGGGCTACGGGCCCGACCACCTGCGGGCGGTCATCGCGTCGGGTATCGAGGCGGAGCGGCAGGACGAGGCCCGGGCGTACTACGCCCGGCAGCGCGCCGACGGCACCGCGCCGATCAGCGAGAAGGCGCTGAAGAAGCAGAAGCGCGCCTGACACGGTGAGAAGCCCGGGCCGGGCCGCACCTGCTGCGGTCCCGTCCGGGCTTCTCTGTGTCTCGCGGACCCGCCTTCTCGGCGTCCCGTCAGGCGGCGGCGGGGGTCGGCTGGGCCGCGCGCACCGGCTGCGGGTAGTCCTCGACGACGGCGGGCGGGGTCTCGACCGTGCCCGCCGTCGTGCCCGGCACCGGGGCGGGCACGACGGCCGCCTCCTCGGCCGCCCGCTCGTCACGCAACGGCAGGCCGAGCGTGACGGTGGCCGGTCGTGCGACGCGGGCCGGCGGGACGGACATCGCCACCACGGCCGCACCCCCGAGCCCGGCCAGGAGGGCGGCCCACGCCACCCACGTCCAACCGAGCGCCGCCGACGCGCCCAGCAACGCCCCGTCCATGACCCCCACGACGAGTCCGACGACGAGCACCCGTCTCATGCCTACCTCCCACGGTCCGCCTCATCCGTGCCTTTCCAGGAGACGACACGACGGCCGGTCGTGCATCTGCTGGGCGGACCGTGCAGGTCACAGGTGGGTCACGGTCGCCGGTCGTGCCCTGCCGTGTCCCAGGCGAGGGCGGTCGCGGACATCCGGGGGTCGGCGTGCCCGAGCAGCAGGGGGGACGGCGACGGGTCCAGCGTGGTGCGCAGCTGGTGGTGCATCTCCCCGGTGAGCCGCAGCGCCAGCTCGAACCTCAGCGGTGCCACGTGGTCGGCATGGAGCCGGCCGCCGATCGCCGGGTGCGGGGAGAAGGCGAGCACCTCGTCGGGTCGCGGGTGGATGCCGGCGTCGAGCACCTCCCGGCACAGGTCCTCCAGCAGGAGGTCCGCGCGCCCGTCCGCCGAGTCGAGCTCGGTGTACATCTCGACGGCGGTGGCCCAGCGGAGCTCGAGCGTCCCCTCGATCGTGTCGAGGAACCACCAGCCCTCCAGGGACTCGAGGAAGACGTCGCCGAAGACGGTCGTGAAGCGGGGCGTCTTGCCGTGGACCCCCAGCCACGACCAGGACGCCAACCCGTACGCGAACGCGCCGGGAGCAAAGGTTCTGAGCAGTTCCACGTGCGCATCAAACCACCTTGTGGTAAACGGCGAAACCCCGACTCTGCCGGGGCGCCGCGTGGCCCCGCTCACGCAGAATCATCACCTGGTGATGATGTCGGTCAAGGATCCGAGCGTGCAGGTCAAGAAACGGTCATCCATGCAGGTCGGCGTCGCGCCGGCCCGGAGTCGCGGAACTCTGCCCCGGTGTCGCCCGTTGACCCACGGGTGGCCCGAGGACCTCGGCGTCGCCGTCGCACGAGCCCCCGACCCGGAGGTGGACCCATGGAGACGCCCGCCGCGCGCAGGCGAGTCGACGCCCGGAGCGTCGCGATCACCGGACTCACGACGCTCGCCTGGTACGCCGTGCCCGACGTCGTCGACCCCCGCTGGGCGCGCGCCCTCGCCAAGGCGGGCGTGCTGGCCGGCGGGCTCGGCCTGGGGATGGCCCTCACCGCCGAGGGCCGCTCCGCCGTCGACGGCGTGCGCGAGGCGCGCGACGAGGTCCGCGACCTGCGCGACCTCGCCCGGCGCGTGGAGGCGCCGCCCGAGGGCGACGACGGCGACCTCGGCGACGCGGGCCTCGACGATGCCGGGGTGGCCGACGCCGATCTCGAGGACAACGTCCTCCTGGGCGACGCGGAGCTCGCGGACGCCGACCCGCTGCCGGACCCGGCCGTCGCGGGAGCGGCCGCGGCGGCCGCGGTCGCCCTCGCGGTGACGGTCGCCGTGGCGGGGGAGAAGTGGGCCTACCGGCGCGGCGAGCGGTGGCGCGCCCAGGGGCGGCGGCTGCCGCACACGCGGGTCGGGCTCGTCCTCGGGGCGCTCGCGGCCGTGGCGACCGCCCTCGACCCGTCGATCTCCATGGTCCGGCCGGCCGAGGGCGAGACGCCCGCGAGCTGACGCCGCCCCGGGCTCAGGAGTCCCCGGCCGTCGAGCCCCGCACGACGAGGCGTGGGGGTGAGAGCTCCGTGCCGTGCGCGGGGCGACCGTCGATCGCGGCGAGCAGGAGCTCGGCGGCCCGCTGCCCCAGCCGGTCGAGCTGCGGGTCCACGGTGGTCAGCGGCGGCCTGCTGGCGAGGGCCATGACCTCCCAGTCGTCGTAGCCGGTCACGGCCACGTCCTCGGGCACCCGCACGCCGCGGTCGCGCAGGCGGTCGCAGCCGCCCCTGGCGAGCTGGTCGGAGGCGAACACGATGGCGTCGACCGGCAACGGGTCGCCGGCCCGGTGGTCGCCGAGCACGACGTCGACCGCGAGACGGCCCCAGCGCTCGGACCACTCGCCGAACTGCGGCTCGCCGACGATCCTGGCGCCGTGCGCCGCGAGGGCGGCGGCCAGG
Source organism: Isoptericola nanjingensis (assembly GCF_050311635.1). Taxonomy (NCBI): domain Bacteria; kingdom Bacillati; phylum Actinomycetota; class Actinomycetes; order Micrococcales; family Promicromonosporaceae; genus Isoptericola; species Isoptericola nanjingensis. Next base: position 180,316 of record NZ_JBNOZL010000008.1, on the reverse strand, counting down.
GCGGCGTGCCGCTGCACGGAGGCCGCCTGGTCGCCGCGACCGCCGACGTAGGCGACCCGGGTGCGGCCGAGGGAGAGCAGGTGCTCCGCGACGGCGGTCATGCCGGCCGCGTCGTCGGGCACGACGGACGCGTCGTCCGGGTCCTGCGACGGTGCGAAGGCGTAGACGACCGGCATCGGCACCCGGATGGGCGGCCGGGGGTCGGTGGTGCGGCCCGTGACGATGATCCCGTCCACGCGCCGCGCGACGAGGCTGCGGACGTGGTGCTGCTCACGGACGGCGTCGTGCCGGGCCGTGGCCAGCAGCGCCGAGATCTGACCCCCGACGAGCGCGTTCTCGGCGCCGAGCACCACCGGCAGCGAGAACCGGCCGGCCGAGTCCGTGCTCAGCAGGCCGACGGTGAAGCTGCGCCGCGCCGACAGCGACCGTGCCTGCGCGTCGGGGACGAAGCCCAGCCGTTCCGCCGCCTCGCGCACGCGGGCCCGGGTCGCGGGTCGCAGGGAGCCGGTGTCGTTGAGCGCCTTCGACACCGTGCTGGGGGACACTCCCGCCAGCGCGGCGACGTCCGTGATCCGCACGACGCCCGGAGTCTCCGCCATGAGGCCTCCTCGAGGATTCCTGCCGTTCCGCAGGATGGCGGGCGGCGCTGCCGATGGTACGCGATTCCGCCTGTCGGGCAGGTGCTTGACGACTCGCGCAACGCTCCCTACCGTGAGGAAAACGGATTCCTAGTTTCCTTCCTCGAGGGAGAGGTGCATGACGACGACGACGCTCCGGACCGCTCGCGGCCCGGCCGAGCCCACAGATTCGGCGATCAGCAGCCTGCGGCCGCTGCCGCCGGGCAGCGCGACCCTCCATGGCGGGCTGTGGGGCCACCGGCTCCGCGTCAACCGCGACGCCTCGGTGCCCGAGGGCCTCGGGCACCTGCGCGAGTACGGGAACCTGCGCAACCTCGAGATCGCCGCCGGGCTGGCCGAGGGCGAGGCGCAGGGGCCGATCTTCGCGGACTCCGACGTGCACAAGTGGCTCGAGGCCGCGGCCTGGGAGTACGGGCGCGAGCCCGACGAGGCGCTGCTCGCCGACATCCTCGAGGTCACCCGGGCCGTCGCCGGCGCCCAGGCGCCGGACGGGTACCTCGACTCGGTGCCGCAGCTGCGCGGCGTCGAGCGCTACTCCGACCTGCCGTGGAGCCACGAGCACTACTGCGCGGGCCACCTCATGCAGGCCGCGGTGGCGCAGGTGCGGGCGACCGGCCGGCGCGAGCTGCTCGACGTCGCCGTCCGCCTGGCCGACCACCTCGTCGAGACGTTCGGCGACGGCGAGGGACGGCGGCGCGAGGTCGACGGGCACCCGGTGATCGAGACCGCGCTCGTGGAGCTCTTCCGGGAGACGGGGACGCGGGCGTACCTGGACCTGGCGTCGTGGTTCGTCGAGGCCCGCGGCACGGGGATCATCGCGGCCCACGGCAAGCAGCCCACCTACTTCTCGGACCGGGTGCGCGTCCGCGAGGCGACGACGGTCGAGGGGCACGCCGTGCGCGCCGTCTACCTCGGCGCGGGCGCCACCGACGTCGCGGTCGAGACGGGCGACCGCGAGCTCCTCTCGGCGCTCGAGGCGCAGTACGCGGCGATGGTCGACGGCAAGCAGTACCTCACGGGCGGGCTCGGCTCCCGCTGGGACGGCGAGGCGTTCGGCGACGCGCACGAGCTGCCGAACGACCGGGCGTACGCGGAGACGTGCGCGGCCATCGGCGCCGTGCAGTGGGCCTGGCGCCTGCTGCTCGCCACGGGCGACGCACGCTACGCCGACCAGATCGAGCGGATGCTGCTCAACGGCTTCCTCTCCGGGCTCTCCCTGGGCGGCACCGAGTACTTCTACGTCAACCCGCTGCAGGTGCGCACGGGCGCCCACGCGGAGGAGGAGCGGAACCCCGCCGCCGGACGACGGCCGTGGTTCGGCTGCGCCTGCTGCCCGCCCAACATCATGCGGACGCTGTCGAGCCTCGAGGGGTACCTCGCGACGGTCGCCGACGACGCGCTCCAGGTGCACCAGTACGCACCCGGCACGATCGCCGCCGACCTGCCCGGCGGCGTGCTGCGCGTGCGTGTCGAGACGGGGTACCCGTACGCCGGCCGCGTGACGCTGCACGTCGAGGAGGCGCACACGGGAGCCGGGCTCGCGCTGCGGGTGCCGGGCTGGGCCGAGGGCGCCACGCTCGACGGCGCCCCCGTCGCGGCCGGTGGCTACGCCACCGTGGACCGGGCGCTCGCGGCCGGGGACGTCGTCGTGCTGGAGCTGCCCGTGGCGCCCCGCCTCACGGCCGCGGACCCGCGCGTCGACGACTCCCGTGGCTGCGTCGCGATCGAGCGCGGCCCGCTCGTGTACGCGCTGGAGCAGGAGGACCAGGACGCGGGCGCCGTCGTGGACGACGTCCTGATCGACGTCGCCGGGCCCCTGGGCGAGGAGGACCGTCCCGACCTGCTCGGCGGGACGGTCGTGGTGACGGCGACCGGGTCCGTGCGGTCCCGGCCCGCGTCGCCCGCGGGCGACGGCCCGTACCGGCCGGCGGAGACGCCCGCCCCGCCCGTGACCGGCGCGGTGACGCTGCGGGCGGTCCCGTACCACCTGTGGGCCAACCGCGGCCCCCAGGCCATGCGGGTCTGGATCCCCGTGGCCTGACCGGCAGCACCTCACGCGGGGCGCCCGACGCGGGCGCCCCGCCCCCCGCAGGCACCGCCGCCCGCGGGCAGGACACGGAGGACACGGCGCCCGAGGGCGCGGAGGAGGAGAGCGATGGAGCTCACCAGACGGCAGCTGCTCGCGCTGCTCGGCGCGGGCGGCGCCGCCGCCGCCGGCGTGGGACTGGCCGGCTGCGCGACGCCGGCCACCGCCGTCGACGTCGGCGCCCCCGGGTTCGGGGACGGCGCGCGCGGCACGGTGGAGATGTGGTGCCGCTCGGACACGGTCAACGGCGTCCAGGCCGTGGTCGACGCGTTCCACACGGCGCAGGACCGCGTCCGGGTGCGGCTCACGCCGATCCAGAACGGTCAGTACGTCACCAAGGTCGCCACGGCGATCCGCGGCGGCCGGGTGCCCGACGTCATCGACATCGACGACATCTACTCGACGATGTTCGCCTTCCGCGACGTGTTCACCGACCTCACGCCGCTGGTGGAGGACCTGGCCCTCGGTGACGCCCTCAGTCCCGGCCACCTGGCCCTCGCCACCAAGGACGGCAAGCACTACGGGGTGCCCTTCCTCGGCGACTTCTCGGTCCTGTTCTGCAACACCGAGCTGTTCGACCGCGCCGGCCTGGACGTCGACGAGCACACCGCGTCGTTCGAGGGGATCCTCGAGGCCGCCCGCGCGATCGCGGGGCTCGGGGACGACACGTACGGCTGGTCGTTCCCCGGCAACGCGTCCGGTGCGCTGGGGTTCACCGTGCAGCCGCACGTATGGGCCACGGGCGCCGACCTCATCGCCGGCGACGTCGGCGACCAGCGGGGGAACGTCGCCGGCAACGACGCGCTGCGCCGCACGCTCGACCTCGAGCGCACGCTGTGGGAGGAGCAGCTGGTGCCGCCCGGCTGCTTCGCCGACGACGCGTCGCGCTGGTCGGCCGACTACGTCGCCGGGAAGCTCGGGATGTTCCCCGCCGGGTACGGCGTCGTCGCCCCCAACGCGTCGCCCGAGCTCCTGGAGCGCAGCCGCGTCGTGCTGCTGCCCGGGCCGGACGGCGGCCGCGCGTTCTTCGACGGCGGCGACAACCTGTGCATGCCCGCGGGCGGGAAGAACCCGGAGGGGGCGGCCGAGCTCATCCGCTTCGCCGTCGCCCTGGAGCAGCAGGCACGCATGCCCGACGGGTTCTACTCGCCGATCCGTTCCGACGTCGTGACGCCGGAGTTCGCCCGCGAGCACCCGCTCGTCACGCCCACGCTCGAGCAGCTCGACTCGGGGTACGCCCCCACCACGCTCGCCTACAACCTCATCTACAACCAGCAGGACGGGCCCTGGCTGCGCATGTTCCGCAGGGCCGTCTTCGACGGGGAGGTCGACGCCGCCATGGACGAGGCCCAGACCACGTACGACCGCATCCTGCGGCAGGCCCAGGCATGAGCGCCCCGGCCGTCGCCCGGCCCGCACGACGTCACGGCACCCTCACGCATCCCGCCCGCACGGGGGTGCTGCTCGTCACGCCGGCGGTGGCGTTCGTCGTCGTCTTCGTGCTGGTGCCGCTCGTCTCCGCCGTGGGGATCTCGTTCACGAACCTCCCGCTCATCGGGACGTGGCGGTTCGTCGGCCTGGAGAACTACGCGTCCGTGCTCACGGATCCCACGTTCTCGCGGGCCGTCGGCTACACGCTGCTCTACACCGCGATCGTCACGCTGCCGATCCTCGTGCTCGGCTACACGCTGGCGGTGGTCGTGCGGTCCAACCGCCGCGGCGCCACGGTGCTGCGCACGATCTTCTTCGTCCCGTACGTCATCGGCCTCACGACGCTCAGCTTCCTCATGCTGCTCGAGGCGCAGCCGAACAGCGGCATGGTGAACGTGGTGCTCAAGGCCCTCGGGATCACCGACGGCTCGACGGCGTGGCTCGTCGACGGGCCGCTCGCCACCGGGCTGCTGTGCGTCATGGTGATCTGGGCGGTGTCCGGGCTCACCATGGTGCTGCTCATGTCGGGGATGCAGGGCATCCCGCGCGAGGTCTACGAGTCGGCCGAGCTCGACGGCGCCTCGTGGTGGGTGCGCGAACGATCGATCACGATCCCCATGCTGCGGCGCACCATCGCGATGACCGTCGTGCTGTCGGTCATCGGGTCGCTGCTCGCGTTCACGCAGTTCTACATCCTGACCCAGGGCGGCCCCGGCTCCGACACCACCACCGTGGTGATGGCGATCTACCGCCGGGCGTTCGTGCAGCTGCAGCTGGGCGCGGCGACGGCGATGTCGCTCGTGCTGGTCGTCATCACCGGACTGGTCACCGCGGCGCAGTTCTGGCTGCTGCGGGAGAGGAGCTGACATGGCGGTCACGACGAGCGCACCGGGCACGACCGGGCTGGGCGCACCGGGCGGGAGCTCTCGCGGCACGAGCCCGGGCCGCGGGTCCTCGCCCGGGGCGGCGGGGCCGGCGTCGGGCCCCGAGCGCGACACGCGCGTGCGCCGCACGCTGTACGCCGTGGGCGGCATCCTCGCCGCCCTCGTCTTCCTCGTGCCCCTGGCGCTGGCGCTGGTGCGGTCCGGGCAGCCCGGCGACGTCGTCGTGGCCGCCCCGGACGGGCGCTTCCTCGACCTGTCGTGGGTCAACTTCCGGCTGATCCTCGACCAGCCGGAGATCTGGCGCGGCATCGTGAACTCGGTCGTCGTGTCCGTGGCGACGGCCGTGCTCACCGCGGTCCTCGCGACCCTCGCCGGGTACGGGTTCGCCAAGTTCGGCTTCCGCGGCCGGGGCCTGCTGTTCGGGCTGGTGCTGGTGACCCTCATGGTGCCGTTCCAGGCGATCCTCACCCCGCTGTACCTGCAGATGAACGCCATGCGGCTCACGGACAGCCTGTTCGGCCTCGTGCTCTTCTACACGACCGTGAACCTGCCGTTCTGCGTGTTCGTCATGCGCAACGCGTTCGAGTCGGTGCCCGGCGAGATCGAGGACTCCGCGCACGTGGACGGCGCGGGGACCGTGCGCATGATCGTGTCGGTGCTCCGGCCGCTCGTGCTGCCCGGTGCCGCGACCGCAGCCCTGTACGCGTTCCTCGCCTCGTGGACGGAGTTCCTCGGTGCGCTGACGTTCCTCACCGACTCGTCGCTCTACACGCTGCCCGTGTCGCTGGTGAACCTGCAGCAGGGGGCGTACGGGCAGGTGAACTTCGGGCTCCTGGCCGCCGGGTCCGTGGTCGCGATGATCCCGTGCGTCGTGCTGTACGTGGCCCTGCAGCGGTACTACGTGGCAGGGCTCGCGTCGGGGTCGGTGAAGGGCTGACGGTGCGCGCCCGACCGGGCTAGTCGTCGAAGACGTCCCAGCAGATCGCGGAGCGCGCCCGCTGGTCGTCGAGGACCAGGGCGAGCAGCTCGGCGGGCACCCGTTCCCGTTGCCAGTCCCGCTCGGCGAGCCGGGCGGCCTCGGCCCGGCCGGCGGGGGCCGCGGCGCTCGCGGCGCGGATCGCGTAGGCGGCGGCGCCCAGGTCGTGCGCGGCGACGTGGGCCACGGCGACCGCCTGGCCGGCCGCGAGCGCCGCGAACCGGGCGGGGTCGGGACGGCCCTTGCCGGCGGCGTTCGCGACGAACGCGGTGCGGTGCGCCTCGCGCATCGGCACCTCGCCCCGGATCCACCCGCGGGCGACCTCGAGCGCCTGCCGGGGGCGGTCGTCGTCCGGCGCCTCGCGCTCGAAGAAGGGCAGCACGTGGTCGGCGCAGGCCACCGCCCACCCGGCCAGCATCCGGTGGTGGTCGTCGGTGAGGGTCCCGCCCCGGCGGACGGTGATCAGCCGGGGGTCGCGATCGGTCGGCAGGATCGGCACGGCACCATCCTGCCCGCATCCGCGCCTGGCCGGGAGGTCACGACCTGCGCGTCAGCGCGACGACGCCGACGACGGCCACCCCGACGCCCCGTCCCGGCAGGCCGGCGGCCGTCAGCGAGCGCTCCTGCGGCCAGGAACAGCACCGCCTGCACGACGAGCCGCCACGGCTGGCGCGGTCGTGCGCGCACCCTGGCGGCGTCGTCGGGAGAAGCGGCGCGCGCCGGTAGACTGGCGGCGCGCCGCAAGGCGCCCCCGCACGGACCGACGCCGGATGCCGGCACCCCGCGGTGCGGTGATCACCCGGTCCGAGCCCTGAGCTCTGCAGTACTCGCGCGACCCGAGGGAAGTTGATGACCGCCGCTGCCGACCGTGCCGAAGCCGTGTCCGCCCCCCGCCCCCAGCTGGACACCGTCGAGACCGCCGCGTCCACGCCGGACGAGGTCCAGCCGTACGCCGAGCTCGGCCTCAAGCCGGACGAGTACCAGCGCATCCGCGACCTGCTCGGGCGCCGCCCGACGGCCGCCGAGCTGGCCATGTACTCGGTGATGTGGTCCGAGCACTGCTCGTACAAGTCGTCCAAGGTGCACCTGAAGAAGTTCGGCGACCGGGTCACCGAGGAGATGAAGGAGCACCTGCTCGTCGGCATCGGCGAGAACGCGGGCGTCGTCGACGTCGGCGACGGCTGGGCGGTCACCTTCAAGGTCGAGTCGCACAACCACCCGTCGTTCGTGGAGCCGTACCAGGGCGCCGCGACCGGCGTCGGCGGCATCGTCCGCGACATCATCTCGATGGGCGCGCGCCCCGTGGCCGTGATGGACCAGCTGCGGTTCGGCGCCGTCGACCACCCGGACACCGCACGCGTGGTGCACGGGGTCGTGAGCGGCGTCGGCGGCTACGGGAACTCGCTCGGCCTGCCCAACATCGGCGGCGAGCTCGTCTTCGACGGTTCCTACCAGGGCAACCCGCTCGTCAACGCGCTGTGCCTCGGGGTGCTCCGACACGAGGACATCCACCTCGCGAACGCTTCCGGGGTGGGCAACAAGGTGGTCCTGTTCGGCGCCCGCACGGGCGGCGACGGCATCGGCGGTGCCTCGATCCTCGCGTCCGAGACGTTCGAGGACGGCGTGCCGGCCAAGCGGCCGAGCGTCCAGGTGGGCGACCCCTTCATGGAGAAGGTGCTCATCGAGTGCTGCCTCGAGCTCTACGCCGCGCAGGTCGTGGAGGGCATCCAGGACCTCGGCGCCGCGGGCATCTCCTGCGCCACGAGCGAGTTGGCGTCCAACGGCGACGGCGGCATGCACGTCTGGCTCGACGACGTGCTGCTGCGCGACCCCACGCTCAACGCCGGCGAGATCCTCATGTCGGAGTCGCAGGAGCGCATGATGGCGGTGGTCACGCCCGAGAAGCTCGAGCAGTTCCTCGCGATCACCGGCAAGTGGGACGTCGAGACCGCCGTCATCGGTGAGGTCAACGACTCCGGCCGACTCACCATCGACCACCACGGCCAGCGCATCGTCGACGTCGACCCGAAGACGGTCGCGCACGAGGGCCCCGTCTACGAGCGCCCCTACGCCCGCCCGGCGTGGCAGGACGGCCTGCAGGCCGACACCACGGTCGCCGCGGGCCTGGCCCGCCCGACGTCGGCCGACGACCTGCGCGCCACCGCGCTGCGCCTGCTGGCGTCGCCGAACCTCGCGTCCAAGGCCTGGGTGACGAACCAGTACGACCGCTTCGTCCAGGGCAACACCGCGCTCGCGCAGCCCGACGACGGCGGCGTGGTCCGCGTCGACGAGGCCACCGGCCGCGGCGTCGCCCTCGCCACCGACGCCAACGGCCGCTACGGCAAGCTCGACCCGCGCACGGGCGCCCAGCTCGCGCTCGCGGAAGCGTACCGGAACGTCGCGACGGCCGGCGCGAAGCCGCTCGCCGTGACGGACTGCCTCAACTTCGGCTCGCCCGAGCACCCGGACTCGATGTGGCAGCTCGTCGAGGCGATCGAAGGCCTCGCGGACGCGTGCCAGGAGCTCGGCGTCCCGGTCACGGGCGGCAACGTCTCGCTCTACAACGGCACCGGCGAGCCCGGGCAGATCGACTCCTCGATCCACCCGACGCCCGTCGTCGGCGTCCTCGGCGTCATCGACGACGTGCGCACCGCGGTGCCGTCGGGCTGGCGCGCCGAGGGCCTGTCGATCCTGCTGCTGGGCCGCACGGCCGACGAGCTCGACGGCTCCGCGTGGGCCGACGTCGAGCACGGGCACCTGGGCGGCCTGCCGCCGCGCGTGGACCTGGCGGCCGAGCGCGCGCTCGCCTCGGCGCTGGTCGAGGCGCGCGAGCAGGGCCTGGTCGCCGCCGCGCACGACCTGTCCGAGGGCGGCCTCGCCCAGGGGCTGCTGGAGGCGTCGCTGCGCTACGGAGTCGGCGCCGACGTCGCGCTCGACGGCGTCACCGGCCGCGACGGCGTGACGCCGTTCGCCGCCCTGTTCAGCGAGTCCACCGCGCGCGCCCTGGTGGCCGTGGACCCGGAGCACGAGTCCGAGCTCGTCGCGGTGGCCGAGGCCGCCGGTGTGCCGGTGCTGCGTCTCGGCCGCACCGGCGGCGAGGAGCTGGCCGTGGCCGGCGGCTTCGACGGCGAGACCTTCACGGTGCCGCTCGCCGAGGCCCGCGAGGCGCACGAGGGCACCCTGCCGCGCATCTTCGGCTGACAGGAGGGGCGCAGGACAGCACCGGTCCCGCGCCCCACCGTGCCGCACCGGGTGACGCACGGCGCACGCCGGTGACCGTCTCGACGCGTGAGATCACGTCTCGCGGACACATACCCTGCAAGGGACGTGCGTGTGCCGTGCCGCCCTCCGGGCCTTGCGGGCGCGCTCCCCACCAACCGGGAGGAGCCCCGATGGAAGACCGTCTGCAGCCTGTGTTCGCCGAGGTGCTGCGCCGCAATCCGGGCGAGGTGGAGTTCCACCAGGCCGTGCGCGAGGTCTTCGAGTCGCTGGGCCCGGTGCTGCGCAAGAACCCGCAGTACGTCGAGGCCGCAGTGCTCGAGCGCATCTGCGAGCCCGAGCGGCAGATCATCTTCCGCGTGCCGTGGGTCGACGACACGGGCCGCGTGCGGATCAACCGCGGCTTCCGCGTCGAGTACAACTCGGCCCTCGGCCCGTACAAGGGCGGCCTGCGCTTCCACCCCTCGGTGTACCTGGGGATCGTGAAGTTCCTCGGCTTCGAGCAGATCTTCAAGAACGCCCTCACGGGGCTGCCGATCGGCGGCGGCAAGGGCGGCTCCGACTTCGACCCCCGCGGCCGGTCCGACGGCGAGGTCATGCGGTTCTGCCAGTCGTTCATGACCGAGCTGTACCGCCACATCGGCGAGTACACGGACGTGCCCGCCGGCGACATCGGCGTGGGCGCCCGCGAGGTCGGCTACCTGTTCGGCCAGTACAAGCGGATCACCAACCGCTACGAGTCCGGCGTGCTCACCGGCAAGGGCCTCACCTGGGGCGGCTCGCTCGTGCGCAAGGAGGCCACGGGTTACGGCGCCGTCCTCTTCGCGCAGAGCATGCTCGGCACCCAGGGCGAGAGCTTCGACGGCCGTCGCGTCTCCGTGTCCGGCTCGGGCAACGTCGCGATCTACGCGGCGGAGAAGGCGCAGCAGCTCGGCGGCCGCGTGATCACGTTCTCGGACTCGTCGGGCTACGTCGTCGACGAGGCCGGCATCGACCTCGACCTGCTCAAGGAGGTCAAGGAGGTCCGGCGCGGACGCGTGGCCGACTACGTCGACCTGCGTCCCGGCGCCCGACTGGTGTCCGACGGCAGCATCTGGGACGTCCCCACCGACGTCGCGCTGCCCTGCGCCACCCAGAACGAGCTCTCCGAGGCCGACGCCAAGCAGCTCGTCGCGAACGGCGTGCGCGCCGTCGCGGAGGGCGCCAACATGCCGACCACCCCGGAGGCGGTCGCCCTCCTGCGCGAGGCCGGCGTGCTGTTCGGCCCGGGCAAGGCCGCGAACGCGGGCGGCGTCGCGACGTCGGCGCTGGAGATGCAGCAGAACGCGTCGCGCGACTCGTGGAGCTTCGACCACACCGAGTCCCGCCTCGCCGAGATCATGACCGGCATCCACGACAGCTGCCTCGCCACGGCGGAGGAGTACGAGGCACCCGGTGACTACGTCGTCGGCGCCAACGTCGCCGGCTTCACCAAGGTCGCCGACGCGATGATCGCCTTCGGCGTCATCTGACGGCCGCAGCACGCACGACGACGGCGCGGCCCCCCGCTGGGGGACCGCGCCGTCGTCGTCAGCAGGCGACCGGACCTCGGCTCCTGAGGTAGGGCCGAGCCTGCGCCCCGGCTCAGACCTCGGTGTTCTCCGACGAGATCATCCAGGCCTGCTTCTCGAGGTCGGTGATGATCTCGTGCAGCAGGTCGGCGCTGGTCGGGTCCTCGGCGTCGACGTCGTCGTGCACCTCGCGCGCGACCTCGACGGTCTGCGCGACGCGCTCGACGATCGCGTCGACCGTGTCCTCCACCGACACCAGGCCGGCGGGGTAGGGCGACAGGTCGGTCGTGGTGGCGACGGTCTCGGTGCGGCCGTCGGGCACGGCCTGGAGCGCGCGGAGGCGCTCGGCGACGGTGTCGCTGTGCTCGCGGGCGACGTCGACGAGCTCGTCGAGCTGGAGGTGCAGGTCGCGGAAGCCGCGGCCGGTGACGTTCCAGTGGGCCTGCTTGCCCTGGACGTGCAGGTCGACCAGCGCGACGAGCACGCGCTGCAGGTGAGCGCGGAGCTTGTCGGAGGCCTCGGCGCGGGGAGTGTTGCGCTTCATCGTGGGAGTGGTCATGGGTGAACCTTCCTTCCGGTGACGATCGCTCTCTTGAACCATTCCAGGTTAAGGAGCCTTCCCGGGCGCCGCCAGCAAGGGCAGGCGAGCCTTGGTCGTCGTCAGCGCGCGCCCGTGACGAGGTCGAGCAGCGCCGTCGCGAACGCCGGGGCGAGCGAGGGGGAGTGGTCCGCGCCCGCGATCGACCACAGCTCGACCTCGGCGCCGCCCGTACACCCGCCCCACGTCGTCACCCTGGTCTCGGCGCCGGGCACCGCGCTGTCGAGGTCGCGCCGGTCGGGAGCGGTGACGGGGGCCGCCGCGCAGCCGTCGTGACGCGCCCAGGCGGCGGCCGACTCCGCCGCCGCCGGGTAGGCGTGCCCGTCGCGGACCCCGCCGCCCGCGCGGATCACGGGGTCGTCCGCGCCGTGCGCCTGCACCACGGTCACCGGGCGCGACGGGCGGCAGGCGCCGTCGTCCGCCGGCATCGCGCCCGCGAGCGACACCACGACGGACACGAGGTCGGCGTGGTCGCACGCCGTGCGATAGGCCATGAAGCCGCCGTTGGAGTACCCGACCACCGCGACCCGCGCGGGGTCCACGGCGTAGGTGGCCGCGAGCGTGCGGATCACCTGTGCCAGGTACGCGGAGTCGTCGACGCCCGCGCGGTCGGCGCCGCAGCAGGCGTCGGTCGCGTTCCAGAACCGGCGCCCGTCGGGCCCTTCGGTGCCCTCGGGGAGGGCGTAGAGCACGCCGCGAGCGAGGGCCTGGTCCCGCAGCCCGAGCATGGCGTCCGCGCGCGCCGCGTCGGACCCGAAGCCGTGCAGGACGACGAGGAGCGGGGCGGGGAGGTCGGGCTGGTACGCGGGCGGCACGTGGAGCTGGACGGGCCGGCCGCCGACGTCGACGACGCCCGTCGTGCCCGCCGGCATCGCCTCGGCGGCCGCGAGCACCAGGGGCTGCTCGTCGGCCTGCGGAGGCGCGGCGGAGCCGCAGGCCGTGAGCAGCAGGGTGACCAGCGCGACGAGGGTCGCCAGGATCGGGCGGTGCGCCGGCATGCCGTCGATTGTCGCGTGCGAGCAGCGCCCGGCATAGGCTGAAAACGGTGCGGAGGTGGTGCTCCGATGACGTGGCAGCTGGCGCTCCTGACGGCGGCGTTCGCGCTGGTCGCGACGGTCGCCGCCCGGTCGTGGGCGCGTTCCGACGCGCACCGCGACGCCGTCACCCGCCGAGCGCTCCGTCGTCGTGCCCCCGCCGCCGACCCGCTGCTGACGCTGACCGTCCAGGTGCGCCTGGGGGAGCTGGCCCGCGAGCTGCGCGCCATCGACGACGACCCGCAGGTCTTCGCCCGCGCCCACCACGCGCGCGCCGCGCAGGGCGCCTACGACGCCCTGCTGCGCGAGGCGTGCCGCCTCGCCGGGCTGAGCGTCGTCGACCTGCCCATGCGCGCCGGCGAGCGTGCCGAGTCCGCCGAACGGCTGCGCGAGGAGCTGGAGCTCAGCTCCCGCGGCTGGTCCTGGTAGCTGCCGAGAGAGAAGGCGAACCCGCGAGATAGAGAAGCCCGGACGGGCCGCAGCCGGTGCGGCCCCTCCGGGCTTCTCTATCTCGCGGGTTCGCCTTCTCTATCTCGGCGTCAGAGGGCCTCGAGCGCCGTGTTGAAGGTGGCGGACGGGCGCATCACCGCGGCGGCCTTGGCGGCGTCGGGGCGGTAGTAGCCGCCGATGTCGGCGGGCGAGCCCTGGACGCCGACGAGCTCGTCGACGATCGTCCGCTCCTGCTCGGCGAGGGACGCCGCGAGCGGGCCGAACGCGGCGGCCAGCTCGGCGTCGTCCGACTGCGCGGCGAGCTCCTGCGCCCAGTACAGGGCGAGGTAGAAGTGCGAGCCGCGGTTGTCGATGCCGCCGACGCGGCGCGTCGGCGACTTGTCCTGGTCGAGGAACGTGCCCGTGGCGCGGTCGAGCGTGTCCGCGAGCACCTGGGCGCGCGCGTTGCCGGTGACGGTCGCCAGGTGCTCGAACGACGCGGCCAGCGCGAAGAACTCGCCCAGCGAGTCCCAGCGCAGGTAGTTCTCCGCGAGGAGCTGCTGCACGTGCTTCGGGGCGGAGCCGCCGGCGCCGGTCTCGAAGAGGCCGCCACCGTTCATCAGCGGCACGACCGACAGCATCTTGGCCGACGTCCCCAGCTCGAGGATCGGGAACAGGTCCGTGTTGTAGTCGCGCAGCACGTTGCCCGTCACCGAGATGGTGTCGAGGCCCTGGCGGATGCGCGCGAGGGAGAACGCCGTCGCCTCGGCCGGCGCCATCACGTGGATGTCGAGGCCGTCGGTGTCGTGGTCGCCCAGGTACTCCTCGACCTTGGCGATGAGCTGTGCGTCGTGGCCGCGCTGCGCGTCGAGCCAGAACACGGCGGGGGAGCCGGTGGCGCGGGCGCGGTTGACGGCGAGCTTGACCCAGTCGCGGATCGCGACGTCCTTGGTGGTGCAGGCGCGCCAGATGTCGCCGGCCTGGACGTCGTGGCTCAGCAGCACGTCGCCGGCCGCGTCGACGACCTCGACGGTGCCGTCGGCGGGGATCTCGAACGTCTTGTCGTGCGAGCCGTACTCCTCGGCCTTCTTGGCCATGAGGCCCACGTTGGGCACGGAGCCCATGGTGGCCGGGTCGAGGGCGCCGTTCGCGCGGCAGTCGTCGATGACGGTCTGGTAGACGCCGGCGTACGACGAGTCGGGGATGACGGCGAGCGTGTCGTGCTCCTTGCCGTCGGGGCCCCACATGTGACCGCCGCCGCGGATCATCGCGGGCATGGAGGCGTCGATGATGACGTCGGACGGCACGTGCAGGTTGGTGATGCCGCGGTCCGAGTCGACCATCGCGAGGGCCGGGCCGTCGGCGAGGCCCTGCTCGACGGCGGCGCGGATCTCGGCGCCGTGGGGCAGCGTGTCGACCGTGGACAGCAGGTAGCCGAGGCCGTCGTTGGGGGAGATGCCCGCGGCCTTGAGCTCGTCGCCGTACTTCTCGAACAGGGCGGGGAAGAACGCCTGCACCACGTGGCCGAAGATGATCGGGTCGGAGACCTTCATCATCGTGGCCTTGAGGTGCGCGGAGAACAGCACGCCCTCGGCCTTGGCGCGGGCGACCTGCTCGGCGAGGAAGGTGTTCAGCGCCGCGACGGACATGAAGGTCGCGTCGACGACCTCGCCGGCCTCGACCTTCAGGCCGTCCTTGAGGACGGTGGTGCCGGCCGGGGTGACCAGGCGGATCGTCAGGGTGTCGTCGGCGGGGACCACGACGGACTTCTCGTTGGAGAAGAAGTCGTTCTCGCCCATCGTCGCGACGTTCGTCCTCGAGTCGGCCGACCAGGCGCCCATGCGGTGCGGGTGCGCCTTCGCGTAGTTCTTCACCGAGGCGGGGGCGCGGCGGTCCGAGTTGCCCTCGCGCAGCACCGGGTTCACGGCCGAGCCCTTGACCTTGTCGTACCGGGCGCGCACGTCCTTCTCGGCGTCGGTCTGCGGGTCCTCGGGGTAGCTCGGGACGTCGTAGCCCTGGGCCTGCAGCTCGGCGACGGCGGCCTTGAGCTGCGGCACGGACGCCGAGATGTTCGGCAGCTTGATGATGTTGGCGCCGGGGGTGGTGGCCAGCGCGCCCAGCTCGGCGAGCGCGTCGCCGATGCGCTGGTCGTCGGTGAGCCGCTCCGGGAACTGGGCGAGGATGCGGCCCGCGAGGGAGATGTCGCGCGTCTCGAGCGTGACCCCGGCCTGGGCGGCGTACGCCTCGACGATCGGGAGGAACGAGTACGTCGCGAGCAGCGGCGCCTCGTCGGTGTGCGTGTAGATGATCGTGGCGGCCTCGGGCCGGGACTCGGTGGTCATGCGGCGATGCTCCCTAGGCAGGGCAGTGGTGGACGAGAGATTGTTTGACATCAAGATATCTGGCCGCGGCGGAGCCTGTCGAAACCCCGGGCGACCGCCGTGCCGTGCCTCACGGTCGGGTCCCTCGCCGCGCGGCCCCCGGCGTGCGCCGTTACGGTCGAGCGGTGCCGACGCGTCAGCTCCATCTCGCCCAGGCGGGCCCGGCCGAGGTCGCCGACGCCCTCGCCGCGCTCCGCGCCGAGGTCGGCCTGCCCGCGATGTTCCCCGCCCAGGTGCGGGACGAGGCGGAGAAGTCCGCCGCGGACGGCGGGTCGGCCCTCGGGGGCACGGGAAGGCAGGGACGTCAGGACCGCCGCGACGTCGAGCTCGTGACCATCGACCCGCCCGGCTCGATGGACCTCGACCAGGCGGTGCACGTCGCGTCGTCGGGCCGCGGGTACATCGTCCGGTACGCCATCGCGGACGTCGCCGCGTTCGTCCGGCCGGGCGGCCCGCTCGACGCCGAGACCCACCGTCGCGGCACGACCGTCTACGGCCCGGACGTGCGCACCCCGCTGCACCCGCCCGTCCTCTCCGAGGGCGCCGCGAGCCTGCTGCCCGACGAGGACCGTCCGGCCGTCCTGTGGACGATCGGGCTCGACGCGGACGGCGAGATCACGAGCAGCTCCGTGACCCGCGCGACCGTGCGGTCGCGCGCCCGCCTCACCTACGGCGAGGTCCAGGGCCAGCTCGACGCGGGGACGGCGTCGGACTCCCTGTCCCTGCTCGCAGACGTGGGCCGCCTGCGGCAGGAGCGCGAGCGGGACCGCGGCGGGGTGTCGCTGGAGGTCCCCGAGCAGGAGATCGCGTCCGGGCCCGACGGGTCGTTCACGCTCGAGCTGCGGCGCACCCTTCCCGTCGAGGGCTGGAACGCGCAGATCTCGCTGCTCACCGGCATTGCCGCGGCGGCCATGATGCGCGAGGCGGGCGTCGGCCTGCTGCGCACGCTGCCCCCGGCGGACGACCGCGACGTCGTGCGCCTGCGCCGGACCGCCGCGGCCCTCGGCATCGACTGGCCCGAGGAGGTCTCGTACGCGCAGCTCGTCCCGACGCTCGAGTCCCGTCGTCCCACCCACGCGGCCTTCCTCGCCGAGGCGACGTCGCTCTTCCGGGGCGCGGGCTACCTGGCGTTCGGCGTGCCGGGGCCCGACGGCGGGCCGCCGGTCGCGCTGCCCGCGGACGCCCGGCACGCGGCGATCGCGGCCGAGTACGCCCACGTGACGGCGCCGCTGCGGCGGCTCGCCGACCGCTACGCCACGGAGGTGTGCCTCGCCCACGCCGCCGGCAAGGAGCCGCCCGCCTGGGTGACCGAGGCGCTCCCCAGCCTGCCCGAGACGATGGCGGCTGCCTCCCGCACGGCGGGCGCGTTCGAGCGCGGCTGCGTGGACGTCGTCGAGGCGGCGCTGCTCGCCGGCCGCGAGGGGCAGGCCTTCGACGGCGTCGTCGTCGACGTGCGCGGCGACGACGAGGACGGCACGGCGGACAACCCGCAGCGCGGCGAGGTCATGCTCGAGGCGCCGGCCGTGCGGGCGCGCATCGAGGGCGCCGGGCTGCCGCTGGGCGAGCGCGTCCGCGCGACGTTGGCCGAGGCGTCGGTGCCCGACCGGCGGGTGCTCTTCACGCTGGGCTGACGACGCGGCCGTGCCGGCCCGGCTCTCCCGGGTCAGGGCTCGAGGTCGACGGCCGCGGCTCCGATGCGCACGTCCACGGGGACGGACACCTGGTCGTGCGCGACCAGCCAGCGCTCACCGTCGCGACGCAGGCCGAACGTGCCGCGGACCCACGTCCCGGGCACGGGCGTGCCGTCGGCGAGGGTGCCGCTGAGCCGGCCGAAGGCGTGCCCGAAGGCGACGTGCTCGTCGACGGTCAGGGCGAGGTCGCGCAGCTCGTAGTCGACGGTCGCGAAGGCGTCGAACACCTGCACCCAGTTCCGCAGCTTGGCGTCGATCCCGACGTGCTGCAGCGGGGGCTCGACGTCGAACGAGACGACGTCGCGTGCGTAGATCTCGCGCACCGCGTCGAGGTCCTTGGCGCGCAGGGCGCCGACGAGCGACCCCAGCAGCTGCCGGATCGCGTGCTCGTGGTCGTGGGTCGCGGACATGGTCGCTCCTCGGGGTCGGGGGCAGGGGGCAGGGGTCTCGGTCGAGGCGAGGATCGGCCTCACCCCGACCGACGACGGTGGCTGCGGGGACGTGACGGTCCGCGCCCTGCCGTGGCCGGCTCCGTCCACGCGGAGCCCGGCTCCCCGGGCAGGAGCCCCAGGTGACGTTTTGATAACACTCCTGCCTTATAACGATTCAAGGTCTAGCGCCGGCCCTGTGACTATTCGTTAAGGTTCCTTCCCTAAGCGTGAGCGATCGCGGCGTGAGGGTGCGCTGCCGACTGGAAGGACCAACGATGATCCGAGGGAAGATCCGCGGACGGTGGCTCGCAGCCGCCGCCGCCCTGACCAGCGTGACCCTCTTGGCCGCCGGGTGCTCCGGTTCCGCCGAGGGCAACGACGGCGGCGACGGCACCAGCGCCCCCGCGGCCGAGGGCCAGGCCACCGACCAGGAGCTCGTGATCTGGGCGGGCTCGCAGACCCCGATCACCCCCAACTTCAACCCCTACGCGGTGGGCGTGCTGCACCTCGCCAACGGCGGCATCTACGAGTCGCTGTTCGCGTACAACAAGCTCCAGGACGTGGACCCCACGCCGATGCTC
Organism: Isoptericola nanjingensis; assembly: GCF_050311635.1. Lineage (NCBI taxonomy): Bacteria > Bacillati > Actinomycetota > Actinomycetes > Micrococcales > Promicromonosporaceae > Isoptericola > Isoptericola nanjingensis. Next base: position 162,387 of record NZ_JBNOZL010000008.1, on the reverse strand, counting down.
GCCGAGTCGTTCGAGTGGAACGAGGACGGCACCGAGCTCACGGTGACGCTCCGTAGCGGGGTGCAGTGGAACGACGGCCAGCCGTTCACCGCGGACGACGTCGTGTACTCGTTCACGAACGACACCGCCAAGCCCGTCTACCTCAAGGACGCGGTCGCGCAGGACGAGTCCACCGTGGTGTTCTCCTTCGACGAGCCGGCGTTCGCGAACGAGTTCGCGATCCTCGGCAGCACGTACATCGTGCCGAAGCACGTGTTCTCCGAGCACGAGAAGGACTCCGGCGAGGACGCCGAGGGCAACGCCCTCACCGGGCTCGTGGCGTGGGACAACGCGGAGTCCCCGGTCGGCACAGGCCCGTACATGCTCGACACGGCGTCCAACGCCGCGTACACCGCGAAGGCCAACCCCGACTACTGGGGCGGGGCGCCGAAGGTCGCCTCCCTGCGCTACGTCGGCATCGACGCCAACCAGTCCGCGGAGGACCTGCTCACGACCGGGCAGATCGACTGGACCACGATGTTCGTGCCGGATCCCGAGCGGATCACCTCGACCGGCGGTTTCGGGTACGTCAACACGCCCGTCGACCCCGTCGTGCTGTACACGTGCTCCAACACCGACCTGGGCTGCAAGGGCGCCCAGACGGACGTCGCCGTCCGCCAGGCGCTCGACGCCGCCATCGACCGCTCCGCGATCACCGAGAAGGCGTTCGTCGGGCTCGCCAAGCCGATCTCGCCGACGTTCGCGCTGCTCGGCCGCGACGACAAGTGGATCGCGGACGGCATGCCGAAGGAGTCGCCGCAGAGCGCCGACGCCGCGGCCGCGGGGAAGATCCTCGAGGAGGCCGGCTACACCAAGGACGCCGACGGCTTCTACGGCAAGGACGGCACGCCGATCGACCTGACGCTGACCTCCGTCGACGGGTGGTCGGACTTCAACAACGCCGCCAAGCTCATCGAGGAGCAGGCCAAGGCCGCGGGCCTCAAGGTCACCGCGTCCACGATCTCCTGGAACGAGTTCGCCGACGCGCGCGTCTCCGGCGAGTTCGAGCTGATCATGGGCGGCGTCGTCGGCACCTCGCTGGCCGACCCGTTCCAGATCTACCGCGAGTGGTTCACCGGCGACTACACCCAGAAGGTCGGCACCGCGCTCGAGCCGGGCGAGTGGAACATCTCCCGCTACGACGACGACGAGGTGAACGCCGCCGTCGAGGCCGCGTCCCAGACGAACGACGAGGCCGCCAAGAAGGAGGCCTACGCCACCGTCCAGGAGAACATCGTCGAGGACCTGCCGTACATCCCGATCGTCGTGAACGGCACGCAGACGTTCTTCAACACGACGAAGTTCGCCGGCTGGCCCACGGAGGACGACATGTACATGTTCCCGCCGTCGTGGCAGGGCCCGTCCTCGGGCGTCATCCTCGGCAAGCTCGGCGGCGCCCAGTAACGCGCTCCCGGCCCGGTGACCGGCGGGCTCCCCAGCCCGCCGGTCACCCGCACGACCCGCACCACGACGCAGTGACGCACCGAGCGAGGAGGAGCCGCATGCCCGCGACACCGAAGGGCGGCCCGACCCCATGAAGTTCTACGCCAGGCGGATCGCCTTCTATGCGGTGACCCTGTGGGCCGCGATCTCGCTGAACTTCTTCATCCCGCGCATGCTGCCGGGCGACCCGTTCTCGATCCTCATGGCGAAGCTGCAGCGCGCCGGAGGCATCCCGGCGGGCACCGAGAACAGCATCCGGCTCCTCCTCGGTGCGGCCGAGGACCAGTCCCTGTGGGAGCAGTACGTCACGTACTGGAAGAACGTCCTCACGGGGAACCTGGGCGTCTCGGTGACGAACTTCCCGACGCCGGTGACCGAGCTCATCGGCGACGCGATCCCGTGGACCCTCGGCCTCGTCGGCACGGCGACGATCATCTCGTTCGTCCTCGGGATCGGGCTGGGCGCGCTCGCCGGCTGGAAGCGCGGCACCTGGGTGGACAGCCTCGTGCCGAGCACCACCATGCTGCAGTCGCTGCCCTACTTCTGGGTGGCCCTCGTGCTCATCTTCGTGTTCGCCGTGAGCCTCCAGTGGTTCCCCATCATCGGCGCGTACGACGTCTTCCACTTCAACGGACCGGAGTGGAGCTGGGCCTTCGTCGGCTCGGTGCTCTACCACGCGTTCCTCCCGGCCGTCACGATCGTCATCTCGTCGGTCGGCGGCTGGCTGCTCGGGATGCGCAACATGATGGTCTCCACGCTGTCGGAGGACTACGTCACGACCGCCGAGGCCAAGGGCCTGCGCCCGCGCCGCGTGTTCACCACCTACGCGATGCGCAACGCCGCGCTGCCGTCCCTCGCCGGGTTCGGCGTGTCCCTCGGGTTCGTCGTGGCCGGCTCCCTCGTCATGGAGCAGGTCTTCACGTACCCGGGCGTGGGCAAGCTCATGATCACGGCGGTACGCAACAACGACTACGCGCTGATGCAGGGCGTCTTCCTCGTCATCACGCTCGCGGTCCTGGCAGCACTGTTCCTCATGGACCTCATCTACGGCTTCCTGGACCCGAGGACGCGCCACAATGACTGACACCGACACCACCGCACCCGCCACCACGCCGGACACCGAGCCGGCCACGCCTCCTACGCCGCCGGGCAAGAAGTCCGGCGTGCGACAGATGCTGCCCTCCATGTCGGGCAAGCTCCTCGCCGGGCTCATCCTCATCGGCGGGATCGTGCTGTTCGCGATCGTGGGCCCCTTCGTCACGCAGGATCCCCGCAGCTCCGCCAACGACCCGCTGCTGCCGCCGCAGCCCGGCCACTGGCTCGGCACGACCAGCCTCGGCTACGACGTGCTCGCCCAGCTCGCCGAGGGCGCCCGCGGCTCGCTGGTCGTCGGCGTGACCGCGGGCCTCGTCGCGATCGTCCTCGCGCTGTTCTTCGGCGTCGTCGCCGGGTACCTGCGCGGCTGGACCGACGAGTTCCTCTCGCTGGTCACCGGCATCATGCTCGTCATCCCCGGCCTGCCGCTGATGATCGTCGTCGCCAGCTACCTGCAGGTGCGCAGCCTGTGGGTCGTCGCGCTCATCCTGGGCGTCACCGCCTTCGCGGGGCCCGCCGTCGTGCTGCGGTCCCAGGCCCGGTCGCTGCGGGTGCGCGACTACGTCTCCGCGGCCCGCGTCGCCGGGGAGAGGACGCCGCGCATCATCGGCGTCGAGGTGCTGCCCAACCTGCTGCCGCTGCTGGCGTCCCAGTTCCTCTTCGCGATCGTGCTCGCCATCCTCGGCGAGGCCGGCCTGTCCTACCTGGGCCTGGGGCCCAACGGGTCGATCACCTGGGGCACGATGCTCAACGAGGCGCAGGGCGGCGGCGCGCTGACCCGCGGCGCCTGGTGGTGGTTCGTCCCCCCGGGGCTGATGATCGCCCTGTTCGGCACCGGGCTCTCCCTCGTCAACTTCGCCATCGACGAGATCGTCAACCCGAAGCTGCGGCTCGCGCCCGCCGCCGCCAAGAGCGTCCGCGAGGCGCGCAAGGCGGGCAAGGACAAGCTCGGCCGCCGAGCCGCGGCCGAGACCGTCGCCGCCGACAAGGAGAGGGTCGACGCATGACCGCCACCACCACCGGCCCGCTGTCGTCGCCGACGCACGACGACCACGTGGCCCGCCTCGAGCCGGTCCTCACCGCCCGGAACGTGTCCATCGAGTACCAGGTGGACCCGCCCGTCCGCGCCGTGGACGACGTCTCCCTCACGCTGCACCGCGGCGAGATCCTCGGGCTCGCCGGCGAGTCGGGGTGCGGCAAGACGACGCTCGCCTACGGACTCAACCGGCTCCTCAAGCCCCCGGCCATCCTCCGCTCCGGCGACGTGACGTTCCACGACGCGAACGGCACCGACATCGACGTCGTCAGCCTCACCGGTGACGCGCTGCGTGCCTTCCGCTGGGACAAGGTGTCCATGGTCTTCCAGGGGGCGATGAACTCGCTCAACCCGGTGATCAGCGTGCGCAAGCAGCTCGGCGACGTCCTCACCACCCACAGGCCGCAGATGGGCACGAAGGAGCGCGCCGCGCGTTCCGCCGAGCTCCTCGAGCTCGTGGGGGTCGACCCGACGCGCCTCGACAGCTTCGCCCACGAGCTGTCCGGCGGCATGCGCCAGCGCGTCATGATCGCCATGGCCATGGCGCTCAACCCGCAGGTCATGATCATGGACGAGCCGACCACCGCGCTCGACGTCGTCGTCCAGCGCGGCATCCTGCGCGAGATCATGCGGCTGCGCGAGCGGTTCAACTTCGCCGTCGTGTTCATCACCCACGACCTGCCGCTCCTGCTCGAGATCAGCGACCGGATCGCCGTCATGCGCGCCGGCCGGATCGTCGAGCTCGACACCTCGGAGTCCATCTACGCGCGGGCCCAGCACCCGTACACGCGGCAGCTCCTGGACTCCTTCCCGAGCCTCACGGGCGACCGTGGCTCGTTCGTCCGCACCGGCGTCACCCGCGACGCCGCCGAGGAGGAGGCGTCATGAGCAGCCTCGAGGTCCGCAACCTCGTCAAGGAGTTCAAGGTCCGCAGCGGGCTGCGCAGCGGCACCCTGCGTGCCGTGAACGACGTGTCGTTCACGCTCGAGCCCGGCAAGACCCTCGCTCTCGTCGGCGAGTCCGGGTCCGGCAAGTCGACCGTGGCCAAGATGATCTCCCAGCTGGAGACCCCGACGAGCGGCGAGATCCTGCTCGACGGCAGGCCCATCGGGCGCCGCGGCCGCGCGCTGTCGAACTACCGCCACCAGGTGCAGATGGTCTTCCAGGACCCGTTCGCGTCGCTCAACCCGTACCACACGGTGGCGCACCACCTGGAGCGTCCGTTGAAGCTCCACGGTGTCGCGAGCGGCGACGCCCTCGGGCCCGCGGTCCACGACCTGCTGGAGCGCGTCAACCTCACACCGGCCGAGCTCTACGCGGTCAAGCGGCCGCACGAGATGTCCGGCGGTCAGCGGCAGCGGGTCGCCATCGCCCGGGCCCTCGCACCCGGCGCGAGGTTCCTCGTCGCCGACGAGCCCGTCTCGATGCTCGACGTCTCCATCCGGCTCGGGGTGCTCAACCTGCTCGCAAGGCTGCAGCGCGAGGAGAACCTCGGCGTCCTGTACATCACCCACGACCTCGCCACGGCGCGGCACTTCAGCGACGAGATCATCGTGATGTTCCGGGGGGACATCGTGGAGCGTGGGCCGTCCGACGAGGTCATCCTCGACCCGCAGCACGAGTACACGAAGACGCTGCTCGCCGCCGCCCCCGAGCCGTCACGGCACGGGCGGCTGCGGGAGGAGGTCCGGGCGGAGCTGGCTGCTTCCTAGCCGCTGTTCCGCGTCGGTGCGGTCGCGCGGAGCGACGCCGTCGGACGGTGGGTGGAGAGGCTTAAGGTGCTGGCGTGCCTGCGCGACGACGGACCGAACCTGCTGCCGGACGGGCGGCCGTGGCCGCGTGGCTGGGCGGCGACACCTCGCGGCCCGTCATGACGACGGCGGTGCGGTTCACGCTGGAGGAGCTGGCCGACGTCGCGCCCGGGAACTCGGTGGAGGTGCGGGTGCCGCCCGCCGGGGCCGTGCAGGCCGTGGCGGGGCCGCGGCACACGCGCGGGACGCCGCCGAACGTGGTGGAGACCGACGTCGAGACCTGGCTCGCGCTCGCCACCGGCCGGCTCTCGTGGGCCGACGCCGTCGCGTCCGGGCGGGTGAGCGCGTCGGGGGAGCGGGCCGACCTGTCCGCGCTCCTGCCGCTGCAGGCAGCACGCCCGCGCCCCTGACGAGCTCCGCCGAGGTAGCACGCATCCCCGCGAGGTAGTACCGATCCCCGCGAGGTAGTACGTGAGGCGCCGAGGTAGTACCTGATCCGGCGGGCGCGCGGGTGTCGGCCGGTTCCGCTACGTTCGGCGCACCGGGCAGGCACGCATCCCGACGGCCGGACGACGACGTCCGGTGACGTGGGGTTCAACAACGGTTCACGCGGGTCTGCTGAGGTGACGTCACCCACGTCCGCCGCGAAGGAGCCACCGTGAGCCCCACCCGTCCCTCCCGCCGTCGAGCACCGCTCGCCGCCACCGCGGCCGCGCTCGTCCTGCCCGTCGGCGCCGCCCTGGCCGTCCCCGCGACGGCCGCCGTCTCGCCCGACGCCCCCGTCGTCATCGACGAGCTGTACGGGGGCGGCGGCAACAGCGGCGCCGCGTTCAACCAGGACTTCGTCGAGCTGTACAACCCGACGGACCAGCCGGTGTCCCTCGAGGGCTGGTCGGTGCAGTACGCGTCCGCGACCGGCACCTGGGCCAACGGGGCCCAGACGAACCTCGCGGGGTCGATCCCGGCGGGCGGGTCGTTCCTCGTCGCGGAGGCGCTGGGCGGGAACACGTCGCTGCCCGCGCTGCCGGCCCCCGACGTCACCGGCACCATCGCGATGTCCGGCACGGGCGCGAAGGCGGCGCTGGTGCGCTCGACGGACCGCCTGACGTGCGCGGGCGCGGACTGCGCGGCGGCCGAGGCCGTCGTCGACCTCGTCGGCTGGGGCCCGACCGCCAGCGCCTTCGCGGGCTCGGGGCCGGCGCCGGCGACGACGAACGCCACGTCGGTCGCACGCCGCGACCACGCGCACACCGCCGACAACGCCGCGGACTTCACGGCCGGTGCGCCGACGCCGACCGCGAGCGGCACCGACCCCGGCACGGACCCGGGCCCGGCAGAGGACGCGACGATCGCCGAGATCCAGGGCACCGGCGCCGCGTCGCCGCTGGTCGGGAAGACGGTGACGACCACCGGCGTCGTGACCGCGACCTACCCCACGGGCGGCTTCGACGGCCTCTACCTCCAGACGTCAGGTACGGGCGGCGACCCCGCCTCCGACGCCACCCCCGGCGCCTCCGACGCCGTCTTCGTGTTCTCCCGCGCCGCGGCCGCCGAGCTCGAGGTGGGCGACCACGTGGAGGTCACCGGCGAGGTCAGCGAGTACTCCGGCCTCACGGAGCTCACCGCGGACTCCTGGACCGCGCTGGACGAGCGCGGCGCCGTCGAGCCGCTGGCCACGACCTGGCCCGCGACCGACGCCGAGCGCGAGGCGCTCGAGGGCATGCTGCTCGCGCCGCAGGGCGACTTCACCGTCACCGACAACTACGACACGAACTTCTACGGCACGATCGGGCTCGCCACGGGCGACGCGCCGCTCGTGCAGCCCACCACGGCCGGCCGGCCCGGCTCGGTGGAGGCGAAGCAGCAGGCTGAGGACAACGCGGCCCGGGCCGTCCTGCTGGACGACGGCGCGTCGACGAACTACGGCTCGGCCGCCAACTCGTCGCAGCCGCTGCCGTGGCTGACGGGCGGCGACCCCGTGCGGGTCGGCGCCGCCGTGACCTTCACGCGGCCCGTCGTGCTCGACTACCGGTACGACGCCTGGGGGCTGCAGCCGCAGCACCGGCTCACGCCCGACGTGGCCGACGCCGTGCAGCCCGCCACGTTCGAGAACACGCGCGAGGCCTCGCCGCAGGACGTCGGCGGCACGCTGCAGGTGGGCACCTTCAACGTGCTCAACTACTTCACCACCACGGGCGACCAGCTCGACGGGTGCACCTACTACACGGACCGCGCCGGCGACCCGGTCACGGTGCGCGGCGGCTGCGACGCCCGCGGCGCGGCCGAGGCCGAGGACCTCGAGCGGCAGCAGACCAAGATCGTCGCGGCGATCTCGGCGCTGGGGGCCGACGTCGTCGGCCTCGAGGAGATCGAGAACTCCGCCGCGTTCGGCAAGGACCGCGACCAGGCCCTGGCCGACCTGGTCGACGCGCTCGACGCGCACGACGGCGCGGGCACCTGGGCGTACGTCGCGTCCCCGGCCGACCTCCCGGAGAGCGAGGACGTGATCCGCACGGCGTTCGTCTACCGGACCGCGGGCGCCGAGCCCGTCGGGACCTCGCGGATCCTCGACGACCCGGAGGCGTTCGGCAACGCACGCCAGCCGCTGGCGCAGGTGTTCCAGCCGGCCGGCGGGGTCGACGCCGACCCGGGCGACGACGTCGTGGTGATCACCAACCACTTCAAGTCGAAGGGGTCGGCGGGCCCGTGGCCCGGGGACGAGGACACGGGCGACGGCCAGGGCGCCTCCAACGAGTCGCGCGTGCGCCAGGCGACCGCGCTGGTGGCCTTCGCCGACGACGTGGCCGCCGACGCCGGGACCGACGCGGTGCTGCTCGTGGGCGACCTCAACTCCTACGAGCAGGAGGACCCGGTCGTCGTCCTCACCGACGCGGGCTACACGGACCTCGGGCCCACCACGGGCGAGTACACGTACGCGTTCGACGGCGCGGTCGGCTCGCTCGACCACGCGCTCGCGTCGTCGGGTCTGATCGCCCGGGTGACCGGCACGGACATCTGGAACGTCAACGCGTACGAGCCGGTGGCGAACGAGTACAGCCGCTACAACTACAACGCGACGATCCTCTACGACGAGACGCCGTTCCGGTCGTCGGACCACGACCCGCTGCTCGTCGGGCTCGACCTCACGCCGTCCGCACCCGCGTGGGACGCGAAGGACACCTACGGCAAGGGGGACCGGGTCGCCTTCGAGGGCGGGCTCTTCGAGGCGCTGTGGTGGTCGCGCGGCGACCGGCCCGGGGCGTCGGCGTACGGGCCCTGGGCCGAGGTCGGGGCTCCGGTCGCCACGTCGGCCGGGACCTTCTCCGCCTGGACCCGCACCTGGGTGTACGGGAAGGGTGACGTCGTCGTGCACGACGGGCACCGCTGGCGGGCCCAGTGGTACTCCCGGAACGACGAGCCCGGCGCGACGCCGTGGGGCCCCTGGAAGGACCTGGGAGCCGCCTGACGAGCGGCGGTCGGGTGCCGGCGGGTGGCTTAGGCTCGAGGGGTGAGCAGCTCGACCCCCGACCAGGACACCCCGGCACCCGACGGCACCGCGCCCGACGCCACGCCGCCCGCCGGCGAGGCGCCGGCGGAGACCGTCGAGTCCGCCGCCGGCACCGACGCCACCCCGGACGGCGCCTCGGACGATGCCGCGGACGAGGCGTCGGACAAGGTCGAGGCGCCGCAGGACGTGACGCTGCTGGTCGACCCCGAGCGGGTGCGTCGCGCCCCCAAGTTCCCGGTGTTCCTGTGGATGGGCGCGCTGGTCGGCGGTGTCGTCGGGCTGATCTTCTCGACCTGGCTCATCGACGCCGCCGATCCGGAGGTCGCTGCGGCCCTGCTGAAGCCGGGCGTCTACGTGTCGGTGATGATCCTCGGCGGGATCGCCCTCGGCCTGGGCGTCGGCGGGCTGGTCGCCGTGATCTCCGACCGGCGCAGCCTGCGTCGTCGCTGACGCGTCCGGGCAGGTCGACGCACCGGGGCCCTGTGGGATACTCGAGGCATGCCCTTGCGCCCTGACGGCCGCCTGAACCATGACCTCATGCCCGGCGAGAAGGGCCCCCAGGACGCGTGCGGCGTCTTCGGGGTCTGGGCCCCCGGCGAGGAGGTCGCCAAGCTCGCCTACTTCGGCCTGTACGCCCTGCAGCACCGCGGACAGGAGTCCGCGGGCATCGCCACCAGCAACGGTGAGCAGATCCTCGTGTACAAGGACATGGGCCTCGTGTCCCAGGTCTTCGACGAGACGGCGCTCGACGCCCTCACCGGCCACCTCGCGGTGGGCCACTGCCGGTACTCCACCACCGGCGGCGTGACCTGGGAGAACGCCCAGCCGACCCTCGGCGCGACCGCGGGCGGCACCGTCGCCCTCGGGCACAACGGCAACCTCACCAACTCCGCCGAGCTGGTCAACCTCGTGGCCGAGCGCTACGGCGCGCAGCGCCGCGGCGAGCTCGCACGCGGCAACACCACCGACACGGCGCTCATCACGGCCCTGCTGGCCGGCGACGCCGACCACACCCTCGCCCAGACGGCGCTCGAGGTGCTCCCGAAGCTGCGCGGCGCGTTCTCCCTCGTCTTCATGGACGAGGGCACCCTCTACGCCGCCCGCGACCCGCAGGGCGTGCGCCCGCTGGTCCTGGGCCGCCTGCAGCGCGGCTGGGTGGTCGCGTCGGAGACGCCGGCCCTCGACATCGTCGGCGCGTCGTACGTGCGCGACGTCGAGCCGGGCGAGCTCCTCACCATCGACGCCGACGGCCTGCGCTCCGAGAAGTTCGCCGAGCCGGAGCGCGCGGGCTGCGTCTTCGAGTACGTCTACCTCGCCCGCCCCGACAACACCATCAACGGCCGCTCCGTGCACGCGTCACGCGTCGAGATGGGCCGCACGCTGGCCCGCGAGCACCCCGTCGAGGCGGACCTCGTCATCCCGACGCCGGAGTCCGGCACGCCGGCCGCCGTCGGGTACGCCGCGGAGTCGGGCATCCCGTTCGGGCAGGGCCTCACCAAGAACGCCTACGTGGGACGCACGTTCATCCAGCCGTCCGACACGCTGCGCCAGCTCGGCATCCGCCTCAAGCTCAACCCGCTCAAGGAAGTGATCCGCGGCAAGCGCCTCGTCGTCGTCGACGACTCGATCGTGCGCGGCAACACCCAGCGGGCCCTGATCCGCATGCTCCGCGAGGCGGGCGCGGCCGAGGTGCACGTGCGCATCTCGTCGCCGCCGGTGAAGTGGCCGTGCTTCTACGGCATCGACTTCGCGTCGCGGGCCGAGCTCATCGCCAACGGCCTCAGCCCGGACGAGATCGGCCAGTCCCTGGGCGCCGACTCCCTCGGCTACATCTCGACCGAGGGCATGATCGCGGCCACCGAGCAGCCGGCGTCCCAGCTGTGCGCCGCCTGCTTCACGGGCAAGTACCCGATCGAGCTCCCCACCGCCGATCAGCTCGGCAAGCACCTGCTGGAGCAGGCCGAGCTGCCGCTCGGCGCCCCCGAGGACGGGCTCCGCACGGTCTCCGTGGGGGCCGGTGGCGGCACCGCGCTCGACCACCCGTGACTGACAGCCGACCCCGCCTGACAGCCGACCGACACAGCCGACGAACGGTGAGCCCCACGTGACGAACGAACCCCTGACCTACGCCGCGGCCGGCGTCGACACCGAGGCCGGCGACAAGGCCGTCGAGCTGATGAAGGACGCCGTGCGCCGCACGCACGGGCCCGCCGTCCTCGGGGGCGTGGGCGGCTTCGCGGGGCTCTTCGACCTGTCCGCGATCCGCGAGTACCGCAAGCCGCTCCTCGCGACGTCGACGGACGGTGTCGGCACCAAGGTCGCGATCGCGCAGGCGCTCGACAAGCACGACACGATCGGCTTCGACCTCGTCGGGATGGTCGTGGACGACATCGTCGTGGTCGGCGCCGAGCCGCTGTTCATGACGGACTACATCGCCACCGGCAAGGTCGTCCCCGAGCGCGTGGCCGACATCGTGCGTGGCATCGCGCAGGCCTGCGAGGTGGCCGGCACGGCCCTCGTCGGCGGCGAGACGGCCGAGCACCCGGGCCTCCTCGCCCCCGACGAGTACGACGTCGCGGGCGCGGCCACGGGCATCGTCGAGGCGGACGCCGTCCTGGGCCCCGAGCGCGTGCGCGCCGGCGACGTGCTCGTCGCGATGGGATCGAGCGGCCTGCACTCCAACGGCTACTCGCTGGTGCGCGCGGTCGTGAAGCACGCCGGCTGGTCGCTGGACCGCCATGTCGAGGAGTTCGGCCGCACCCTGGGTGAGGAGCTCCTGGAGCCCACCCGCGTGTACGCGCGGGACGTGCTCGCGCTCGCCGAGGACCCGGCCGCGCAGGTGCACGCAGTCACGCACGTGACGGGCGGCGGGCTCGCGGCGAACCTCGCGCGCGTGCTGCCCGCCGGCACGGTGGCGACGGTCGACCGGGGCTCGTGGGAGGTGCCAGCCGTCTTCCGCACGGTGCGCGAGCTCGGCTCGGTGCCGCGGCGGGACCTGGAGAACACGCTCAACCTCGGTGTCGGCATGGTGGCCGTCGTGGGCGCGGACGGCGTCGACGCGGCGCTGGCGACCCTCGCGGCTCGCGGCGTGCCGGCGTGGGTGCTGGGCTCGGTCGAGGACCTTGACCCGGGCGTGCCGGCCGAGGACCTGGTCGCCGGGACGAAGGGTGTGCAGGGCGGCGCGGTCCGCCTCACGGGCGACTACCGCTGACGTCCTGCGCGGGGGAGCGGACCTCCCCCGCGCCCGACCTCGCGCATGACGAAGGGCCGGACGGCTGCTGCCGTCCGGCCCTTCGCGCGCGGCGTCGGAACCCGTGGGTCACGGGGTCCGACGCTGGGGACTCAGCGCTCGTCGCCCCAGGAGTTGTATCGGTTGTCGTACTCGTCGTCGTCGGAGAAACGATCCTCCGTGGCGACATCCGTGCGACCGCCCTCGCTGCCCTTGAGCTCCTGCTCGAGCGCGTGGTAGTTCGTCTCGGGGCTGTAGTACTTCAGCTCGCGAGCGACCTTAGTCTGCTTTGCCTTCTGACGGCCGCGGCCCATGGCTGAGACCCCCTCAACGTAGGAGCGGGGCTTGCGCCGTCCGTGACGGCGGCCCCGTGCGTAAGTAGTCTGTTCAGACCCCAACGGTACATGCTCGCGCGCCATTCCCTCCACTCCGCGACACGTGCCGTATGCATCGACGGACGTGGGAGCGGGTGATCCTCGTCCGATGGTGTCTCAGGTCACGAGACCGATCGGTGCGCGGAGCGGTCCGGAGGCGCCTGACGCCCCGGCAGAACGGACGCACGCGTACGACTCGGTCCATGCCAGGACGATCCGGACGATTTCATCCGGCTCCCAAGTCGCCTCAATCCCGCTTTCTGCACACAATGGATGAGCGAGACCGTGTCCGCACACCGGGCGCCGCCCGGGCCGGTCCGTACCAGGAGGTGCAGGGGATGTCGCTCCACGGAGACTCCGAGGTTCTGCTGACGCCTGCCGAGGTGGCCAGCCTGTTCCGCGTCGACCCGAAGACCGTGACCCGCTGGGCGAAGGCGGGGAAGCTCTCGTCGATCCGTACGCTCGGTGGTCACCGCCGCTACAAGGAGTCGGAGGTGCGCGCGCTGCTCGGCGCCGCCTCCGAGGAGGCGACGCCGGACAAGTAGAGCGCCCCAGGGGGCGCCGCGGCGCCGCTCGAGCGCGGGGGCGCTCAGTGGCGCCGCGCTCGCACGACGACCATCACGACCAGCGCCAGCCCCGCCGCCGCGGCGCCGAGGAGCACCTGCGCGTTGCGCTTGCGGCGGGGGTCGGTGGCGGGGAGCCCGCCTCCCGTGACGAACGTGCCGGCGTCGCCGGCGGCCTGCTTGGTCGCCCGGGCGAGCTGGTTCGCCTGGTACTTCGGCGAGAGGCGCGTCGCGAGCTGGTCGAGTGTCGCGGCGAGCTCCGCGCGGGTGCGGGCCACCTCGTCCTCGAGCTCGCGGGCCGTGGGGGCCGGGGTCCTGTTCTCGGGCGTCGTGGGCTCGGTCACCGGCGCACCCCCTTCTTGATCGTCTCCACGTCCTCCTTGACCCGGTCGATCGTCTCGGGCCGCCGGGCCGCCTTCTTGAGCTGGCGCACCGCGATCGCGACGGCGAGGCCGGCGACGAGCAGCATGGCGACCCCGACGACGAGCGCGGAGAGCCACAGCGGCCAGACCGTTGCGAGGCCCGTGATCCCGGCCCAGATAAGGACGCCCACCGCGTAGAGCACGACGACGAGGGCTGCGGCGATGAGCCCGATCCCGATGCCGGAACGCTTCGCCTTCTCCGTCAGCTCGGCCTTGGCGAGCGCGACCTCTGCGCGCACGAGCCGCGTCGTCTGTTCCGACAGCTGCTCCACGAGCCGCCCCATGGAGGGTGGCTGCTCGGCGGGCGGGGTGCGCCCGTCGTCCCAGTCCGTCATCGGCTGCTCCGATCCTGCGTGAGGTGATCGTCCGTGCGGTCCCACTCAACCCGTCCCTGCTGGTCCAGGCAATTCCTGGCGGAAAGACGACGAGACCCCCACGCCCGGGGCGTGGGGGTCTCGATGGTGGCTCCGACCGGCGTCGATCCGGTGACCTTTCGATTTTCAGTCGAACGCTCTACCAACTGAGCTACAGAGCCTGGACACGAACGCCCGGGCGCCGTTTCCGACGAACCGGGCGCATCATGCGCGACCCTGACGGGACTTGAACCCGCGACCTCCGCCGTGACAGGGCGGCGCGCTAACCAACTGCGCTACAGGGCCAAGGTGGGGAGTGGACTCCCACCGAGGAAGCTCGTTTCGAGCCGAGAAGAAGCGTACCCCATGCTCGCCGGGATCTTGAAATCGGATCCTGACCAGCAAGGACGCGCCGTTTCGCGGGGCTGCCGACGCTGCCGGCGTCCCCGCGGAGTACCCCCAACGGGATTCGAACCCGTGCTACCGCCGTGAAAGGGCGGGGTCCTAGGCCGCTAGACGATGGGGGCTGGACCCGGCAAGCATACCCAGCCGGCAGGGACGGCCCTCGCCCGTCCGTGGGCGAGGATGGGACCCGTGGTGGAGATGACGCGCGAGGAGTTCGAGGAGGCCGTCCGGGACGGCCTCGACCAGGTCCCGGCCGACCTGGCGGCGATGATGGACAACGTCGTCGTCCTCGTCGAGGACGACGCCCCCGCCGACGACCCCGAGCTCCTGGGGCTGTACGAGGGCGTGCCGCTCACCGAGCGCGGGCAGTTCTGGGCCGCGGGCTCGCTGCCCGACCGGATCACCGTGTACCGCAACCCGACCCTGGCCATCTGCGACACGCGTGACGACGTCGTCGAGGAGGTCGCCATCACCGTGGTGCACGAGATCGCCCACCACTTCGGGATCGACGACGAGCGGCTGCACGAGCTCGGCTGGGCCTGAGCCGCGCTCCGGACCGACGACGACGGACCCGTGACGCACGGGGCGTCACGGGTCCGTCGGGGTCGTGCTGCGGGGCGTGGAGCCTCAGGACGGGCGGTACTCCCAGTGCCACGCCTCCGGCTTGCGGCCGTCCGCCTGCGCCCAGGCGGGGTTGCGCCACCCGAACTTCGCGGCGTTCGCGACCAGCCACTGGTGCTGGGCGCTCGAGCGCTCCTCGACGCCGCCGTTGATGTCGACGGCGATGCCCCAGCCGTGGTCGGAGTAGCCGGGCACGGCGGCGAGGTAGCCGCGGCTCGCCTTGACGGACACCTGCGACTCGTAGGAGCGGTAGGAGTCACGGATCTGCAGGTGCTCGCCGAAGCGCGCCTGGTAGGCGGCGTCGAGGCGCTCGAGCTGCTCGGCCGCGTCGCGACGCAGGGACTCGCCCGACGCGAAGGACAGGCCCTCGAGGTCGGCGGACGCGAGGCGACCGTTCCCGTACCCCGCGGTGTCGTCCGCGAACTTCTTGAGGGAGGGGGCGGCCTTGCGGGCCGCCGCGGCCTGCGCGTGGAGGATCTCGGCCGGCGTCGCGGGTGCGGGCGTGATGCTGATCGCCGTGGTGTCGGTCTTCTCGATCAGGGTGGTGAGGTCCTCGGTCGCGTCGGCGACGTCGGCCGCGTCCTGCCCGCGGACGTCGAGCGCGGTGCGCTCGCCGGCGCGCGACGCCGCCTCTCCTCCGGCGCGGTCGGTCACGACGTCGCGCAGGTGCGCCGCGCTCTTCGCGACGGCCTTGCGCTGCTTGGCGGGGATCCCGATCGTCTCGGTCGTCACCTGGTCGGCGCGGGCCAGGGCCTCCTGGGCGGCGGTGAGCGCCTCGTCGCCCGACGGGGCGGCGCTCTTCGCGGCGCCCTTCGACGACGCCTGCTCGGTGTCGGCCTTCGCCGTGCCCGTGCTCGCGGTGCCCGAGCCGACGGCGCCCGACGTCGCGCCCGCGGCGCCGGACAGCGCGGGCCGCACGATCGCCGTCGTGGCCGAGGCGGTCGGGGAGACGGTGCCGAACGTGCCGGTCTCGATGGTGCCCACGGACGACGAGCCCGCGTCGGTCGACGCGGCGGTCCGCGTCTCCCCGGACGCGGTGGAGTTGCCGGTGAGGACCACCCCGGTCGTCAGCGCCATCACGGTCAGCGCGACGGGGACGCCGGCGCGCACGGTGCGGCGCCCGAGGCGCGGCGTCGTGGGACGGGCGGCGTGGACGTCGGCGCGGCGCTGCCGGGACGGGTGGTGGATGTCGCGGCGCCGGGGCAGCGGCGCAGGGGCGTGCTCGGTCACGTGGGGAAGTCCTCGGGGTAGGGAAGGCGGGGAGCTCGAACCTCTCGGGAGCTCGCACCGGTCGGAAGCTCATTCCATCTTCAACCGTTTCGACGGGTGCTCCGGGCCAACGAGGCGACCAGACGACACGAATCCCGTGCGGGGCGTAGGGACGAGATGTGAAGGCCGGGACATCCCGGCGATCCTCGGGCGCCCGGATCGTGGGACGCGTCGTCCCGCCGGGCCGTGGGCGAGGGGCGCGACACCGGGACGCGGCCCAGGATGCTCGGATGACTTCCGCACCCGTGACCGTCGCGGTCCACCGCGCCGTCAGCCCCGACCGCGTCCCGGAGGTCACCGCCTGGGTGCAGTCCGGCGTCCGGCTCGCGAACCGCTGGGACGGCTTCCTCGGCTCGGGCTGGATCCGCGCCTCCGAGGGCGCCGCGGACTGGATCATGCTCTACCGCTTCGCCGACGCCGCCCGCCTCGAGGCATGGGAGGAGTCGCCCGAGCGCCGGCGCTGGCTCGCCGCCGGGGAGGGGCTCGTGGAGGAGCGGCGGGTGGAGAGGCGCACCGGCATCGAGGGCTGGTTCGACCCGCCGGTGCGGCAGGACGAGCCCACCGGGCCGCCGCTGCTGGCCGCGCCGCCGCGGTGGAAGCAGTCCGTGGCCATCTGGCTCGGCTTCTTCCCCGTGAACCTCGCCTTCACTGTGCTGGTGGGGTGGCTCGTGCCGCCCTTCGCGGAGCTGCACGTGCTGCTGCGGGTGCTCGTCTCGACGCTGGTGCTCACGCCGATCATGTCGTTCTGGGTGCTGCCCTGGGTGACGGGGCGCCTCTCGGGCTGGCTGCACGCGCCGCGGCGCTGAGCGGGCGCCCGGCCCGGTCAGCCCTGGGCGGGGGACGCCGTCGACCCGAGCCAGTCGCGCAGGGCCGCCGGACGGTCGGTGATGATGCCGTCCACGCCCGCGTCGACGAGCGTGCGCCACGCGGGCTCGTCGTTCGCCGTCCAGCCGAAGACCCGCAGCCCCGCGGCGTGCGCCGTCGGGACGAGGTCCGGGTCGTCGGCGATCAGCGCGACCCCGGGGCTGACGGCGGCCGCGTGGAGCGCGGCGAGAAGGGCGGGCAGGCCCTCGCGGGGGTGCTCCACCAGCAGGGAGCGCGGCACCTGCGGCGCGACGTCGCGCAGGGCCGCGACCGTCTCCGGGTCGAAGCCCTGCACGATGAGCCGGCCGTCCAGTCCCGGGTCGTCGAGCACGCGCATCGTCACCGCGACGTCGTCGGCGCTCCAGCGGCCCTTGTACTCGCACAGGACGCCGAGGCCCGGGTGCCGTGCGACGACGTCCAGCACCTCCGCCAGCGTAGGGATGCGCTGCCCGGCGAACTCCGGGCCGAACCACGAGCCGGCGTCGAGGCCCTGCAGCTCGTCCCGGGTGCGGCTCCGCACCTCGCCCGTACCGTCCGTCGTGGCGTCGACCGTCCCGTCGTGGATGACCACCGGGACGCCGTCGGCGCTGAGGTGGACGTCGATCTCGACCATCGCGGCGCCCACCTCCCCGGCGAGGTCGATCGCGGCCAGCGTGTTCTGCGGGGCGTCGGCGGACGCGCCGCGGTGGGCGACGACGGCGGGGGCCTGGACGCGGACGGGCACGGGGCTCCTTCGGGCGGCGACGGCCTGCGACGGTGTCGTGCAGGAGTGGGCCCCGTGGGGATCGAACCCACAACCCGCGGATTAAAAGTCCGCTGCTCTGCCAGTTGAGCTAGAGGCCCGCCGTCGTCCGCCCGGAGGTCGGTCGCCGGCTGCGGACAGCGTACGCGGGGCTGCGGGCGGCCCGTGCGCACCGGGTCCCGGCAACGCCCGTGACGCCGCCCGCAAGGTCACGATCCGGTCACGGAGGGCAACCTATCGACGCGCCGGCACGGCTGTCACGCGGGGTCTCACCCACCGGGAGATCTCGTCCCGATCGCGTCTCATCGTTGCGTCGGGCCCCAGGTCCTGTTTCGGTGGACGGGTTCGCAAGGACCGACGAGAGGAGCGTCCATGCTCACCGTGACCGACAACGCCCGTACCGCCGTCCAGGACCTCGCCCAGCAGGCGGGGGTGCCCGACGAGGGCGGGCTGCGGATCGCGCAGTCCGCCGGCCAGCCCGGCAACTTCGAGCTCGCGCTCGTCCCGGCGCCCCAGCCCGACGACCAGGTCGTCGACGAGGAGGGAGCCACGCACGTGTTCGTCGAGGCGCAGGCCGCGCCCGCCCTCGACACCCTGACCCTCGACACCGACCCTGCCGCGCAGGGTCCCGGGTTCGTGCTCACGCCGCAGGCGTGACGTCCGGGCGGGGACGCGGCGCCTCCTGAGGGCGCACCGCCCCCGCCTGACCGGTCCTCCGACGGCCGGGTACGGAGATCGCTCCGTGCCCGGCCGTCGTCGTGCCGGGAGCGGGCGCGGCGCGGGTGGCGTCCAAGGCCCGGTTGCGCCATCGTGTGGTGCCGCGACCCGCGCGGCACCGACGGAGGTGACCTGTGTCCGACCCCGCCCGCGCCGCCCGACGCTCCTCGCGCAGCGCGAACGACAGCACCGCACTGCAGGCGCTCGCGCGTGCCGGCTACGTCGCGTCCGGCGTGCTGCACCTGCTCCTCGGCTGGTTGGCCGTCCGCCTGGCCTTCGGGTCCTCAGGGGGGAACGCCGACCAGCAGGGCGCCCTGCGTGAGCTGGCCGACGCCCCGGGCGGCGCGCTGCTCCTGTGGCTGACGGCGGTGGGCTTCGCCGGCCTCGCCGTGTGGCAGCTCACCGAGGCGGTGGCGGGCGTGCCCGGGACGGACAAGGCGAAGCAGGTCGGTGCCCGGGCCAAGGCCGCGGCGAAGGCCGTCCTGTACGGGGTGCTCGCCGGCACCGCGGTGCGGGTCGCGACCGGGTCGTCCGGCGGCGGCTCCGAGGAGGGGCTCACCGCCGACCTCATGCGCGCCCCCGCGGGCCGGTGGCTCGTCGCGGTGGTCGGCCTCGTGATCGTCGGGGTGGGCGTCTTCCACGTCGTCAAGGGGTGGCGGAAGTCGTTCCGCGACGACCTGCGCGCGACCGGGGGCGGCGCCGTCGGGCAGGCGGTCGTGCGGCTCGGCCAGGTCGGCTACGTGGCCAAGGGGATCGCGCTCGGCGTCCTCGGGGGCCTCTTCGTGGCGGCCGCCGTCACGGCCGACCCCGAGAGGGCGGGCGGTCTGGACGACGCCCTGCGCACGATCCGGGAGCAGCCGTTCGGGGTGGTGCTGCTCGTGGCGACGGGCCTGGGCATCGCGGCCTACGGCGTGTACTCGTTCGCGCGGGCCCGGTACGCGCGGCTCTGACGCGCCGGCGGGGAGCCGTCGTCAGGTCGCGGGCTCCACGATCCACGTCGCGCCGAGCAGCAGGCAGCCGACGGTGACCAGCAGGAAGACCACGACCCACAGGATGCCCGTCGTGCGGGTCAGCGCCGCGAGCTGGTCGGCGTCCGACCGTCGCGCGCGCCCCCGGGAGCGCTGGGCCTGGAGCTCGAGCACGGGCCGCACGGACCCGATCAGCAGGAACCACGTCACCGCGTAGGCGACGGTCGCCTGTGCGGCGGGCTCGAGCCACCACGAGACGGCGACGAGGGCGGCGCCGGAGACGAGGATCGACCAGAGGCCGAACCAGTTGCGGATCTTCAGCAGCAGGAGCGCGAGCAGCAGCACCAGCAGCCACAGCAGCCCGACGGCGTAGCCGTGCCGCAGCAGCCAGGCGGCGCCGAGCCCCGTGAGGCCGGGGCCGACGTACCCGGCGAACGCCGTGACGATCATCCCGAAGCCGCGTGGGCGCCCGGCGGACACCGTGAGCCCGGAGGTGTCGGAGTGCAGCCGGATGGCGTCCAGGCGTCGCCCGGTGAGCATGGCGGCGACGGCGTGCGCGCCCTCGTGCGCGATCGTCACGACGTGCCGTGCCACCCGCCACACGGGGGTCACCAGCACGACGGCGAGCGCGGCGAGGCCCGCGGCCAGTACCACCGGCTGCGCCGGCGGCGGCACGGGGGTGGTGGCGGCCGTCCAGATCTGGGTCAGCACGTCGCCGACGGTGGTGAGGAAGTCGTCCACGGCGGCCATTCCACCACGGGCCCCTGAGAGGCCGGTCGGTCGACCCGGGCGCCGGTCGTGAGAGAATGGGGGCAGGTGGCTGCGCGTTGCGCGCCCCGCGTCGTGGAGATCCCCCCGGATTGCGTGCGGCGGACCCCGACCTCGACGTCCGAGACGTCCCTGCCCGAGAGGCCCTTTTCCTTGACTACCTTTGCCGACTTCGGCCTGCCTGCCCCTGTCGTCCGTCAGCTGACGGACCAGGGCATCACCACCCCCTTCCCGATCCAGACGGCGTCGCTGCCGGACACGATGGCCGGCACCGACGTGCTCGGCCGAGGCCGCACCGGCTCCGGCAAGACCCTGGCGTTCTCGCTGCCCGTCGTGACGCGGCTCGCGACGTCGGCGGCGAAGGCCGCGGCCGCCGGCCGCCCGCGCCGTCGTCCCGGCCGCCCGCGGGCGCTCGTGCTCTGCCCGACCCGCGAGCTCGCCAACCAGATCAACGCCACGATGGAGCCGCTCGCGAAGGCCCTCGGCCTCGTGACGACCACCGTCTTCGGCGGCGTCGCGCAGTCCCGCCAGGTCAACGCCCTGAACGCCGGCGTCGACGTGCTCATCGCGTGCCCCGGCCGCCTCGAGGACCTGCTCGGCCAGAAGCACCTCACCCTGGACGACGTCGAGATCACGGTGCTCGACGAGGCCGACCACATGGCCGACCTCGGATTCCTGCCCGGCGTGAAGCGGATCATGGACCGCACGCCCACCGTGGGCCAGCGCCTGCTCTTCTCGGCGACGCTGGACAACGGCGTCGACGTGCTCGTGAAGCGCTACCTCAAGAACCCGGTGACGCACTCCGTGGACGAGGCCGCCGCCCCGCCGCCGCAGATGACGCACCACATCCTCGCCGTGGCGGACGCCGACGCGAAGAAGCACGTGGTGCACGCGCTCGCCTCCGGCACCGGCCGCCGCGTGCTGTTCACGCGCACCAAGCACCAGGCGAAGAAGCTCGCCAAGCAGCTCACGGGCGCGGGCGTGCCCGCGGTCGACCTGCACGGCAACCTCGGCCAGGGCGCGCGTGAGCGCAACCTCGCGGCGTTCTCCTCCGGGGACGTCAAGGTGCTCGTCGCCACCGACATCGCCGCGCGCGGCATCCACGTCGACGACGTCGAGCTCGTCGTGCACGTCGACCCGCCCGCCGAGCACAAGGCGTACCTGCACCGCTCGGGCCGCACGGCACGCGCCGGGTCCGGCGGTGACGTCGTCACCGTGATGCTGCCCGAGCAGCGCGGCGACGTCCGCGACCTCACGCGCAAGGCGAAGATCGACGCCCGCCCGCAGCCCGTGGCCCCGGGCGACGCGACCGTCGCCGCGCTGGTCGGCGAGGTCGCGCCGTACGTGGCGCCCGCGCCGGCGGCGCCCCCGCAGCCGCAGCGCCGCAAGGGCGGCGGCCAGCAGCAGGGCGGCGGCCAGCGCGGCCGCACGTCGCACGGCCAGGCGCCGCGCGGCGAGGCACAGCGCGGGCAGGGGCAGCGCGGCCAGCAGGGCCAGCGCTCGCAGGCGCAGCCGGCGTCGTCCGGCGGCCACGCCCCGCAGGCGGTCCGGGCCGACGGGTCCGCACCCGCCCGCCGTCGTCGGCGTCGTGGCGGCCGCGGCCGCGGGCAGGGCGGCTCGGCACCCGCGGCCTGAGCCGCCGCAGGGCAGGAACAGTCGCACGCCGGTCCGGGTTGAGCACGACGGAGGTGTCAGATGACGTACGAAGTCACCAAGTCCGACCAGCAGTGGAAGGTCGAGCTGAACCCGCAGGAGTTCGCCGTGCTGCGGCAGGCGGGCACCGAGCGGCCCTGGACCGGCGAGCTGCTCGACGAGAAGCGCGTCGGCGTGTACCGGTGTCGCGCGTGCGGCAACGAGCTGTTCCGGAGCGAGACCAAGTTCGACTCGCACTGCGGCTGGCCGTCGTTCTACACGCCGCTCGCCGGCGACGCCGTCGAGCTGCTCGAGGACCGGTCGCACGGCATGGTCCGCACCGAGGTGCGCTGCGCCCGGTGCGGCTCGCACCTGGGGCACGTCTTCGACGACGCGCCGCAGACGCCCACGGGCGACCGGTTCTGCATGAACTCGCTCAGCCTGACGTTCGAGCCCGCCGAGGGCTGACCGCCCGGTCGTCGCGCCCTGCCCGCAGCGCTTCGGGCAGGGCGCGGCTAGGGTCGGTCGGGTGACCGACTCCGCGTCCTCTGCGCCCTCTGTGGCCGACGCCGCCACGGCCTGGACCGCCGCGCCGGCGTCCGTGCCCGACCATCTCGTCAACGTGCGCGACGTCGCGACGGCCGCCCCGGGCCTGGTGCCCGGGGCGTTGCTGCGTTCCGACGCGCCCCGGTCGGGCGACGTCGCCCCGTCCGACGTGGTGTGGCCGCCTCGCACGGTGCTCGACCTGCGCGACCCGGGGGAGAACGGCGAGCCGCACCCGCTGACGGGCGTCGCGCACGTCGTCCCGCTGCCCCTGCTGGACGGCACGGCGATGCAGGGCGCCACCGCGCCGGCGCCGGTGCCCGGCCTCGGGGAGCTGTACCTGCAGATGCTCGACGGCGTGGGCGCCGGGCACCTCGTGGAGGCGGTGCGGCTGATCGCGGTCGACGACGCGCCGGTGCTCGTGCACTGCACCGCCGGCAAGGACCGCACGGGGGTGACCGTCGCGCTGGTGCTGGCCCTGCTGGGCGTGGACCGTGCCGCGATCGTCGCCGACTACGAGCGGACCGGTCCCCACATGCGAGAGGTGCTGGCCCGCGCCGCCGTCACGGCGAACCTCGCCGTCCCTGACGCGCACGTGCTGGCGAAGCTGCCGTCCGAGCTCGTCACCGCTCCGGGCTGGGCGATCGAGACCGTGCTGGACCGGTTCGCCGAGCACGACGGCGGCGCACCGGGATGGTTCCGTGCGCACGGCGGCGGCACCGAGACGCTGGACGCCCTGCGGTCCCGTCTCCTCGAGGGCTGACCCGGCCCCGGACACGCGTCGAGCCTGCCGGGACGGGTCCCGACAGGCTCGACCGGCGACGCGGGCCCAGGCCCACGACGTCTCAGGAGCGCGTGTCGCGCCAGCGGACGAAGTCCTCCGAGTAGCGGTGCAGCAGCGTCGCGAGCTGCGCGACGTCCGCCTCGTCCCAGTCGCCGAACGCGTCCTTGTACATCTCGATGCGACGGTCGCGGGCCCGGGCGAAGCGCTGGGCGCCGTCGGCGGTCAGGGTGATCCGCTGGCCGCGGGTGTCCTCCGGGTCCACCTCGCGGTGCACGAGGCCGAGCTCCACCAGGCGGCTGAGCTGTCGGGACACGGTGGCACGGCCGACGCCGAAGTGTGCGGCGAGGTCGGAGCCGCGGATCCCGGGATGGGAGTCGATGTGCGCGAGGATCGGGTAGGCCGACGCCTCGAGCTCGGGGTGCACCCGCCGGGCGGTCTGGGCCGCCGACGACTGGGCGCGACGGATCAGGACCCGGATCTCGCGTTCGAGGGCACCGAACGGGTCGGTGGCCGGGTCGGGCAGGGGCTGGGCGGCGACGTCGTGCATGCGCCCATCATGAGGCTTCGCCGAGGCAAACGGGAGTGGCGTAGCAGGCGAACTTGCACCCGGACGGCGTCTCAGCGGGTGAAATCGACCCCGTCCGGGTGCTGGGCCGGTGTCAGGCCCGTTCGGCGACCGGAGCGGCGACGTCCTGCTCGGCCGACTTCTCCTCGTCGAGCACCTGCTCGATGCCGGAGCGCTGGCCCAGCGGGATCTCCTTCATGAAGAGCACCGCGATCAGCGAGACGACGGCCATCGGCACGGCGTACAGGAAGATCGTCGTGATGCCGTCGGCGTAGGCACCCTCGACCACCGTCTGCACGGGGGCGGGAAGGGCGGCCAGGTCCGGGACCGCGCCCGAGCCGGCACCCATCGCGTCCGAGGCGATGCCGAGCTTCGCCAGGCCGGTGGAGAGGTCCGTCTTGATCTGCGCGGCCATCACGGCGCCGAGCGCCGAGACGCCGATCGCGCCGCCCAGCGAGCGGAAGAACGCGACGCCGGAGGTACCGGCACCCATCTCGTGCACGTCGAGGGTGTTCTGCGTGGCGAGCACGAGGTTCTGCATCAGGGCGCCCACCGACAGGCCCAGGCCGAACAGGAAGACGGAGATGAGCACGAAGCTCGTGTCCACCTCGATGGTCGACAGGCCGAACAACGAACCGGTGAGGAGGACGGCGCCGCCCACCATGATCGCCTTGTACCGGCCGGTGTTCGAGATGATCCGGCCGAGCACGATGCCCGCGAGCATCGTGCCGATCACCATCGGGATGGTGAGCAGGCCGGACTCGGTCGGCGTCTTGCCGCGGGCGAGCTGGAAGTACTGGCTGAGGAAGACCGCGGTGCCGAACATGGCGACGCCGACGGACGCCGAGGCGACCACGGCGAGCACGAACGTGCGGTTCTTGAACAGGTGCAGCGGGATGATCGGCTCGGCGGCGTTCTTCTCGACGAAGCCGACGACGACGAGCGCCAGCAGGGCGCCGCCGACCATCGCGCCGGTCTGCCACGACAGCCACTCGAACTGGTCGCCGGCGAAGGTGACCCACAGGAGCAGCAGCGCGACGGCGACGGCGATGAGGCCGGCGCCGGCGTAGTCGATCTTCACCTCCCGCTTGGCCAGCGCGGGCAGGTGCAGCGTCTTCTGCAGCACGATGAACGCGGCGACGGCGAAGGGGACGCCGACGAAGAACGTCCAGCGCCAGCCGATCGAGTCGGTGAGCACGCCGCCGAGCAGCGGGCCGCCGATCTGCGCGACGGCCATGACGCCGCCCATGAGGCCCATGTACTTGCCGCGCTCGCGCGGGCTGATGATGTCGGCCATCAGGACCGTCGCGAGGGCGGTGAGGCCGCCGGCGCCGATGCCCTGCAGGGCGCGGAAGCCGATGAGCATCTCGATGTTCTGCGACAGGCCGGCAGCGGCGGCGGAGACCACCGTGATCGCGAGGGCGACCTGCATGAGCACCTTGCGGTTGGTCAGGTCGGCGAGCTTGCCCCACAGCGGGGTCGAGATCGTCATCGTCAGCAGCATCGCGGTGACGACCCAGGTGTAGGAGTGCTGGGAGCCGCCGAGCTCGCTGACGATCTTGGGCAGCGACGTCGAGACGATGGTGGTGGCCAGCAGCGAGACGAAGACGCCGAGGAGGATGCCCGAGAGGGCCTCGAGCACCTCGCGGCGGGTCATCGCCGGGGCCGGAGCGGCGGAGAGGTCCGGCGCGGTGGGCGCCGGGCTGGGGGACTGACTCATCGGGCGGGGATCTCCTCCTGCGCCGTGGCGCGGTCGTGGGTCGTGGTGAGTGCGGCCGCGACGCTGCGGATCCGGGAGATGGCGTCGGCGAGGTCGTTCTCCGACCAGTCGGAGAAGGACTCGGAGACGAGGTCGTCGATGCGTTCGAAGGAGGCCTCCGCGAACTCGCGGCCGGCGTCCGTCAGGGCGAGGTAGCGGGCGCGCCGGTCGTCGTCGTCCACCGTGCGCTCGACGAGACCGGCGTCGACGAGGGCGCTGATCTGGCGGCTCGCGACGGAGACGTCGACGCGGAGCTTCGCGGCGACGTCGGTGATCTGGACGCGCCCGCACCGCGTGAGCAGGTGCAGGGCCCCGAGGCCGGCCCGGGGGAGGTCCAGGTCGCGCGCCACGCGCATGGCGGCCTCGCGCTGGGCGCGGGAGAGCTCCTCGAGCGTCTCGACGAGCTCACGGGCCGCGGTGCGGTCAACGGGCATGGCAGGGCCTTTGCTGAAAGAGGGTGGGTGCTCGGGGCCGGACGGCCGGAGCGGTGCGGCCCGGGGCGCGGGCCGAGTTGTTGCAGGGTGCAAACATACGCCTGGTGCTTGCAGCAAGCAAGTGTCCTGGTGGGGGCCTCACCCGGCGCACGACGACGGCCCGTGACGCCCCGGGCGGAGCGTCACGGGCCGTCGTCGTGTCGGCGCGACTCGGGCGTGCGTCAGGCGCGCTTGTACGCCTCGCCCGCCATGTCCTCGAGCTCGACGCCCTTCGTCTCCGGGATCTTGCCGAGCACGAAGAAGAACGACAGCACCGCGAAGACGGCGTACATGAGGTAGGGGATCGCCGGGCCGAACGTGTCGAGCATCGGCGGGAACGTCAGCGTGATGACGAAGTTCGCGATCCAGTTGGCCGCGGCGCCGACACCGAGGGCGGCGGCGCGGATCCGGTTGGGGAACATCTCGCCCAGCAGCACCCACATCAGCGGGCCCCACGTGGCGCCGAAGAAGACCACGAAGGCGTTCGCGCTGACCAGCGC
The DNA here is from genome assembly GCF_050311635.1 of Isoptericola nanjingensis. Taxonomy (NCBI): domain Bacteria; kingdom Bacillati; phylum Actinomycetota; class Actinomycetes; order Micrococcales; family Promicromonosporaceae; genus Isoptericola; species Isoptericola nanjingensis. Next base: position 135,964 of record NZ_JBNOZL010000008.1, on the reverse strand, counting down.
GATGATGCTCCACGGATCCGGGAGGCTGATCGAGTCGCCCGAACCCGTGGCCTGCGTGAAGCACACCGCCATCAGGCCCAGCGAGACCGCCATGCCGGCCGAGCCGATGAGCAGCAGCGGGCGCCGCCCCACCTTGTCGATGAGGGCGATGGCGATGAACGTCACGGCCACGTTGGTGACCGCCGTGATCGTCGAGACGAGGAACGCCTGGGACTCGTCGAAACCGACCGCCTGCCACAGCGTCGTCGAGTAGTAGAAGATCACGTTGATCCCGACGAACTGCTGGAAGATCGCCATCACGATGCCGACCCAGACGATGGGCTTGAGCCCGAACCGGTCGCCCTTGAGGCTGCCCAGCTCGGCGTTCTTCTCGTCGACGGCGATCGAGCGGCGGATCTCGCCGATCCGGTCGTCCGGGTGCTCGTCGGGGCCGAGCACGGACGCCAGGACGGACCGCGCCTCGTCGTCGCGTCCCTTCGTCACGAGATAGCGCGGGGACTCGGGCATCCGTAGCGCGAGGATGCCGTACACGGCCGCCGGGACCACGGCGACGAGGAACATCCAGCGCCACGCCTCCCAGCCGAACCACAGCTCGTTCGCGGCGCTGCCGGCCGCCGTCGCGAGGATCTGGTCGGACAGCAGGGCCGCGAAGATACCGACGGTGATCGCGAGCTGCTGCAGCGAGCCGAGGCGCCCGCGCATCGCGGCCGGGGCGATCTCCGCGATGTACGCGGGGGCGATCACGGACGCGATGCCGATGCCGACGCCCGCCATGAACCGCCAGACCGCCAGGTCCCAGGCGCTCCACGCGATCGCCGACAGGATCGACGAGACGAAGAACAGCACCGCGCCGAGCACCATCACGTGGGTGCGGCCCCAGCGGTCGGCGAGCTTGCCGCCCGACCACGCGCCCAGGGCGCAGCCGAGGAGGGCGATCGCCACGACGAGCCCCGTCACGGTGGAGTTGAGGTCGAACTGGCCCTCGATCGCGTCGACCGCGCCGTTGATCACCGACGAGTCGAAACCGAAGAGGAACCCGCCGACCGCCGCCGCGAAGGCGAGGGCCGTGGCCTTCCGGTGGGCGCTCTGCGCACCCGCCTGACCAGGTGTGGAGGTGGACATGTGTCTCCTAAGTCCGTGGTTGCTTCGATGCTAGGTCCGCGATCGTGTGTCGGCTCGGGGAGCGGCAGGCGCGGGAGACCTCGGGCGCCGGGTGGGCGTCGCCGGACGTGCCTGCAGGGCGCGGACCGCGGGAGACTGTACCTGTGAGCAACGAGCCGGAACCACGCAGGCACCGCCGACCGGCGATGCTCGACCCGCAGACCGCGGAGCAGATCCCCGGCTCCCTCGACCCCGCGCTGCGCGACGAGGTCGCGCACACCACCGCGCGCGCCGTCGTGCACCGGGCGCGGGCCGCGGAGGACCCGGAGGTCGTGGACCGCCTGGTGCGCCTCGTCGAGCGGGAGGGGCTCGACGTCGTCGCCGCCCTGTGGTCCGACGCCGCGCCCGCCTCGCTGCCCGGCGCGTTGTGGCGGCTGTACGTGCTGCGCGAGTGGGTGCGCCGCGACCCCCGCACCGTGGGGCTGCGCTACCGGCTCGGCGTCGACGCCGCCCCGGTGCACGAGGCGGTGGCCGGCGTGCCCCGCCCGCCCGCCCCCGAGGACCTGCGGACGCTCGCGGACGACGTCCTGTCCGGCGTCTACGCCGGCGACCTGGCCGTGGCGCTGGAGCGGGCCGCGTCGTTCTGCCGCATCCTCGCGACCGGTGCGGCGTTCGACGCCGACGCCCGCGAGGTCGCGGACCCCGACGGGGCCACGCGGATGACCCGCGGGGCCGCCGACCTCGTGCGCACCGCCGAGGAGCTGGAGCGCGCGGCCACGGGCTGGCGGGCGGGCACCCTCGACTGAGTCGCTCCGAGCCCGAACGGCGGCGCTGACCTGCGTGTTCGGAGCACGCCGACACCCGGGCTTACGATGTTCGGGCGACGTCGGGCCGCGGTAGCCCCGGGCTCCATCTTCAGCCGCTACGAGCGGCCACGCGCCGAGAGGCGCTCCCGGTCCGGCGTCGCACCTCACCCGAGTTTTCCCGCAGCCGCGAGGCGGATCGTTCAGCGCGCGTTCAACTGGTCGCGCCAGGATGGCCACCTCTAGTCTGTGAGAGTCTCAGCGTCCTCGATCCGGGAGCCACACGTGCGCCTGCGCCTGACACCGCGCGACACGACGTATTTCGACATGCTGGCGACGCTCGCGCAGCACAACGTCACGGGGGCCTCGCTCCTGGCGGAGCTGCTCGGGGCGTCCCGGCAGGAGCGGGAAGGGATCGTCCGCAGGCTCAACGAGGCCGAGCACGTGGCCGACGACGCCGCCCACTCGATCATGCGGCGCCTGAACCAGACGTTCGTCACCCCGTTCGACCGGGACGACATCTACGGCCTCGCGTCCGCGCTCGACGACTGCATGGACGCCATGGAGGAGGCCGGGGACCTCATCGTCCTGTACAAGGTCGACGAGCTGCCCCTGCGCGTGTCGGAGCAGGTGCAGGTGCTGCAGCGCTGCGCCGAGCTCACCGCCGAGGCCATGCCGCGCCTGCGCTCCATGGACCAGCTGTCCGACTACTGGGTCGAGATCAACCGCCTCGAGAACCAGGGCGACAAGCTGCACCGCGAGCTCATCGCGCAGCTCTTCGACGACACCACCGACCCGATCCTGCTCATCAAGCTCAAGGAGATCGTCGACATGCTCGAGGAGGGCGCCGACGCCTTCGAGCGGGTCGCGAACATGGTCGAGACCATCGCCCTCAAGGAGTCCTGACGGTGGAGGCGGCTCTCGTCGTCCTCGTCGTCGCGATCGCGCTCGGCTTCGACTACACCAACGGCTTCCACGACGCGGCCAACGCCATCGCCACCTCCGTCTCGACCCGTGCGCTGACGCCGCGGGTCGCGCTGCTGATGGCCGCCGTGATGAACTTCGTCGGCGCGCTGCTGGGCACGGAGGTCGCCGAGACCATCGCGACGTCGATCGTCGACCTGCAGGACGCCTCGAACCACACCGCGCTCGTCGTGGTGCTGTGCGCCCTCATCGGCGCCATCGCCTGGAACCTCATCACCTGGTGGTTCGGGCTGCCGTCATCGTCCACGCACTCGCTGATCGGCGGGCTGGTCGGGGCAGGCCTGGCGGCCGGGCTCCCGATCTACGGGCAGTCGATCATCGACAAGGTCGTGCTGCCGATGGTGTTCTCCCCGCTCATCGGCTTCGTCGGCGCCTACCTGGTGATGGTCGCGGTGCTGTGGATCTTCCGGAACGCGGCCCCGTCGCGGGTGACGCGCCGGTTCCGGCTCGCGCAGACCGCGTCGGCGGCCGCGATGGCCCTCGGCCACGGCCTGCAGGACGCGCAGAAGACCATGGGCGTCATCTACATGGCGCTCGTGACCGTGGGGTGGGCGGCCGCCGACGGCAGCATCCCGTTGTGGGTCAAGCTGGCCGCCGCGAGCGCGATCTCGCTCGGCACCTACTCCGGCGGCTGGCGCATCATGCGCACGCTGGGCCGCCGCATCATCGAGCTCGACCCGGCCCGCGGCTTCGTCGCCGAGTCCGTGTCGGCCCTGGTGCTCTACGCCAACGCGTTCATCCTGCACGCGCCCGTCTCCACGACGCACACGATCACCTCGGCGATCATGGGCGTCGGTGCGACGCGCAGGCTGTCCGCCGTCCGCTGGGGCGTGGCCAAGAACATCGGCGTGGCCTGGGTGCTCACCATCCCCGCCGCCGCCCTCGTCGCCGCGATCACGACCTGGATCCTGCACCCCTGGCTGACCTGACCACCAGCCGCGGCGGTCAGTAGACCGGGGGCGTGACCTTCTCCACGGCGACGACGCGCGGGCCCTTGCCGGTGGTCGCGACGTGGGCGACGAGCAGGTCGCCCGGCTCGAGGAACGGGTCGCGCGAGGGCAGGACGTTCGCGACGGCGCGGCGGGAGTGCTGGCCCAGCACGTCCAGCACGGTCGGCAGCACGGGGCGGTGCGTGCACAGCACCGACGACCGACCCGACTCGAGCAGGTCGAGCACCGTCGCGGCGACGCGGGACGGCGACCGCTCGTGCTCGGCCTCGCCCAGCTGGTCGCTGAGCTCCGGTCGGGCGCGCGCCGCCTGCACGTACGGCTCGATCGTCGCCGCGCAGCGCTCCCAACGGCTCGACACCACGGACGTCACGCCGTAGGCCGCGAGGACCGGGACGAGCGCCGCGCCCTGGGCGTGCCCCACCGGCGTCAGCGGCCGGTCGTGCTCGGCGCCGTGCCAGGCCGCCCGGGTGACGGCCTTGCCGTGCCGGACGATGACGACGGCGTGCGTGGCGAGCCGGCCCTGGCCGTGCGCCTCCACGAGGGCCTCGAGCGGCCCGCGGTCGGCGCGGCGCGTCAGGCGCGCGGCGGCGTCGTCGACGTCGAGCCACGCCTTCTTGTCGACCTCGTCCGTCGACGGCGGCTGCACGGGGGACCGTGCGGCCAGCGCCGCGGCGTCGTCGGACCGCGAGGCACGGCGTGCCGCCCAGTAGTGCACCCGCTTCACGCGGCCCTCGGGCGTCAGGTACTGCAGCCCCGGCAGGGGGACACCCAGCACCACGGGCTTGCCCGTCTCCTCCGCCACCTCGCGCGCGGCGGCCGTGTTCAGCGACTCGCCCGGCTCGAGCTTGCCCTTCGGCCAGGACCAGTCGTCGTAGCGCGGCCGGTGCACGAGCTGCACCTGCAGCCGCCCGTCCCGCTCGCGCCACACGAGCCCGCCCGCCGACTCGATCACCGGGGCGTGCTCCACCGACGTCGCCCCCAGCCTGTCCACGAGCGGCGACGCCGTGGTGCCCGCCGCCCGGCGCACCCGTGCCGCCCTCACCGCGCCCTCATCGAGCCCGCTCGGGCCGACGGCGGTGGCGGTCGACGAGCTGCGCCTGCAGGTCCACGAGGGGCACGCCGTCCCGCCCGACGGCGTGCCGCACCCAGGTGTCGTCCGGCTGCAGGTGCCACGTGGAGGTCTCGTCCGACATGGACGCGTCCATGAGGTCGAGGAGCTCCGCGACCTGGCCCTCGTCGGCGATCCGGACCAGGGCCTCGACGCGCCGGTCGAGGTTGCGGTGCATGAGGTCGGCCGAGCCGATGTACACCTCCGGGCCGGACTCCGGCCCCTCGCCGATGGCCGGGCCGGCCGCGTTGGCGAAGGCGTAGATCCGGGAGTGCTCCAGGAACCGGCCGAGGATGGAGCGAACGCGCACGTTCTCGCTCAGGCCCGGCACTCCCGGTCGCAGCGCGCAGATGCCGCGGACCACCAGGTCGACCTTCACCCCGGCCTGCGAGGCGCGGTACAGGGCGTCGATCGTGGCCTCGTCGACGGCGCTGTTCACCTTGATGCGCACCCAGGCGTCGTGCCCGGCACGGGCGGCGGCGGCCTCCCGCTCGATGCGCTCGACGAGGCCCGCGCGCACGGCGCGCGGCGCGACCAGCAGCCGGTGGAAGCGCGACTGCGGGGCGTACCCCGAGAGCTGGTTGAACAGGCGCGTGAGGTCCTGGCCGACGTCGCGGTCGCACGTGAGCAGCCCGTGGTCGGTGTACATGCGGGCCGTCTTCGGGTGGTAGTTGCCGGTGCCGACGTGGCAGTACCGGCGCAGCCCGTCCGCCTCCTGGCGCACCACGAGGGACAGCTTGGCGTGCGTCTTGAGGCCGACGATCCCGTACACGACGTGCACGCCCGCCTCCTCGAGCTTGCGCGCCCAGGAGATGTTGGCCTGCTCGTCGAACCGCGCCTTGATCTCGACGAGCGCGAGCACCTGCTTGCCCGCCTCGGCGGCGTCGATCAGGGCGTCCACGATCGGGGAGTCGCCCGACGTGCGGTACAGCGTCTGCTTGATCGCGAGGACCGCCGGGTCGGCGGCCGCCTGCTCGAGGAACGTCTGCACCGACGTCGAGAACGAGTCGTAGGGGTGGTGGAGCAGGATGTCCCGCTCGCGGATCGCGGCGAAGACGTCGCGCGCCGTGGCGGACTCCACCTCGGCGAGCTGGCGGTGCGTCGTCGGGACGAAGGGCGGGTAGTGCAGCGACGCGCGCTCGATGTCGGCGATGACGTTGAGACCGGTGAGGTCGAGCGGCGCGGGCAGCTCGTACACCTCCTCCTCGGCCACGTCGAGCTCGCGCACCAGCAGCTCGCGGATGCGCGGCGAGATGCCGTGCGCCAGCTCGAGCCGCACGGGCGGGCCGAACCGGCGGCGCAGCAGCTCCTTCTCCATCGCCTGCAGGAGGTTCTCGGCGTCGTCCTCCTCGACCTCCACGTCCTCGTTGCGCGTGACGCGGAACGTGTGGCTCTCGCGCACCTCCATGCCCGGGAAGAGGTGGTCGAGGTGCTGGGCGATGACCTCCTCCAGCGGCACGAACGACGTCTGCGTGCCGCCGCCCTGCGTGGGCGTGGGGGCCGACGGGCGGCCGCGGTCGTCGACGGCGATGAACCGCGGCAGCAGCGGCGGCACCTTGACGCGGGCGAAGTGCTCCTTGCCCGTGAGCGGGTTCGCGACGACGACCGCCAGGTTGAGCGACAGCCCTGAGATGTACGGGAACGGGTGCGCCGGGTCCACCGCGAGCGGCGTGAGCACGGGGAAGATCTGCTTGCGGAAGAACTTGTGCAGACGCTCCTGCTCGCGGACCTCGAGCTGGTCCCAGTGCACGATCGTGATGCCCTCGGCGTCGAGCGCCGGCTGCACGTCGGAGCGGAACACCTCCGCGTGCCTCGTCATGAGGCGGTGCGCGCCCTCGCCGATCGTCTCCAGCACCTGCCGCGGGCTCAAGCCCGACGCCGCGGTGACGGCGATGCCCGTGGCGATGCGCCGTTTCAGGCCCGCCACCCGCACCATGAAGAACTCGTCCAGGTTGGACGCGAAGATCGCGAGGAACCGGGTGCGCTCCAGCAGCGGCAGCGACGGGTCCTCGGCCAGCTCCAGCACCCGCTCGTTGAACGCGAGCCAGCTCAGCTCCCGCTCCGCGAACCGGTCGTCGGGCAGCGGCTCGAGCTCGACCGCGGCGGCGACGCCGTCGGACTCCGGCTCCTCGGCGATGTGCTCGGCGATGTGGGCCGCGAGCTGCGGGTCCAGGGGGCGGGACGGCGCGACGGCCGTGGAGCGCGGGCGGCTGTCCGTGACCTCGGCGGCCACGACGGCGGTGTCCGGCGCGGCGGAGGGGCCGCGTCCGTCGCGGGACCGGGACGTTCGGGGGCGCGACGCTGTCATGCCCCCCATCGTGGCACCGATAGGTGAACGGCGGGTGACGAAGTCCGCCGCCCCGTCGCTACGCACCCGTGGGTCGCGCGTACTGGACGTCCACGGCGGCGCGCTCGAAGCCGGCGCTCGCGTACGTGGCCAGCGCCGGCGCGTTGTCCCCGTCCACGTAGAGCACCGCACGGTCGCAGCCCACGCGCGCCAGGTGGCGCAGCCCGACGGCGGTGAGCGCGCGGCCCAGACCTCGGCCCTGCGCGTCGGGGGAGACGCCGACCGCATAGATCTCTCCGGAGCGGCTCTCTCCGTCCCGGGAATTGTCCGGCTGGTCGTTCTCGACCTTGGTCCACAGGAAGCCGAGCGGCTCGCTGCCCGGGCCGGCGGCGTCGTCGCCGGGCACGACGAGGAAGAAGCCGTCGGCGTCGAACCAGGGCTCGCGCCGCCGGTCGTGCAGGTCGTCGACCGTGAGGCGGCCCTGCTCCGGGTGGTCCGCGAACGCGCGCGCGTTCAGCCGCACCCACGCCTCGTCGTCGGCGTCGGGGCGGAACGTCCGCAGGGAGAGGCCGGGCAGGTCCGGCACGTCGCGCGCCGCGTCGTCGGGCCCGAGGGAGCGCGCGAGCACGAGCAGCTCGCGCGCGGCCTCGTAGCCGTGCGCCGCGGCGAACGCCCGCGCCGCGGACAGGTCGCCGTGCGCCCACACCCGCAGCGGCTTGCCGCGCTGGCCCGGGGCGCCCGAGAACATCGGCAGCCGCGCGTCGCGCTCGGCGGTGCGCAGCAGGACGCCCCCGACGCCCCGGCGCCGGTGGTCAGGGTGCACCACGAGCTCGGCGCTCGCGTCGTCGCCGCCGCGGTCCACCTGGAGGTAGCCGACGACGGCGCCCTCGTCGTCGCGCGCGACGACGTGCGTGAGCCAGTCGGCGTCCGTGCCCAGCCGCAGCAGCGGCTGCTCCGACAGCGGGGCGACGCCGTCGTGGGCGGACGCCGCCGCGGCGAGGGCGCGCACGGCGTCCTGCGCGGTCGCGTCGAGCGCGTCGAAGGACAGGGTGGGCTGGACGGGCGAGGTGGGCACGACCCCATTGTCGCCGAGGTGGCGCGGATCTTCGTGAGGTGGTGGACCGACCCCCCACGTCACGAGAATCCGTACTACCTGGCGGAGATCCGCACTACCTCGGCGGGGTGATGACTTCCGCGCCGCCGGGCGCGCCGTCGCACCGGGGGGAGTGGGCGGGTGGGGAGAGTGCGACAGGGTGGGACGTCCTCGTCTCTCGTGCGACTCGGCACGCGCTGCGCGTGCGGTCCCCGAGTGGTCGAGGCGTCGCCGCCGTTCCGAGGGCCGAAACGGCCAAGCCGAGCCTGCCGGGGTCGTGAGGACCCCGACAGGCCCGGCCCGTCGTACCGCTGTCAGTCCTCGTTCGCCGCCGACGGCTTCGCGAGACCCGCGGAGATGAGGTCCATCACCGAGGAGTCGGCGAGCGTGGTCGCGTCGCCCACGGTGCGGTTCTCGGCGACGTCGCGCAGCAGGCGGCGCATGATCTTGCCGGACCGGGTCTTGGGCAGCTCCGGCACGACGAGGATGCGGCGCGGCTTGGCGATCGGGCCGATCTCCTTGGCGACGTGGTTGCGCAGCTCCTGCTGGACCTCCTCCGCGCCCTCCGGCGTCGAGGCGCGGTCCGCGTGCTCGCCGCGCAGGATGACGAACGCGACGACCGCCTGGCCGGTGGTCTCGTCGTTGGCGCCGACGACGGCGGCCTCGGCCACGACGTCGTGCGAGACGAGTGCGGACTCGATCTCCGTGGTCGACAGGCGGTGGCCGGAGACATTCATGACGTCGTCCACGCGGCCGAGCAGCCAGATGTCGCCGTCCTCGTCCTTCTTCGCGCCGTCGCCGGCGAAGTAGAGGCCCTCGAACCGCGACCAGTACGTGTCCTTGAAGCGCTGCAGGTCGCCCCAGATACCGCGCAGCATGGACGGCCACGGCTCGGAGAGCACGAGGTACCCGCCGCCGCCGTCGGGCACGGAGCGGGCCTCGTCGTCGACGACGTCGGCCACGATGCCGGGCAGCGCGACCTGCGCCGAGCCGGGCTTGGTGGCGGTGACACCGGGCAGCGGGCTGATCATGATGGCGCCCGTCTCCGTCTGCCACCAGGTGTCGACGATCGGCGCGGTGTCGCCGCCGATGACGCGGCGGTACCACATCCACGCCTCGGGGTTGATGGGCTCGCCCACCGAGCCGAGCACGCGCAGGCTCGACAGGTCGAAGCCGGCGGGGATGTCCTCGCCCCACTTCATGCAGGTGCGGATCGCGGTCGGCGCGGTGTAGAGGATCGACACCTTGTACTTCTCGACGAGCTCCCACCAGCGGCCGCGGTGCGGGGTGTCCGGGGTGCCCTCGTACAGCACCTGGGTGGCGCCGTTGGTCAGCGGCCCGTAGACGACGTACGTGTGCCCGGTGACCCAGCCGATGTCGGCGGTGCACCAGTAGACGTCGCTCTCGGCCTTGAGGTCGAAGACGTTCTTGTGGGTGTACGCCGCCTGCGTGAGGTAGCCGCCCGTGGTGTGCAGGATGCCCTTCGGCTTCCCCGTCGTGCCCGAGGTGTACAGGATGAACAGCGGGTGCTCGGCGTCGACAGGGACCGGCTCGTGGAAGGTGTCCGCGCGCTCGAGGGCGTCGTGCCACCAGACGTCGCGGCCGTCGGTCCAGTCGACGTCCTGCTCGGTGCGACGGACGACCAGCACGTGCTCGACAGTCGTCGCCGGCTCCCCGTCCTTGGGGCCGATCGCCTCGTCGACGGCCGGCTTGAGGGCGGACGGCGCGCCCCGGCGGTAGCCGCCGTCGGCCGTGATGACCAGCTTGGCCTCGGCGTCGGCGATGCGGCTGCGCAGCGCGTCGGCGGAGAAACCGCCGAACACCACCGAGTGCGGGGCGCCGATGCGGGCGCACGCCAGCATCGCGACGACCGACTCGACGAGCATCGGCAGGTAGATGACGACACGGTCGCCCTTCGTGACGCCCAGCGACGTGAGCGCGTTCGCGGCCCGGGACACCTCGCGCTGCAGGTCCGCGTAGGTGACGGTGCGGGTGTCGCCCGGCTCGCCCTCGAAGTGGATGGCGACCCGGTCGCCGCGCCCGGCCTCGACGTGCCGGTCCACCGCGTTGTAGGCGGCGTTGAGCTGCCCGTCCGCGAACCACCTCGCCACGGGCGCCTCGGACCAGTCGAGGGTCTGGGTGAACGGCGTGGACCAGCTGACCAGCTCCCGAGCCTGGTCGGCCCAGAACCCGAGCCGGTCGGCCTTGGCCTCCTCGTACAGGGACGGCTGGGCGTTCGCCTGCGCCGCGAAGGCGGGGCTGGGCGGGAACGCTCGCGTCTCGTGCAGCAGGTTCTCGAGGCTGGGGGCGGTGGTCTCGTTCTCTGGCACGCTTACCTCCGGTGCGCATCGTCGCTGGTGCGTTCCCCGTCGGGACGACGGCGCGTCGCGACCCCGGGGACGGCGGCGCCCCGCGGGGCCCCGCCGTCGGGAGTCTAGACCTCGCGCGTGACCGTGGTCACGCTGTCCCACGGTTTGGCCGCACTCCTTGCAAAAGTGGTCCCCGGACCCCTCGTACGTCGCACCGCGACGTCGACCGGGTGCAGGCGTGGCACGACGAGCTGGGCTGGGTGGACGGGTACACGGACGCCGTCCTCGCCGACGAGTGGGCGGGTGCGCCTGAGCGGCAGCCCGCGGGCTGAGGCACCTGGCCCGGGCACGAGGACGGCGCCCGGGTTGCAGGACACCGAGCGCCGTTCTCGCCAGCCCGGACGCGGGTAGCAGGCGCTTGGTCCGATCACTGGGTGGGGTCGTTCCCACCGAGTGGGTCCTCAACCGGGGACTTCCTTAGCGTGGGTCCCGGCGTCCGGCTGTCTCCCTCCATGGAACGCCCGCCCGGGCGGGCGTGCAAGCGCTCAGGCGCGCCGACGCCGCCACCAGCGGCGGAGCAACCAGGCGGCCACGACGGCGACGACGACGCCGCCCGCGGCGAGAGCCACGGCGGGCGGGCGGATCGCGGAGCGGAGGGCCACGGGACGGGAGAACGTGAGCACGCCCCAGCCGTTCTCGGCGGCCACGCGGCGCAGCGTCTTGTCCGGGTTGACGGCGAAGCCGTGCCCGACGGCGCCCAGCATCGGCGCGTCCGTCACGGAGTCGGAGTAGGCGTAGCTGCGCTCGAGGTCGTAGCCGCGCCGGGCGGCGAGCTCGCGCACGGCCTCGGCCTTCTGCTCCCCGTACGCGTAGAACTCGATCTCGCCGGTGTACCTGCCGTCCTCGACCGCCATGCGGGTGGCGACGACGTGGTCCGCGCCCAGCACGGTGGCGATCGGCTCGACGAGCTCGGTGCCGGAGGCAGAGACGATGACGACGTCGTGACCGAGCTCGTGGTGCTCGGCGATGAGCTCCACGGCCTCGGCGTAGACGTACGGGTCGATGAGCTCGTGCACCGTCTCGGCGACGATCTGCTGCACCTTGCTCACCTCCCAGCCGGTGGCGAGCTCGGACAGGTGCTTGCGCATCCGCTCCGTCTGGTCGGCGTCGGCGTTGCCCGCGTAGAAGAGGAGGTGCGCGTACGCGCTGCGCAGCACGTCGCCGCGCGTGATGAGGCCCCCGGCGTAGAACGGCTTGGAGAACGCGGCCGACGAGCTGGTCGCGATGATCGTCTTGTCGAGGTCGAAGAACGCTGCGACGCGCGACCGCGACGTCGTCGTCGCGGGTGGTGACGTCTCGCGCGGTCCTGGTCGGTCGGTCACGGGCCAGAGCCTAGCCGGGAGGATCGCCGCGGTGTCCGGGGTCTCATGCACAACTCTTGTGCAGAGATCTTGTGCACAAGAGTTGTGCATGGTTATTCTGCACGCATGGAGCCGACGCCGGAGCGCCCGTACACCCACCTCGAGCTGACCGCCGAGGCCGCCAAGGTCCTTGCCCACCCGCTGCGCTCCCGGCTGCTCGGCGCGCTGCGTCGTGGCGGCCCGGCGTCGGCGACGGCGCTCGCGGCCGAGCTGTCCACCAACACCGGCGCCACCAGCTACCACCTCCGCAAGCTGGCGTCCGTCGGCCTCGTGACGGACACCGAGGAGGGGCGCGGCAAGGAGCGGCTCTGGGCGGCGGCCACGCAGAGCCACGGCTGGCGCGACTCCGACTTCGGCGGCGACGAGGACGCCCAGACCGCGCTCGGTTGGTTGGTGCGCGACTACCACCGGCAGTTCGACACGAACTACGCCCACTGGCTCGACGTGCAGGAGAGCTGGCCGAAGGAGTGGACCGACGTCGCCGGCATGACCGACACCTGGGTGGACGTCACGCCCGAGCAGGCGGCCGCGATGGCGGACGAGCTCGAGGCCGTCGTCAACAAATACCTGCGCGTCGGCACCGGCGACCCGCGCGCGCGGCGCCTGCACCTGTGGCGGTTCCTCTTCCCGCTCGACGCCGACGACGTGCCCGACGCCGACGCCAGGACCGCCGCCGTCGACGACGGGCCCGAGAGCGAGGACGACGAGTCATGAGCCCGCAGCGCGTCTTCCTCCTGCTCACGGCCACCCGGTGGTTCCCGGTCGGCCTGGTCGTCACGGTCACCACGCTGCTGCCGATCGAGCGCGGCCTCACCGTGGCCCAGACCCTCAGCCTCGCCTCGGTGATGGGCCTCGTCGTGTTCGCGCTCGAGCTCCCGACCGGCGGCACCGCCGACGCCGTCGGGCGGCGTCCCATGCTCGTCGCCTCCGCCGTGGTGCAGGTGCTGGCGGCCACCACGTTCCTGCTGGCGCAGTCCTTCTGGGCCTTCCTCGTCGCGTCGGCGCTCATGGGCATGTTCCGGGCGCTGGACTCCGGCCCGCTCGAGGCGTGGTTCGTCGACGCCGTGCACGCGAAGCACCCGGGCGCCGACGTCGACCGCACGCTCGCGCACCAGGGCACCGTGCTCGGGGTGTCGATCGCCCTCGGCGCGCTCGTGTCGGGCGGGCTGATCTGGTGGCACCCGTTCGCCGCGTGGTCGGCGCTCGCGCTCCCTTACGCCACGTACTGCGTCCTCGCCGTGGTGCACCTGGTGATGGTCACCCTGCTCGTCCGGGAGGCTCCGCGTCGCCCGGCCGACGCCGCCACGGTCGTGCCCGTCGGACGACGGCGGTGGCGCGCGGCGGTCCGGTCCACCGTCGCATCCGCGCGACAGATGCCCGCGGTCGTCGCCTCCGGTCTGCGGCTCGCCCGGGACAGCCGCGTGCTGCGCGGCCTGCTGCTGGTGGAGCTCTTCACGGCGACCGCCATGGTGGTGTTCGAGTCCCTGCAACCCGTCCGGATGGCGGAGCTGCTCGGGGGCGAGGCGCAGGCGGCGGCCGTCATGGGCCCCGTCGCCTCGGTCGGCTGGGGGACCTTCGCCCTCGGCGCCGCGCTGTGCGGACTCACCAGCCGCCGGTTCGGGGTGGCCCGCACGGCGATGGCGTCGCGGGTCCTCAACGGGCTCGGCGCGGTGTGGATGGGGCTGGCCGGCGGGCCCGGGATGCTCGTGGTCGCCTACCTCGTCACGTACGGGCTGCACGGCAGCTCGGGGCCGAGCTACAACGCGCTGCTGCACCGCGAGGCACGGCGGGACAACCGGTCCACCGTGCTGTCCCTGGCATCGATGGTGGGCTTCGCGTCCTACGCCGTCGCGTCGCCCGCACTCGGCTGGGTGGCGCAGACGGCGTCGACGTCGCTCGCGATGGTGCTCGGCGGGGCGTTCAGCGTCCTCGGCGTCCTGTGCTTCCTGCCGGCGCTGCGCGCGGAGCGGGAGCGGGGGCGGCGACCTGTCGACGAGGTGGACGACGTTCCGCAGGACGCCGCCGCGGCCTGACGCCGCACGGAGGCCGCCCCCAGGCGAGCGTCGTCCACAGATCCTCGCCCACCGCCCCGACGGGTGAGCGCTGCGGACCAGCCTGGGCGCATGGACGACGCACCCATCCGCACGCTGCCCCGGCCGACGGACACCAGGCCGACGACCGCCTGGCCCCCAGCCGGGCCTGCGGCCTGGCCACCGGGGCCAGCACGCCGCACGGTCGCCGTCGTCGGCGCGTGCGGCGGCGCCGGGGTGAGCGCCCTGGCGGCGGCCCTGGCCCAAGGGCTCCGGCGGGCGGGGGAGGGCGCGGTCCTCGTGGACCTCGACCTGCCGGGCCCCGGCGTCGACGTGCTGCTCGGCATCGAGGACGAGCCCGGGGCCCGCTGGCCCGAGCTCGCGGCCGCCCGAGGGGAGGTCGACGGCGTCGGCCTGGTCGCGGCGCTACCCCGCTGGCGCTCGGTGCCCGTGCTCTCCGGTGCCCGCCTGAGCCCCGCCCGCCCCGACGACGCGGTGGTCGTGGACGTCTGCACCGGCCTGCTGCGTAGCGGCGAGACCGTGGTGCTCGACCTGCCACGACCCGCGGCCTGGACCGCGGCCGCGCGGATGCTGGTGGCCTCCGCGGACGTGGTGGCGCTCGTGGCCCCCTGCACCGCTCCCGGTGTGGCCGGGGCGCTGGCGACCTGGGGCGAGCTCGTCGAGCTCGGCGTGCGGGACCCGTGGCTCGTCGCGCGGCGGCCTGCGCCCGGCCGCGTCGACGCGGCCGCCCTGGGCGACGCCGTCGGGCTCCCGGTGGCCGCGACCGTGCGCGCGGACGCCCGCCTCCCCGCCGCCGTCGACCGTGGCGACGGGCCGCCTGTCGGTCGGCGTACACCGCTCGGTCGTGCCGCGGCCTCGCTGGTGGCGGCGCTGGCGGGTGCGTCGTGACCGCCCGTGCGCTCGTCGACCGCGACCTGCTCGACGACGTGCGGGCCCGGGTCGGCACGTCCGGGACGGCGCTCGACGACGCCGCGGTCCGCGACGCCCTGCGGGCCACCGGGCGGGTGTTCGGGTCGGCGGCGCTGAGCGACCTCGCGCGCGCGGCGCGGGCCGAGCTCACCGGCGCCGGGCCGCTGCAGGAGCTGCTGGACGCGCCCGACGTCACCGACGTGCTCGTCAACGGCCCGCGCGACGTCTGGGTGGATCGCGGCGACGGGCTCCGGCGGGTGGACCTCGACCTCGGCACCCCCGACGCCGTGCGGGCGCTCGCCGTGCGGATGGCGGCCGTCGCCGGGCAGCGGCTCGACGACGCGGCCCCGACGGTGGACGCGCGCATGCCCGACGGGACCCGGCTTCATGCCGTCGTGGAACCCGTCGCACCGGCCGGCGCGGTGATCGCCCTGCGGGTGCTGCGGCAGGCGGCGCACTCCCTGGAGTCCCTGGTCGCCGGGGGCGGGCTGCCGCCGCAGTGGGAGGCCGTGCTGCGCGCGCTCGTCGCGGGCCGGGCCAACCTGCTCGTCACGGGCGGCACCGGCACCGGGAAGACCACGCTGCTCGCCGCGCTGCTGTCCCTGGTGCCGCCCGCCGAGCGGGTGCTCGTGGTCGAGGAAGCCCGCGAGCTCGCCCCCAGGCACCGGCACGTGGTGTCCCTCGCGGCCCGGCGCCCCAACGTCGAGGGCGTCGGGGAGGTCACGCTCACCGAGCTGGTGCGCGGCGCCCTGCGGATGCGGCCGGACCGGATCGTCGTCGGCGAGTGCCGGGGCGCCGAGGTCCGCGAGCTCCTCCTCGCCATGAACACCGGGCACGACGGCGGCATGGCCACCGTGCACGCCAACGCCGTCGAGCATGTGCCCGCTCGCCTGGAGGCGCTCGCGGCGCTCGCCGGGATGCCGCGAGACGCCGTCGCCGCGCAGGCGTCGGCCGCGCTCGACGTGGTGCTCCACCTGCGGCGGGGCGGCGGTCGTCGGCACCTGGCCGAGATCGGCCTCGTCGGGCGGGACGACGACGGCCGGCTGTCGGTCCGTCGTGCCGCCGTGTGGGCGCCGGGCACGGACCCGCGACCCGACGGCGCGTGGGAGGAGCTCGTGCGGCGGTGGGCGTCGTGACAGGGCTCGGGGCGGGGGCCGGCGCGGGGATCGCGGCGGGGCCGGCGGCCGTCGGGCTCTGGGTGGCGCTCGCCGCGTGGCTGGTGCTGGCCCGTGGCGGGCGCCGCGCGGAAATCCTCGCTCGCCCCACGGTCGCGCGCCGCACCTGGTCGAGGGCGCTGCGGCGCCGGGGACGGGACGCGTCGACGGGGGCGGACGCGGTGCGGGTCGCCGTCGCGCAGGTGGTGGCGCTGCTGCGGGCCGGGGCGCCGCCGGCAGCGGCCTGGTCGCGCGCGCTCGCGGTGCCCGTCGACGCCACCGGGGTGCCCGACCCGGCGGCTCTGGCACCGATGGTCGGCGGGGCCGGCCACGCTCGGTCGGTCGTGGCCGCCGCGGTGCTCTCCCGGGATGTCGGGGCTCCGCTCGCGTCCGTGCTCGACGCCGTGTCCGGGGCGCTCGTGGCCGAGGCGGAGGCCCGCGGGGAGCGGGAAGCGTCGTTGGCCGGGCCGCGAGCCACGGCGCGCGTCCTGATGTGGCTGCCCCTGCTGGGCGCCGCGCTCGGCTGGGTGCTCGGCGCCGACCCGCTGGCGACGGCGCTCGACGGCGGCGTCGGCTCCGTCGCGGTGTGCCTGGGGCTCCTGCTGCTCGCCGCCGGGTGGGCGTGGACCCGCCGGCTGGTCGCGGCCGCGCGGGCGGCGGGGGAGGAGGCGGCATGAGCTCGCTCGCCGACGGTGCCGGCGCGGTCACCGTCGCGGGGGCCGCGTTGACGGTCGTG
This sequence comes from Isoptericola nanjingensis, assembly GCF_050311635.1. NCBI lineage: Bacteria > Bacillati > Actinomycetota > Actinomycetes > Micrococcales > Promicromonosporaceae > Isoptericola > Isoptericola nanjingensis. The sequence continues at coordinate 119,058 of NZ_JBNOZL010000008.1, read as the reverse complement.
GTGACCGTGCTGCTCGGCGCAGGGCCGTGGTGGCTGGCGCGCGGTGCCGCCGACCGGCGGGTGGCGCGCCTGGCCCTGGACGGTCGTGCACCCACCCGCGCCGACGGGCCCGCGGCGGATCCCGTGGACGTGCCCGTCGTGCTGGAGCTCCTCGGAGCGGCGCTCCGCGCGGGAGCCGGCGTCCCGCGGGCCCTCGAGGCGACGGGCGCGGCGCTCGCCGGCGCGACGTCGCCGGGGGCCTCCGGGGTGTCCGGCTCGAGCTCGGCCGACGGCGTGGCCCTGCGAGCGGCGGCGGACGCGCTGCGGCTCGGCGCGGACTGGGACGGCGCGTGGCGCGACGCCCCCGGCCGGCTCGGCCCGGCACACCGGGCGCTGCGCGGGGCCTGGACCGACGGAGCGTCCCCGACAGGCGCGCTACGGGCAGCGGGGGAGGAGCTGCTGCGTGCCCGTCGGTCCGCCGCGCGCACGGCCGCGGCCAGCCTCGCCGTGCGGCTCGTGCTGCCGCTCGGCGCCTGCTACCTGCCCGCGTTCGTGCTGATCGGCCTCGTGCCCGTGCTGCTCGCGCTGGGCGTCGACCTGCTGTCCGGGTGACCGTGCCCGGCCCACGACGACCCGGGCGCCGCCCGGGTCCGCCGCGCCCGCCCGGCCGGGCGGACGCGGCACGACCCGCCCGGACCGTCCGGCGCAGGTCGCGAGAAGGACACCGCAAGGAACGACCGAAGGAACACGGAGGAGCCATGACGAACGAGGACGACGGCCGCGTGGCGGCCGAGCGCGAGCGGGAGCCAGGGACGGCACCGGACGGTGGCGTGATCGCTGGTCCGGACACGGGAGCGGGGTCGGAGCCCGCGCCCCTGGACCCGGAGGCCGGGCTGGCCACCGCGGAGTACGCCGTCGCCACCGTGGCGGCGGTCGGGTTCGCCGGCCTGCTCATCGCGGTGCTTAAGAGCGACACCGTCCGAGGCCTGCTGGAGAACATCATCAGCTCGGCGCTGTCCGTCTGATGCGCCCGCACCGCAGCAGGGGCACCCGCACGACGCGGGCCCCCGGGGAACGGTCACGGGGGGCCGACGGAGAGCGTGGCGCGGTGACGGCCGAGCTCGCCGTCGGGCTGCCGGTGGTGGTCCTCCTGCTGGTCGCGGTGCTCAGCCTCGCGGCCGCGTCCACGGCGCAGATGCGCGCCCTGGACGCGGCCCGGGCCGGGGCGCGCGCCTACGCCATCGGGGAGGACGACGCGGCGGCGCGCCGGGCTGTCGCGCAGGTCGGCGGCGACGACGCGGAGCTGACCGTCACCCGGGACGGCACGTGGGTGCGGGTCTCGGTGACCCGGCCGGTGGTGGGCGGGTGGTTCGCGGACGCGCCCGTGCGGGCGTCCGGGGACGCGACGGCGTGGGTGGAGCCGTGAGCGCCGCGTGCGGCGGGGTGCACGAGTCCCGGCCGGACCCGCGCGAGAGCTCCGTGAGCCGGGAGCGGGGCGCGGGGACCGTCGTCGTGCTCGCGCTCGCGGCGGTGGTCGTGCTGCTCGCGCTGGCCGTCGGCGCGCTGGGCGCCGCGCAGCGGGCACGAGGGGCGGCCCAGGCCGCGGCGGACCTGGGCGCGCTCGCCGCCGCGACCGCATGGCGGCAGGGCGCCGACCCGTGCGCGACGGCGACCGAGGCCGTGCGCCGCAACGGCGGGCGGGTGGTGGCGTGCGTCCCAGAGGACGGCGGCACCGTCGGCGTCCGGGCGACGCGCGCCGCGCTCGGCCCGGAGGTGGGGCCGTGGGTGGGCTCGCTCGGCGACGCCGCCGCGCACGCCCGCGCGGGGCCACGGCCCGGTCCTGCTCCTGGGCCCGCGCGGCAGCCCGAGGCCGAGCCGCCATCCCGACCCGGACCGTCGCCGTGAGGCGCGCCCGGGCCGGACGGCGGCGGGGATCAGGAGGGGTTGACGTTGAACAGCGCGGCGCGCTCGCTGATCTTGCGGGCGCGTGCCAGGCGGGGCTTGTCCGAGCCGTCCCGGATCACGGAGCCCGACGCCTCGAAGTCGGCCAAGAAGTCGATCGCCCACGCGACGTCCGCGCTGGACGGACTGAACGACTCGTTGATGACAGCCGGCGTCTCCAGGTCCAGGCAGAGCTTGCCGGTGAGGCCGAGGGCCACGCCGTCCGCCGACTGCTCGCGCAGCAGCGAGTGGCTGGTGCCGACGGTGGGGCCGTCGATCGGCCCGGGCAGCCCGCCGATCCGGCTGGCGGTGACGAGGCGCGAGCGCGGGTACGCCATCGCGAGCGACTCGTTGGCGGTGCCGGTGTCGCGACGGTAGTCGCCGGAGCCGAACGCCAGGCGGAAGGCCCCGGGCGCGCGAGCGATGCTCACGGCGTCCTCGATGCCGAGCGCGGACTCGACCAGCGGGATCACCGGCACGCTGCCGCCGAGCCGCTGGGCCGTGTCGATCACCTGGTCGGGCGACTCGGTCTTGGCGAGCATGACGCCGCGCAGGCCCTTCGAGTCCCACAGCGCGCGGACGTCGTCGGCCCAGGCCTGCGAGCCGCGCTCGTTGATGCGCACCCAGGCGCGACCGCCCGCAGAGAACCAGTCGAGCACCTTCTGGCGTGCCTCGTCCTTGCGGCTGTCGTCGACCGCGTCCTCGCAGTCGAGGATCACCTGGTCGGCGCGGGAGAGCTGGGCGGCGTCGAACATGTCGTCGCGCAGGGCCGACAGCAGCAGCCACGAGCGGGAGTTGGCTGGGTCGACGCGCGTGTCCTCGCGGGAACGGCGGCGTTCGGCGAGGTCGATCTCGGTAGTCACCTCACGATGGTAGGTTCCGCCGGCGCGTGGCTCAGCACGGCATCCAACAAGCGCAGGGCCGCGGACTTGTCGAGGGGCGCGTTGTCGCTGCCGCACTTGGGCGACTGGACGCACCCCGGGCAGCCCTCCGCGCAGGCGCACGCGGCGATCGCGTCCCGCGTGGCGCGCAGCCAGCGGGCGCCCAGCTCGTACCCGCGCTCGGCGAAGCCGGCGCCGCCCGGGTACGCGTCGTACACGAAGACGGTGGCCTCCCCGGTGTCGGGGTGCACCTCGGTGGAGACGCCACCCAGGTCCCACCGGTCGCACGTCGCCAGCAGCGGCAGCAGGCCGATCGACGCGTGCTCGGCCGCGTGCAGGGCGCCCGGCGTCTCGTCGGGGGAGACGCCCGCCGCCCGCAGCACGAAGTCCGGCACCGACCACCAGACGGCGGTCGTCGCGAGCGTGCGCGACGGCAGGTCGAGCGCCTCCGTGCCGAGCACCTGCATGTCCGGCAGGCGGCGGCGCTGGAAGCTCACCACCTGGCTCGTCACCTCCACCGGGCCGAGGCCCCACCGCACCGGGCCCCAGTCGCGGCCCTCCACCGGCCGGTGCCCCTCCTCGTCGATCGCGATCTCCATGACCTCGTGCGACCAGGTGCCGTGCTCCACGTCCTTGCGCACCACGAGGGCCACGTGCTCGGCGAGGTCCAGGTGGTCCACGACGAACGTCGCGCCCTGGTGCACGTACACCGCGCCGTCGTGCACCTGCCCGTCCGCCGAGCCGGCGTCCACCGTGCCGAGCATCCGGCCCGTCGTCGCCTCGACGACCCGTACGGGCCGTCCTCCGGAACCGCGCAGGTCGGCCATCGACGACGCAGGCTGCGCGTGCGTCCAGTACCAGCCCGACGGCCGGCGCCGCAGCGCGCCGCGCGCGACGAGCACGTCGAGCACCTCGCGCACCGCCCGCGGGTCGCCGAACGCGGCGAGGTCCTCGGCGCGCAGCGGCACCTCCTGCGCGGCGGCGCAGAGCTGGGGCGCGAGCACGTGCGGGTTGGCCGGGTCGAAGACGGTGGCCTCGAGCGCGGCGTCGAACACCGCCTCGGGGTGGGTCACGAGGTACGTGTCGAGCGGGTCCTCGCGCGCGACGAACGCGACCAGGCCCTCGGCGCCCGCGCGGCCGGCCCGCCCGGCTTGCTGCCAGAGGGACACGCGCGTCCCCGGCCACCCGGCGACGAGCACGGCGTCCAGACCGGAGATGTCGACGCCCAGCTCGAGCGCGTTGGTCGTGGCCAGCCCGCGCAGCTCGCCGGTGCGCAGGGCCTGTTCGAGCTCGCGCCGCTCCTCCGGCAGGTACCCGCCCCGGTAGCTCGCCACCCGGGACTCCAGCCCCGCGGCCACCGGCCGCAGGTGGTCGCGCGCCTGCTGCGCCACCGACTCCGCACCCCGCCGCGACCGGGTGAACGCGAGCGTGCGCGCGCCGTGCGCCGTGAGGTCGGCGAGCAGGTCGGCCGCCTCGGCGGTGGCCGACCGGCGCGGGTGCTCCGCGGCGCCGCGGGTCGTGAGCACGGCCTCGGCCTCGTGCTCGGTGTGCGTCGCGTCGAGCGGGTCGGGCAGCGCCCAGGGGTCGTCGTCGTGCGTCGGCGTCTCCCCGGTGGCCCGCGACCGGTCGAACCCCGCCACCTCCGGCGGCTGCCACAGCGCAAAGGTGCGTCGTCCGGCGGGCGACGCGTCCGCCGTGACCGCGACGACCTCCTCGGGCGCCACCCCCACCAGCCGCGCCGTGCTCGCCGCGGGCTCCGCCGTCGTCGCGCTGGCCACCACGAACACCGGCGACGTGCCAGACCGTGAACGCACCCCGGTGAGCTGGGCGTCTGGCAGGTCCGGAGCGTCGGGCGGCGTGTCAGACGGACGGAGCACCCCGGCGAGCTGAGCGTCTGACAGGGGACGGTAGTGGGCGGCCAGCCGGGTGAGCCGCCGCAGCACCAGCGACACGTGCGCCCCGAAGACGCCGCGGTAGGCGTGCCCCTCGTCGACGACGACGTACCGCAGCCCGCGCAGCAGCCGCGCCCAGCGCCGGTGGCCGGGCAGCAGCGAGAAGTGCAGGAAGTCGGGGTTCGTGAGCACCACGTCGGCGTGCTCGGTCACCCAGCGGCGCTCCTCGGTGGGGGTGTCGCCGTCGCAGGTCGCGACGCGGGGGCGGGCCCCGGGCATCCCCGCGACCAGCCGCTCCAGGCCGGCGAGCTGGTCGGCCGCCAGCGCCTTGGTGGGGGAGAGGTAGAGCACGGTGGCGGGCTCGGCACCGCGCACCGCAGTGAGCGCGGGCAGCCAGAACGCGAGGGACTTGCCCGAACCCGTCGACGTCGCGAGCGCGACGTGCCGCCCGGACCGGGCGGCGTCGGCGGCCTCGACCTGGTGCGCCCAGGGTCGGTCGACGCCGAGCGCGCGGTAGCCGTCGACCACGCCCGGGTCCGCCCAGGCCGGCCAGTCCGTCGTCACGCCGGCGCGCGCCGGGAAGGTGCGCACGTGCGTGAGCCGGTCCGCCCGCGCGCCGTGCGCGGTGAGCACGTCGAGCAGCGGGTGCTGCTCGGGCTCGAGGGCAGGGACGGCGGGCACGGCCGACAGTCTTGCACCGCGCGGAGGCCGTGCGTCTCGTGCGTACGAAGGCTCCGCCGTGGGGAATCTGTGTCCTGACATCAGGGTGAAATCACCCGAAAGCAGTATTTCTCCGCACCATCGATCGAGGATCTCCCGCGCTGCCGGCACCTCCGTCCCCCGGAGCCGGGCCGCGCTCCCGACGCCGACGAAGGACGCCTCGATGCGCCATGCCACCGTGGCGGCGACCGCCGCTGCTCTCCTCCTGATCTCGGCCGACCCGGCCGTCGCGGGCGGACGACGAGCCGCCCTACCAGGTCACCCAGGTCACCCCGGTGCACCCGGTGGCGACGCCGGCCACGCCCGACGCCGAGGAGCCCGCCCCCGAGACCTCGTCCCCGGCGACGCCCTCGGGGGAGGAGACGACCGACACCCCTGCCCGTGTCCCGGGCGACGAGACAGGGACGCCGGCCGCCGGCGCGGCTACCGCCGTCGAGCAGCTGCCGCGCACGGGCGCGGCGGTGGCGGGTCTGGTCGTCCCCGCGGCGGCGCTCCTCGGCGCGGGGGCGGCGCTGCTCGTGCGCCGTCGACGCCGCGCCTGAGGCTCAGATCGGGCATGTCGGGCCTGGCCTGAAGCGCGCGGAACCGGCGGGATATCGCGGTTCGGCACGGAATGGCGTCGGCATCCGGTGAAGAGGGTGTGACCATCCCCGCACCGGTTTTGTTATCCGATCGTGACATTGTTCCCTGGTACGCATGCCTCTTTCCATCGCCCGTCGTTCCGTCGTGGCCGCGGTCGCCGGCGCGCTCGTCACCTCCGCCCTGGTGGTGCCGGCCGCGGCCTCCGCGAGCCCTGCCTCCGCGGCCCCCGCGTCCGCCGTCACGCAGTCCGTGCGCACCGCCGCCGGCAGCAGCGGCGTCCGCTGGGTGAAGTGGAACAAGGCACCCCTGACGAAGACCTCGTCCAGCCGGTCCCGGACCGTCGCCCGGCCCGACGACGGCACGCGGCTGCGCGTCCTCGACCGCGGCACGCACCGCCTCAAGGTGCGCACGCCCGCGGGCAAGGTCGGCTGGGTGTCGAAGAAGGCGGTCACGGCGACCAAGCTCAAGGACGTGTCCGGCACCCGCTACACCAAGGGGAAGGTCACGCTGACCAAGGACATCGGCTCGGGCTCGAAGAAGGTCACGAAGGCGCGCCTCGGCACCAAGGTCACCGTCCTGGCCCGCACCACCGGCCGGGACAGCAACCGCGTCAAGGTGCGCGTGCCTGGCGGCAGGACGGGCTGGATCTCCACCAGCCGCATCTCGAAGCGGAACGTGTGGGGCCAGCTCGCGCGCTGCGAGTCCGGTGGCAACCCGCGCACCAACACGGGCAACGGGTTCTACGGCATGTACCAGTTCACCGGCCGCACCTGGCACGCCGTCGGCGGCAAGGGCCTGCCGCACCGCCACGGCAAGTCCGAGCAGACCAAGCGCGCGCAGATCCTGCAGGACCGTGCGGGCTGGGGCCAGTGGCCGCACTGCACCCGCAAGCTCGGCCTCCGCTGACCACGACAGGTGGTGGTCAGCCGGCCAGGACCGCCTGCATCGCCCGGGACAGGTACCAGGGGTCGACGACGGCGGTGAGCTCGCGCGCGGAGTGCATCGACAGGATGGCGGCGCCGACGTCGACGACGCGGATGCCGAGGCGCGTCGCGGTGATCGGCCCGGTCGTGGAGCCGCAGGGCACCGTGTTGTTCGAGACGAACTCCTGGCTGGGCACCCCGGCGGCGGCGCACGCGGCCTGCCAGCGGGCGGCCCCGTGCGCGTCCGTCGCGTAGCGCTGGTTGGCGTTGATCTTGAGGATCGGGCCGGCGCCCGCGTGCGGGTGGTTGGCCGGGTCGTGCCGCTCGGGGTAGTTCGGGTGCACCGCGTGCCCGACGTCGGACGACACGCACAGCGACGCGGCGAAGGCGCGGGCCCGCTCGTCCTCCGACGCGCCCAGACCGGCCGACACCCGCCGCAGCACGTCCTCCAGGAACGGGCCGGCGGCGCCCGAGCGCGACCCGGACCCGATCTCCTCGTGGTCGAACGCCGCGACGACGCCGATCCCCGCGAGGTCCTCGGGCGCGACGGCGAGCAGCGCCGCGATCGCGGCGTGCGTCGAGAGCTGGTTGTCCAGGCGCGGCGACGCCCACAGCGCCTCGCCGATGCCGAAGGCGCGCGGCGGCTGCGTCTCGGCCAGGACGACGTCGTAGCCGAGGACGTCCGCGGCGTCGACGCCGTCGCCGGCCGCCGCGGCGAGCTCCGCCAGCACGTCGGACTGCGACACGTCGCCGAGCCCGACCACGGGCTGCGTGTGCCGCTGCTTGTCGAGCGTCAGCCCCTCGTTCGCGGACCGGTCCAGGTGGATCGCGAGCTGCGGGATGCGCGCGATCGGGCCGGTGCGCACCAGGTGCTCGACCGTGCCCCCCGAGCCGTCCGACGTCACCAACCGTCCGGCGAGCTCCACCTCGCGGTCCAGCCACGAGTTGAGCAGCGGCCCGCCGTACACCTCGACCCCGGCCTGCACCCAGCCGTCGCGGCCGGTGGTCGGCCTCGGCTTGAGCTTGAACCCGGTGGAGTCGGTGTGCGTGCCGAGGATGGTGAACGGCGTCGTCGCGCCCGCCGTCGGCGGCACCGCGACCGCGATCGCGGAGCCGTCGCGGACGACGACGTAGCGTCCGCCCGGCACGACGTCCCACGCGGCCGTCTCGTCCAGGCGCACGAAGCCGGCGTCCTCCGCGCGGCGGGCCACCTCCCGGGCGGCGTGGTACGACGACGGCGAGGCGGAGACGAACGCCCCCAGGTCCTCGGTGTGGGCGCGGGCGGCTGCGGGGACGACGTCGGGCATGACCGTCATCCTCCCACGCGGCCGGTCGTCAGTCGCCGCGCGGCGGCCCCAGGTACCCGTCGACGAACTGCATCCAGCCGCCGTCGCCACGGACGACCAGCCGCCAGCCTTCGTAGTCCGGTCGCGGGCCGTCGTTCCACTCCTGCGCCTCGCGTTCGGTGAGCGCGCCGGCGTCCACGGCGTCCCGCCAGTCCTGGGCGGTGGCCTGGCACAAGCCCCCGTCCATGCGCGGCCAGGCGTACGCCCGGTCGACGTCCTCGCTGCTGTCCGCTCCCATCTCGCAGGGCGTCGTGCCGGACAGCAGCCGGCCGAGGATCGCGTAGACGTCCTCGTCGTCCTCGGCCCCAGGCAGCCCCAGGAGCTCGGCCGGCGGCTGCCCGCCCCAGTTCAGCTCGTGCCGGTCGGCGGCCTCGGCGAGTGCGGTGAGCCCCTGGTCGTCGCAGTTCACGGCCGCCTCGAAGAGCGTCAGCACCGTGTCCCGCACCGGTCCGGGGAGCTCCGCGACGTCCGGCGCCGGAAGGGTGAGACCCGCCGCCGAGCAGGTGCCGTCCCCGGACGAGGGCTCGGCCTCGGAGGCGGCCCCCGGAGCGACGAGCGTCGCGCCGTCGGCATTCACGCGGACGTCGAGCCAGGGGCCGGCGACGACCACGGACTCCCGGAAGTCGTCCGACCACACGACGTCGTAGGGCGTGACCTGGTACTCGCCTGCGGGCAACGATGTGGCGTGCGCGGTCGTGCCCTCGGCCTCGCCGTCCGGCGCGCACGTCGTGAGGGTGGAGTCCTCGGCCGTCCGGTCGAGCCTCCCGGGCCGGACCTCGACCGGGTCCTCGGTCATGTCGATCCCGAGGTCGACCACCTGCCCGTCCTGCGCCCACAGCAGGGACGGGCCGACGAGGACGCCGTCCTCGGGCGGGGTCTCGTCGACCACGGTCCAGGTCGGCAGGCGGAGGATCGCCGGCTCGTCGGTAGCGGGACCGCCCAGGTGCGGGTCGTCCCCGGCGACGAGGATCTTGTAGCCCTCCGCCCGGGTGGTCGGCACGTCGTCGGCCGCCATGCCGCACGTCAGCCCGGTGCCCTCGAGCCAGCCCGGCTGGTACCCCGGCCGGATCAGGTCGGCGGCGCGCGCGCCGTCCGCCCGTGTGTCGTCGCCGGACGGCGAGGGCGACGGCGACGGGCTGGTCGCGGGGCCGGGCAGGGGCTGCGGCGCGTCGGGCAGCAGCGCGGCGCCGCCCAGCACGAGCCCGGTGGCGACGGTGAGCGCGGTGGCGCCGATGCCGGCCTGCTTGGCGGTGCGCCGGCGGCGTACGCGGTGCCGCACCGATCCCATCACGTCGTCGAGGGCCGACGCCGACGCCCCCAGGCCGGCGAGGGCGTCCAGCTCGCGGCGCAGCGTCTCGTCCGTGCGGGCGTCCGCCCAGCCGTCCCGCGCGTGGTGCGTGCTCATCGTCCGGCCCTCCGCCCTGCCGTGGTGGTCGTCGTGGTCGTGGTGCCGCCGGTGCCCGCGCGGCCAGCGGGGCCCGTGGCGCGCAGGTCGCCATCGTCGGCCACGCGCAGCACGTCGCGCAGCGTCGCCGTCGCGTCGGCGAGGTAGCGCTTGACGGTGCCCTGCGCGAGGCCGAGGGCGTCGGCCACCTGCGGCACGGTGAGGTCCTCGAAGTAGCGCAGGACCACGCACGCCCGCTCACGCGGGGCCAGGCGCCCCAGCGCGGCGGCGACGTCCGCCCGCGCCGTCGCGCCCGAGGCGGCGCCGCGCACCCGGTCGTCGCTGGCCACGAGCGGCCGCGCCGCCGCCCACCGCTTCGTGCGCCGGTGCTCGTCGAGGAAGAGGGTCAGGATCGCGCGCCGCACGTACGCCTCGCTCGTCCCGCCCCCGTCGAGCGGGTGCACGCCCGCCCCGCCCCGCGCCTCTCCGGAGCCCCGGCGCAGCCGCGCGAACACCTTGACCAGCGCGTCCTGCACCAGGTCCTCCGCGAGCCGCTGGTCCCCGCAGAGCACGTAGGCGTACCCGACCAGGGCACGGCCTCGCGCCCGTGCGAGCTCGGCGAGCTCGTCCTCCCAGCGACTCATCGTGCGACCACCAGTCCCTCCCGTGCCGTCCTCACCCGCTGGGACGGCCGGGGGACGGGAATCGTTGGGGTCAGGATTCCACGGTGGTTCGTGACGGCCGTCACATGTGGGTAGACTCCCCGGCATCCCGCCGTCAACGGCGACGGCGGGACCTTACCGACGGGCGGTCACCGCCGTCCCGCCGGGTCGAGGAAGCACGTCAAGGAGGACGGATGCTCACGTTCGGTTCCAGCAGCATCACGATCGTCGCGGTCATCGCCGTCATCGCGCTGGCCGCGCTCGTGTGTGCGGGCACCCTGCGGCGGCAGGTGCTCGCCGCCCCCGAGGGCACGCCAGGCATGCAGGAGATCGGGCGGGGCGTCCAGGAGGGGGCCTCCGCCTACCTCAACCGCCAGTTCCGCACGCTCGCGATCTTCGCCGTCGTGGTGTTCGCCCTGCTCTTCCTGCTGCCGGGCGACGGCGGGGTCCGGGTGGGCCGGTCGATCGCGTTCCTGTTCGGGGCCGCGTTCTCCGCGGCCATCGGGTACCTGGGCATGTGGCTCGCCGTGCGCGCCAACGTGCGGGTGGCGGCAGCCTCGACCCGTCCCGACGGGCGCGCGGAGGGTGCGCGGATCGCGTTCCGCACCGGTGGCGTCGTGGGCATGTCCGTGGTCGGGCTCGGGCTGCTGGGGGCGGCGCTCGTCGTGCTCGTGTACCGCACGGAGGCGCCGGCCGTGCTCGAGGGCTTCGGCTTCGGCGCCGCGCTGCTGGCCATGTTCATGCGGGTCGGCGGCGGCATCTTCACCAAGGCGGCCGACGTCGGCGCCGACCTGGTCGGCAAGGTCGAGCAGGGCATCCCCGAGGACGACCCGCGCAACGCCGCCACCATCGCGGACAACGTGGGCGACAACGTCGGCGACTGCGCCGGCATGGCCGCCGACCTCTTCGAGTCGTACGCCGTCACCCTGGTCGCCGCGCTCATCCTCGGCAAGGCCGTCATGGGGGAGCAGGGCCTCGTCTTCCCGCTGATCGTCACCGCCGTCGGCGCGTTCGTCGCGCTGCTGGGCGTGCTCGTGACCCGCGTGCGGGGCAGCGAGAACGGCCTCAAGGCCATCAACCGCGGCTTCTACCTGTCGGCCGTCGTCGGGGCCCTGCTGGCCGCGGTCGCCGCGTTCGTCTACCTGCCGTCGTCGTTCGCCGACCTGTCCGGCACCGCCGAGCTCGGCGAGGTCACCGCCGACCCGCGCGTGGTCGCGTCGCTGGCCGTCGTCATCGGCGTCGTGCTCGCCGGGATCATCCTGTGGATCACCGGCTACTTCACCGGCACGACGTCGAAGCCGACGCTGCACGTCGCGGCGACGTCGCGCACCGGCGCGGCCACCGTGGTGCTGTCCGGCATCGGGGTGGGCTTCGAGTCCGCCGTCTACACCGCGGGCGTCATCGCCGCCGCGATCTGCGGCGTCTTCCTGCTCGCCGGCGGCTCGCTCTGGCTGTCCCTCTTCCTCGTGGCGCTCGCGGGCTGCGGCCTGCTGACGACCGTCGGCGTCATCGTCGCGATGGACACCTTCGGGCCGGTGAGCGACAACGCGCAGGGCATCGCCGAGATGTCCGGCGACGTCGACGAGGAGGCCGCGCAGATCCTCACCGACCTCGACGCGGTGGGCAACACGACCAAGGCCATCACCAAGGGCATCGCGATCGCGACGGCGGTGCTCGCCGCGACCGCGCTCTTCGGCTCGTACGCCGACGCCGTGTCGACGGCGCTGGGCGAGGTCGCGGAGCGGGGTGCGGGCCTGGTCCCGGCGATGCTCAGCTTCGAGATCGTCTCGCCGGTGACGCTCGTGGGCGTGATCCTCGGAGCCGCCACCGTGTTCCTCTTCTCCGGCCTCGCCATCGACGCCGTGACCCGCGCGGCGGGCGCGATCGTCTTCGAGGTGCGCCGCCAGTTCCGCGAGCACCCCGGGATCATGACGTACGAGGAGCGGCCCGAGTACGGCCGTGTGGTGGACATCTGCACCCGCGACTCGCTGCGCGAGCTCGCCACCCCCGGCCTGCTGGCCGCGTTCGCCCCGATCGCCGTCGGCTTCGGCCTCGGTGTGGGGCCGCTCGCCGGGTTCCTCGGGGGCGCGATCGGCGCCGGGGTCCTCATGGCCGTCTTCCTCGCCAACTCGGGCGGCGCCTGGGACAACGCGAAGAAGATCGTCGAGGACGGCGCCTACGGCGGCAAGGGCTCCGAGGCGCACGCCGCCACCGTCATCGGCGACACCGTCGGCGACCCGTTCAAGGACACCGCCGGCCCCGCGATCAACCCGCTCATCAAGGTGATGAACCTGGTGTCGGTGCTCATCGCGCCCGCCGTGGTGATGCTGAGCGTGCCGGCCGACGCGAACCAGGCGGTGCGCATCGTCATCGCCGTGGTCGCGGCGGGCATCGCCTTCGGCGCGGTCATCATGTCCCGCCTCCGCGCGGCCCGCGTGGACCGCGAGCAGGCGGACGAGGCGGCGAGCGTCCCCGCGCGGTAGACCGCGCCCGGACGACGAGACGGAGAAGCTCGCGGAGGGCTACTGGCCGGTGCGGCCGTCGATGCACTCCCGCAGCAGGTCGGCGTGCCCGGCGTGGCGGGCGTACTCCTCGACGAGGTGCTCGAGGATGTCGCGCACCGTCGAGGTGGTGCCGTCGAACGGGACGACCCGCCCCATGTCCGCGTCGGTCAGGGTCGCGAGCCACTCGTCGGCGGCCGCCGACTCGCGCCGCCAGGCAGCCCACGCCTCCGCGACGACGTCCGGGTCCGCGACGGCGCCGTCGAAGTCCCAGTCCGGGCCGCCGTCGGCGACGTAGAGCTTCGGCAGGTCCATCGCGCCCTGCAGGACTCGGCGCGACCAGGAGTGCTCCACCTTCGCCAGGTGCCGCACCAGCCCCAGCAGGGACAGGGTCGACGGCGGAACGGAGCGGCGGGCGAGCTGCTCGGCGTCGAGCCCCTCGCACTTCATCTCGATCGTGGCGCGGTAGGACCGCAGGTAGGACCAATGGGTCTGCAGCTCGCCGACGGGGTCGGCCCACTGCTGGCGAGGGTCGTCCTCGGGGTCCACCCACAGGTCGGGGAACCGGCGTGCCTCGGGCGTGGGGGCGGGATCAGTCATGGCGACATCCGACCTCTTCGGGGGAGACGCACGCAAGCGGATAGTCCCCGTCGCCTGGCGTCCCCGGTGAACATCGTGTTTCCGGCCGTGCCGACGCCCCCGGGTCACGACATGCTGGTCCGGGACCGGCGCTCGGCGTCGGCTCCCGGGCGGGACGACGGAGTCCACGCCGACGACGACGAGAAGGAGACCCATGAAGCTCCCACGCACCGTCGCGGTGCTCGGCACCCTCACCCTCCTGGCGACGACGCTCGTCGGCACCGCCGCCGCCGACGACCGCCCCGACCGCCCGGGCCGCGGCCCCGAGCGGGACGCGACCGCGGTCGGGGCGGCGTCGTTCGCCGAGCTCGCGCGCACGGCACAGCGCTCGGGGCCCGGCCACGGCGGCGGGACGACGAGCGGCGCGATCGACATGCCCCGCGCCTACCCGTCCCAGCCCGACCTGACCGTGTACCCGCCGGAGGACGACGACGCGACCGACCTCAACGGCACGATCAGTCACGCCGAGATCGCCCCGCGGCTGACGGCCCTCATGGCCTCGAGCGACCGGGTCTCGACCCAGGTGGTGGGTCGCTCCACGGCGGGTCGCGACCTGTACCTGGTGACCGTGACGGCGCCGGAGTCCCGCCGCGAGACGGCGCAGCAGACCCGCTGGCGGGAGGAGATCCGCACGTCCCCGGAGCGGGCCGCGGCCGACCGCCGCCTCGCCGAGGGCTACAAGACGCCGCTGTGGATCAGCGCCAACATCCACGGCAACGAGTGGGAGGGCACCGACGCCGCGATGCAGGTCATCGACGACCTGGCGACGTCGGACGACGCGGCCACCGCAGCCCTGCTCGAGGACCACCGGCTGTACTTCTCGCTGACGCTCAACCCCGACGGGCGCACCCTCGGCACCAGGGCGACGAGCCTGAGCCTCGACGCCAACCGTGACATGATCACCGGGGCGACTCCGGAGTCGCGGTCCTTCGTCGCGACGGCGCAGGCGCTCCAGCCGCTCTACGCGGCCGACTTCCACGGGTACACCGGCGTGCTGCAGGTGGAGCCGTGCGGGCCGCCGCACGGCGAGAACTACGAGTACGACCTGTTCATCCCCCACGGGTACGCGATCGCGCGCCAGGTGGAGGACGACGTGGTCGCGGCCGAGATCCCCGGGAACACCTACTACGACCCGGCCACGGACGAGGCGGTCGACGAGAACACCGGCTTCATCAAGATCCCGTACCGCGACACGCCGTCCGGGTGGGACGACTACCCGCCGATCTTCACCGCCCAGTACGCGGCCTTCCACGGCGCCACGACCAGCACCGTCGAGCTGCCGAAGGGCCGCACCGGCCCGGCCACCACACCCGAGGACGCCGCCATCAACACGGCGGTGGCGAAGCGGACGATGACCTCGATGATCGACTACGTGGCCGGCCACGACGACGCCATGCTGGCCGACCAGATCGAGGCGTTCCGCCGCGGCGCGGCCGGGGAGCCGAAGGACGCGCTGACGGTCGACGACGTGGCGGCCGTGCCCGGACCGGACGAGTGGAAGCAGCACTGGGACGTGGTCGACGACCAGGACCCGGTCGACCTGCCGCGCGCCTACGTGATCCCCGTCGGCGACGGGCAGCGCTCCGCCGCCGACGCCGAGGCGCTGGTGGACCAGCTCCTGTTCCACGGCGTGGAGGTGGGCACGCTGACGCGCAGCACCCGCGTCGGCGGCACGACGTACCCCCGCGGGTCGTTCGTCGTCGACCTGCACCAGCCGCTGCGCGGCCTGGCGAACGCCCTGCTCGACCTGGGCACCGACATCTCGGCGAAGGTGCCGTCGATGTACGACATCTCGGCGTGGAGCCTGTCGTCCCTGTGGGGCGCGACGGTCGACAGCGTCGGGTCGACCACGGACCGGCCGGTCGGGAAGGTGGTGCCGCTGCGCGGTGAGCCGTCGGACGCGCGGGTGCCGCACGGGGCGCGCCACGTCGCGTTCGACGTCGCGGGGGTCGAGGACTACCGCGCGCTCAACGCGCTGCTGGAGGAGGACGTCCCGGTCTGGCTCCTGGACGACGGGCGTGCCGTCGTCGGGCGCGCCGACGGCCGGACGGTCCGCGAGGTCGCGCGCGAGCACGACGTCCCCTTCGAGGCCGCGACCCGGCAGGAGCTGCGCCGGCTCGACGAGGCGGCGGAGCTCGACGACCTCACGGTCGCGTACGCCGGCACCCAGGACGACCTGCTGTCCCTGACCGAGCTCGGCTTCGACGACCTGGTCCGGGTGTCGGCCGGCGGCATCGAGGCCGGCGCGGCCACCGGAACGACGGGGCTCGAGGACGCCGACGTCCTGTGGGTCGGGTCGTCGCTGACGCTCCCGGCCGGGAGCGCGGGCCGGGCGGCCGTGCAGGGCTGGGTGGACGACGGCGGCTCGGTCGTGGGCCGCACGGCGGCCGCGTTCGCCGTCGCCGAGACGTACGGGCTCGTGGAGGGCTCGGCGGTCACGGGCAACCGGTCGGGCAACGGGATCGTCGACGTCGACACCGCGGATTCGTCGTTCCTGTCCGCGCACCCGCAGGACCAGGCGTTCGTCTACCCGGCGACCTGGTTCACCGACCTCGGCGAGGGCACCACGGCCGAGCAGTCCTACGACGCGGACCGGCCGCTCCTCGCCGGCCACTGGGCGCCGTCGGACACGGGGTCCGGCGGCCCCGACGCGGCGGCGGGCCAGGCGGCCGTGGTCTCGGGCGAGGCGCAGTCGGGCGCGCGGGCCGTCGTCTTCGGCACGTCGGTGTTCTTCCGCACCCACCCGAAGGGCGGTCTGGGCCAGGCCGCCCAGGCCCTCTTCTGGGCGACCTCCGGCGACTGACCCGCACCTGCCGCCCGGGCCGACGCCCGGGCGGCAGGTCCGGGCCGAGGATCAGGCCGCGCGGCCGCGGCGCAGCACGCCGGCCGTGACCCCCGCGCCGACCCCCACCGCCGCGGCGATCCCGAACGCCCACCACAGCTGGGTGCGCAGTGGCACCAGCAGCGCATCGACGGTGTCGTCCAGCACCTGGCGTCCCGCCTCGCCGACGTCGAGCCCGGCGAAGCCCGCCTGCACGGCCTCCGGCAGCAGCACGAGGAGCACCAGCATCGCGACGGCGGTCAGTGCTCCCGTGGCGGCGACCGTGCGCAGGCGCCGGCCCGGCCGGGCGGCGAGTGCCGCCAGCACGGCGAGCAGCACCGTCGCCGGCAGCGCCCAGGGGGTCCACCGGTCCAGGACGGCGACGGCCGACTGGGCGGTGGCGAGGTCGTCGGACGCGTACAGGACGACGTCCGCGCCGGTCGACGCGAAGCCCTCGGGGACGGGCAGCCCCCGGTCGCGCAGCGCCTGACCGATCGACTCCAGGAACGGGTCGAGGGGCAGCGTCACCACGCCGTCCGCGGCGTCGACGACGTCGCTCTCGTCGCGCAGCACCGCCACGGTCGCGGCGTGCCCCTGCCGGGTGGCCTCCTCCCACGCGGGCGGGAAGGCGTCGGAGCGGACGAAGAGGTCCGCCACCTCGCCGATCACGGGCCGCAGCGCGCCGGCGAGCACCCCCGAGTCGATCTGGCCGACCACGGTGCCGGTCAGCACCTCGGCGACGGCGTCCTGCGTGGTGATCTCGTCCGCGAGCGGCGCCGTCGCCGCGACGTACGCCTCGGTGTCCAGCAGCGTGCCCTCGACGTACCGGGCGGGCACCGTGACCACCGCCGCCAGCACCGCGAGCAGGACCAGGACGCCGCTGAGGAAGCTCCGCACACCCGCCATGGTCGGCACGCTACGCGGCCCCGGGCGGGGCCACAGCGCGGGCTACAGCCCGGTGCGCCCGTCGATGCACTCGCGCAGCAGGTCCACGTGGCCCATGTGCCGGGCGTACTCCTCGAGCACGTGCAGCAGCACGTCGCGCGCCTCGACGGTGCCGCCGTCATAGGGCACCTCGCGGCCCAGGTCCTCGCCGGCGAAGCAGTCGTCGGCGACCTCGACGGCGCGGTGCCAGGCGTCCCACGCCTCCTCGACGCAGGTCGCGTCCGGGAGGGCGCCGTCGAAGTCGACGTCGGGGTAGCCGGGCAGCTCGAACGGGCCGCGCTCGTCGCGGCTCTGCAGCACCCTGCGGAACCAGTGGTGCTCGACGTTCGCGAGGTGCCGGACGAGCCCGAGCAGGGAGAGGGTCGACGGCGGCACGGCGCGGCGCGCGAGCTGGGAGGCGTCGAGGCCCTCGCACTTCATGACCAGGGTCATGCGGTAGCGGCAGAGGTACTCCCAGAGGGTCTCCTTCTCACCGACCGGGTCGACGCCCGTCGCTCGCGGGTCATTCTCGGGATGCACCCACAGGCCGGGCGTGGTAGAGGTCACGCGCGTAATCTGGCCGAACGCCCGCCACGGGTCAAGCGGCGCCCTCCCACCTGCGGCGACGTTCCGGCGCCGGGCGCTCTCCCGGTACCCTTCGGCAGCATGAGGGCCAGGACGAGACGCGCTTCCGGCGCCTCGCGCGGCCTGGTCGGTCGCCTGAGGCGACCGGTGCCGGGGCCCTGGCACCGTCGGTCCTCCCTCGCCGCGGCGGGCGCGCTGTCCCTGCTCCTGGGGCTCGGCGTCGGGGTGGCGGCCGGCTTCGTGGCGGACGCGGGCGCCCCCGCGGAGGCCGTCCTCGCGGCCGGCCCGCCCGACGAGTGCCCGGTGGTGCAGGCCGCATGGTCGCGGTCGGCGTCCCTGCAGATCGGGATGACGGCCGACGACCCGGCCACGCTGCGGCGCGGCTTCGTGGGTGCCCGCGACGCGCTCGCCGAGGTCCGTCCGCCCACGGAGGTGCGGGACGACTGGCTCACCGTCGCGACCTACGTCGGCGCGGTCGCCGACGAGATCGAGGCGGCCGGCGAGGACGAGGTCGCGTCCGCCGTCGCGGACGCGCTCGCGGACCTGGACACGGCGGCGATGACGGCCGCGTCGAACCGCGTCACGACCTACCTCAAGGCCGGCTGCGGCGCGGCCGACGCGCCGACCGACGCGCCGACCGACGCGGAGGGTGACGCGGGGGACGACACGGACGACGACCCCCAGGGCGACGTGCCCGCCGGCTGAGCGGTGATTTCCGCGCGCGCGGGCGGGTGACGCACCATAGGGGGATGCGCCGTGCCCGCCTCCTGCCCCGCCAGCTCCCGGTCGTCGTCGTGGGGATGCTCGTGACGGGCGCCGCGCTGGCCGGCTGCGGGCAGTCCGACGGCGGCGCGGAGCCGGTCGCGGAGCCCGCCCCGGCGGTCTCGATCCCGGGCGACCTCTCGATGGGCGTCGAGGGCGAGCCGAGCCGGTCGAAGGACTCCGGGTCGGCGTCGCCCGACCCGAGCGCGGACGCGACGGACGGCGGCAAGGACGAGTCCGGCCTCGACCACGAGACGTGCGCGGGGCTGCAGCAGGCCTGGTCCACGACGAACCGCGCGCTCGTGGACCTCAGCCCCGAGCATCCGCGCGCGCTGGTGCAGAGCTTCCGCACCGCGGACGAGGCGATGGCCGCGGTGGAGGCGCCCGAGGGGGTGGCGAAGCCCTGGGGCGTAATGGCCGACTACCTGGGCAGCGCGGAGACGGCGTTCGACGACGTCGACGAGGACGACGCGGACGCGGTCAGCTCCGCGATGGCCGGTGCGATCACGGCCGACGACACCGCCGCCGCCACGGCCGCGGCCAAGGACATCACCGTGTTCCTGTCGACGGAGTGCGCGGGCCGATGACGACGCGCGGCACTGCCTCGACACCTGCCTCGGCGCCTGTGCCCGGCGCGGCGGGGCACGCCGCGCCCCTGGTCGACGCGCTGCGGTCGGGCCTGACGGCGGCGGGCTACACCGTCGACGGCGTGGGCGAGGTGCTGGGCGAGGTCGCGTCCGCGGCGCTGCACCGCGAGCAGACCGTGCCCGCCCGCCGCGCCCTCGCGGACGTCGCCGCCGCGCACGAGCCGCGCGCGGCACTGGCCCGCCTCTTCCTGCTCGGCGACGACGTGCCGCGCGCGGCGCTCGACCGCGCGCTGCCCGGCCTCGGCACCGCCGGCGCCGCGCGCCTCGGCCTGGTGGCCGCCGCCGGCGAGGGTGACGACGACGCCGTACGCGCCGTCGTCGACCTGCGTCCGTACGCCGCCGTCGACGCGGCCGGCGACGCCTCGTGGTGGCTGGCGAGCGACCTCGCCGAGCTGGCCACGGGCGGCCGACTCGCGACCGACCACGTGCTGGGCGCCGGCGGCGCCTCGACGACGCTGGCCCAGGTCACGGCCCGCACGCCCGTGGGTCGCGTGCTCGACCTCGGCACGGGTTGCGGCATCCAGGCGCTGCACGCGGCGCGGCACGCCCGCCACGTCGTGGCGACCGACCTGTCCCGGCGGGCGCTGGGCTTCGCCCGGTTCAACCTCGTGCTCAACACCCCGGCGGAGGGGGTCGATGTCGCGCTGCGGCACGGGTCGATGCTCGACCCGGTGGCGGGGGAGAGCTTCGACCTCGTGGTCTCCAACCCGCCGTTCGTCATCACCCCGCACGCCGGCGCGGCGGGCGCCGCGGTGGCGGAGGCGCTGGGCGACTACGAGTACCGCGACGGCGGCCGCTCGGGCGACGACCTGGTGCGCGACCTGGTGCGCGACGTCGGCGGCGTGCTCGCGCCGGGCGGCGTCGCGCAGCTGCTGGGCAACTGGGAGCACCGCCGCGGCGAGCCGTGGGACGAGCGGGTGGGTGCCTGGCTCGACGCGGCCGGCCTGGACGGCTGGGTGATCCAGCGCGAGGTGCTCGACCCGGCCGAGTACGCGGAGACGTGGATCCGCGACGGTGGCACGACCCCCGAGCGCGAGCCGGGCGCCTGGGCCGCCGCCTACGGCGCGTGGCTCGACGACTTCGCGTCCCGCGACGTCGAGGCCGTCGGCTTCGGCATCGTCACCCTCCGCCGGCCCACGGGCGGCGCGCGCCCCACGCTGCGCCGCCTCGAGGAGCACACCGGGTCCGTGCACCAGCCGCTCGGCGCGCACGTCGCGGCGTCGCTCGCGGCGCACGACTGGCTCGAGGCGCGCGACGACGCCGCGCTGGCCGAGGCCCACCTCGTGGCGGCGGACGACGTCACCGAGGAGCGGTTCCACACGCCCGGGCAGGCCGACCCGAACGTCGTCGTGATCCGGCAGGGCGACGGGCTGGGGCGCGGGGTGCACGCCTCCACCGGCCTCGCGGCCTTCGTCGGGGTGTGCGACGGCGAGCTCGCCGTCGGGCAGATCGTCGGGGCGCTGGCCGCGCTGCTCGACGTCCCCGCCGACGACCTGCGCTCCGAGCTGCTGCCCGCCGTCCGCGGCCTGGTGCGCGACGGCTTCCTCCGTCCTGCCGACTGACCTCCTGCCGGGCCGACCTCCCCGCCTGGGAGCCTGCCGTCCGTGGGCTGTGCCACATGGGGAGCTCTCCCCGTCGTGCCGGGGCGCGTGAGCGACGCCGGTCGGTCACCATGGTCACCATGCGCAACCGACTGACCATGACCCGTGCCGCCGCCGTGGCCGCCGCCGCCCTGCTCTCCCTCGGCCTGGCCGCCTGCAGCGGCTCGGGAGACTCGGGTTCCGGCGAGGGCACGCCCGCCGCCGAGGAGCAGGCGGCCGAGGAGAGCCCGGCCGAGGAGAGCCCCGCCGAGGAGGCCCCGGCCGACGAGGCGGCCGGCGGCGACGTGTGCGGCGCCGTCCAGGCCCTCACCGAGGCGTCCTCGGCGATGGGCGACGTCGACCCCGCCGACCTGCAGCCCACCGTCGACAAGCTGGAGGAGCTCACCACCACGCTCGAGGGCGTGGGCGAGCCGCCCGCGGAGATCGCCGACGACTGGGAGACGCTGACCACGTCGTTCCGCACCGCGACGGACGGCCTGAGCGCCGCGGCCGAGGACCCCACCGACGCCGAGGCGATGACGAAGCTGCAGGACGCCATGTCCGCGATGACCGGCTCGGAGTTCCAGGAGTCCGCTCAGGCCGTCGGCACGTACGCCGGCACCCACTGCTGACGCCCTCCGAGGCCCGGGGCGGTCGTCAGCCGATGACGACGGCCGCCTCCGGGCGCCGGTAGAGGCGCTGGCGGTCGCGCATCGCGAGGCCGGTGCCGAGGGTGATGGGCCCGAGCCGGCCGAGGAACATCAGGGCCACGAGCACCAGCTGGTGCCAGGGCTGCATGTCCGCGGTGATCCCGGTGGACAGGCCGGTGGTGCTGAACGCCGAGATCACCTCGTACAGCACCTGGTCCAGCGTGAACAGGCTGGTGGAGAGCGTGATCGCGAGCGTCGGCACCACCACGGCCGCGACGCCGACCAGCGCGACGGTGAGCGCCTGCCGCTGGGTGCTGGGCGTGAGGCGTCGGTCCCAGAGCGTGGCGTCGGGGTCGCCGCGCAGCTCCGACCAGATCGCGACGGCGAGGACGGCGAACGTCGTCACCTTGATGCCGCCGGCGGTGCCGCCCGACCCCGCGCCGACGAACATGAGCATGTCGGTGAAGAACCAGGTGCCGTTGTTGGCCTGCGACAGGTCCACGGAGTTGAAGCCGGCGGTGCGGGGCATCACCGCCTGCGTGAACGCGGCCAGCACCTTCGCCGGCGGGTCGAGCGGGCCGAAGGTGCCGGGGTTGCGCCACTCGGCCGCGAGGAAGAACAGCGTGCCCACCACCAGCAGCACCGCCGTCATCAGCACGGTGAGCCGCGTGTGCACGCTCCAGCGCGACAGCCGGGCGAGGTCGGTCGGGCCCTCCTCGGTCCGGCGGGTGCGGTGCAGGCGCCACAGCTCGAGCAGCACGGGGAAGCCGAGGCCGCCGATGATGATCGCGGCGCAGATCGGCAGGCACACCCAGGGGTCGGCGACGAACGGCACGAGGTTCTGGCTGTAGATCGAGAAGCCTGCGTTGTTGAACGCGGACACGGCGTGGAAGACGCCCGACCAGACGGCGTGGCCGAGGGGCTCGTCGTAGGCGGCGGCGAACCGCGCCGTCAGCACCGCGGCCACCACCAGCTCCGTCACGACCGTGAACCGCAGCACCCCGAGCAACACGCGTCGCACGTCGCCCATCCCGACGGACCGCGTCGACTCGGTCGCCACCAGCCGGGTGCTGAGCCCCAGGCGACGGGTCAGCAGCAGGCCGAGCAGCGACGCCAGCGTCATGACCCCGAACCCGCCCACCTGGATGAGCAGCAGGATCACGACCTGCCCGAACGGCGTCCAGAACGTCTCGGTGTCGACGACGGCGAGCCCGGTCACGCAGGTTGCGGACGTCGCGGTGAACAGGGCCTCGACGAAGCTCGCGTTCCTCCCCGTGGCGCTGACCGGCAGGCTCAGCAGGGCCGTGCCGGTGGCGATCGTCGCGAGGAAGGCGAGGGTGACCACCTGGGCCGGGCGGCGGCGCAGGCTCGCGGGCGACGTGGGGGAGTTCGCGGGCACCCGGTGCGGGCGCAGCCACGGGATCGGGTGCACAACGGATCAGTGTGCACCCGCGCGGCAGCCTGGGCGCGCCCTGGCCGGGGGCTGGTCGTCCCCGTAGCGTGTGGTGCGCCGGGCAACCGTCCGGTACCTGACGGAAGGAATTCTCCGATGAGACGCACGACCTTCAGGACGATGGCCGCCACGGCCGCCGGGCTCACGCTCGCGGCGACCGCGGCGACGGCCCAGGCCGCCGGTCCGGACCCCGACGACGACGTCGCGGGCGCGGACCGATACCCGGCGGGGCTCCTGCAGGCCATGACGGACGACCTCGGCGTGTCGAGGGAGCGCGCCGTCGAACGGCTCGACTTCCAGGACGACGCCGCGGCCGCGCAGGAGCGGCTGCGGGAGCAGCTCGGTGACGACTTCGCCGGCACCTGGCTCGACCCGGAGCGGGACCGGTTGTACGTCGCCACGACGAGCGGTGCCGCGGACGCCGCGGTGCGGGCGGCGGGCGGCCGGGCCGTCGACGCCCGGTACTCGCTCGACCAGCTCGAGGGCTGGGCCGCAGACCTGGGCGACGACGCCGCCGCGGCCGCCGGCGTGACCGGCTGGCACGTGGACGTGCGGGACAACACGCTCGTGGTCGAGACGCTGGCGGGCTCGGACGCCCGGGCCGGCGTCGACGACGCGCTGGCCGCCGCGGGCGTGCCGAGCGGCGCCGTCACGGTGAGCACGACGACCGAACGGCCGCGCGTGCTGGACGACGTCGTCGGCGGCAACGCGTACTACATCGACGGGGCGTCGCGCTGCTCGGTGGGCTTCGCCGTCACCGACGGCTTCGTCACCGCGGGGCACTGCGGCTCCGCGGGCGACCCGACGTCGCAGCCGGAGGGGACGTTCGCCGGGTCGAGCTTCCCCGGCGACGACTACGGGTACGTCCAGGTGGGGCCCGGCAGCACGCCCGTCGGTGCCGTGAACGACTGGGCCGGCGGCCAGGTCGCCGTCGCGGGTGCCGAGCCGGCGCCGGTGGGGGCCCAGGTGTGCCGCTCGGGATCCACGTCGGGCTGGCACTGCGGCACGGTCGAGGCGCTCGACGTCTCGGTCTCCTACGCCGAGGGCACGGTCGACGGGCTCATCCGCACCGACGTGTGCGCGGAGCCGGGCGACTCCGGCGGCTCGCTGCTGGCGGGCGACCAGGCGCAGGGCGTGACGTCGGGCGGCTCCGGCGACTGCACGTCCGGCGGCACGACGTTCTTCCAGCCCGTGGGCGAGATCCTCGACGCCTACGACCTCACCCTGGTGACCGGCTGACCGCCGCGGGGTTCTCTATCCCGCGGGGACGACGCGCGGGGCGGCCGGCCCGGCGAGGACGGCGGCGAGGATCGCCTCGATCGCGAACGCCGTCTCCTGCGCGAGGTCGACGGCGTCCGGGTCCAGGAGCCACTGCACCTGCAGGCCGTCCATGACGCCGATGACGGCGCTCGCGGCGCTGCGGGCCCGGGCCTCCTCGAGCGCCACGCCGCGCTCCTGCGCCACCTGCAGGAGGGCCGTGGCGATCTCGCCGCGCAGCACCGTGAAGCGCTCCGTGACCCACGCGGCCGCCGGGTGCCCGTCGGTGACGGACTCGCCGGTGAGCACCGAGTAGGCCTGCACGATGCCGCGCCGGTCGGCGTTGATCCGCGCGGTGGTCATCAGGTGCCGGAACAGGTCGAGCCCGCCGGGGATGTGCTGCCCCTCGAGGTGCTCGACGTCCACCCGGTCGCGGTACTCCAGCACCGCCCACAGGAGCTTGTCCTTGCTGCCGAAGTGGTGCAGCACGCCCGCGTGGGTGATGCCCACCTGCTCCGCGACGTCGACGAGCGACCCCGCGTGGTAGCCCTTCGAGCCGAACACGCGCGTCGCCGCCGCGAGGATCTCCTCGCGCCGCTCCGCCTTCGAGGGGCGGGTCCGTCGCGGGGTGCTGCCGTCTGCCATGGCGTCACCATACTGTGACCTTGCGCTACTTACTTACCTGTCAGTAACTGTGCTTCACTGGGCGCAGTCGACGCCGACCAGGACGAGGGAGTACCGCCGCGTGTCATCGCAGACCGCTGTCACCAGTACCGACGCCAGTACCGACGCCAGTACCGACGCCAGCGCCGACGCCAGCGCCGACGGGCAGATCGACGCGCTCGTCGCGCTCCTCGGCGTCGACGAGAAGGCCGCCCTCGTCGTCGGCGCGTCCATGTGGGCGACCCGCGCCGTCGAGCGGATCGGGCTCGAGCCCGTCGTCATGTCCGACGGTCCCGTGGGGGTGCGCGACCCGTACGGCCGCGGCACCTCCGCGATGCTGCCCGCGCCGTCGGCGCTCGCGGCCACGTGGGACGTCCGCCTCGCGCGCCGGGCGGGGGAGCTGTTCGCGGCCGAGGCCCGCCGGCACGGGGTCGACATGGTCCTGGCGCCGCAGGTCAACCTGCAGCGCACGCCCGTCGGCGGTCGGCACTTCGAGTGCTACTCCGAGGACCCGCACCTCACGGCCGAGGTCGCCGTCGCGCTCGTCGGCGCGGCGCAGGACCGGGGCGTCGGGATGTGCGTGAAGCACTACGTGGCCAACGACTCCGAGACCGACCGCACCCGCTACCTCGCCCGCGTCGACGAGCGGACGCTGCGCGAGGTGTACCTGGCGCCGTTCGAGCGGCTCGTCGCCGCCGGTGCGTGGAGCGTCATGGGCGCGTACAGCGGGGTCGACGACGGCAGCACCGCCGCGCCCGCCCTCGAGCACCGCCCCCTGCTCACCGGCGTGCTCAAGGACGAGTGGGGTTTCGACGGTCTGGTCGTGAGCGACTGGGTGGCCACGCAGTCGGTGGCCGCGGCCGCGCGCGGCGGGCTCGACCTGCAGATGCCCGGCCCGGACGGGCCGTGGGGGGACGGCCTGCTCGACGCCGTCCGGTCCGGCGAGGTGACGGTCGCCGAGCTCGACGACAAGGTGCGCCGGTTGCTGCGTCTCGCGCACCGCGTCGGGCGGCTCCCGCTGCCGGGCGGCGGCGGCGCCGTCCCGGCGGCCGCGGCCGAGGACCCGGCGCCGCTGCTGCGCGAGCTCGTCGCCCGCTCCGTCGTCGTGCTCAAGGACGACGACGGCATGGTGCCGTTGGTCGACGCGGACGACGGCGCCGTCCCGCTGCGCGTCGCCCTGCTCGGCGCGCACGCGATGGAGCCGTTCTTCCAGGGCGGGGGCTCGTCGTTCGTGGTGCCCGACCGCCTCACCTACCCCGCGGACGCGCTGCGCGACGCGCTCCCGGCGCGAGCGGTCGTGGACGTGGTCGCAGGGTCGCGCGTGCTGCGCAACCCGCCGGCCGTCGACCTCGCCCGCTGCACCGACCCCGTGACCGGCGCGCCCGGCGTGCGGCTGGAGTGGCTCGGGGCCGACGGCACCGTGCGCCGCGCCGAGACCCGGACCGCCTGGGACGGCTGGTGCGCCGACGTCGGCCCCGACGACGCCACCCTGCGGCTCACCGCCCACGTGCGCACCGACGAGCCGGGCACCCACGAGCTGGGGGTCGGCACGGTGGGCGTGCACCGGGTCACGGTGGACGGCCGGACGGCGTCCGCGGGGGACGTCGTCGTCGACGAGGACGTCATCCTCGCCTCGGGCCACAACCACCCCCTCGCCGCGACGCTGGCCGTCGAGGGCGGCGCCGGCGGCGCCCTGCTGGAGGCGGAGCTTCAGGTGGTGCACCCCGTCGGCTACGACCGGTTCGTGCGCGGTGCGCTGGTGCACCGTCTGCCCGGCCCGTCGGCCGAGGACGAGCTGGCGGCCGCGGCCGCCGCGGCCCGGGAGGCGGACGTCGCCGTCGTCGTCGTGGGCACCACGCCCGAGGTCGAGTCCGAGGGCTACGACCGTGCCGACCTGGCGCTGCCCGGCAACCAGGACGAGCTGGTGCGGCGCGTGCTGGCCGCCAACCCGCGCACGGTGGTCGTCGTCAACGCGGGCGCGCCCGTGCTGCTGCCCTGGTACGACGAGGCCCCCGCGGTGCTGTGGGCCTGGCTTCCCGGCCAGGAGGCGGGCACCGGGCTCGCGGACGTGCTCACCGGCGTCACCGAGCCGTCCGGCCGCCTGCCGTGGACGCTGCCCGCGCGCGCCGAGGACGTCCCGGTGCCGCACGCGATCCCCGTCGCCGGCGTCGTCGAGTACGCCGAGCGGCTCGACGTCGGCTACCGGGCCTGGGAGCGGCGGCTCGGTGCCGGCACGGGCCCCGGTGGCCCGGCGCCCGCCGCCCCCTTCGGCCACGGCCTCGGCTGGACGACGTGGGACTACGAGGCCGCGGGCCTCGCCGCCCCCGGGCTCGCCCCGGGCGACGCGGACGTCGTCGTGCGCGTGACGGTGCGCAACAGCGGCGCGCGGCCCGGGCGCGAGGTCGTGCAGGTCTACGTGACCCCGCCGCCCGGCACGGCGGACACCGATCCCGCACGGCCCGTGCGCTGGCTCGGCGGCTTCGCCGTCGTCGACGCCGCGCCGGGGGAGCGCGCCACCGCCGAGGTGCGCGTGCCGCGCCGCGCCCTCCAGACGTGGGACACCGCCGCCGGCGGCTGGACCACCCCGCCCGGCACCTACCGGCTCACCGCGGGCCGGTCGGTGCGCGACCCGCGGCTCGACGTCGACCTCGTCGTCGCGCCCGACACCCAGTCCTGACCATCCAGCACCGATCACCCGATCACCCACCCAGCGCCCCGCCATCGGCGGCGGGGCTCGTGCAAGGAGGCACACCGTGAGAATCCGCAAGCTCAGCACGGCGGTCGCGAGCGCCGCGGTCGTGGCCATGCTGGCCGCGGCGTGTGGCGGCGGCACCGGCGGGAACAGCCCGTCCGCCTCTTCCGGCGGCGTCGGCACCGAGACCCTGACCGTCGGCATGCCCAACGGTGTGCAGACGGAGAACCAGTCGCCGTTCGCGACCGGCTCGTCCGCGCTCTCGCTCGGCTACGCGTTCGTCATCTACGAGCCGCTCATGATGCGCAACCAGGCGAAGCCGTCCGAGGACCCGCAGCCCTGGCTGGCCGAGAAGATCGAGTGGAACGAGGACTACACGCAGGCAGTGATCACGCCGAGGTCGGGCGTGACCTGGTCGGACGGCGAGGACTTCACCGCCGACGACGTCGCGTTCTCGATCCAGCTGCGCATCGACCACGAGGGCCTCAACGCGGCCGCGCTGCCGTACGACAAGGTCGAGTCCGACGGGACGACGGCGACGGTGTCGTTCACGGCCCCGCAGTACGTCAACCAGTCCAAGCTCTACGACCTGCTCATGGTCCCGGAGCACCTGTGGAAGGACGTCGAGGACCCGACGACCTTCACGAACACCGAGCCGGTCGGGACCGGCCCGTACACGCTCGAGTCGTGGACGCCGCAGGCCGCGACCGTCACGGCGCGCGACGACTACTGGGGCGGCCAGCCCAAGGTCCCCGAGATCCGGTACTCGTCGTACAACGACAACAACGCGCTCACCACGGCCCTCACCACCGGCGAGGCGCAGTGGGGCTGGACGTTCATCGCCGACTACGAGAACGTCTACATCGCGCAGGACCCGGAGCACTACCACCAGTACGCGGCGGCGGGCCTCGGCATCGACGCGCTCTTCCTCAACAACGAGAAGAAGCCGTTCGACGACGTCGCCTTCCGCCGGGCGCTCAACATGGTGATCGACCGGCAGGAGCTGGTGGACGTCGCCACCTCCGGCGTCAACCCCCCGCTGACCAACGCCACCGGCCTGCCGCTGCCCGCCGGCGAGCCGTACCTCTCCGACGCCTACGCGGACGCCGACCTCGCCGTCGACGTGGAGGGGGCCAAGGCGCTGCTGACCGACGCCGGCTACACCTGGGAGGGCGAGAAGCTCGTCGACCCGGACGGCGAGAAGGTCACCTTCGAGCTCACCGACCCTGCCGGCTGGAACGACTACCTCACCGCGCTCGACCTCATCAAGAACGCGGCCGCGACGCTCGGCGTGGACGCCACGGTCAACCCGGTGAACCAGGACGGCTGGTTCGCCGACGTCGTCCCGCCGGGCGACTTCCAGGCCACGCTGCACTGGACCGACGGCGGCGCCACCCCCTGGGACATGTACTCCGACCAGTTCGACGGCGCGCAGTACAAGAAGCGCGGCGAGCCGGCCACGTGGAACTTCGGCCGCTTCCAGGACGACGCCGCGACGAAGGCGTTCGCCGACTACGCGGCCGCGACCGACGACGCCGCGCGCGAGGCCGCGATGGACACCATCCAGCAGGTCTACGTGGAGCAGGTGCCGGCCATCCCGATCTGGTCGCGACCCGCCACCGCGCAGTACTCCTCGCTGAACTACGTCGGCTGGCCGTCGGAGGACGACCCGTACAACCAGCCGCAGCCCACCGGGGTCCAGGCGGCCCAGATCGTCATGCACCTGGAGCCCGCGTCCTGATGTCCCTCCACACCACCACCCCCGGGGCGCCGGCCGGCGCCCCGGGGGGCACCCCCCGCACCGACCCCGGCGCGCCCGTGCTCGAGGCCGTCGGGCTCACCAAGCACTACCCGGTCAAGGGCGGCGGCCGAGGCTCCGGGCGCGGCGCCGTCGTGCACGCCGTCGACGGCGTGGACCTCGCGCTGCACGCCGGTCGCGTCGTGGCCCTCGTCGGCGAGTCCGGCTCCGGGAAGTCGACCGTGGCGCGGCTGCTCGCCCAGCTCCAGCCCGCCACCGCCGGACGGCTGCTGCTCGGCGGTACCGACGCGCGGGCGCGCGGACGGCGCGCCTTCCGCCGCTACGTCAACCGCGTCCAGATGATCTTCCAGGACCCTTTCGCGTCCCTGAACCCGGTGCATCCCGTGCGGTACACGCTCACCCGGGCGCTACGCATCCACCGCGGCCGCCTGCGCGGGGACGAGCTGGAGCGGGCGCTCGCCGAGCTGCTCGAGCGCGTGCACCTCACGCCCGCCGAGCGGTACGTCGACAAGTACCCGCACGAGCTGTCCGGCGGGCAGCGCCAGCGCATCGCCATCGCGCGGGCGCTCGCCGCCGACCCGGAGGTGCTGCTGGCCGACGAACCGATCTCGATGCTCGACGTGTCCATCCGGCTCGGGATCCTCAACCTGCTCGCGGACCTCCGCGACCGGCTGCACCTGGCCATCCTCTACATCACGCACGACATCGCCTCCGCGCGGTACTTCGCCGACACCACCCTCGTGATGTACGCGGGGCGGGTCGTGGAGTCGGGGGACAGCGAGTCGGTCACCCAGGACCCGAAGCACCCGTACACGCGGCTGCTCCTGGCGTCGGCCCCCGACCCCGAGGACATCGCCGAGCGGCCCGCGGGCGCCCCGCGCGGCGAGCCGCCCAGCCTGGTGCGGCCCCCCTCGGGCTGCCGCTTCCACCCGCGCTGCCGGTTCGCCACCGACCTGTGCGCTGCCGAGGCGCCGCCCCTGCTCGACGTCGGGCACGGGGCGGGCGGCGAGCCGCGGCAGGCCGCCTGCTGGGGCTACGCCGACCGCGCCGACGCCCCGGCCGTGCCGCGGACCGCCATGCCGACGGGAGGGGACGCATGAGGTTCGTCCTGCGCCGCGCGGCCTTCTACCTGTTCACCGCCTGGGCCGCGATCACCATCAACTTCTTCGTGCCGCGCCTGCTGCCGGGCGACCCGGTGACCGCCCTCATGGGGCGCATGCAGGGCCGGATCGACTCGAACGCCGAGGAGTCGCTGCGCGTCCTGTTCGGGCTCGACCAGGACATGTCCCTGTGGGACCAGTACGTGCACTACTGGCAGATGCTGCTGCACGGCGACCTCGGGCTGAGCTTCACCCACTTCCCGACACCGGTGGCCGACATCGTCACGCAGGCCCTGCCGTGGACGGTCGGGCTCGTGGGCATCGCCACGGTCATCGCGTTCCTGCTCGGGACGGCCGTGGGCACCGGCATCGGCTGGCGGCGCGGCACCTGGGCCGACTCGCTGCTGCCGATCACGACGTTCTTCTCCGCCGTGCCGTACTTCTGGCTCGGTCTCATCGCCATCGCGGTGTTCGCCGTGAACCTCGGCTGGTTCCCGTCGAACGGCAGCTACGACCGCGGCATGGTGCCGTCGCTGAGCTGGGAGTTCGTCGGCTCGGTGATCTACTACGGCACGCTGCCGGCGCTGACCATCGTCGTGTCGTCGATCTCCGGCTGGATCCTCGGGATGCGCAACATGATGGTCACCGTCTCCAGCGAGGACTACGTCACCGTGGCCCACGCCAAGGGGCTGCCCGCGCGGGCGGTCGTCGTGGGGTACGCGGCGCGCAACGCGATCCTGCCGCAGGTCTCCAGCTTCGCCCTGGCCCTCGGCTTCGTCGTCGGCGGCACGCTCGTCATGGAGATGGTCTTCAGCTACCAGGGCATCGGCTACACGCTCTACCAGGCGGTCTCCACCCACGACTACCCGCTGATGCAGGGCTGCTTCCTCGTCATCACGCTGTCCGTGCTGGTCGCCAACCTCGTGGCCGACCTGGCGTACGCGGCGCTCGACCCCCGCACCCGGCAGGAGGGCTGACATGGCCACATCGACCACCGCGATCGAGGTCGCGGCACCCACGGAGCCCGACGATGTCGCGCAGGGCGTCGCGCGCCCCGGCCGGCGCCCGCGGCTGCTGTTCCTGCGCAACTCCAAGGCGCTCGTCGGCATCGTGATCCTCGTCTTCTTCGGGATCCTTGCCGTCGTCGGGCCGTGGATCGCGCCCTACGACCCGGACCAGGTGAGCACAGCGCTGCTGCAGCCGCCGTCCGGCGCGCACTGGCTCGGCACCGACCACACCGGGCGCGACATCCTGTCCCAGATCATCGTCGGCACGCGCGGCGTGCTCGTCGTCGGGCTGGTCGCCGGGCTCGGGGCCACCGCGCTCGGCGTGATCGTCGGCGTGACGGCCGGGTTCGTCGGCGGCCTCGGCGACGAAGGGCTCTCGGCGCTGTCGAACGTGTTCCTCGTCATCCCGCAGCTGCCGCTGATCATCATCATCGCGGCGCAGCTGCCCAGCGCCGGGGGCATCACGGTGGCGCTCGTCATCGGCGTCACCGGGTGGGCCTGGGGCGCGCGCGTGCTGCGCGCCCAGACCCTGTCGCTGCGCAAGCGGGACTTCGTCGAGGCCGCGCGGGCCACGGGCGAGCGCACGTGGCGCATCGTGCTGGCCGAGGTGCTGCCCAACCTCACGGCGATCATCGCGGCGGGCTTCGTCGGCACCGTGACGTTCGCCGTCCTGAGCCAGGTGACCCTCGCGTTCATCGGCATCACGCCGGTGAGCGAGTGGAACTGGGGCACCATCCTGTTCTGGGCCCAGAACAACCTTGCGCTGCAGCGCGGCGCGTGGTGGTGGTTCGTCCCCGCCGGCCTGTGCATCGCCCTGCTCGGCATGGCGCTCACGCTGATCAACTTCGGCATCGACGAGCTGGTCAACCCGCGCCTGCGCAGCACCGGCATGCACGCCCGCACCCTGCGCCGCCGCGGCATCCGCCCGCGCGTCGGCTTCACCCCGGTGGTGAGGCCGACGGGGCCCGGGGTGCGCGACGTCGGGCGCCCCGCCCTGCACCACGCACCGCACACCGAGGAGGAACGATGAGCGAGCCCGTGCTGGAGATCCGCGACCTGCACGTGGACTACGGCTTCGGCGACGACCCGACGCACGTGCTGCGCGGCGTCGACCTCACGCTGCACCGCGGCGAGGTGCTGGGGCTGGCGGGGGAGTCGGGCTGCGGCAAGTCGACCCTCGCGTACGCCGCGACCCGGCTGCTGCCGCCGCCCGGCCTCATCACCGGCGGGGAGGTGTGGCTCACCGACCGCGACGGCCGGCGCAGCGACGTCCTCGGCCTCACCGACGCGCAGCTGCGCGCCGCCCGCTGGCGCGACGTCGCCATCGTGTTCCAGGGCGCGATGAGCTCCCTCAACCCGGTCTTCCGGATCGGGCGGCAGCTCACCGACGGCATCCGGGCACACCGGCCCGGGCTGTCGCCCCGGGACCTCGAGGCGCGGGCCGCGGAGCTGCTCGAGATGGTCGGCATCTCCGCCGACCGCCTCCGCGCGTACCCGCACCAGCTGTCCGGCGGCATGCGGCAGCGCGTGATGATCGCGATGGCGCTCGCCCTGGAGCCGCAGGTGCTGCTCATGGACGAGCCGACGACGGCGCTCGACGTCGTCATGCAGCGGCAGATCCTCGAGCAGATCATGGAGCTGCGCGACCGGCTCGGGTTCTCCGTCGTGCTCATCACCCACGACGTCTCCCTGCTGGTCGAGGTCGCCGACCGCATCGCGATCATGTACGCGGGGGAGATCGTGGAGGAGGCCACCGCGCAGGAGGTCTACCGCAGGCCCCGGCACCCCTACTCGTCGGGGCTGCTCGGGTCGTTCCCGCCGTTGCACGGCCCCCGGCGCGAGCTGTCCGGCATCCCCGGCGCCCCGCCCGACCTGCAGCGGCTCGGCGCCGGCTGCCCCTTCGCGCCGCGCTGCCCGCACGCGATGGACGTGTGCCGGCAGGTGCGCCCCGTGCTGGGGCCGCCGAGCACGGGCGAGGACCGGCGCGTCGCGTGCCACCTGCACGACGCCGACCTGGTGGGCGCGGGCGCGTCGTCCGGCCTGCCGCCGGAGCTCGCCCGCTGAACCCTCCGTCGCCGCCCGCGGCGGCCTGCGCCCGCCGACGAGATACCCCAGGGGCGTATGAAGTTCGGCAAACTGGGCAAAAGGTGCCCTTGGAGGGCTAGATCGGCGCCTGACCTGCCGCTATGTTCCACGCAGTCTCGACGGAGGGTGGTGTGCGCGTGGGCGCAGGAGTGCGGCGGAGGCTGGGGGCGATCGGCGCGATGCTGACGCTCGCCCTGATGTCGACCGGGCTGGCGGTGCCGACGGCCGTGGCCGACGTCGAGCAGGACAGCACGGTCGTCGCGCCCGTCCACGAGCGGTGGTGGCGGGGGCAGGACATCACCCTCGAGGTCAGCGTGACCCGGGACGGGGCACCCGGCGTCGGGCAGGTCTCCTGGCTGGCGGCCGGCTCGGGTGCACGCGCACCGCTGACGGACGGCCGGGCCACGATCGTGATCTCGAGTGCCGACCTCAGACCCGGCCCTCTCCGCGTCGTCGCGGGGCATGTCGACACGTCCGCGGGCGTCGACCCGGAGACCGGGCAGTACCCCGTCCGCTCGACCGGCTCGGTCGTGGTCGAGGTCGTCGAGCCCACGAGCCCCGTGCTGAGCGCGACGGAGTGGTACTACGGCGACGCGCACGCGCTCCGCTTCGACCTCACCGGCACGGACGAGCCGAGGGAGGGCGCGGTGACGGTCGACCTCGGCGGCGGCGTGGAGCGGTCGGCGCCGCTGGTCGACGGTGTCGCCGCGTTCGCCCTCGACGGCACGGAGGTGCCCGGCTGGCGGACCCTCCGGTTCCAGCACACGACCGCCGCGGGGGACCCCGTGTCGAGCTGGGGTGCCCGGGTGCACGCCACGAGCAAGCCGGTCACGGTGAAGGCCACGGTGCCGTCCTCGGTCCGCTACGGCTCCGACGTCGTCGTGCCGGTGCGGGTCACGTCCACGCTCGGGACGCCCGGTGGGCGCGTGTCCGTCACGCGCAGCAGCGACGGGAAATCGCTGGCCTCCGCCGCCGTGGTGGGCGGGAAGGCGACGCTGCGGTTCCCGGCGAGCCGGCTCGCGTTCGGCGACTCGTTCCTGGCGGTCGAGTTCGACGGCGCCCCGGAGTACGAGGAGCGCGTCGACCGGTGGCACGCGCTCGACGTCCGCCCGCGCGCCACGTCCGTCGCGGTGTCGACCGGGAAGACGTGGACCTACGGCAAGGGGCGTCGGATCGCCGTGACGGTCTCGTCGCCCGGCGCCACGCCGACGGGCCGGGTCGAGCTGTGGTCGTACGGCAAGAAGCTGCGCACCGGCACGCTCGCCAAGGGGAAGGCGTCCCTGTACGTCCCCGCCACCCGGGTGGAACCGCACGGCGGCGACAGGCAGTCCATGGTGGTCAAGTACGTCGGGCCGTCCACCTTCGAGCGGTCGCAGCGGTCCTGGAGCCAGAAGGTCGCCGAGGCGCGGCCGAAGGTCACCTTCCGCATGGACCGTCGATCCTTCCCCGCCGACTGGTCGGACCGGCGGTCGGTCCGCGCGACCGTCACGGTCACGACGGCGGGCCTCCCGGAGCGGGGCCGGCTGTGCCTCTGGACGCGCGACCCGCAGTCGCGCCACTCCAGGTGGGCCGGCTGTTGGACCAACTGGTCGTGGAAGGTCGACGACGGGCGGCGGACCATCCGGGTGCCCGGGGTGCTGCTGGCGGGCTCGCCCGGGAAGTCCTTCATCAAGGTCGAGTACATCCCCAAGGACCCCAACGTCCGCCAGGTCTTCTCCAACACGGTCACCCTGCGGCACACCGCCCCGTAGCGCTGAGAGGTCCCCACCCCGCGCATACGTTTCCGACACACCGGAGTCGGTAGCGTGGTCCCGTGCTCACGGAGACGCGCCCTCAGACGCCGCCGACCCCCTCGCAGGGGACGGCGGGCGTCGGTGCGCCGATCCTGCCGGTCGGCGCGTGGCGCGGACCGCGGGCCGTCCCGCAGGCGCGGACCGCGCCGCGGGTCGCGGCCGCGGTGGTCGCCGTCCTCGCCGCGCTCGGGGTGTGGCTCACCTGGCGGCTCTTCGTCGGCACCACGGCCGGCCAGCGGGTCGACGAGCTCGCGTTCCTCGGCGCCACGCACGGCCAGGGTCGCCTGTGGCGCGTCGCCGAGCCGGTGCTCGACGTCGTCTCCGTGGCCTTCGTCGTCGCGGGGGTCGGGGCGGCGATGCTCGTCGCCCTGGTGCGGCGCCGCTGGGCGCTGGCGCTGCAGGTCGCGGTGCTCGTGGGCGGTGCGAACGTCACCACGCAGGTGCTCAAGCACGGCGTCCTCGACAGGCCCGAGCTGCTGCCCGGGTGGACCGGGCCCAACACGTTGCCCAGCGGGCACACCACCGTCGCCGCGTCGGTGTCGGTCGCGCTGCTGCTCGTCACGCCGCGGGCCTGGCGACCGGTGGTCGCGATCCTCGGGGCCGCCTACACGGCGGCCACCGGCGTCTCGACGCTCGTGGGGCAGTGGCACCGCCCGTCGGACGTCGTCGCCGCGCTGCTCGTCGTCCTGGCGTGGGGGGCCGCCGTGTGCGCATTCACGCCCGCGTCGTCGACGGACGAGCCGCGCCGCCCGGGCGGGTCGTACGCGGCGCCCGCGTCGTACGTCGTCGCGGGCCTGCTGCTGGCCGCGTCGGCGGTCGGCGTCGTCGTCTCCGGGGGCACGCTGGTGGGGCTCGTCACGAACGGCGACCCGGTGCCCCTGTCGCCGGACCTCACCGCGTACGCGGCGGGCGCCCTGGGCGTGCTCGCGGTGACCGCGGCGGCGTTCGCGGCGCTGCTCGTGCTCCGCCAGCTCACCGCGCAGCCCCGCCGCACGTCTCGGTAGAGTGCCGCCCGGCGGCCGTGTCGGGGAAGTGACGAGCAGATGTCGTACCGTGACATGACCGGTCGGCCGGCCACCATCACCACCTCGGCAGCACGCCGCCCGCACCGCCGCAGCACCAGGGAAAGCAGGAACGGATGCCCCAGCCACGCAAGCTCGTGATCGTCGAGTCGCCCACCAAGGCCCGCAAGATCCAGGGCTACCTCGGTGACGACTTCGAGGTCGAGGCGAGCGTCGGGCACATCCGCGACCTGCCGCAGCCGCGCGACCTGCCGACGGACATGAAGAAGGGCCCGTACGGCAAGTTCGCCGTCGACGTCGACAACGGCTTCGACCCCTACTACGAGGTGCACGCGGACAAGAAGCAGAAGGTCCGCGAGCTGAAGAAGGCCCTCAAGGAGGCCGACGAGCTCTACCTCGCCACCGATGAGGACCGCGAGGGCGAGGCCATCGCCTGGCACCTCATCCAGGAGCTCAAGCCCAAGGTGCCGGTCAAGCGGATGGTGTTCCACGAGATCACCCGCGAGGCGATCCTGCGGGCGCTGGAGAACACCCGCGAGCTCGACGAGGACCTCGTCGACGCGCAGGAGACCCGCCGCATCCTCGACCGCCTGTACGGCTACGAGGTGTCGCCGGTGCTGTGGCGCAAGGTGCGCCAGGGCCTGTCCGCGGGCCGCGTGCAGTCCGTCGCGACGCGGCTCGTCGTGGAGCGGGAGCGCGAGCGCATGGCGTTCGTCCCCGCCGACTACTGGGACGTCACCGGGCAGTTCGCGCCGACCGAGGGCGACGACGCCGGGCAGGCGTTCCGCGCCCGCCTCACCGGCCTCGGGGCCGACCGCGTGGCGTCCGGCCGGGACTTCGACGACCGCGGCCGCCTCAAGGTGCGCACCGGTGTGGTCCAGCTCGACGAGGCGTCGGCGCGCGCCGTCGTCGCGGGCCTCGCGGACGCCGCCTTCGCCGTCCGGTCGCTCGAGACCAAGCCGTACTCCCGCAAGCCTGCCGCCCCCTTCACCACGTCGACGATGCAGCAGGAGGCCGGCCGCAAGCTCCGCATGAGCGCGCGCCAGGCGATGCGCACCGCGCAGGCGCTGTACGAGAACGGCTACATCACCTACATGCGGACCGACTCGCCGTCGCTGTCCGCGGAGGCGACCGACGCCGCGCGCCGGCAGGCGGCCGAGCTGTACGGCCCGGAGTACGTGCCGGGCGCCCCGCGCCTGTACGCCTCCAAGAACAAGGGCGCGCAGGAGGCGCACGAGGCGATCCGCCCCGCGGGCGACTCGTTCCGCACCCCCGCCCAGGTGGCCCGCGAGATCTCCGGCGACCAGTTCAAGCTGTACGAGCTGATCTGGAAGCGCACCGTGGCCTCGCAGATGGCCGACGCCAAGGGGTCGACGGCGTCCGTGCGCCTCGCGGCCTCGCTGGCCGACGCCGCGGGCGGGCTCGCGGGCCGCGACGCCGTGTTCTCGGCGTCCGGCACCGTCATCACCTTCCGCGGCTTCCTGGCCGCGTACGAGGAGGGCACGGACGTCGCCGAGGGCGACGGCGCCGGCGCGTCGGGCAAGGACGCGCGGCTGCCGCGCATGGCCGAGGGCGACCCGCTGCGCGGCGACGACCTCGCCGCCGAGGGGCACTCGACCACCCCGCCCGCCCGCTACACCGAGGCGTCGCTGGTCAAGGCGCTGGAGGAGCTCGGCATCGGCCGCCCCTCCACGTACGCGGCGACGATCTCGACGGTCCAGGACCGCGGCTACGTGCGCACCAAGGGCCAGGCGCTGGTGCCGACGTGGCTCGCGTTCGCCGTCGTGAGGCTGCTCGAGGAGCACTTCCGCTGGCTGGTCGACTACGACTTCACGGCCGAGATGGAGGCCGACCTCGACCAGATCGCGTCGGGCAGCCGCGACCGCGTGGCGTGGCTGACGCGGTTCTACTTCGGCGACGGCTCGGGCGACAGCACCGGCTGGGGCCTGCACGAGCTGGTGGAGAACCTCGGCGAGATCGACCCCGTGGCGATCAACTCGGTCGAGATCGGCGAGGGCATCCGCGTGCGCGTGGGCCGGTACGGCCCGTACGTCGAGGACCTGGGCGCCGAGGTGGCGGAGGGGGAGAACCCGCCGCGCGCGTCCATCCCCGACGACGTCGCCCCCGACGAGCTCACGGTGGCGAAGGCGCGCGAGCTCCTGGCCGCGGGCGCGGAGGACGGCAAGGTGCTCGGCACCGACCCGGTGTCCGGGACCGAGATCATCGCGAAGAACGGCCGCTACGGCCCGTACGTGACCGAGGTGCTCGACCTGCCGGAGATCGACCCGAACCTGTCGGCGGCGGCGCAGAAGAAGGCGAAGGCCGCTCAGCCGAAGCCGCGCACCGGGTCGCTGCTGAAGTCGATGACGCTCGAGACGGTGACGATCGACGACGCCCTGAAGATCCTGTCGCTGCCGCGCGTGGTCGGCACCGACCCGGAGTCGGGCGACGAGATCACCGCGCAGAACGGCCGCTACGGCCCGTACCTCAAGAAGGGCACGGACTCGCGGACCATCGCGTCGGAGGAGCAGCTCTTCACGATCACGCTGGACGAGGCGCTGAAGATCTACGCCGAGCCCAAGCGCGGCCGGGGCGCCCGCGCGGCCACCCCGCCGCTGCGCGAGCTGGGCGACGACCCGACGAGCGGCAAGCCGATCGTGGTCAAGGACGGCCGCTTCGGCGCGTACGTCACCGACGGCGAGACCAACCGGACGCTGCCTCGCGACCTGACACCCGAGAGCATCACGCCCGAGCGGGCGATCGAGCTCCTGGCGGAGAAGCGGGCCGCCGGCCCGGCCAAGAAGCGCACGACGACGCGCAAGCCGGCCGCGAAGAAGCCCGCGGCGAAGAAGTCCACCGCCAAGAAGTAGCGCCCCGCCACGAGGGCGGGGGTCAGTCCTTGCGCTCGACGAGGTACACGTGGCCGTCGGGGCGCGTGACGCGCTGCAGCGAGCTGCGGAGCGCGGCGTCCCGGGCCAGGTCCTCCGCGCTGGGCGGGATCGGCGGCGTGCGCCGGATGGACGCGGGCCCGAAGAACCGCAGCAGGCTCTCCGTGACCTTCATGCCCCAGGTCCGGTCGTCGTCCTCGCGGCGTGCCATGACACTCCCTCGTAAAACTTGGTGCGCCAACCATTGGTGCGCCAACTATATGTCGAACCGTAGGGTGGGCGCATGGACCTGCCCGCCGACCCGCTGCGCCTCGAGGCGCAGGTGTGCTTCTCGCTCTCCGCGGCCGCCCGGGCGATGGTGTCGATCTACCGCCCGATCCTCGAGCCGCTGGGTCTCACCCACCCGCAGTACCTCGTGATGCTCGGGCTGTGGCAGGACGACCGCGCCGGCGCGACGACGACGGTCACCGGGCTGAGCGCGCGGCTCCTGCTCGACCCGGGCACCCTCTCGCCGCTGCTCAAGCGGCTGGAGCGCCAGGGGCTGCTGGAGCGGCGCCGCGGCTCCGGCGACGCGCGCGTCGTCGAGCTGCACCTCACCACCCCCGGCCGCGCGCTGCGGGACCGGGCGGAGGAGGTGCCGGCGAAGGTGGTCGCGGCGAGCGGGCTGAGCCTGGTCGAGCTGGAGCAGGTGCGCGACGTCGCGAACCGGGTGGTCGCGGCGTCGCTCGGCGCCCCCGCATGAGATCGAGACGCCCCGCCGAGGTCGAGGCGGGAGGCTCGAGGTCGAAGTCCGTGACATCGACTTCGAGCGCTCGCCTCGACCTCGCGCCCCGGCGGGTACCGTGTCGGCCATGACCGACGTCACACCCGCCTCGTTCGCGCCCGGCCTCACCACCGACGACCTCGCCGGGACGGTGCCCGACCCGCGGACCGCGCCGGCCGTGCGCTGGGGCGTGCTCGGTGCCGGCAACATCGCCGGGTCGTTCTCCGACGGTGTCCGGCAGCACACGGCGGCGGCCGTCGTCGCGGTGGGCTCGCGCGACGTCGCCAAGGCGGAGGCGTTCGCCGCCGCGCACGCCCCGGGCGCCCGGGCGCACGGCGACTACGACGCCCTGGTGACCGACCCCGACGTCGACGTCGTGTACGTCGCGACGCCGCACTCGCACCACCACGAGCACGCGCTGCTGGCGATCCGCGCGGGCAAGCACGTGCTCGTCGAGAAGGCCTTCACCCAGGACGCGGCGCAGGCGCGCGAGGTGCTCGACGCCGCCCGCGAGGCCGGCGTCTTCGTCATGGAGGCGATGTGGACGCGGTTCCTGCCGCACGTCGCGGCGCTGCGGGGCGTGATCGCGCGCGGCGAGATCGGCCGCGTCGTCGGCGTGATCGCCGACCACGGCCAGCAGTTCCCCTTCGACCCGGCCCACCGGCTCTACGCGCCCGGGCTGGCCGGCGGCGCGCTGCTGGACCTCGGCGTCTACCCCGTCTCCTTCGCGCAGGACCTGCTCGGCGCGCCCGAGACCGTGACCGCCGTCGGCGCGCTCACCGAGACGGGCGTCGACGGCCAGATCGGCATGGTGCTCGGCTACCCCGGCGGCACGCAGGCCACGCTGTCCACCACGCTGTGGGCGCGCACCGCCAACACGGCCGTGATCTCGGGCACCGAGGGGCGCATCGAGGTGGCGCGCACGTTCTACGCGCCCACCTCGTTCACCGTCGAGAGGCACGACGGCGCCACCTGGGCGTACGACGGCTTCCGCGGCGAGGGCAAGCAGTACCAGGCGGCCGAGGTGGCCCGCCGGATCGCGGCGGGGGACGTCGAGAGCCCGCGCATGTCGTGGGACGGCACGCTCGAGGTCATGCGCACCATGGACGACGTCCGTCGCCAGGTGGGCGTCGTCTACCCGGGGGAGTGACCGGGGGGCTCGCGCCCGTCAGCGCAGGTCGCCCGGCACCAGACGGCGGCCGGAGACCTCGCTCGGCGTGATGCGGACCCAGATGGTCTTGCCGTCCTCGAGGTAGCTGACGAGTCCGGTCGCGCGGGCCTCCTCCAGGTCCTCCTCCCGCTCGAGGACCTGCGCGCGGCCCTTGACCACGACGCTCCACGCCCCGTCGTCGCCGATCTCGTCGGCCTCGAACGCGACGCGGGGGCTGATCGTCACCTCGGCGAGCTTGGTGCCGGGCTGGGTGCGCAGGAAGATGCGCTGGCCGGCGACCGCGAAGCTCACGGGGAAGATCTCGGGCTCGCCGGCCACCGACGTGGCCAGCCGGCCGGTCTTCTGCCCGGCGAGCAGCGCCCAGCACTCTTCCTCGCTGAGCACGGTCTGGGAGGGTTGCGGCTGGGTGGACATCGAACCTCCTGCGTGTCGAGGGATCACTGCCATCGTGCCCCCGCACCGAGCCGGGCGCTACGGCGGGCGGCGGTGTCGTCGGTCACGGCTAGGGTGTCGGGAGTGAGCAGCGCACCCGGGTACTTCGTCTCGTTCGAGGGCGGCGACGGCGCCGGCAAGACCACGCACGTGCGCCTGCTGGGCGACTGGCTGCACGAGGTCACCGGCCGTGAGGTGGTCGTGACGCGCGAGCCGGGCGGCACGGACCTGGGGGCCACGCTGCGCCGGGAGGTGCTGCACGGCGAGGACCTGGACCCGCGCACGGAGGCCCTGCTGTACGCGGCGGACCGCGCCCACCACGTCGCCACGGTGGTGCGGCCGGCGCTCGGGCGCGGGGCCGTCGTGGTGACCGACCGCTACCTCGACTCCTCGGTGGCGTACCAGGCCGGAGGCCGGGAGCTGTCGGAGGAGGAGATCGAGGCGCTCTCCCTGTGGGCCACGGCCGACCTGCTCCCCGACGTCACCGTGCTGCTGGACCTCGACCCGCTGGTCGGGGCCGCCCGGTTGTCGGGCGAGCCGGACCGGCTGGAGAGCGCGGGGGACGAGTTCCACCGCCGCACCCGCGACACGTTCCTGCGCCGGGCCGCCGCCGACCCCGAGCGCTGGGTCGTGGTGGACGCCTCGGCGAGCCTGGACGACGTGCAGGCGCAGGTGCGCGTCGACGTCGCCGCCCGGCTCGACCTCACGCCCGTGGTCGAGGAGGCCGCGGCCGCGCAGGACGCCGACCGGGACACGCAGAGCTCGGCCGGGGAGGGGCGCGAGTGAGCGTGTGGGACGACGTCGTCGGGCAGCCGGACGCCGTCGCCACCCTGCTCCGCGCGGCCACGGACCCGGCCGCGATGACGCACGCGTGGCTGCTCACCGGCCCGCCCGGCTCGGGCCGGTCGGTCGCGGCCCGTGCGTTCGCCGCGGCGTTGCAGTGCACCGGTACGGACGGCGAGACCGGCGGCTGCGGGAGGTGTCACGCCTGCACGACGACGCTCGCCGGCACGCACCCCGACCTCACGGTCGTGGCCACCGACAAGGTCGTCATCACCATCGACGAGGTGCGCGACCTCATCATGACCGCGGCGCGGACGCCGTCGTCCGGCCGGTACCGCGTGATCGTCGTCGAGGACGCGGACCGGATGGCCGAGCGCACCACGAACGTGCTGCTCAAGGCGATCGAGGAACCCCCGCCGCACACCGTCTGGGTGCTGTGCGCCCCGAGCGCGCAGGACGTGCTGCCCACCATCCGCTCCCGCTGCCGTGGCGTCGTGCTGCGGGTGCCGCCGGCCCGGGACGTGGCGGACCTGCTGGTGCGCCGCGACGGCGTCGACCCGGCGGTCGCGCTCACGGCCGCCCGCGCCGCGCAGTCGCACGTCGGGCTGGCGCGGCGCCTCGCCCGCGACGCCGACGCGCGCGAGCGCCGTGACGCCGTCCTCCAGATCGCGCGGCGCATCCGCGGCGTCGGGGACGCCGTCCTCGCGGCGGGGGAGCTCGTGGACGTCGCGAAGGCCGAGGCCGTGGCGGCCACCGCCGAGCGCGACGCCGTCGAGAAGGCGGAGCTGATGCGCGCCCTCGGCGTGCAGGACGGCGACACCCTGCCGCCCCGGCTGCGCTCGCAGCTCAAGCAGCTCGAGGACGACCAGAAGCGGCGCGCCACGCGTCGGCAGCGCGACGTGCTCGACCGGTCGATGGTGGACCTGCTGTCCCTGTACCGGGACGTGCTCGTGGTGCAGCTGGGCGCCACGGTCGAGCTCGTGAACGCCGAGCACGACGGCGCCGTGCGCGCGCTCGCGGCGGACTCGACGCCCGAGCAGACGATCCGCCGGATGGACGCGATCGGCGTCGCCCGCGAGCGGCTCGAGGGCAACGTGGCGCCGCTCCTGGCGCTCGAGGCGATGGCCGTCGC
Source organism: Isoptericola nanjingensis (assembly GCF_050311635.1). Lineage (NCBI taxonomy): Bacteria > Bacillati > Actinomycetota > Actinomycetes > Micrococcales > Promicromonosporaceae > Isoptericola > Isoptericola nanjingensis. Next base: position 75,639 of record NZ_JBNOZL010000008.1, on the reverse strand, counting down.
GCTCCGCCCCCAGGGCTGACCACCCCGCGCGTGTCCCTGCGGCGACAGTTGCCTCATCACCCCTTCATGCGGTGAGGTGTTCCGCGGCGGGGGCCATGGTGGCCCCGCGACCAGACTGGGGGTTGGCATGAGGATCCTGCTGCTCGTCTCGGCGTTCAACGGGCTCACGCAGCGCGTGTGGGGGCACCTGGCGGACCGGGGCCACGACGTGGGCGTCGAGCTGGCGCCGGCGTTCGGCTCGCCGGAGGAGCTGACGGCGCGGGTCGAGGAGATCGGCCCGGACCTGGTCCTCGCGCCCTTCCTCAAGCACCGCGTGCCCGAGGACGTGTGGCGGCGGTGGACCACGGTCGTCGTGCACCCGGGCCCCGTGGGGGACCGCGGCCCCTCCTCCCTGGACCACGCGATCCTCGACGGCCGCGACCGCTGGGGCGTGACCGCCCTGTCCACGGTGGAGGAGATGGACGCCGGCCCCGTGTGGGCGACGTCGACGTTCGCGCTGCCCACGGGTCAGCAGGCGCCGATCGCCAAGAGCGCCCTGTACAACGGGCTCGTGGCGGACGCCGCGCTCGCGTGCGTCGAGGAGGTGCTGCGCAAGGTCGCGGCGGGGGAGGAGCCGACGCCCGCCGACCGCCTCGAGCGGGAGGTGCCGGGCACCGGCGAGCTGCCGCTGCTGCGCCGGGCCGCGTTCGAGCTCGACCTGTCCCGCCCCGCCGCCGAGCTGGCGCGCACGATCGCCGCGGCCGACGGCGCGCCCGGCGCCCCCGCGACGCTGCGGGGCGCGCGCTTCTGCCTGTTCGACGCCGTGGCCGTCCCCGAGCCGGTGGACCCGCTGGCCGCCCCCGGCACGGTGGTGGGGCGCGACGAGGACGCCGTGGCGATCGCCACCGGTGACGGCACGCTGTGGGTCGGGTACGCCGCGACCCTGGCCGAGAAGCGCGGCACCAAGCTGCCCGCGTCGTGGGTGCTCGACGTCGCCGGGGTGCCCTTCCGCCCGGCGCCGGCCGCCCTCGCGGAGTCCGTGTACGAGCGCGACGGCGACGTCGGCTACCTCACGATCCGGTCGTACAGCGGCGCCATGCACACCGCCCAGTGCCGCCGGCTGACCACGGCCGTGGAGAAGGCGCTCACGGAGGACACCCGGGTGCTGGTGGTGCGCGGCACCGAGCACGCGTTCTCCAACGGCATCCACCTGGGCGCGATCGAGGCGGCCGCCGACCCGGCCGCGGAGGCGTGGGCCAACATCCGCGCCATCGACGACCTGTGCGAGGCGATCGCCTCGGCCGACCAGCTCACCGTGGCCGCGTTCACCGCGAACGCCGGGGCCGGCGGCGTGATGGCGGGCCTGTGCGCGGACGTCGTCGTCGCGCGCGACGGCGTGGTGCTCAACCCCTACTACGACATGGGGATCTTCGGCTCCGAGCTGCACACGTGGACCGTCGCGTCCCGGCTCGGCGAGGTCGACGCCGACCGGCTGCTCAGCGACAAGCTGCCGGTGTCGGTCGCGGAGGCGGCGCGGACCGGCCTGGTGGACGCCGTGGGCCCGCGCGACCCGGCGCGGTTCGCCGGGTGGCTGGCCGATCGCGCCGCCGCGCTGGCGACGCCGGAGGGCCGCGCGGAGGCCGCCGCGGCCGCCCAGGTGCGTGCACCCCGTCGCCCGCTGTCGTACTACCGGACCATCGAGCTCGCCGAGATGGCGCGGGACATCTTCGACGACCGGCGCGGCTTCGCGGCCAAGCGGCGGGACTTCCTGCGCAAGGCGGCCCCGCAGGAGACGCCGGAGCGGTTGCGTTTCACGGACGTCCGCGAGACGGTCGCCCCGTGACGGCTCGCCCCCTCCGCGCTCTCCGCGGCCCGCTGCTGGCGGGCGCCGCGGCCGCTCTCGCCGTGCTCGTGACGGCCTGCGCGTCCGGTGGTTCGCCGGGAAGCGGGCCGACGTCCGGGTCGCCCGCCCCGGCGTCGCCGTCGTCGAGCCCGTCGCCCAGCCCGTCCGTCAGCCCGGCACCGTCCGACGGCGCGGCCGCGCCGGCGCCCGGGGAGCACGCGCGCGGCCTGCCCGAGGGCGCGGAGGGGACGTTCGACAGCCCCGCCGGCGTCGCCTGGTCGCCCACGCCCGGCGTGCTGCTGGTCGTGACGTACGGGTCGAGCACGTGCCCGCGCCTGGCCGAGGCCGAGGCCGGCTGGGACGACGCGCACGAGGCGGTCGTCGTCGGCATGGTCGAGCCGGAGCCGGGCCCGTGCACGATGGACTACGCCCCGACGACGAGCGCCGTCGCCGTCCCGCCGGACGCCGACGCGGGGACGCCCGTGACCGTGCGCCTCGGCGACCTGGGCGAGGTCGAGGTGTCGCCGCGTGCGAAGGACGCCACCGCGGGCCCGGTGGCCTGGGTCCCGGCCGCGGGCTGAGCGCGTCGGGGCAGGGTCTGCGGCGACGGTAGGTTGGGCGAGTGATCTCCGACGAGCGCCGCCCGACCGCCCGCCGCACCACCCCCCGCCCGAGCCTCCGCCGCACGAGGCGTCTTCGTTCCGCCGTGCGTGGCCTGTCCGTCGTCGTCGCCGGGGCGGTGCTGCTCGCCGGGTGCACGGCGCCCGCCAAGGAGCAGTCGCCGGTGGGCTCGGCCTCCGGCCCGGCGGCGTCGCAGGCGCCGGACGGGTTCGAGCAGTACTACGGGCAGGCGCTCGAGTGGGAGGACTGCGAGGACGGCCTGCAGTGCGCGACGGCGTCGGCTCCGCTCTCCTGGCAGGACGCGGACGCGGGCAGCATCGAGCTGTCCCTGGTGCGCAACCCGGCGGACGGCAAGGACCCGGAGGGCTCGCTCCTGGTGAACCCCGGCGGGCCGGGCGCGTCGGGCGTCGACTTCGTGCAGAGCGACGCCCAGTCCGACGGGTCGATCTTCGGCAAGCGGCTGCAGGACGCGTTCGACATCGTCGGCTTCGACCCGCGCGGCGTGCAGCGCTCCACGCCCGTGGCGTGCTTCGACGACGCCCGCAAGGGCGAGTCGTTGGCCAAGGACTTCGACCGCAGCACCGACGCCGGGCTGCAGGCGATGCAGGAGGAGTACGAGGCGTGGAACGCCGCGTGCGCCGAGAACTCGGGCGAGGTGCTCGGCCACGTGGACACGCAGAGCGCAGCGCGCGACATGGACATGCTGCGCGCGGTGCTCGGCGACGACGCCCTGAACTACCTCGGGTTCTCCTACGGCACCCAGCTCGGCGCGACGTACGCAGGGCTGTTCCCGGACCGCGCCGGCCGCCTCGTGCTCGACGGCGCGATCGACACCACGCTCAGCTCGGAGGAGATCTCCCACGGGCAGGCCGTCGGCTTCGAGAACGCCCTGCGGGCGTACGTGCAGGACTGCCAGGCGGGCGCGAGCTGTCCGCTCACCGGTGCGGTGGACGACGGCATGCGGCAGATCCGGCAGGTGCTGGACCATGCCTACGAGCGGCCGTACGAGACGTCGAGCTCCGGCCGCACGGTCACGCAGAGCCTCGCGTTCTACGGCATCGCCGTCACCCTCTACAACCAGGGCAGCTGGCCCGCGCTCACCCAGGCCCTGGACGAGGCGATCAACCAGGGCACGGGCAACGCGCTGCTCTACCTCTCCGACCAGTACTTCGACCGGAACGCGGACGGGAGCTACGCCACCAACTCGGAGGAGGCGATGCGCGCCGTGAGCTGCCTCGACGACCGGGCCACCACGGACGTCGAGCAGATGCGGGCGGACGCCGCCGCCATCGAGAAGGACGCGCCGACGATGGGCTCGTTCTTCGGCTACGGCGGGCTGACCTGCGCCGGCGCGGAGTACCCGCAGGTGAAGCAGGAGTTCGACCTGCACGCGAAGGGTGCCGCGCCGATCCTCGTCGTCGGCACCACCAACGACCCTGCCACCCCGTACGTCTGGGCCGAGGGCCTGGCGAGCACCCTCGACTCCGGGGTGCTGCTCACCTACGAGGGCGAGGGGCACACGGCGTACCAGCCGTCCCGGACGTGCGTGGCCGACGCCGTCGAGTCCTACCTCGTGGACGGCGAGGTGCCGGCCGACGGCGCGACCTGCTGAGCGCCCGTGCGCGACCAGTGCCGCAGGGCCAGCACGCCCAGCGCGGAGATGACGACCAGCCCGACCACGTAGAACACGGTCGACCAGGTGGAGGCGTTGTCGGCCGCGGCGGGCAGCAGCTGGCCGTACGCGAGCTCGTAGTGCACCCCGCCGGTGACCTTGATCGCGAGGTACGCGGAGATGAAGCCCATCGAGTCCCACAGGGCGTGCAGCGCGACCACGGTGAGGTAGGCGAGCAGCACGCCGCCGGTGAACCGGTACCTGCCGGCGGCCGACGCCGCGCCGAAGATCGCCGCGCCCAGGATCGCCGTCCAGAGGACGTGGCCCACCGGCGTCAGCAGGCCGCGGACCGCCTCCGTCTGCAGCAGGGAGTTCAGGTCGATCTGGCCCAGGCGGGTGAGGCTCGCGTTGAAGGCGTAGCCCGCGGACTCGAAGGCCGCGAACCCGGCGCCGACCGTCGCGCCGAGCAGCGCTCCCGTGAGCCCGGTCTTGTGCGCCACCCGGGCGCCGACCACCAGGAACACCGCGATCTTCACGGCCTCCTCGATCGCGCCCACGCCCACGTAGATCCACACCGAGGGCGACAGGTGCGACTCCAGGATCGACGCGCCCAGCACGCCGAAGATGCCGCCGAAGAAGAACGCGCCCAGCAGCAGCATGATGTCGATCGAGCCGTGGGCCTTCTCGACGACGAACAGCACCACGCTGAACGGGACGAGGAAGCTGCCGAGCAGGATCACCGTCGGGATGAGGTTCGAGTTCTGCGTGCTGAACGTCACGGCGGCGGTGACGGCCCACAGCAGGATGCCGAGGACGAGGGTCTTCCACCACCACCCTCGGCCTGTGGTGATGACGGTGCTCTGCGACGTCGTGGGCTGCATGGGCACGAGTATGCGGAGGTCAGCGCGTGCTGTCGCGCGGAACCGGCCGGCCGTTTTGGAGCCGGGCCCGGGCGTCAGGTACTGTAGGCGCGCTCGTTGATCCGGTTCCGTACCGGCGCACGGCACGCCGCCTTAGCTCAGTCGGTAGAGCGATTCACTCGTAATGAATAGGTCATCAGTTCGATTCTGATAGGCGGCTCAGGTCACGAAGGCCCGGAACCTCGCGGTTCCGGGCCTTCGTCGTCCCGTCACGCGCGGGATGGCGGCGCTCGTCGTGCCGCTGTTCCTCCCGTCGAGGACGCCGAGGTGGAGGCCCCGCTCGGTCGTGAAGGTGCGAGCACCGGGTCGGCCAGGTCGTCCCGCCCCCTGTCCTGCGGCGTCGTCCGATCCCTCCTGATGCGGTCCCGATCCCCCGCCATGAATCGAGACTCGCTGAGTCACGGTCGAACCTGGCCAGGGTGCGGGCATCGCGGCCCGGAGCGACGGTAGGAGCATGGCCACGGTGAAATTCGTGGCGTCGACCAGGTGCCTGGTGTGCGGTCAGGGGATCGCGGTGGCGGTGGTGCATGCGGAGCCCGGCTCCAGCAGCGCCGCCAGCCACACGATCATCGCCAACACCGGGTGGCACCTCCCGTGCAGGGGGCACGAGGACGTGGTGGAGGAGCTCTCCGCCCAGTGTCCCGAGTGCGAGGACCGCTGACCGCGGACCCGCGCGAGGGGATCGACGCAACCGGCGGCGCGACGCAGATGTCGTGCCGCGGGGCGCGGCCGTGCCAGGGTCAGGGCGTCCCGTGCGACGACGTCGGACGGTAGGCCGTGCCGAGGCCGCCGGAGAGGGTGGCGAACAGGCCGGCGACGGCGCCGCCGACGGCGGTGACGGTCTGCGCGGCGTCCGGCGCCACGGCGGCGGTGATGGTGGACGCGGCGGTGGCGAGCGCGCCGACGACGAGCGCGACGACGTACGCGTAGGTGCGCAGCCGGGGCGACACCGTGGCGTGCCCGGTCCCGCCCGAGACCACGGGCGCGGGCGGCGCGGACGTGGGGACGGGCGCCGGGACGGGGGCCGACGACGCCGGGGCGGCCGTCGTCGCGGCGGTGGCGGATGCGTCGATCGCGGACATCGGAGGGCTCCTCGGTGGTGCGTCGGGCCGGGCGCACCGGCCCCTGCTTGGAACGACGCGCGCGACGGCCGTCTGATACCCCACCGGAACGAGCAGGGCGAGACCCCTACCGCACGAGGCAGGGCCGCTTCGGGTCGAACTCCCAGCCCGGCACGAGGTACTGCATCGCGACGGCGTCGTCCCGCGAGCCCAGCCGGTGCTCGCGGTACAGCTCGTGCGCCTCGGCCAGGCGGTCGGGGTCGAGCTCGACGCCGAGCCCGGGGGTGGTCGGCACCCGGATCTCGCCGTCGACGATGCGCAGCGGGTCGGTGGTGAGGCCCTGGCCGTCCTGCCAGATCCAGTGGGTGTCGAGCGCGGTGATCTCGCCGGGCGCCGCGGCGCCCACGTGCGTGAACATGGCCAGCGAGACGTCGAAGTGGTTGTTGGAGTGCGAGCCCCACGTGAGGCCGAGCTCGTGGCACAGCTGCGCGACGCGGACGGACCCGGCCATGGTCCAGAAGTGCGGGTCGGCGAGCGGGATGTCGACGGCGTCGGACCGGATCGCGTGCCCCAGCTCGCGCCAGTCGGTGGCGATCATGTTGGTCGCCGTCGACAGCCCGGTGGCGCGCCGGAACTCGGCCATCACCTCGCGGCCGGAGAACCGGCCCTCGGCGCCGCACGGGTCCTCGGCGTACGCGACGACGCCCCGCATCCGGCGCCCGAGCCGGACGGCGTCGTCCAGCAGCCAGCCGCCGTTCGGGTCGAGCGTGATCCGGGCGTCGGGGAACCGCTCCTTGAGCGCGACGACGGCGTCGACCTCCGCGTCGCCGGCCTGCACGCCGCCCTTGAGCTTGAAGTCGCGGAAGCCGTAGCGCCCCCGCGCGGCCTCGGCGAGCCGCACGACGGCGTCGGGCGTCGTGGCGGCCTCGCGGCGCAGCCGGGACCAGGCGTCGGGCCCGTCGGGCTCGCGCAGGTAGGGCAGGTCGGTGGCGTCCGGGTCGCCCACGTAGAACAGGTAGCCGAGCATCGGGACGGCGTCGCGCTGCTGCCCCTCGCCGAGCAGCTCGGCCACCGGGACGCCGAGGGCCTGCCCGTGCAGGTCGAGCAGGGCGGACTCCAGCCCGGTGACGGCGTGCACGGTGGTGCGCAGGTCGAAGGTCTGGTTCCCGCGCCCGCCCGCGTCCCGGCCGGCGAACCTGGCCGAGACGCCACGCAGCACGGACCGGAACCGTGCGACCGGCCGGCCGACGACGAGGGCCGCGGCCTCCTCGACCGTCGCGCGGATCTTCTCGCCGCCCGGCACCTCGCCCAGCCCGGTCCGGCCCTCGGAGTCCTCGACGACCACGACGTTGCGGGTGAAGAACGGCGCGTGCGCGCCGGACAGGTTGAGCAGCATGGAGTCGTGCCCCGCGACGGGCACGACCTGCACGCGGGCGACGGTCGGGGCGCTCATCGGACCTCCTCCGCACCGGCGGCGGGCCGGAGCACGCCGTCGACGCGGCGCGTCAGGCGCCACGGGTTGTCAGGCCGTACGGGCTCCGGCAGCAGGAACTCCGGCAGGTCCTGGTAGGCGACGGGCCGCAGGAACCGCTCGATCGCCAGCGTCCCGACGGATGTCGTGCGCCCGTCCGAGGTCGCGGGGAAGGGGCCGCCGTGCACCATCGCATGGCCCACCTCGACGCCCGTGGGCCAGCCGTTCGCGAGGATCCGCCCGGCCGTGCGCTCCAGCGCGGGCAGCAGTCGGACGGCGGTGGCGCGGTCGGCCTCGGTGAGGTGCAGGGTCGCGGTGAGCTGCCCCTCCAGGCGGCCGACGGCGGCGAGCAGCTCGTCGTCGTCGCCGTACCGGACGACCAGGGACGCGGCGCCGAAGATCTCGTCCTCCAGCACCGGGTTGGCGAGGAAGGTGGCGACGTCGGCGACGAAGACGGACGGCGCGGGCGCGTTGCGCGTGGCGCCCGGGGCGCCGGTACCGGCGACGGCGACGCCGTCCTGCGCGGCGAGGGCGTCCACGCCGTCCTGCCACGCCCGCGCGATGCCGGCGGTGAGCATGGTCTGCCCGGCGGCGGCCTCGGCGGCCCGGCGGACGGCGTCGACGAACGCGTCGCCGTGCGCGGAGCGCGGCACGAGGACGATGCCGGGTGCCGTGCAGAGCTGGCCGGACGACCCGGTCACCGACGCCAGGTACGCCGCGGCGAGGGCGTCGACGTCGGCGCCTCCGTCCGGGTCGAGCGCGCCAGGCAGCACGATCACGGGGTTGACCGAGCTCATCTCGGCGTAGACGGGGATCGGCACGGGGCGGGAGGCGGCCGCGGCGACGAGCGCGAGACCGCCGGAGCGGGAGCCGGTGAACCCGACGGCCCGGACCACGGGGTCGCTCACGAGCGCCCGGCCCACCTGCGCGCCCGGGCCGTAGACCAGGGAGAAGACGCCGGGGTGCAGCCCCTCGGCGGCGACGGCGTCGGCGACGGCGCGGCCCACCAGCTCGCCGGTGCCCGGGTGCGCGCCGTGCGCCTTGACGATCACCGGGCAGCCCGCGGCCAGCGCCGAGGCCGTGTCCCCGCCGGCGACGGAGAACGCGAGCGGGAAGTTGCTGGCGCCGAACACGGCGACCGGGCCCACGGGGACCTGGCGCTGGCGGATGTCGGCTCGCGGCAGGGGCGTGCGGTCCGGCCGGGCCGGGTCGACGCGGACGCCGCGGTGGTCGCCCTGGCGCACGACGGCGGCGAACAGGCGCAGCTGCCCCGTGGTGCGGGCGAGCTCGCCCGTCAGCCGGGCCTCGGGCAGGCCGGTCTCCCGCATCGCCCGCGCGACGATCGCAGGGCCGGCGGCCTCCAGGTTCTCGGCGACGCGGTCGAGGAAGCGGGCGTGCGGCTCGGGGGCGAGCGCGGAGAAGGACGCGACGGCCTCCTCCGCGGCGGCCGTGGCGTGCGCGAGCTGGTCGACGGAGAGGAGCGAGTAGGCGGGCTCCAGCGCCTCGTCGGTGGCGGGGTCGTGGGCGACGGCCGTGCCGGCGGCGCCGACCAGCGGCTCCCCGGCGACGATCGAGTGCCCGGCGAGGACGGCGGTGACGGTCATGGGGTCCCTCCAGGGGTGCGCGGGTGGCGGGAGTCGGCGGTCAGCGGGCGAGGACGACGTCGGTCGGGCGGACGCCGGCGGCGTCGACGAGGGCGCGCAGGTCGTCGACGTCACGCTCGGTGAGGTCCTGCAGCGGGGGACGGACGCTGCCGAGGTCGCGCCCGACGGCCCGCAGGCCGCCCTTGACGATCGAGACGCCGTACCCCTTGGCCCGGTCGCGGATGTCGAGGTAGGGCAGCACGAAGCGCGTGAGCTTCTCGGTGACGGCGGCGCGGTCGAGGTTCCGCACGTCGCGGTAGAACTCGAGCGCGAACTCGGGCACGAAGTTGTACATCGCCGAGGAGTAGGTGCTCATGCCGAGCTGCAGCAGCGGCAGCGCGAACGTCTCCGCGGTGGGCAGGCCACCGAGGTAGAAGAGGCGGTCGCCGTTGGTGGCGACCACGCGCGTGAGCTGCTCGATGTCGCCGAGGGCGTCCTTGAAGCCGATGAAGTTCGGGTGCCGGTCGGCGAGCCGGGCGACGGTCTGCGCGGAGTACACGGCGTTGGCGCGGTTGTAGACGATGACGCCGACGCTCGTCGCGGCGCACACCGCGGAGGCGTGCTCGAGCAGGCCGTCCTGGTCGCAGTCGGTGAGGTACGGGGGCAGCAGCAGGACGCCCTCGGCGCCTGCCTCCTCGGCCGCCCGCGCGTTCTCGACGGCCTGGGCCGTGTTGCCGGCGGCGCTGCCGAGTACCGGCGTCGCGCCGTCGGCCGCCTCGACGGCGAGCTCCACGACGCGCGCGGTCTCGGCCGGCGTGAGGCTGAAGCCCTCGCCCGTGCCGCCGGCGGCGAAGAGCCCGCCGATCCCGAAGCTCGTCTGCCACGCGATGTGCTCGGCGTACCGGGCCGCGTCGACCTCGCCGTCCGCGGCGAACGGGGTGACGGGGAACGACAGCAGGCCCTCCTTGAGGGTGGCGGCGAGCTCCGAGGGTGAGTACGTGGCCACGATGGCCCCTCCTGGTGACAGACGTCGGCGGTGACAGTTCGTCGGACAACCTAAGAAGGGTTCACGATGCCTGTCCAAGCCCGGAATGGCATCGGTTCATGCCGTGCGGGTATCGCCGGGGGCTCCCGGGCGGGGATCAGTCGTGCACCGCCCGCAGGTGGCGCAGGAACTCGTGCAGGGCGGGGTTCTTGGAGCTCCGGTCCCACAGCGCGTGCAGCTCGACGACGGCGTGCGGCACGTCGGCCAGGTCGCAGAAGCGCACGCCCGGCAGGCCGAGCAGCCGGGCCGACTCGGGCACGAACGCGACGCCGCGCCCGGCCCCGACCAGCGAGCACATGGTGAGGATCTGGCTCACCACGTGCACGACGTTCGCGTGCTCCACGTCCACGTACCGCACGACCATGTCGTAGAAGTACCGCGCCTTGGTGGGGTGGTGGCCGATGAGCGGGACGTCGCGCAGGTCGGCCGTCCGCACGGGCCGCCGCAGGGTCGCGAGGGGGTGCCCCTCGGGCACCACCAGGACGAGATCCTCCGACAGGAGCAGGTGCGAGTCGAGCCGCGGGTCGTCGAAGGGCGGGCGGCCCAGCGCGAGGTCGAGCTCCCCGCGCCGGATGGCCTCGAGCTGCTCCACCGTCACGAGCTCCTGGAGGTCGAGGTCGACGTCGGGCATGACCTCGGCGATCTCCTGCACCAGGGTGCCGAGCAGGCTGAACCCCGTCGCCGCGGTGAACCCGAGCCGCAGCACGCCGGCGCGGCCCGCGGCGATCCGGCGGGCGAGGGCGGGCGCGGCGTCGGCCGACGTGAGCAGCCGGCGCGCCTCGGAGAGGAAGACCGCGCCGGCGGTGGTGAGCTCCACGTGCCGGTTGTCCCGCTCCAGCAGGGCCACGCCGACGGCGTGCTCGAGCTTCTGCACCTGCCGGCTCAGCGGGGGCTGCGTCATGCTCAGGCGCTCGGCGGCGCGGCCGAAGTGCAGCTCCTCCGCCACGGCCACGAAACAGCGGACCTGGTCGAGCGTGTAGGCGGTGGTCATCCCGGTGCGCTCCTCGCCCGTCAGGGGTGTGGTGATTGATGCCCTCGTTGGATCAAGCCATGCAGATTGAGGCTTAGACAGGCATCGTATGGCTCCCTAGAGTCGTCGCCCGACCGGACTTGCCGCGGCGCCGACGCTCGCGCCGCTCGATCGAGATCTCAACGAGGAGAGCCGTGATGAGACTTGCCCACCGCCGTGCCGTCGCCGGTGCCACCGCCGCCGTCGCCGCGCTCACCCTCGCCGCCTGCGGCGGCAACGTCGCCGGGGGGACGGGCGGCACCGAGGCGTCGTCGGAGTTCCCCTCCGGCCCCGTGACCCTCACCGTCGGGCAGGACGCCGGCGGCTCGACCGACCTCATCGCCCGGGCCCTCGCGGACGGCATGTCCGGCGACCTCGGCGTCTCGGTGCCCGTCGTGAACCGGGCCGGCGCGAACGGCGCCGTCGCCACGCAGGAGGTGGCGGGCAAGCCCGCCGACGGCTCGAACCTCGTGCTGCTCAACGCCTCGCTCATCACGATCACGCCGCTCGCGGTCTCCGAGGGCGAGGCCGTCTCGCTCGAAGACGTCGACGTCCTCAAGGGCCTCTCCCAGGACGACTACGTGCTGGTCGCGAGCAAGAAGTCGGGCTTCGAGGACCTCGACGACCTCCGGGCGGCGTCCGGCGAGGTCACCTACGGCACGACGGGCGTCGGCACCGGCTCGCAGCTCGCCCAGGCGGTGCTCTTCGCCCAGGCCGGGATCGAGGGGACGAGCGTGCCGTTCGACTCCGGCTCGCCCGCCCTGACCGCCGTCGTCGGCGACCAGGTGCAGGTCGCGACCATCCAGCTCGGCGAGGCCAAGCCGCAGATCGACGCCGGGAACGTGGTGCCGCTGCTCGCGTTCTCCGCCGAGCGCAACCAGTTCCTGCCCGACGTGCCCACCGCCGTCGAGGAGGGCTACGACGTGCCCGTCTCGCAGTACCGGGCGCTGGCCGCGCCGAAGGGGCTGCCGGAGGACGTCAAGGCGCGGCTCGTGGAGTCCGTCGACGCCGCCGTGGCCGAGGACGCGTACACGTCGTTCAACGAGAACAACCTGCTCACGCCGCACGAGATCAGCGGCGAGGAGGTCGTCGAGGAGTGGACGGCGCTCGCGGAGAAGTACCAGGACCTGACCGCGGAGTACGACATCTCGCTCGCCGAGTGAGCGACGACCCCGCCGGAGGAGACCGATGATGACCGCCCCGCACCCACCGGACCCCGAGCCCACCGTCGAGCCGGCGGTCGAGCCCGAGGCGCACGACGACGGGCCGCCCCCCGCCGGGCTGCTCGCCAACCTCGGCGCCGGCCTCGTCACCCTCGCGCTCGGCGTCGGCGGTGTCGTGGTCTCCCTCGCCCTCGGCGTGGGCACGCCCGCGCAGCCCGGCTCGGGCATGTGGCCGCTCGTGGTGAGCGTGGGGCTCGTCGTCCTCTCGCTGGCACAGCTCGTCGTGGGCCGGGCCGGCGGGGACGGCGAGCGGTTCACGCGCCACTCGTGGATGCCGCTGGTCGGGCTCGCGACGCTGCTCGGCCTCGTGGCCCTGCTGCCCGTGATCGGCTTCGAGATCCCGTCCCTGCTGCTCAGCCTCGTGTGGATGCGGTTCCTCGGCGGGGAGTCGTGGCGCACGTCGGTCGTGTGCTCGCTGGGCGCGGTCGTCGCCCTGTACCTCGTGTTCGTGGCCGCGCTCGGCACCAACGTGCCGCACCTGTTCTGACCCGCCCGTTCCGACCCTCTGAAGGAGACGTCTCGTGGACAACCTGCAGAACGTCATGGCCGGGTTCGAGGTCGTGCTGGAGCCCACCAACCTGCTCTACTGCCTGGTCGGGGTGCTCATCGGGATGCTGATCGGCGTGCTGCCGGGCCTCGGCCCGGCGGCGACGATCGCGATCCTGCTGCCGCTCACCTACGGGATCGAGCCGGTGACGGCGATCATCATGCTCGCCGGCATCTTCTACGGCGCCCAGTACGGCGGCACCATCACGTCGGTGCTGCTGCGGCTGCCCGGCGAGGCGAGCTCCGTGGTCACGGTGCTCGACGGGCACGCGCTGGCCCGGCAGGGCAAGGCCGGCACGGCGCTCGGCATCGCGGCCATCGGGTCGTTCGTCGGCGGCACCGTCGCCATCGTGGGGCTCACGTTCCTGGCGCCGGTCGTCGCGAGCTTCGCCCTCGACTTCGGCCCGCCGGAGTACGCCGCCCTCGCGCTGCTCGGCATCCTGCTCGTCTCGACCATCGCGTCCGGCGCGCGGGTCAAGGCCCTGGTGGCCGCCGCGCTCGGCCTGCTGCTCGCCACCGTGGGCCGCGACGCCTTCACCGGCACGGAACGGTTCACGTTCGGCAGCCTCGACCTCGCCGACGGGATCGACTTCGTGCCCGTCGCGATGGGACTCTTCGGGCTCGGGGAGATCCTCTACAACCTCGAGGAGCGGCACCGGGCCGTGCACGCCCCGGGCAAGGTGACGAACGTGTGGCCGTCGCGGTCCGACCTGCGCGAGTCGTCCGGCGCCGTGACGCGCGGGTCCGTGCTCGGCTTCTTCCTCGGCATCCTGCCGGGCGGCGGCGCGACCATCGCGTCGATGGCGGCCTACGCGGCCGAGAAGAAGCGGGCCAAGGACCCGTCGCGCTTCGGCAAGGGCGCCATCGAGGGCGTCGCGGGCCCCGAGACGGCGAACAACGCCGCCGCCACCAGCTCGTTCATCCCGCTGCTCACCCTCGGCATCCCGGCCAACGCGACGATGGCGCTGATGTTCGGCGCGCTGCTCATCCAGGGCATCACGCCCGGCCCACAGCTCGTCGACCAGCACCCCGAGCTGTTCTGGGGCGTCGTCAACTCGATGTACGTCGGCAACATCCTGCTGCTGATCATGTCGATCCCGCTGGTGGGCGTCTTCGTGCGCATCCTGCGGGTGCGGGCCGCGATCCTCGCCCCGATCACCGCGCTCATCACGATGATCGGCGCGTACACGATCAACAACTCCGTCTTCGACGTGCTGCTCGTCGTCGTCTTCGGCGCCGTCGGCTACCTCATGAAGAAGTTCGGCTTCGAGCCCGGCCCGCTGGTGCTGGCCTTCGTGCTCGGCTCCCTGCTGGAGGAGAGCGTGCGGCGCTCGCTGCTGCTGTTCGGCGGCGACCCCACCGGGTTCGTCACCCGCCCCATCTCCGCCGTGCTGCTCGCCCTGTTCGTCGTCGTCGCGGTCTGGCCCCTCGTGCAGTCCGCCCGTCGCCGTCGGCCCGCGCAGGCGCCGACCCCCGACCGAGAGGAAGCGTCCGTATGAGCATCGTCGTGGGATACGTCCCCACCCCGGTGGGGGAGGCCGCCGCCACGGCGGCCATCACCGAGGCCCGGCTCCGGGGCGAGGACCTGCTCGTCGTGAACTCCGCGCGCGAGGGGTCGCTCGTCGAGACGACGGTCGCGACGGACGACGACCTCGACCGGGTGCTCGCCGCGGCGTCCGACGCCGGCGTCGCCGCCCGGGTCGTGCGCGGCACGCACCGCGACGACTTCAGCGACGAGATCCTCGAGCTCGCCGAGCGGCACGACGCGACCCTCATCGTCATCGGGCTGCGCCGCCGCAGCCCGGTGGGGAAGTTCATCATGGGCTCCGTCGCGCAGCGCATCCTGCTGCAGGCCGAGCACCCCGTGCTGGCGGTCAAGCCGTCGTCGTAGCCGTGCTCACCGCGGGCGCGGGGCCGCCAGCTTGTCGAGGACGACGAGGTAGCGGCACGACGACCGCGTCGCGTTGACGAAGGTGCAGTCGGCCGGGGCGCCGAGCTGGAGGCAGTCGCCGGGGCCGAGGTCGTGCACCTGCTCTCCCTCGACGAACCGCAGCGCGCCGTCGAGCACCCAGATCTGCTGGTCGACGAACCGGTACGACTCGGCGGGGTAGGTCACCTCGGCGCCGGGCGGGAGCTCGACCTCCACGAGCTCCAGCGCGGCGCTCGCCGGCGGGGACACCGCGCGCCGGACGTACCCCGTCCCCGCATCGGTCCACGTCGGCTGCTCCGCCCGCCGGGCCAGCCGCCTCGTGTCGCCCTCGGCGCGGGCCACCAGCTCGGACAGCGTCATGCCGAGCGCGGCGGCGAGCCGCCCGAGGAGCGCGGCGGTGGGCTGGGCGTCCTCGCGCTCGATGCGGGAGATCATCGCGCGCGAGACGCCCGACGCCTCGGCGAGCGCGGCGACGCTCAGCCCGCGGTCGGCCCGGGCAGCCTGCAGGGCGTGGGCGAGGGCGGCGCCGAGGTCGTCCGTCACGCGCGGCCCGCGAATACGATAGTGAACACGATCGCTACTATATGCGCATGATCCTCCGCGACGCCGTCCACTCCGACCTCGATGCCCTCCTGGAGATCCACAACGCGGCCATCCGCACGTCGACCGCGATCTGGACGGACGACGAGGTGCCGCGCGGCGAGCGGGAGGAGTGGTTCGGCGCCCAGGCGGCGGCCGGCAACCCGATCCTCGTGGCCGACGACGACGGCACCGTCGCCGGGTACGCCACCTATGCGCAGTGGCGCGCCAAGGTCGGCTACCGCCACACGGTGGAGGACTCGGTCTACGTGGCCGAGGGATACCAGGGCCGGGGGCTGGGCCGGGCGCTGCTGGTCGAGCTCGTCGCCCGTGCCCGCGCCGCCGGGCACCACGTCATGCTCGCCGACATCGAGGCCGGGAACGCCGCGTCCGTCCGGCTGCACGAGTCGCTCGGGTTCGCCCCCGTCGGGCGGCTGCCCGAGGTCGGCACCAAGTTCGGTCGGTGGCTGGACCTGGCGATCCTCGCCCTGCCGCTGGGCGGCACGCGGGCGGGCTGAGCCCGCGGTCAGCGGCCGCCCGACTCCGCCAGCAGCCGGCGCCGGGAGCCGGCCAGGTGCACGCGCATCGCGGCCGCGGCGGCGAGCGGGTCCCGGGCGGCCAGGGCGTCGAGGATCGCGCGGTGCTCCTGCGTGACGGTCGCGAACCGCCCTGTCGTGCCGTCCCCCGTGCCCGCGGACGGCGCGGCGGAGGAGCCCAGGCGCCCACGCGGCATCGCGATCATCTGCGGGCCGAGGCGGTCCAGGGCGTCCAGGAGGTACCGGTTCTGCGCCGCCTCCGCGACGAGCCGGTGGAACGCGAAGTCGTGCTGCATCGCCGTCGCCGGGTGCCCCGGGGTGCCGTCGAGGTCGCGCAGGCGGGCGGCGAGCGCGTCGAGGTGGGCGTCCGAGCGGCGCTCCGCGGCGAGGGCGGCCGCCTGCGTCTCGACGCCCAACCGGAAGTCGATCAGGCCGAGCCGGTCCTCGAGCGAGCGCGCGACGGGCACGTCGTCGCCGTCCCCGGCGGGCGGCGCGAGCGCGTAGCTGCCGCTGCCGCGCCGGGTGTGGACCAGCCCCTCGAGGTTGAGGCGGGCGATCGCCTCGCGCACGACGGTGCGGCTGACCTGGTGCTCGACGGCGAGCGCGGTCTCGCTGGGCAACTTCTCGCCGGGGGCGATGTCACCGTCGACGATCCGCGCCCGCAGCGCGGCGACGAGCGCGCCGCTCAGGGTCGGGGGCATGGGCTCATGCTTCCATCATCCGGCGCACCCCGGCCGGCGCGTCCTGACCGGGCCTCACCGCGACCCGACCAGCACGCTGTCCGTGGTCCACGCCCGCGCCTGCTCGGTGAGCGTCACGCCGAGCCCCGGGCGGTCGGGCACGAGCATCCGGCCGTCCTTCGTCTCCAGGCGCTCCTCGAACAGCGGGTCGAGCCAGTCGAAGTGCTCCACCCATGGCTCGCGCGGGTACGTGGCCGCCAGGTGCAGGTGGATCTCCATCGCGAAGTGGGGCGCGAGGTCCAGCCCGGCCTGGTCGGCGAGGGTGAGCAGGCGGAGGAACTGCGTGATGCCGCCGACGCGCGGGGCGTCGGGCTGGATGATGTCGCACGCCCGGGCGGCGATGAGGCGCTCGTGCTCGGCCACCGACGCGAGCATCTCGCCGGTCGCCACCGGCGTGTCCAGGGCGGCGGCGAGGGCGGCGTGGCCCTCGGCGTCGTAGGCGTCCAGCGGCTCCTCGATCCACACCAGGTCGTACGGCTCGAGTCGCCGCCCCATGCGCAGCGCGGTGGTGCGGTCCCACTGCTGGTTCGCGTCGACCATGAGCGGGACGTCCGGGCCGAGGTGCTCGCGCACGGCCTCGACGCGGGCCAGGTCGGCGCGGGTGTCCGGCAGGCCCACCTTGATCTTGATGCCCCCGATGCCCTCGGCCAGCGACAGCGATGCCCGGTCCTTCACCTCGTCGATGCTGGCGTGCAGGAAGCCGCCGGAGGTGTTGTAGGTGCGCACCGAGTCGCGGTGCGCGCCGAGCAGCTTGGCCAGCGGCAGGGCCGCGCGCTTGGCCTTGAGGTCGTAGAGCGCGATGTCGATCGCGGCGAGGGCCTGCGTCGCGACGCCGGAGCGGCCCACGGACGCTCCCGCCCACAGCAGCTTCGTGTACAGCCTGGCGATGTCGTTGGGGTCCTCGCCGAGCGCCGCGTCGGCGACCTCCTTGGCGTGCGCGTACTGGGCCGGCCCGCCCGCGCGCTTGGAGTAGGAGAAGCCGAGACCCTTGTGGCCCTGCTCGGTGGTGATCTCGGCGACGAGGAACACGACCTCGGTCATCGGCTTCTGCCGCCCGGTGAACACCTTGGCGTCGGAGACGGCGGTGGCCAGCGGCAGCGTGAGCGTCGAGAGCTGCACGGACCGGATGGCGTCGGGCTGGTAGGGCAGCTGGTGAGACATGGCGCTCCTTCGCGTCTGCGGGCCGCCGTCGCGGCCGGCCCGGGGTCGTCCCCGGGCTCGTCCCCGGCGACCCGAGTGAGCATACAAGTATGAAACCTGTATGACTAGAAGCGACGGGGGCGCCGCCACCACATGGTGAGCACCGCCTCGGCCGGCGCCTCGCCCAGCGCGCGGTACCCGTGCCGGGAGTCGGCGGTCCACTGCAGGGACTCGCCGACGCCGAGCTCGACGGTGGCGTCGAGGGGGCCGACCTCGGCCCGGCCGCGGGTGACCAGCAGGTGCTCGGTCACGTGGGCGCCGTGCGCCTCCGAGCGGTGCATCGGACCGCGGTCGAGCCGCAGCGCGAAGACCTCCACCGTGACCTCGTCCTCCTGCGTGGCGGCCAGCAGCCGGGTGTGGATGCCGGGGGAGGACACCTCGGCCCCCGCGCGTTCGGCGAGCAGCCACGACATCGGGACGTCGAGGGCTCCGGCGAGGGCGTAGAGGGTAGCGAGGTTCGGGTTGCGCGACCCGCCCTCGATCTCCGACAGCGAGCCCTTGCCGATCCCGGCGGCACGGGCGAGGGCCCCGAGGGAGAGCCCCCGGACGGCGCGGGCGGAGGTGAGGCGCTCGCCGATGAGCGCGGAGAGCTCGGCGGATCGCACGGCGTCATCCTAGCGTTCTGTTTGCGGAACGCGGCGGGCCGGGCCTACCGTTCCGTTCGTGGAACGTTCGCTCGCGCAGCCGGTCGGTGTCGGGATCGTCGCCGCCCTCGTCGGCTTCACCAGCTCGTTCGCGGTCGTCGTCACGGGCCTGCGGGCGGTCGGTGCCACACCGGAGCAGGCGGCGTCCGGCCTCCTCGTGCTGTGCGTCGTCCAGGGGCTCGGGATGATCTGGCTCAGCCGCCGCCACCGCGCGCCCCTGACCCTGGCGTGGTCGACGCCCGGCGCCGCCGTCCTCGCGGGTGCGGGCGGGGTCGCCGGCGGGTGGCCCGCCGTCGTCGGGGCGTTCGTCGTGTGCGGCGCCCTGATCGGGCTCACCGCGGCGTGGCCCGCGCTCGGCCGGCTCGTCGCGGCCATCCCCGTGCCCGTGGCCCAGGCCATGCTCGCGGGGGTGCTCCTCTCGCTGTGCCTGGAGCCGCTGGTCGCCGTCGCGGCCGCGCCGCTGCTCGTCGGGCCGGTGATCGTCGTGTGGCTCGTCCTCGCCCGCCTGGCGCCGCGGTGGGCCACGCCCGTCGCCTTCGGGCTCGGCGTCGTCCTCGTCCTGGCGGCGGTGGCCGCGGGGGACGCCACGCTCGGGCTCCGGCCGCCGGGCCTCGTGCTGACGCCGCCCGAGCTCACGCTGCCCGCCGTCGTGGGCATCGCCCTCCCGCTGTACGTCGTGACGATGGCGTCGCAGAACGTGCCCGGGGTCAGCGTCCTGGCCTCCTTCGGCTACGCGGTCCCCTGGCGCGAGACGCTGCTGGTCACCGGGGCCGGAACGATGGTGGGGGCGTTCGCCGGCGGCCACGCGGTCAACCTGGCCGCCATCACGGCGGCGCTGCCGGCGTCGGCCGAGGCGCACCCCGACCCCCGGCGTCGCTGGGTCGCGACGCAGAGCGCCGGGTGGGCCTACCTCGTCCTCGCCGTCCTGTCGCCGCTGGTCACGGCGCTCGTCGCGGCGTCCCCGGCCGGGGTGTTCGAGACGGTCGCCGGCCTCGCGCTGCTCACCACCCTCGGCACCGCCCTGGCGGCCGCCCTCCGCGACGAGTCGCACCGGGTCGCCGCGACGGCCACGTTCCTCACGGCGGCCAGCCCCCTCGTGGTGCTCGGTGTCGGGTCCGCCTTCTGGGCCCTCGTCGTCGGGCTGGTGGTGTGGGCGCTGCTCGTCGCGCGGCCGCCGCGGCGCGCCCGTCGCCGGGTTGTTGGCGACCGGGCCGCAGGGGGACGACAGTGGGGGCCATGGCGAACAACGAGGTGAAGTTCAAGATCGACGTCCCCGCCGAGCTCGAGGGAGGTGTCCCGGCGGACTTCGCGTCGCTGTGGCACACGTCGACGTCGTTCGTCATCGACTTCGTCGCCGCCACCAAGCCGCCGCAGCCGGTGACCGACCCCGACACCGGGGCGGTCACCGGCCGCGTGGTGCCGGGCAAGGTGGTCTCCCGGGTACGCATCCCGCCGCAGCAGGTGTTCGAACTGGCGCGGGCGCTCACCCAGCAGCTCGACGCCTGGGAGCGGGAGACCGGGAAGAAGACCGACGGCTCCGCCGGCTGACCCGCGACGTCAGAGCGCGCGCTCGGGCCGGGCGAGGATCCCCGGCACGAGGCGGGCGCTGAGCGCCGCCGCGCCACGGACGGACAGGAACCCGAGCGCGAAGACGGCCAGCGCGGTGACGATCGCGACGGGCTGGACGAAGATCGCCATCCCGACCAGCGGGAAAAGCAGCACGGCCGCGCAGAGCGCCGAGCCGCCGGCCACCATCCACAGGGCCGACATCACGGCGCGCCGCGCGGCCTCGCTCATCACCTCGCGCGGCACGCCGAGCCGGTCGAGCGAGACGTGCACGGCGGCCCGGTCGAGCGTCGAGGCGGCCTGGTTGATGCCCACCGAGCACGCGACCATGAGGAACGACACCGCCACGGTGACGAGGACGCCGGTGGAGACGTCCTGCATGAGCCACCGCTCGTCGGGGTCCATGCCCTCGGTCGACGTCATGTCCGCCATGGCGAGCCCGACGGCGCCGAAGACGCCGACGAAGCTGGTCATCGCCACGCCGCTGACCTGCCGCCACGCCGCCTTCGGGTCCTCGAGCACCATGCGCGCGGCGAGCAGGCGAGGCACCGTCTGCGCCTTGCGCGCCTGGCGCCGCGCCCGCACGCGCACGAACCACGGGCCCAGGGCGTCGAGGGCGAGCAGCATGCCGCCGAAGATCGCCGCGAGCGTGCCGACGATCGCGACGATGCCGCCCATCTCGCCGAGCACGCCCAGCACCTGCATGAGCCCCAGCCCGACGACGAGCACGCCGACGGCGATCACGACGCGCACCCAGTGCGCGGTGCCGGCCTTCTGCCGCGTCCGCACGCCCAGCGGCGTCACGACGACGGCGCGCAGGCCGACGACGGCGCTCGCCGCGGCCAGCAGCGCCACGCCGAGCACGGCGAGCGGCAGCCACCACCAGGGCACCCACATCTGCGCGCCGAGCGCCTCGCCGCGGAAGTGCAGCAGCCCCACGAGCGGCGCGAGGACCGCGTAGAGCACGACGCCGAGGACGGCGCCGGCCAGCGCCGTCACCGCCGCCTCGAGCACGGTGAGCGCGGTGATCGTGCCGGTGGTCGCGCCGAGCAGGCGCAGGGACGCGAGCCGCTCGTCGCGCCGTCGGGCGGCGAGGCGGGCGGCGGACGCGCCCACCGTGGCGAGCGGCACGAGGAGCAGCACGACGGCGATGACGGCGAGCGTCTCGTAGGTGGAGGCGAGCTCGTCGTCCCAGCCGAAGAAGGCCTGCGCACCGCCCAGCACCACGAGCAGCAGGGCCGTGACCACGGCGAAGCTCGCCACGGGCAGCGCGGTGGCCAGGCGGTCGTCGTCGCGTCGCCGCCGGAACAGCGGGGCGAGGTGGACGGCCGTCGCGAGGGCTCCGGTCGGCCGCGCGCCCGGCACGGCGGTCGGCGCGGGTGCCGGGGCGGTGGCGGTCATCGCGACACCTCGGCGGCGGGCGCGGGGGTGCCCGAGGTGGCGGCCGGGGCCGCCGTGTCGGAGACGACGCGGCCGTCGCGCAGGACGACGGTGCGGGCGCAGCGGCGCGCGACGTCGGCGTCGTGCGTGACGACGACGAGCGTGCGGCCCTGCGCGGTGGCGGAGAGCAGCAGGTCGAGCACCTCGACGGACGTGGCGGAGTCCAGGGCGCCGGTGGGCTCGTCGGCGAAGATCAGCCGGGCGCCCGTCACCTGGGCGCGCGCGATCGCGACGCGCTGCGCCTGGCCGCCCGACAGCTCGCCGAGGCGCCGCTGCTCCAGGCCCGCGAGGCCCAGGTACTGCAGCCACTGCGCGGCCTCCGCCTCGGCCTGGCCGCGCGGCACCCCGCCGAGCATCCGGGCCACGGCCACGTTCTCGAGCGCCGTGAGCTCGTCGAGCAGCAGGCCCTGCTGGAACACGAAGCCGAGCTCCTCGCGCCGCAGTCGCGACCGGGCCGCGTCGTCCAGCGACTCGACCCGCACCAGCCCCTGCCCCGACGCGAAGGTCACCGACCCGGCGGTCGGCCGCAGGATGCCCGCGAGGCAGTGCAGCAGCGTCGTCTTGCCGGAGCCGGACGCGCCCATGATCGCCACCGACTCGCCCGCGGCGATGTCGAGGTCCACGCCGTCCAGGGCGGGCGTGACCCCGCCGGGGTACTGCATCGTCAGGCCACGCGCGCTCAGCAGAGGTGTCATGACACCTACGGTGCCCGCGGCGGGCCGCCGGCCGCGTCGGACCATGAGCGGATTCCTCCCGGACCGGGGTCCCCCTGGGGTATGACGCGCCTCCGGGGGACCCCGGAGGTCAGGCGGTGGGGGGCCCGGCCCTGCCGCCCTCGCCTAGGCTCTGTCCCATGGCTTGGAGCTTCGGTCGACGTCGGCCCACCACGTACCTGCTGGGGGAGCCGGCCGACCCGTACCCGGCCCAGGCGCCGGAGGCGGCGCGCGGCCGCGTGCTGCGGATCACCGAGATCGGCGAGCCCGTGCTGCACGCGCCGGCGGCGACGGTCGAGGAGTTCTCCACCCCGGAGCTCGCGCGCCTGATCGACGACATGTTCGCCACGATGGAGAATGCCGAGGGCGTGGGGCTGGCGGCGCCGCAGGTCGGCGTCGGGCTCCGCCTGTTCGTGTACGACGTCACGGACGAGCGCGGCGACCGGCACGTGGGGCACGTGGTCAACCCGGTGCTCGAGGTGGACGCGGACGCCGACCCCGAGACCGAGGACGAGGGCTGCCTGTCCGTGCCCGGCGCGTACGAGCCGCTGGAGCGGCCCGGCGCCGCCACCGTGCGCGGCGTCGACCAGCACGGCGGGCCGGTGCAGCTCTCGGGCCGCGGGTTCCTGGCCCGCGCCTTCATCCACGAGGCGCAGCACCTGGACGGCACCCTGTACTGGGACCACCTCTCGCCCGAGCTCCAGGCGGACGCGCTGCGCCAGCGCGACGAGGAGCGCCCGGACATCCTCGCCGGCCGGCACGAGCTCGCCGTCGAGCTGGGCAAGCGGCCCGCCGAGTACCCGGAGAGGCCCGCGGGCGGCCGCTGAGCGACCGTCCGCGGGCGGTCGCTCAGCCCAGCATCCCCGGGGCGATGGAGAAGAACTCCTTGACGCCGTCGTCCAGGCTCGTGCTGCCGAACCCGATGTCCTGCGCGATGCGGGTGAACTCGACCTCCACGGCGCCGGCGCCCTCGGGCGGCGGCGGGGGAGTGTCGCCGGCCACCTCGGACAGCTGCGTCCAGTAGTCGAGGATCTCCTTGTCGAGCCCCTCCGGCTCGAGCGCGTCGAGCGCCGGCTGCGAGATGGGCGCACCGCGCGACAGGCCGAACTCCTTGCTCACGGCGGGGTCGTTGGCGATGAAGTCGATGAACTTCGCCGCCTCCTGCGGGTGCTCGCTGCTCGCCGACATCGACAGCTCGAGCGACGGCTTGAGGTAGAGCCCGCGGTTGCTCGCGTCGTCGGCCGGGGGGAGCGTCATCGCGAAGTCGCCGGCCGCGCTGCCCTCCGAGAAGCGGACGAGGAAGTTGTAGAAGCTCAGCTCGCTGGCCGTGATGCCTGAGCCGAGGGGGTCCGCGCCGTTGAGCTGCTCGGCCCGCTTGGGGTCGATGAACCCGCCGTCCTCGAACAGGGGCGTCGCTCGCTCCCACCAGGTCGCGAGGTCCGCCTCGGTGAAGCCGAGCGCCCCGTCGGCGGTGAACAGCGCCTTGCCCTGCTGCGCGAGCCAGATCTCGAACACCGTCCAGATCTGGGTGTACTGCACCGAGCCGCTCACCTGCGGGTCGGCGTCCGCGCCGGCCTTGCCGACCTGCGACAGGACCGCGTCGTACTCGTCCCACGTCAGGTCGCCGGTGGGCACGTCCACGCCCAGGTCCCCGAGCAGCCCCGTGTTGAAGAAGGTCGCGATGCCGCCCGTGCTGGTCGGGATGCCGACGATCTTCCCGTCCACCTTGGCGGCCGGCATGACCGTCTCGGGGAACGTGGAGATGTCGATCGTGCCGTCCTGCGTGAACTCGTCGAGGGGCGCGATCTGGCCGCTGCTGCCGTACTGCGACAGATAGGTCACGTCCATCTGGAACACGTCCGGCAGGCTGCCGCTCGCGGCCTCCGTGTTCCGGGAGGTCCAGTAGTCGGCGAACGACGCGTACGACGACTGGACGGTGACGTGCGGGTTCTTCTCCTCGTACAGGTCGATCGCCTTCTCGTACCGCTCGGCGCGCGACGCGTCGCCCCACCACGCGAAGGTGAGGGTGACGTCCTCACCGTCGCCGCCCGAGGCGTCGCCGCCGCTGCAGGCGCCGAGCGCGGCGACGGCGCCGACGGCGAGGAACGCGACGCCGGAGCGTCGGAGCTTTCTCGTGGACATGAGGGCCTCCTTGCACACATGTGCCGTCGGTCGACGGTCGTGACGTGTCAGATGCTGGCAGGCCGACGGTCGTGCCGAGCGCGAGCGGACAAAAGCGCGCATCGGTGGACATGCGAGCGGGAGGGGACGGTCAGAGCGTGCGCGCCCAGTCCGCGACGGCGGCCGCGACGTCGTCGTCCTTGCCCCGGACGTCGTGCGCGCCGGGCAGGATGACGGCCGTGACGGGACCGGGGATGGCCGCGGCGTGCTCGGCCAGCTCGTCGGGGCTCCCGAACGGGTCGCGGTCGCCGGAGACGAACAGCACCGGCACCGCGAGGTCGGGGAAGTGGTCGACGCGCAGCTTCTCGGGCTTGCCCGGCGGGTGCAGCGGATAGCTGAGCAGCACCAGCCCTGCGGCGGGCAGGCCCTCGGCCACCGCCATCGAGCACATCCGCCCGCCGTACGAGCGGCCGCCCAGCAGGAGCGCGTCGGTCCCGACGCCGAGCGACCCGGCGAACCGTTCCGCCTCGGCCCGCAGGTGCGCGACGGCGACGGGAGGCCGGTCCGGCATCCGCTTGCCCGCCAGCCGGTACGGGAAGTCCAGACGCTCCGTGGGCAGCGGCGGGTCGAGCGCGGCCAGCCGCCGCTCCACCGCCACGAGCGTGTGGTGGTCGCGGCTCGCGCCCGCGCCGGGCGTCAGGACCAGGCCTCGGGGCGTCGTCGTGTCGGGCACGGGACCAGTGTCACCCGCGCCGCCGAGGGACCACCCGTCCACCGCGGGGGAGTGCGGAACCCCGCGAGGTAGTACGGGACCTGCCGAGGTAGTACGGAACCCCGCGAGGTAGTACCGGACCTGCCGAGGTAGTACGGAACCCCGCGAGGTAGTACCGGACCTGCCGAGGTAGTACGGAACCCCGTGAGGTAGTACTGGTGCCCGCGAGGTAGTCCCGGGCGGGCCGTGCCGTGCGCGCGATGTCGGATCGAGACGCGAGGTCAGGTACTACCTCGCCGGTTCCGGTACTACCTCGCCGGTTCCGGTACTACCTCGCCGGTTCCGGTGCTACCTCGCCGACTCGGGTGCTACCTCGCGGAGGCCCCTGGCCGGCTCGTGCAGGGGGTGTCGCCGGGGCGGGCTAGCGTGCGGGGATGAGCGACGTCGAGCGGGGGCCCGTACCGGACGCGATCGAGCCGGGCAGCACCGTGCGGGGAGAGGACTGGTACGGCCGGGACCTGTCCGGCGGCACCTTCGAGCGGGTGGAGCTCGTGGAGGTCGACCTCACCGAGGTGACGGCCACCGGCGCCACCTTCGTGGAGTGCACGTTCCGCGGTGCGCGGTTCAACGCCTCGGTGTGGCGCGAGACCGCGTTCACGGGGTGCACGTTCAGCCGCACCAACCTGTTCGACGCGTCGTTCGAGGGCTGCAAGCTCGTGGGCTCGCGCTTCGACGACTGCCGCTTCGACCTGCTGCGGGCGGAGCGCGGCGACTGGTCCTTCGTCACGCTGCGGCGGGCGGCGATGGACGGCGTCCACCTCGAGGGCCTGCGGATGCGCGAGGCCGACCTCGACGGGGCGCGGCTGGCCGGTGCCACCGTGATCGGGGTGGACCTGTCCGGCGCGGAGCTGGGCGACGTCGACCTGCGCGGCGCCGTCCTGCGGGGCACGGACCTCTCGGCCCTGGACCCGCGTGCGGCGCGCCTGACCGGTGCGGTGATCGACCACGCCCAGGCCGTGGTCCTCGCCGAGTCGCTGGGGCTCGTCGTCACGCCCTAAGCCGCCTCGGGCGCGCGCGACGCGTGGGCCTCGTCACACCGCGCTCCCCTTCGTCCAGGTCATGGCGCCGTTGTCGGCGCCGACGTCGCGGACGTCACTCCGGTCACTGGTTTACATCGTTTACATTCTTGGTGGAGCAGCGCTCGATGCGCTCTGCCGGACCAGTGCAGGACACCGGAGGATGAGACACCAATGACGGACCAGGTCACGGTCAACCCGATCGTGCTGCAGCGCGCCGACCCGTGCGTGCTCCGGCACGAGGGGACCTACTACTTCACGGGCTCGCACCCCCGGTACGACCGCATCGTGCTCCGGCGCGCCGACCGCCTCGAGGACCTGCAGAAGGCCGAGGAGGTGACCGTCTGGGAGCGGCACGCCACCGGGCCGCAGTCGCAGCTCGTCTGGGCGCCCGAGATCCACCGCGTGCACGGCGCCTGGTACATCTACTACGCCGCCGCCCCCGTGGACCACGGCACCGTGGACGCGCCGAGCGAGAACGAGACGTTCAACCACCGCGTCTTCGTGCTGGAGAACACCGCCGACGACCCCTTCGAGGGGGAGTGGGTGGAACGTGGCCAGGTCGACACCGGCTGGGAGTCGTTCGCCCTGGACGCCACGAGCTTCGTGCTCGGCGGCGAGCAGTACCTCGTCTGGGCGCAGCAGGACCTCACGGTGCGCGGCCACTCCAACCTGTACATCGCCCGCATGGCGAACCCGTGGACGCTCGCGACCCCGGCCGTCGAGCTGACCCGTCCCGAGTTCGACTGGGAGACCAAGGGCTTCTGGGTCAACGAGGGCCCGTCCGTCCTCGTGCGCGGCGGCCGCGTGTTCCTCACCTACTCCGGCGCCGCCACGGGCATCGACTACGCGATGGGCCTGCTCACCGCCGACGCCGACGCCGACCTCCTCGACCCGGCGTCGTGGACCAAGAGCACCGAGCCCGTGTTCGTCAGCGACCCGTCCGCGGGCCAGTACGGGCCCGGCCACAACTCGTTCACCGAGACGCCCGACGGCGACGCCGTCCTCGTCTACCACGCACGCACCTACACCGAGATCTCCGGCGACCCGCTGTGGGACCCGAACCGCCACGCCCGCGCGCAGGTGCTGGCCTTCGACGCCGACGGCGACCCCGTGTGGGGCACGCCGGTGCCCGACACCCGCCCCACCCCCACCTCGACCGAGGTCCTCCCCGCTGACGGAGCGTTCTGATGAGCACCACCACCGCGACGCCCGACGGCGCCACCGCCACGCCTCGCGCCCGCGACTCCCTGAAGAAGCTCGCGTTCTGGAACTTCGGCGGGCTGTTCTTCTTCTACTTCGCCATCTGGCAGCTCGTGATGACGTTCCTCGCGCCCTGGCTCGAGGAGCAGCTGGGTATGTCGTCGGGCAACATCGGCCTCCTCCAGTCGATGATGGCGCTCACGGCCCTGTGCCTGCAGCCGTTCTACGGCTACATCCAGGACCGGCTCGGGTTCCGCAAGAACCTGTTCGCGTTCGTCGTCGTCATGGGCGCGCTCATGGGCCCCTTCTTCGCGTTCGTCTTCCCGGCGATCGTGGACGCCAACCAGGTGCTGGGCGCGCTCGTCGGCGGCGTCTTCCTGTCGCTGGTGCTCAACTCGGGCGTCGGCGTGGTGGAGGCGTTCAACGAGCGCAACTCCCGGGCCAACGGGTTCGAGTACGGGCACGTGCGGCTCTTCGGCTCGCTGGCCGGCGCGACGGCGTCGCTCGTGGGCGGCTTCATCTGGGCGGCCAACCCTGACAACATCTGGTGGGTCGGCACGTTCTCCGCGATCGTCCTCGGGGCGCTGCTGTTCGCGGCCCGCACGCCGAAGGCGGACTCCGCGGCGCAGGCCCAGGTGGCCGCCGAGACCAAGGAGCGGCCGAAGGTCAGCAAGGACACGCTCAAGCACCTGCTGCGCGACCGCTCGTTCGTCGGCTTCATGGTGCTGATGTTCGGCACGGCCGCGCTCTACGACGTCTTCGACGGGCAGTACGCGATCTACTTCGGCCACCACGTGACCGGCTCGGGCGACCCGCAGGTGCTGTTCTCCCGCGTCGTGTTCGTGCAGATCCTGCTCGAGGCCGCCGTCATGGTGGCGATGCCGTTCATCATCAACAAGATCGGCGCCAAGCGGGGCCTGCAGATCTTCGCCCTCGTCCTCGTGGTCCGCGTGGTGGGCTCGGCCCTCTTCACGTCGACCGAGATGCTCATCGTGTGGCGCCTGCTGGCCTCGATCGAGATGCCGCTGATGCTGGTCTCGGTGATGAAGTACATCACCCGCATGTTCGACGTCCGGATCTCCGCCACCGCCTACATGGTCGGCTTCAACACGGCCAAGCAGGTCGGCGTCTTCATCTTCTCGTGGGTCTTCGGCCTGTCGTACGACGCGATCGGGTTCTCCTCGTCATACCTCGTCATGGGGGCCGTGGCCCTGGCCGTCCTCGTCGTCGCGAGCTTCCTGATGCGCAACGACAAGGGGCGCCCCGACCCCGTGGGCCCCGCCGCCGAGCCGGCCGCCCTCCCCGCCTGACCGGGTCCGACCTGTTCGGCGTCGGCGGCGGCGGGCGGCAGAGGCCCGGCGGTGCCAGGGTGGGCGCATGACCGCACCGCTCGTCGTCCGCTCGCTGGCGCTGGGGGTGGCCGCGGGGTCGCGCGCGACGCTCGGCGTCGCCGGCCCGCTGCTCGGCCCGGTGCCGGCGCACCGGCCGCCCACGCACCGCCTCCGCCGACCGGCCACGCTGCCGCGCCTGCTCGCGGGGCTCGCCGTCGCCGGCGAGCTCGTGGGCGACAAGCTGCCCACGACCCCGAGCCGCCTCGACCCGCCCGGGCCCGACGTCCGGGCGGCGAGCGGCGCCACCGGCGGGCTGCTGCTGGCGCTCCGGCACCACGCCCCGGCGCCGTCGGTCGTGGCGGCGATCGTCGCCGGGGCGGCGGGAGGCGTCGTCGGCACCGGCGCGGGGGCGGCGTGGCGCGCCGCCGTCGCGCGCCGCGGCTGGCCGGACCTGCCCGCCGCGCTCGCCGAGGACGCCGTCGCCCTCACCCTCGCCACCTGGGCCACCCGCGCCTGACCCGCCCCGATGTCGACCATGCAGCGGCGCACGTCCTCCGCCATGAGAACGAGCGCCACCGCATGTTCGGCACGACGGGCCGGGGCCGGGTCCGGAAGAGTGGGCGTCATGGTGCGGGTGACGACGGGGCGGTCATGGACGCGGTAGGCGGCGTGGTGGGCGCGATCTTCGCGTTCGTGTCGACGGTGGCGATGCTGGCGCTGCTCGCCTGGACGGCGCGGCGGGTGATGGGCGCGCCGGTCGGCTGGGTCAGGGCAGGGCTCGTCTCGCTGGTGGCGATCTCGGTCGCGTCGGCGGCGCTCACCAGCGGGCTGCGCGCGGCGGGCTGGTGGAGCGGCGACGGCGCGCTGGAGGTCGACCCGTGGGTCGCCCTCGTCGGGATCGTCCTCGTCTTCTGCTGGGCGTTCGTGCTGGGCCTGTGCGTGCTGCTCGTGCTGGAGCTGCTCGTGCCCACGGGCACGCTGCCCACCCCCTGGCGCGCCGCCCGGCGGCTCCGGCAGGGGCGCCGCGAGACGCGCCGGTACGCGCAGGTCGTGGCGATCGGCGTCCGGCACGGCCTCGGCGGCGCGTTCGGCCGGAACCGGCGCGACGGCGCGACGTCGCGATCGGACGTCCGCCGCCTCGCGGTCGGGCTGCGCGACACCCTGTCCGACGCGGGGGTCACGTTCGTGAAGTTCGGCCAGATGCTCTCCACCCGGCGCGACCTGCTGCCCGACGCCGTCACCGAGACCCTCGCGACGCTGCAGAGCGACGTGCCGCCGGCGCCGTGGGACCAGGTGGAGGCCGTCGTCGAGCGGTCGCTCGGGCGCCCCGTGGCGGAGGTCTTCGGGTCCTTCGACCCGCAGCCGCTCGCCTCCGCGTCGGTAGGGCAGGTGCACGCCGCTCGCCTGCTCGACGGACGCGACGTGGTGGTGAAGGTGCTGCGCCCCGGCGCCCGCGAGCAGGTCGCCGTCGACCTCGCGATCCTCGGCCGGCTCGCCCGGCGCCTCGAGCGGGACACGGCGTGGGGCCGCAGCCTCGGCGTCGTCGCGCTGGCCGACGGCTTCGCCGCGTCGCTGCGCGAGGAGCTCGACTACGCCGTCGAGGCGGAGAACACGCGCGCCCTGCGCACCGCGCTGGACGTCGTGACGCACGACGGCGCGTCGTCGGGCCCGCTGGTCGTCGTGCCGCAGGTGGTCGACGGGCCGTCGAGCGACACGCTGCTGGTGCTGGAGCGCCTGGACGGCACGCCGGTCGGCCAGGCCCGGGAGGTGCTGGCCGGGCTCGACGACAGGGCGCGCGCCGCGCTCGCCGACCGGCTGCTGCGCGCCGCGCTCGACCAGCTGCTCGTGGCGGGCACGTTCCACGCCGACCTGCACCCGGGCAACGTGCTCGTGCTGGCCGACGGTGGCCTCGGCCTGCTCGACATGGGGTCGGTCGGGAGGCTCGGCGAGCCCGAGCGCATCGCCCTCGGCGCGCTGCTGCTGGCGATCGACAGCGACGACGCGATCGCCGCCACCGACGCCCTGCTCGAGCTGCTCGACGCGCCGCCCGGGCTCGACGCGCGCCGCCTCGAGCGCGAGGTCGGCCGGCTGGTGCTCCGGTTCCGGGCGGGAGCGGGGGCGGGCGCGGCGTTCGCCGGCCTGGTCCGGGTCGTGACGTCGGCCGGCATGGCGGTGCCGCCGCAGGTCGCGGCCGCGTTCCGCACCTTCGCGTCGCTGGAGGGCACGCTCGACCTGCTCAGTCCCGGCTACGACCTGGTGGCCGGCGCCCGCGACCACGGCCGACCCCTGCTGCACCGGCTCGTCACGCCGGAGGCCGTGCGCCGGAAGGCCACGCAGCAGCTCCTCGGCTTCGCGCCCGAGCTGGAGCGGCTGCCCCGCCGCGTGACCCGCCTCGTCCGGGACCTGGAGGAGGGACGGTTCACCGTCACCGTGCGCGCGTTCTCCGACCCCGCCGACCGGGCGTTCCTGTCCGGCCTGGTGCAGCAGGTCATCATGACCCTCGTGGCTGTGGGCGCCGTCGTCGGCGCGGTGGTGCTGTTCGTCGCCGACGGCGGGCCGATGCTCGCTCCGCAGCTGCCGTGGTTCACGGTGCTCGGCGCCGCGCTGGGCTTCGTCGGCACCGTGCTCGCGGTGCGGGTGCTCGTCGTGGCGTTCCGCGGCACCACGCGGGACCGGTGGTGAAAGCCCCACAGAGGGGCATGATCGGCTCATGAGATACGCGGAGCACATCTCGGAGCTCGTCGGGCACACCCCGCTCGTGCGGCTCACCCGGGTCACGGACGGCCTCAGCGCGACGATCCTCGCCAAGGTCGAGTACGTGAACCCCGGCGGGTCGGTCAAGGACCGCATCGCGCTGAAGATGGTCGAGGCGGCGGAGGCGTCCGGGGAGCTGCGGCCCGGCGGCACGATCGTCGAGCCGACGTCGGGCAACACCGGCGTGGGCCTCGCGCTCGTCGCGCAGCGGAAGGGCTACGACTGCGTCTTCGTCTGCCCGGACAAGGTGAGCGAGGACAAGCGCGACGTGCTGCGGGCGTACGGCGCGCGCGTCGTCGTGACGCCGACCGCCGTCCCGCCCGACCACCCCGACTCCTACTACTCGGTCTCCGACCGGCTCGTGCAGGAGATCGACGGGGCCTGGAAGCCGAACCAGTACGCCAACCCGAACGGCCCGCTGTCGCACTACGAGTCCACCGGGCCCGAGGTGTGGACGGACACCGACGGCCGCGTGACCCACTTCGTCGCGGGCGTCGGCACGGGCGGCACGATCACCGGCACCGGCCGCTACCTCAAGGAGGTCTCGGCGGAGCGGGCCGACGGCGGCCCCGTGCGGGTCGTCGGCGCCGACCCGGCGGGCTCGGTCTACTCCGGCGGCGACGGCCGGCCGTACCTGGTGGAGGGCGTCGGCGAGGACTTCTGGCCGGGCGCCTACGACCCGACCGTGCCGGACGAGGTCATCGCCGTCACCGACGCGGACTCCTTCGCCATGACGCGCCGGCTCGCGCGCGAGGAGGGCCTGCTCGTGGGCGGGTCGTGCGGGATGGCGGTGGAGGCGGCGCTGCGGCTCGCGCGCCGGCTCGAGGACGAGGACGCGGCGGCGGCGGCGGAGGCCGTGATCGTCGTCCTGCTGCCCGACGGCGGTCGCGGCTACCTGTCGAAGATCTTCTCCGACACGTGGATGCGGTCGTACGGGTTCCTGCCCGACGAGGAGGGCGTCACCGCGGGCGACGTCCTGCGGGCCAAGGACGGGCGGCTGCCCGACCTGGTGCACACCCATCCCAGCGAGACGGTGCGCGACGCCATCGAGATCCTGCGGGAGTACGGCGTCTCGCAGATGCCCGTCGTCGGGGCGGAGCCGCCCGTGAAGATCGGCGAGGTCGCGGGGTCGGTCACCGAGCGCGCGCTGCTCGACGCCGTGTTCTCCGGCCGCGCCACCCTCGCCGACCGTGTCGACGCGCACATGGAGGCCCGCCTGCCGCTCATCGGCGCCGGCGAGGGCGTGGAGGCCGTGCGCGCCGCGCTCACCGACGCCGACGCGCTGCTCGTCGTCGAGGACGGCGACCCCGTCGGCGTCCTCACCCGCCACGACCTCCTCGGGTTCGTCGCGGGCCGGTGACCACGCTCGTGCGTAGTCTGACCGGGTGAGCAACAGCGAGCACAACGACTGGACCCGCACCGGCTTCTCGACCCGCGCCATCCACGCGGGCCAGGACCCGGACCCGACGACGGGCGCCGTCGTGCCGCCGATCCACCAGGTCTCCACGTACAAGCAGGACGGCGTGGGCGGCCTGCGCGGCGGGTACGAGTACTCCCGCTCCGCCAACCCGACGCGCACCGCGCTGGAGGAGGCGCTCGCGGCGGCGGAGTCCGGGGGCCTGGACCCGGCGCAGGGCTTCGCGTTCGCCTCCGGCCTGGCGGCGGAGGACACACTGCTGCGCGCGGTGCTGCGCCCGGGCGACCACGTGATCGTGCCCGACGACGCGTACGGCGGCACGTACCGGCTGATCGCTCGGGTCTTCGGGCCGTGGGGGATCGCGCACACCCCGGTCGACCTGTCCGACGTCGAGGCGGTCCGGGCCGCGGTCCGGCCCGAGACCAGGGTGCTGTGGGTCGAGACGCCGACCAACCCGCTGCTCGGCATCAGCGACGTCGCTGCGCTCGCCGGCGTCGCGCGGGACGCCGGCGCGCTGCTCGTCGTCGACAACACCTTCGCCACCCCGTACTTGCAGCAGCCGCTCGCGCTCGGCGCGGACGTCGTCGTGCACTCGACGACCAAGTACATCGGCGGGCACAGCGACGTCGTCGGGGGAGCGCTCGTCGTCGCGGCGGGCGCGGTGCTGCCGGGCGGGCTCGAGTCGCCCGCGGGCGGCACGGACGTGGCGGGCGCCGTCGGCTTCCACCAGAACTCGTCGGGGGCCGTCGCGGGACCGTTCGACGCGTGGCTGACCCTGCGCGGGCTCAAGACGCTCGCGGTCC
Source organism: Isoptericola nanjingensis (assembly GCF_050311635.1). Lineage (NCBI taxonomy): Bacteria > Bacillati > Actinomycetota > Actinomycetes > Micrococcales > Promicromonosporaceae > Isoptericola > Isoptericola nanjingensis. The sequence goes on along the minus strand of NZ_JBNOZL010000008.1, from coordinate 41,961 downwards.
GGATGGACCGCCACCAGGCCAACGCGGCCGCGGTCGCGGCCTTCCTCGTCGACCACCCGGCCGTGACCGAGGTGCTCTACCCGGGCCTCGCGTCGCACCCGGGGCACGACGTCGCCGCCCGCCAGATGACCGGGTTCGGCGGCATGGTGTCGTTCCGGGCGGGCAGCGAGGCGAAGGCTCTCGACGTGTGCGCGCGCACGCAGGTGTTCACGCTCGCGGAGTCCCTGGGCGGGGTGGAGTCCCTGGTCGAGCACCCGGGGCGCATGACGCACGGCTCGGTCGCGGGCACGTCGCTCGAGGTGCCCGACGACCTCGTCCGCCTGTCCGTCGGGATCGAGGACGTCGAGGACCTGGTCGCCGACCTCGGGCAGGCGCTCGCCTGACGAGGGCGGGTACGGCGGTCAGCCGCGGACGACGGTGACGGGGCAGGGCGCGAAGTCGAGCACCTGCCGGCTGACCGAGCCGAGCAGCAGCCGGTCGAAGCCGCCGAGGCCGCGCGCCCCGACGACGAGCCGCTCGGCGCCCTGCGCCGCGAGCACGAGCTGCTTGGCGGCCTGGCCGTGCACCACCCGGCGGGTCAGCCGCTCGGGCGGCAGCGTCACGCCGGCCGCCCGTACCGCCTCGGCGAGCGAGTCGGCCGCGAACTTCTCGTAGTCGTCGACGGGCGGCGCCCAGCCCCACGACCCCGGCAGCGGTGCCAGCGTCGTGATCTGCCACGCGAAGACGGCGTCGATCGACGCCCCCGTGCGGCCCGCGACCTCGCACGCGTGCCGCAGCGCGGCGACGCTCGGGGCGGACGTGTCGACGCCGACGACGATGCGCGGCGCCGCCTCGGCGGGCACGTCGTCCTCCGGGGCGCCGTCGGGGTTGCCGTGGCGCACCACCGTGACGGGGACGACGGCGTGCTCCACGACCGTCGTCGACACCGAGCCCAGCACGGCCCGGCCGAGCCGGCCCCGCCGGCGGCGGCCGAGGACCAGCATGTCGGCGTCGGCGCCGAGCTCGAGCAGCCGGTCGGCCGCCGGGCCGGGGAGGGCCGAGACCGTCCCGTCGACGTCGACCCCCGTGCGGGCGCGGGCCGCGTCGAGCAGCCCCTGCGCCTCCTCGCGCACCGGGGCGAGCGCCGCCTCGTGCGCGGCGGCGTCGGCGCCCTTCCCGGCGCCCGCGTCGACCATGACCAGCGTGAGCGGCACGGCGGCCGCGGCGGCTTCCCGCAGCGCCCAGTCCAGCGCCTCGTCCGACTCGACCGAACCGTTGACCCCGACCACGATGCCGCGCATCGGCCACCCCGACTCTCTCGTCGTGCGTCCGCCGCCCCCGCCACGACCCGCGGGACGGCCCTGGCTTGCAGCATAGGTCGGGCGTCGTCGCCCGTCAGGGCGAGGTCACGGGACGTCGATCACGCGCCGCCGTCAGCACGACGTCGGCCCGACAGGAGGGCGTCGACGGGCCGGGTCACGACCTCCACCCGGTCGACGAGGTCGGCGGGGCCCGTGACCACGAGGGCGCGGTCGGCCGCCGCCACGTACACGGCGGTGGTCTCGCGGGCGGTGACGCGCACGCAGCCCGCGTCGTCGCCGTCCACGACGAACGTCCCCGTCGTCAGCGGGGCCTCGTCGACCTCGGCGACGAGGGCCCGCATGGCGCTGCGGTAGTCCTGGAACGAGTCCGCGAAGTCCGACCCGTCGTCCGCCGCGGCCTCGTCCCCGCCGTCGGACGGCGCGGCCTCGACGGGTGCGGCGATGTCGGCGTGCAGGGGTGCGGCGAGGGCGCCGCTGCACGCGGCGCGGACGACGTCCTCGACGTCGGCGTCCGCGACCCGGGTGCGCAGGGTCTCGACCTCCAGCGCCTCACCCGTGAACGACCGGTAGGCGCGCACGAACCGCTCGGACGTCGGGTCGTCGGAGTCGGCGGGCCCGGTGAGCGACTGGTCCTCCAGGTCGAGGCCCCAGGTCAGCGGGTCGTGCACCTCGCCGAGGACGCCGGAGAACTGCGCCAGCCGCGCGTCGTCACCGTTCCAGGCCCGCCGGCCCGCGTCGTGGCCCGCCCCGCCCGTGGCTCCAGGCTGCTGCTCGATCTCGTCCATCGGTACCCCCTGGGTGGAACCTCTGCGGCGACCTCCGCGGCGGCGACCGCCTTTCCCCGAGCCTGGACCGCCTCGCCCGCGGCTGGCAATCCGGCACGCCGTCACGCCCCTGGCGAACATGGGCTTACCGAGGGGTGTCGGCGAGTTGGGAGCGCATAGAGTCGTAGCGGTCAGGCTGTAGCCGTCAATCCGACGGGGTGCAGGTAACGCCGCTCGTGAGGGAGCAGCACATGTTCGAGAGATTCACCGACCGAGCCCGTCGGGTGGTCGTCCTTGCTCAGGAAGAGGCAAGGATGCTCAACCACAACTACATCGGCACCGAGCACATCCTGCTCGGACTCATCCACGAGGGTGAGGGCGTCGCCGCGAAGGCCCTGGAGTCGCTGGGGATCTCGCTCGACGGCGTCCGCACCCAGGTCACCGAGATCATCGGCGAGGGCCAGCAGGCCCCGAGCGGGCACATCCCGTTCACGCCGCGCGCCAAGAAGGTGCTGGAGCTGTCGCTCCGCGAGGCGCTGCAGCTCGGTCACAACTACATCGGCACCGAGCACATCCTGCTCGGCCTCATCCGCGAGGGCGAGGGCGTCGCCGCCCAGGTCCTCACGAAGATGGGCGCCGACCTGAACAAGGTGCGCCAGCAGGTCATCCAGCTGCTGAGCGGCTACCAGGGCAAGGAGCCCGTGGCCGCCGGCGGCCCGCAGGAGGGGCAGCCGTCCGGCTCCGCCGTCCTCGACCAGTTCGGCCGCAACCTCACCCAGGCCGCGCGCGAGGGCAAGCTCGACCCGGTCATCGGCCGCTCGACGGAGATCGAGCGCGTCATGCAGGTGCTGAGCCGCCGCACCAAGAACAACCCGGTGCTGATCGGCGAGCCGGGCGTCGGCAAGACGGCCGTCGTCGAGGGCCTCGCCCAGGACATCGTGCGCGGCGACGTGCCGGAGACGCTGAAGGACAAGCAGCTCTACACGCTGGACCTCGGCGCCCTGGTCGCCGGCTCCCGCTACCGCGGTGACTTCGAGGAGCGCCTCAAGAAGGTGCTCAAGGAGATCCGCACCCGCGGCGACATCATCCTGTTCATCGACGAGATCCACACCCTCGTCGGGGCGGGCGCCGCCGAGGGCGCGATCGACGCGGCGAGCATCCTCAAGCCGATGCTGGCCCGCGGCGAGCTGCAGACGATCGGCGCCACGACGCTCGACGAGTACCGCAAGTATGTCGAGAAGGACCCGGCCCTGGAGCGCCGCTTCCAGCCGATCCAGGTCAACGAGCCGTCGCTCGAGCACGCCATCGAGATCCTCAAGGGTCTGCGCGACCGCTACGAGGCGCACCACCGCGTGTCCATCACGGACTCCGCGCTGGTCTCCGCCGCGCAGCTCGCCGACCGGTACATCAACGACCGGTACCTGCCGGACAAGGCGATCGACCTGATCGACGAGGCGGGCGCGCGCCTGCGCATCCGCCGCATGACGGCGCCGCCGGAGCTCAAGGCCCTGGACGAGGAGATCGCGGAGGCGCGCCGGGACAAGGAGTCGGCGATCGACGAGCAGGACTTCGAGAAGGCCGCCGGGCTGCGGGACAAGGAGAAGCAGCTCACCGCCCAGCGCGCCGACAAGGAGAAGGCCTGGAAGTCGGGCGACCTCGACTCCGTCGCGGAGGTCGACGACGAGCTCATCGCCGAGGTGCTGGCGATGTCGACCGGCATCCCGGTCGTCAAGCTCACCGAGGAGGAGTCCAGCAAGCTCCTGCACATGGAGGACGAGCTGCACAAGCGCGTCGTCGGGCAGAACACGGCCATCAAGGCGCTGTCCCAGGCGATCCGTCGCACGCGTGCCGGGCTCAAGGACCCGAAGCGACCCGGTGGCTCGTTCATCTTCGCCGGCCCCACGGGCGTCGGGAAGACGGAGCTGGCCAAGGCGCTCGCCGAGTTCCTCTTCGGGGACGAGGACGCGCTGATCCAGCTCGACATGTCCGAGTTCTCGGAGAAGCACACCGTGTCGCGGCTGTTCGGCTCGCCCCCCGGGTACGTCGGTTACGACGAGGGCGGCCAGCTCACGGAGAAGGTGCGGCGCAAGCCGTTCTCGGTGGTCCTGTTCGACGAGGTCGAGAAGGCCCACGCGGACATCTTCAACTCGCTGCTGCAGGTGCTCGAGGACGGTCGCCTGACCGACTCGCAGGGCCGGGTGGTCGACTTCAAGAACACCGTGATCATCATGACCACCAACCTCGGCACGCGGGACATCGCCAAGGGCGTCCAGACCGGCTTCAACGCCGGCGGCGACCTGGTGACCTCCTACGAGCGCATGAAGGCGAAGGTCAACGAGGAGCTCAAGCAGCACTTCCGGCCGGAGTTCCTCAACCGCGTCGACGACGTGGTGGTCTTCCCGCAGCTCTCGCAGGACGAGATCATCGAGATCGTCGACCTGGAGATCGCCAAGCTGGACAAGCGTCTGCGCGACCGGGACATGGCCATCGAGCTCACGCCCGCCGCGAAGAACCTGCTGGCGGAGAAGGGCTACGACCCGGTGCTCGGCGCCCGTCCGCTGAAGCGGGCGATCCAGCGGGAGATCGAGGACACGTTGTCCGAGAAGATCCTGTTCGGCGAGCTCAAGGCCGGCGACCTCGTGCTGGTCGACGGCGCGGGCGAGGGCATCCTCGGGGAGTTCAGCTTCCGCGGGGTCCCCAAGAGCGAGCACGAGCGCGGGCCGGTCACGGTCGGCGCGGCGGCGGCGCTCGACGCCCCCACCGGCGTCTCGGTGCACGACCTGCCCCCGACCGGGCAGATGCAGGCCGGCGCGGAGTGACGCGCTGAGCCCACCGACCTGACGGTCGACGACGAAGGCCCCGGACCCCCTCACAGGGTCCGGGGCCTTCGTCGTGCCCGCGGGCGTCGGGGGCGACGTCTTGAATTCTGGTCCCGCATCGTGAGACTTTCCGGGGAACTCTCGCGCGGGGCTCGCGCGGCGCCTACCTTCCCCGCCATGCACGCCGACACGAACGGACTCCGGTCCCCGGGCACCCGCGCCGCGGGGGCCGTCGAGCCGTGCGCCCGCCGGGGCTGTCGGCCCTGTCGCCGCTGTCGCCGCTGACCCGACGCACGCCGTCGCCCCCGCCTTCCCGGCAGCAGAACCCGCTCGAGACCACCGCCCCGTCCGCCGTCGCGCGGTCGGGTGACGTGGCGTACCCCCGCACGCCCCGAGAGGACCCCGCCATGCCCCGAACGATCCCCTTCCGCCGCGCCCGCGGTGCCCGACGGACGGCAGCCGCCGTCGTCGGCCTCGTCGGACTGCTCGGCACCGCCGGCTGCGTCGCCGACGCCGCCGCGGACGGCCCGGGCGGCACGCTCGCCGCCTCCGACCCGCTGCCGTCCGCGGTGCCGGACGGCACGACGCTCGTCGTCGGCGACCCGACCACCGAGGTCGCGCTCGAGCTGGCCGGCGACGAGATCGAGCACGACTTCTCGTTCGACCTGGAGTGGGCCAACCTGTCCGGCGGCCCGCAGACCATCGAGGCGTTCCGCGCCGAGTCGCTCGACGTCGGCGCCGTGGCTGACATCCCGCCCATCCACGCGACGTGGACCGGCGTGCCGGTGTCGATCATCGCGACTCAGTACCGGGAGAACTGGCAGGAGGCGCCGATCTACGAGCTCGCCGGGCGGCCCGGCATCGCGCTCGGCTCCCTCGACGACCTGGCCGGCAAGCGGATCGCGTTCAGCCCCGGCCAGGCGCAGGGCGCGCTGGTGCTCAAGGCGCTGGCCGCGGCCGGCCTCACCCAGGACGACGTGGAGCTCGTCGAGCTGCCCAGCACCGGCGACGTGTACTCCACCGCGCTGGCAGCGGGAGAGGTCGACGTCGCACCACTGGGCGGCACGCAGCTGTTCCGCTACCTCACCAAGTACGAGGCCGACGGCGCGCAGTCGGTCAAGCACGGCCTGCGCGACGACGCCGGCCACCTGTACGCGCCGAAGGCCGTGCTCGAGGACCCGGCCAAGGCCGCCGCGCTCGACGAGTACGTCGAGGTGTGGGCCAAGGCGAAGGTGTGGGTCGCCGCGCACCCCGAGGAGTGGAAGCAGGGGTACTACGTCGAGCACGAGGGCCTGACCGAGGAGGACGCCCAGTACCTCACGGACCACGCGGCCGTGCCCGACATCCCTGCCGACCTCACCGACGGCATCGCCCGCACGCAGGAGACGGTCGACCTGCTCGCCGAGGAGCTGGACGAGGACCCGCTCGACGCCGCCGACCTCTTCGACCAGCGGTTCGTCGCGGCGCAGACCGCCGGCGTCGAGGCCCAGGGCGGGGCGGAGGCCGACCGATGACCGCCGTCGGCACCATCACCAGGGCGGGCACCGCGCCCCGCACGTCTCCGGGCGCGGCACAGATCGCCGGCGTCCGGCCCCAGGCACGGCCCGACGTCCGCCCCGCCGGTCGGCGGCTCGGGCTGGGCCGCCCGATCCCCGCGGCCGGGCTGCTCGGCGTCGTCGTCCTGGTCGGCGTGTGGGTGGCCGGCTCCGCCACCGGCCTCATCGACCAGCGGGTGCTCAGCGCCCCGTGGACCGTCGTCACGACCGCCGGCGACCTGATCGCCAAGGGCGACCTGCAGGAGAACCTGGGCGTCTCGCTGACCCGCGCGGCCCTCGGCCTGGCGTGGGGCGTCGCGGCGGGCGTCGTGCTGGCGCTCGCCTCCGGCCTGAGCCGGGTGGGCGACGCGCTGCTCGACGGCCCGATCCAGGTCAAGCGGGCCATCCCGAACCTCGCCCTGCTGCCGCTGCTCATCCTGTGGTTCGGCATCGGCGAGCCGATGAAGGTCATCACCATCGCGCTCGGGGTGTTCATCCCGATCTACGTGCACACGCACAACGGGCTGCGCTCCATCGACTCCCGCTACGTCGAGCTGGCCGAGACGGTGCGGCTGGGCCGGCCGCAGTTCGTGCGTCGCGTGGTGCTGCCGGGCGCGCTGCCCGGCTTCCTGCTCGGCCTGCGGTTCGCCGTCACGGGCTCCCTGCTGTCGCTGGTCGTCGTCGAGCAGGTCAACGCCACCGCGGGCATCGGCTACATGATGGAGCTCGCCCGCACCTACGGCCAGACCGAGGTCATCATCGTCGGCCTCGTGGTCTACGGCGTCCTCGGGTTCACCGCTGACGCCGCCGTCCGGTTGCTGCAGAGGAGGGCGCTCGCATGGCGACGCACGCTGGAGGACTGAGCGCCACGCCGGTCGCGACCGGCACGGACGTCGTCGCCGGGGCGCCCGCCGTCGCCGTGCGCGGCCTGGTGCGCGCGTACGGCGAGGAGCGGGTGCTCGACGACCTCGACCTGGAGCTCGCGCCGGGGGAGTTCGTCGCGATCCTGGGCCGCAGCGGCTCGGGCAAGTCGACGCTGCTGCGGGCGCTCGCGGGTCTGGACCACGGCGTCGCGGGCGTCGGCGAGGTGCGCGTGCCCGACCAGGTGTCCGTCGTGTTCCAGGACTCCCGGCTGCTGCCGTGGGCGCGGGTCCTCGACAACGTGGTGCTGGGCCTGGACGGCGTGGGCCGCCGGGACGCCCGCGACGCGGGCCGGGCCGCGCTCGCCGAGGTCGGCCTGGCCGGCCGGGAGCGGGCGTGGCCGAACGAGCTGTCCGGCGGCGAGCAGCAGCGCGTGTCGCTGGCCCGCTCGCTCGTGCGCTCGCCCCAGCTGCTGCTGGCCGACGAGCCGTTCGGCGCCCTCGACGCCCTCACCCGTATCCGCATGCACGAGCTGCTGCGCGACCTGTACGACCGGCACCGGCCCGCGGTGCTGCTCGTGACGCACGACGTCGACGAGGCGATCGTGCTCGCCGACCGCGTCGTCGTCCTCGACCGCGGCCGCATCGCCGTCGAGCGCCGCATCGACCTCGACGGGGCGCGGGACGCCGCCGATCCCCGCTTCGCCGCCATCCGCACCGAGCTGCTCGACGCCCTCGGCGTCGAGCGGAAGGACGTGACCGCATGACCCGCACCGCCGGCCGCGACGGCCACCGCCCCGGACCGTTCCACCTCAACGCGTTCCTCATGAGCACCGGCCACCACGAGGCGTCGTGGCGGCTGCCGGAGAGCTCCCCGGAGCACACGTCCACCAACATCGCCTACCTGCAGCGGCTGGCCCGCACGGCGGAGGAGGGGCTGCTCGACTCCGTCTTCTTCGCCGACGGCCCCGGCCTGCGCAGCGACGTCGGACGCCGCCCCGCCGGGTCGTTGGACCCGCTGATCGTGCTCACCGCGCTGGCGGCCGCCACGGAGCGCATCGGGCTCATCGCGACGGCCTCCACCACCTACAACTCCCCGTACAACCTGGCCCGGCGGTTCGCGTCGATCGACATCGTCTCGGGCGGCCGCGCCGGGTGGAACGTCGTGACGACGGCCGGGCCCGACATCGCGCGCAACTTCGGCCTCGACGACCAGCCCGCGCACGCCGTGCGCTACGAGCGCGCCGCGGAGTTCCTCGACGTCGCGGCCAAGCTCTGGGACTCGTGGGACGACGACGCCGTGCTCGGCGACAAGGAGCAGGGCGTCTGGGCGGACGCGGCGAAGATCCACGCGGCCCGGCACGTCGGCGAGCACTTCTCCGTCGCGGGCGCGCTCACCACCCCGAGGACGCCGCAGGCACGACCGCTCATCGTGCAGGCCGGGTCGTCGGAGGACGGCAAGGCGCTCGCGGCCCGGTACGCCGAGGCGGTCTTCACCGCGCACCAGACGCTCGACGACGCGCGGGCGTTCTACGCCGACCTCAAGGCCCGGACCGTCGCGGCCGGCCGCGACGCCGACGGGATCAAGATCCTGCCCGGTCTCGTCCCCGTGCTCGGGTCGACGGAGGCCGAGGCCCTCGCGGCCGAGCGTGAGCTCGACGAGCTCATCGTGCCCGAGTACGCGCGCCGCCAGCTCGCCGCGACGCTGCGCGTCGACCCCGACGACCTCCCGCTGGACCGGCAGCTGCCCGCCGACCTGCCCGACGAGGACGAGATCGAGGGCGCCAAGAGCCGGTACACGCTGATCGTGGAGCTCGCGCGGCGCGAGCGGCTGACCGTCCGCGAGCTGATCGGCCGCCTGGGCGGCGGCCGCGGGCACCGCACGCTGGCCGGCACGCCCGAGCAGGTCGCCGACGCCCTCCAGGACTGGTACGACGCCGAGGCGGCGGACGGCTTCAACATCATGCCCGCCGTGCTGCCGCGCGGGCTGGAGGAGTTCACGGCGCACGTCGTGCCGATCCTTCAGGCGCGCGGCCTGTTCCGCACCGCCTACGAGGGCACCACGCTGCGCGAGCACTACGGGCTGGAGCGGCCGGCGAGCCGCTACTCGTCGTCGGGCGCGTCGGTCGAGGCCGTCGAGCTGGCGACCGCGGGGGTGGGGGCATGAGCGCCGACGTCCTCTGGTACATCCCCAACCAGGTGCGCGCCGGCCACCGCGGCGACGTCGTCACGGCGGACCACAACAGCCTGGACACGCTCACCGAGCAAGCCCGCGCGCTCGAGGAGCACGGCTGGGACGGCGCGCTGCTCGGCACCGGCTGGGGCCGCCCGGACACCTTCACCGTCGCGGCGGCGCTCGCCGCCCGCACCACGACGTTCAACCCGCTGGTCGCGATCCGGCCCGGCTACTGGCAGCCGGCGCATTTGGCGTCGGCGGCCGCCACGCTCGACCACCTCACCGGCGGGCGCGTCCGGATCAACATCGTGTCCGGGCAGGACGGCGTCGCGCAGTACGGCGACACGGTCACCGACCGGGCGGCGCGGTACGGGCGGACCCGCGAGTTCCTGCAGCTGGTGCGCCGGCTGTGGACGCAGGACGACGTGACGTACGAGGGCGAGCACTACCGGGCGGACACGGCCTCGCTGCCCCTCAAGCCGGTGGTCCGCGAAGGGCGCGCGCACCCGACGCTCTACTTCGGCGGCGCGTCGCCGGAGGCGGAGGAGGTGGCGGCCGCCGAGGCCGACGTGCAGCTCTTCTGGGGCGAGCCGCTGGACGGCGTCGCCGAGCGGATCGACCGGCTGCGCGCGCTGAGCGAGCGGGTCGGCCGGGAGCACGCGCCGCTGCAGTTCGGGCTGCGCGTCACCACCTTCGTCCGCGACACCACCGACGAGGCCTGGCGCGACGCCGAGGCCAAGGTGGCGCAGCTCGCCGCGTCGTCCGGGGCGCAGGGGTGGCGGCGCGACGCCGACCACCGTGACGCCGATCATCGAGCGGCGGACCGGCCCGTCGCCGTCGGGCAGCAGCGCCTGCTCGACCTCGCCGCCCGCGGCGACGTGCTCGACGAGAACCTGTACACCGCCCCCGCCCGGGCCGGCGGCGGCGGCGCCGGGACCACGTGGCTCGTGGGCTCGCCGTCCGACGTCGCGAAGTCCCTGCGCCGCTACCAGGACCTCGGCGTCACGCACTTCGTGCTCTCCGACACCCCGTACCTGGAGGAGATCCGCCGCCAGGGCGAGCAGCTGCTGCCCCTGCTCCGCGACTGACGACTCTCAGGAGAGCCGGGCCAGGACGGTGTCGGTGAGGTCGGCGACGTCGTCCACCAGGGCGACGGCACCGGCGTCGACGAGCTCGCCGGGCGCGGCGTACCCCCAGGTGACGCCGACGCAGCGGATGCCGTGCTCGGCGGCGCCGTGCACGTCGTGCTCGCGGTCGCCGACCATGAGCGCCGGCCCGTCGGCCGGGTCGGCGGGGGAGGTGCGGCCGAGGGACGCGAGGGCCCGGGCGATCACCGTGGCCTTGGTCGACGTGCCCTCGTCGAGCGGGGCTCCGAAGACGCCATCGACCAGCTCCGTGATCCCGTACCGGTCGCAGATGGGCTTCGCGTACACCTCGGGCTTGGACGTCGCGACGGCGAGCGTGCAGCCGGCGGCCCGCAGCGCGCGCAGCACCTCGGGGATGCCGTCGAACACCCGGTTGTCGTACATGCCGCCGGCGGCGTACGCCTCGCGGTACGCGCGCACCGCAGCGTCCACGCGGTCGGCGGGGACGCCGTGCGCGGGGAACGTGTCGGTGATCGGCGGGCCGACGAACGAGCGCAGCGTGGCGTCGTCGGGGACGGGCAGCCCGAGGGCGCCGTAGGCGTGGCGGATGCCCGCGACGATGCCGGGGGCGGAGTCGGTGAGCGTGCCGTCGAGGTCGAGCAGGACGAGCGGGGAGGGGGAGCGGGTCACCCCGGCAGGGTACGTGCCGGGGTGCCCGCGCCGGTGCCGGTGCCCGGGCGTCAGACGGCGCGCGCGTGCGCGACCAGGCGGTCGAACGCGGCGTCGAGGGCGTCGTCCACCCGCTGCGCCTCCGGGTGCGCGTCGTGCCAGGCGATCTGCTCGACGGCGGCCTGGTCGTAGGTGATCGTCGTGCCGAACTCGGGCACCAGGGCGCGCAGCTTGGCGCAGTCGAACACCATCGAGTGGGCCTTGTCGCCCAGCAGCCCGGGCCCGACGTCGGGCAGCGCGCGGGCGATCGTCTCGGACGCGACGTGCACGAGCTCGGGCTCGTCGACGCCCGCGGCGGCCGCGAGCCAGCGGTAGACCTGGTCCCACGTCGGGGCGTGCGTCCCCATGATCTGGAACGCGTCGCCCACGGCGGCGGGGTGGCCGAGCAGGCCCACGAACCCGACCGCGAAGTCCTCCGTGTGGGTCAGCGTCCACAGCGAGGTGCCGTCGCCGTGCACGACGACGGGCTTCCCGGCGCGCAGCCGGGCGACGTCGGTCCAGCCGCCCGTGGTGGGCAGCAGCGTGCGGTCGTAGGTGTGCGACGGGCGCACGATCGTCGCCGGGAAGTCGCGGTCGCGCCAGGCCCGCACGAGGACGTCCTCGCCGGCGATCTTGTCCCGCGAGTACTGCCAGAAGGGGTTGCGCAGCGGCGTGGACTCCGTGACGGGCAGGCGCTCCGGCGGCGTCTGGTAGGCCGACGCGGAGGAGACGAAGACGTACTGGCCGACCCGTCCGGTGAAGCGCTCGACGTCGTGCGCCACGTGGTCCGGCCGGAACGCGCGGAACTGCGCGACGACGTCGAACTCCCGGCCCGCGAGGGCGGCGTCGACGGCGTCGTCGTCGGTCACGTCGGCCACGAGCGTCTCGACCTCCGGCGGCAGCGGCCGCGTCGTCGAGGTGCCGCGGTTGAGGACCGTGACGCGGTGCCCGAGGGCGGCGGCGCGGGTGACGCTCGCGGCGCTGATGACGCCGGAGCCGCCGATGAACAGGACGTCCTGAGGGCTGCGGATGCTCATGGGTCCATCGTGCCCGCCTCGCGGCCGCGAGGCCTCCGTCGGGCCCGCGGTTTGACAGGCAGCCCCGGCAACTGGTTCCGTACTGCAGAACTGAGTTCCGTGTGACGGACCATGAGGCACCGGGGGTGCCTCGCTCGACGAGGAGCAGAAGGAGGGGGCGATGAGGCTCAGACAGCTGGCCGCAGCGGGGGCTGCGGCGCTCGTGGCGGTGACGCTGACCGCCTGCGGCGCGGGGTTCACGACCGCGACGGCGGGGGGCGCGGCGTCCGACGGCGCGGGCGCACCGGAGGCGGACCGGGTCTTCAAGGTGGCGTTCAACCAGAACGCCGACCAGCCCGAGGCCGTGGCGATGACCCACCTGGGGGAGCGGCTCGCGGAGCGGACCGACGGCCGCTACTCGGTGGAGGTGTACCCGAACGAGACGCTCGGCGCGCAGAAGGACACCGTGGAGCTGGTGCAGTCCGGCGCGGTGGACCTCGCGCTGGTCGCCGGGTCGCTGCTGGAGAACATCAACGCGGACTTCGTGGCGCTGAACATGCCGTACGTCTACGACTCGCAGGCGCACCAGGAGGCCGTGCTCAACGACCCCGCGATCACCGGTGACCTGTACTCCTCGCTCGAGGAGCAGAACATCCGCGTGCTGGGGGGATTCTCCGCCGGCGTGCGCAGCGTCTACACGTCGGCGCACCCGATCGAGACGCCCGAGGACCTCGCCGGCCTCAAGATCCGCGTCATGGAGACCGACACCAACAGCCGGATGATGGACCTCATGGGCGGCGTCGGCACGCCCATGGGCCAGGGCGAGGTGTACACGGCCATCCAGTCGGGCGTCATCGACGGCGGCGAGAACAACGAGTCGATCTACCGCAACCTCAAGCACGACGAGGTCGCGCCGTACTACTCGTACACGAACCACCTCATGATCCCGGACTACCTCATCACCAACCCGGCCACCTTCGACGCCATGTCCGAGGCCGACCGCGCCGTGTTCCTCGAGGAGCTCCAGGCGGCCTACGACGAGTCGAGCCGCCTCACGACCGAGGTCATGACGGAGAGCCAGCAGGCCGCCGAGGAGGCGGGCGCCGAGTTCAGCTCGCCCGACGTCGCGCCGTTCCGCGAGGCCGTCGCCCCGCTGCTCGACGAGAAGCTCACCACGCCCACGTCGCGCGAGCTCTACGACCGCACGCGCGCCGTCGCGGAGCAGATGGCGGAGGAGGAGCGATGACCCGCGTCAAGAACGGGCTCGACGTCGTGCTGCGCTGGCTGTGCGTGCTGCTCCTGGGCGCGCTCGTGCTGGTCGTGGCGTGGCAGGTCTTCACCCGCCAGGTGCTGTCGGCGCCCAGCGTGTGGTCCGAGGAGCTCGCCAAGTACCTGTTCGTGTGGCTCAGCTTCTTCGGCACCGCCCTCGTGTTCGGCGAGCGCGGGCACATCGCCGTCGACTTCCTGGTGCGCAGGGCGCCCGAGCGCCTGCAGCGCGCGGCCGCCGTGCTCAGCCAGGTCGTGACGTTCGCGTTCGCCGCGCTGGTGCTCGTCTACGGCGGCTGGCAGCTCGCCCAGCTCACCTGGACCCAGGACGTGCCCAGCCTCCCGCTGATGGTCGGCTGGCTCTACCTGGTGCTCCCGGTCTCGGGCGTGCTCGTGCTCTTCTACACCGTCTACCACCTGGTGGCCGTCGTGCGTGGCGTGGAGAACGCCACGACCGACGGCGAGCCGGACGCAGTCTGAGGGGGCTCACATGGAGGTGGCAGCAATCGCCGGGCTGGTCCTGATCGTCGGGATCGTCGCCCTCCTCGCGCTGGGGATCCCGATCTCCGTGGCCGTCGGCACGTCGTCGGCGCTCGCCGCGATCACCGTGCTCGGCTTCGAGAACGGGCTCCTCACGTCCGCGCAGCAGATGTTCCGCGGCGTCAACAACTTCTCCCTGCTGGCGATCCCGTTCTTCGTGCTCGCCGGCGTGATCATGAACAACGGCGGGATCGCCCTGCGGCTCGTCAACTTCGCCAAGATGCTCGTGGGCCGCGCCCCTGGGTCGCTCGCCCAGACCAACGTCGCGGCGAACGCGATGTTCGGGGCGGTCTCCGGCTCGGCGGTCGCCTCCGTGGCCGCCGTCGGCTCGACGATGGGGCCGCTGCAGGCGAAGGAGGGGTACCCCAAGGACTTCGCCGCCGCGACCAACATCGCGTCCGCGCCGTCCGGCATGATCATCCCGCCCAGCAACCTGATGATCGTGTACTCGCTCGTGTCGAGCACGTCCGTCGCGGCGCTGTTCGTGGCCGGCTACGTGCCCGGCATCCTGTGGGCCGCCGTCTGCATGGTCATCGTGCACCTGTACGCCCGCAAGCGGCCCGAGCTGCGCGTGACCGAGAAGCTGTCGGGGCCGGCGAGGCTCAGGGTCGCCGGGCAGGCCGTGCCCGCGCTCCTGCTCATCGTCATCGTCATCGGCGGCATCCTGGCGGGCGTCTTCACGCCCACCGAGGCGTCGTGCATCGCCGTCATCTACTCGCTGGTCCTGTCGTTCGTGTACCGCTCGATCTCGGTGCGCGACCTGTCCGGCATCCTGCTCGAGTCGGCCCGCACGACGGCGATCGTCATGTTCCTCGTCGGGGTGTCCGCGGTCATGTCGTGGGTCATGTCGTTCGCGCAGATCCCGCAGCTCGTGACCGACGCCCTGCTGACCGTCAGCACCAACCCGTACGTGCTCATCGTGCTCATCGTGGTGCTGCTGCTGGTCATCGGGTGCTTCATGGACCCGACGCCGGCCGTGCTGATCTTCGCGCCGATCTTCCTGCCCGTGGTCACGGCGTTCGGCATGGATCCCGTGCACTTCGGGATCTTCATGGTGCTCGCGCTGTCCATCGGCACGATCACCCCGCCCGTCGGGCCCGTCCTGTTCGTCGGTGCCAGGGTGTCGGGCATGTCCATCGAGAGCGTCATGCGGCGCCTGGTGCCGTTCTTCGTGGCCCTGGTGCTCCTGCTGCTGGTCGTGGCCATGACGCCGGCCCTGTCGCTCTGGCTGCCCGGGCTCCTCGGGCTGGCCTGACCGCGCCGCCGGCACCGCCCACGCCCGTCCCACCGTCCACCACCGATTCGGAGGTTCCCATGGAACAGCGCTACGCCACGGCCCCGGAGCAGATCCCGGGCATGACCACCCAGGACCTGCGGGACCGCTACCTCGTGCCCGACCTGTTCGTCGACGACGAGATCCGCACGGTCTACACCCACCACGACCGCGTGGTGCTGGGGGGCGTCAGCCCGGTGTCCGCGCCGCTGACCCTGCCGGGCTACCCGGAGATCCGCTCGGAGCGGTTCTTCGACCACCGTGAGGCCGGCATCGTCAACGTGGGCGGGCCCGGCACGATCACGGTGGACGGCACGGAGCACCGCCTCGCGCACGGCGCGTGCCTGTACGTCGGGCGCGGCGCGGCGGACGTCGTGCTCGCGTCCGACGACGCGGCGGGGGAGGCCGGGCCCGCCCGGTTCTACCTCTTCTCCGCGCCGGCGCACACCGCGTACCCGACCGCGCTCGTCGAGCCCGGGCAGGGGACCGTGCGCGAGCTCGGCGACCAGGTCACGTCCAACCGCCGCACGCTCAACCAGTACATCCACGAGAACGGCGTGCGGTCGTGCCAGGTGGTCATGGGCGTCACGACGCTGCACCCGGGCAGCATGTGGAACACGATGCCCGCGCACACCCACGACCGGCGCACGGAGTGCTACCTGTACTTCGACCTGCCGGCCGAGGCGCGCGTCGTGCACCTGCTGGGCGAGCCCACCGAGACGCGGCACATGGTCGTGGCGGACCGCGAGGCGATCATCTCGCCCAGCTGGTCGGTGCACTCCGGCGTCGGCACCGCCGCATACTCCTTCGTGTGGGCGATGGCCGGCGAGAACCAGGCGTTCGACGACATGGACGGGTTCGACGTCGCGACCATGCGCTGAGGACGCGCGGACGCGCAGGGACGAGGAGGAACGGTCGATGAGCGAGGCGACGACGGCCAGCGAGAAGACGCTGCTGGTGCTCGAGGCGGCGATGACGCACGGGCGCTTCAGCGAGATCGTGGCGGCGGTGGACCTGCCCAAGGCGACGGTGCACCGCATCCTCGCCACGCTCGTCGACCGGGACTTCATCCGGGTCGCCGACGGCGGGACGCACGTGCCCGGCCCGAAGATCCTGTCCCTGGCCGGGGCGGCGTACGACCGGGTGGACGTCTCGACGATCGTCCAGCCGTACGTCGACGACCTCGTGCGCCGCGTGCAGTGCACGGTGCACGTCGGCGTGCGCAGCGGCGACGAGATCATCTACCTGGTCCGCACCGACTCGGACAAGCCGTACCGCATGCCGTCGCGCGTCGGCGCGTCGATCCCGCTGCACACGTCCGCGATCGGCAAGTCCATCCTGGCGCGGCTCGACGACGACGCCGTCGAGCGGTTCGTCAACCGCGCCGGGCTGCCGCGCCGCACGGCGCGCAGCCTGGCCACGCTGGAGGACCTGCGCGCGGAGCTGGCGGACATCCGCCGCGACGGGTACGCGTTCGACCGCGAGGAGAACGTGCCCGGCGTGGTGTGCATCGGCACCGCCGTCCGCGACCACTCCGGCCACTCCAACTACGGACTGTCGATCTCGTCGCTCGCCCTCGAGCACACCGAGAGCCAGCTCGCCGCGATGGCGGACGACCTGCACAAGACGGCGGCCGACATCACCCACGCGCTCGGGGGCGACCGGTAGGGCCCAGCGCCCCGCCCGCCCCGGGCCCGACGAAGGAACGAGACACGTGAGCACCAGCACCACCGACCGCCCGACCGCCCAGGCGCCCGGGCTCGACCCCGCCGTCGCGCGCCTGTTCAGCCTCGAGGGCCGCACCGCGGCCGTGACGGGCGCCAGCAAGGGCATCGGCCTCGCGATCGCGACACTCCTGGCCCGCGCGGGCGCCGAGGTGATCGGCATCAGCACGACGATGCCCGACGGCGACTCGGACACCCGCCGCGCGGTCGAGGCCGCCGGGCGCCGGTTCACCCCGGTCGCGACCGACCTGTCCGACCGGGACGCCGTCGCCGCCCTCGCCGCGACGCTCGTCGAGCGCGAGGTGGACGTGCTGGTCAACAACGGCGGCACCATCCGCCGCGCCCCGGCCGCCGAGCACCCGGACGCCGACTTCGACCACGTGCTCGAGGTGAACCTGCGGTCCGCGTGGATCCTCTCGCGCGAGGTCGGTCGCGCCATGCTGGCCCGCGGGCACGGCAAGATCATCGGCACCGCGTCGATGCTGAGCTTTCAGGGCGGCGTCAACGTGCCGGGCTACACGGCGTCGAAGTCGGCGCTCGCGGGCCTGACCAAGGCGCTCGCCAACGAGTGGGCCGGCCGCGGCGTCAACGTCAACGCCGTCGCCCCCGGGTACGTGGCCACCGCCAACACGGGCGCGCTGCGCGCCGACGAGGACCGCAACGCCGAGATCCTCGCCCGCATCCCCGCGGGCCGCTGGGCCACGCCGGAGGACATCGCCGGCGCGGTGCTGTACCTCGCCTCGCCCGCGTCGGACTACGTGCACGGCGCGATCATCCCCGTCGACGGCGGGTGGCTGGCGCGCTGAGCCGGGCACGGACCACCTCGACGTAGCGATTCGTCGTCGTCCCACACGGGGACGACGACGAATCGCTACGTCGAGGGCGCCGGAACGGTCAGGCCGGTCGGGAGCACCCGCGGCAGCAGGTCGCGGAGCGCAGCCACGCGGGCGTCGCGGGCGGGTCCGGTCATGCGCTCGACGGGCGCGGTGATGCTGACCGCCGCCACCGGCCGGCCCGCGCGCAGCAGCGCGACGGCGACGCACGCGATGCCGGGCTCGTTCTCCTCGGTCTCGGTGGCGTACCCGCGCTCCCGCGCCGCGGCGAGGGCCGCCCGGAGCGTGACGTCGGGGGTGACGTCGGGGGTGGCGTCGGGCTCGCCGCCGTGCCCGGGCGACGGTGCGCCGTCCGGCGTGGCGGCCAGGAGCGCCCGGCCCAGCGCCGTCGTCGCGACGGGGATGCGCCGCCCGACGGCGGACCACACGCGCAGCGGGCGCTGCGGCTCGACCTTGTCGAGGTAGACGACCTCCTGCCCGGCGAGGGCGCCGAGGTGCACGAGCTCGTCGACCTCGTCGCGAAGCGCCTCGAGCGCCGGGCGCAGCAGGCCGGGCAGGTTGTCCTCGGCGAGGTACGCCGCGCCGAGCGAGAGCACGGCCGCCCCCAGCGTGTAGGCGCCGTCGGCCCGCTGGTCGGCGTACCCGCGGTGGCGCAGGGCCGCGAGGGTGCGGTGCAGCGTCGACTTGTTCGCGCCCACCTCGGCGGCGAGGTCGGCCAGCGCGACCCCGCCGGCGCCTGCGCGCGCGAGCGCGTCGAGGGTCAGCAGCGCCTTGTCCACGCTGCCGAGCGGGCTGGGGGGTTGGGTCATCGGTGCTCGTCCTCTATGGTGTTCCGTAGTGAACAACGTGCGTTCACCATAGCGAAACGGAGCCAGGATGTCTTCCCCCTCGACCCCGGCCGGCGACGTCGTCGCCGCCCTCGGCGCCCACCGCCTCGTGCCCGTCGTCGTGGTCGACGGCGCCGACGAGGGCGCCCGCCTCGCCGACGCGCTCGTCGCCGGCGGCCTCCCCGTCGCCGAGATCACCCTGCGCACCGCCGGCGGCATCGACGCGATCCGCGCCGTCGCGCGGACCCAGCCCGACGTCGTCGTGGGCGCGGGCACCGTCACCACCGTCGACCAGGTCGACGCCGTCGTCGACGCGGGGGCGCGCTATATCGTGTCGCCGGGGCTGTCGGCCGCCGTCGTGCGCCGGGCCCAGGAGCACGGCGTGCCGGTCCTGCCGGGCGTCGCCACGCCCAGCGAGATCATGGCCGCGCTCGACCTCGGCCTCGACGTCGTCAAGCTCTTCCCCGCCTCCGTGGTCGGCGGCCCCGCCGCGATCAAGGCCTTCTCCGCGCCGTTCCCCGGCCTGCGGTTCGTGCCGACGGGCGGCGTGAGCGCCGCCAACCTCGGCGACTACCTCGGCCTCGCCCCGGTGCTCGCTGTCGGCGGCTCGTGGATGGTCGAGAAGTCCCTCGTCGCCCAGGGGGACTGGGCCGAGATCACCCGCCGCACCGCCGAGGGCGTCACCCTCGCGCAGCCCGCCTGAGTCGGCCCGCAGAGCCTGCAAGGAGACACGATGACCAACCCGTCCATCACCACCCGCCCGGCCGCCGAGTGCCGCTACGACGCCGTCGCGCTCGGCGAGGTCATGCTGCGCCTCGACCCGGGCGACCGCCGCGTGCGCACCACCCGCTCGTTCGACGTCTGGGAGGGCGGCGGCGAGTACAACGTGGCCCGCGGCCTGCGCCGCGCGTTCGGCCTGCGCGGCGCGATCGTCACCGCCCTCGCGGACAACGAGGTCGGCCGCCTCGTCGAGGACTTCATGCTCACCGGCGGCCTCGACACCTCCTGGGTGCAGTGGCGCGAGTACGACGGCATCGGCCGTAGCGTCCGCAACGGCCTCAACTTCACCGAGCGCGGCTTCGGCGTGCGCGGTGCCGTCGGCGTCAGCGACCGCGGCAACACCGCGATCGCGCAGATGAAGCCCGACGACGTGGACTGGGACGCCCTGTTCGGCTCCGGCGTGCGCTGGCTGCACACCGGCGGCATCTTCGCCGCGCTATCCGAGTCGGCCGCCGACGTCGCCGAGGCGGCCATGACCGCGGCCAAGAAGCACGGCACGATCGTGTCGTACGACCTCAACTACCGCCCCTCCCTGTGGAAGGGCATCGGGGGCGTCGAGCGGGCGCGCGAGGTCAACCGCCGTCTGGCGCACCACGTCGACGTGATGATCGGCAACGAGGAGGACTTCACCGCCTCGCTCGGCTTCGAGGTGGAGGGGGTGGACGAGAACCTCACCGACCTCGACACCGGCGCCTTCCGCGCGATGATCGGCACCGCCGCCGAGGCCTACCCGAACTTCCAGGTCATCGCGACGACGCTCCGCGGCGTGAAGTCCGCGTCCGTCAACGACTGGGGCGCCATCGCCTGGTCGCGCGCCGAGGGCTTCGTCGAGGCCACGCACCGCGCCGACCTGGAGATCTTCGACCGCGTGGGCGGCGGCGACTCGTTCGCCTCCGGCCTCGCCTACGGCCTCATGGAGCTCGACTCGTTGCAGCAGGCCGTCGAGTACGGCGCCGCGCACGGCGCGCTCGCCATGACCACGCCCGGTGACACGACGACGGCAACCCTCGCCGAGGTCGCCAAGCTGGCCGGCGGCGGCAGCGCGCGCGTCCAGCGCTGACGCCGAGATAGAGAAGCGAATTCCACGAGATAGAGAGGGGCGGACCGAAGCCGGCTTCGGTCCGCCCCTCTCTATCTCGTGGAATTCGCTTCTCTATCTCGGCGACCGGGGTTCTCTATCTCGCGGGGGACGCGGTGGACTCCCGGACGACGAGGCCGGTGGCGAGGTTGACCCGCCGGGCCATCGGCGTCTCGCCGCGGGCGAGGTCGAGCAGCAGCCGGGTGGCCGTGGTCGCCATCTCGACCAGCGGCTGGCGCACGGTGGTGAGCGCGGGCGTGGTCCAGTTCGCGAGGGGCAGGTCGTCGTACCCGACGACGGACAGGTCGCGCGGCACGGAGATGCCGCGCTCCTGCGCCGCCCGGAGCAGCCCGATCCCCTGCATGTCGGACCCGGCGAAGACGGCGGTCGGGCGCTCGGGCAGGTCGAGCAGCTCGCTGCCGGAGCGGTAGCCGGACTCCACCTCGAAGTTCCCCGACCGCACCAGCGCGGGGTCGAAGCCGATCCCGGACTCCTCGAGCGCCGTGCGGTAGCCGTCGAGGCGTGCGCGGGCGCACAGCATGGTGCCCGGGCCGGAGATCGCGGCGATGCGCCGGTGCCCCAGCTCGAGCAGGTGCCGCGTCGCCGCGAGCCCCCCGCTCCAGTTGTCCGACCCCACCGTGGGCACGTCGGGCGGAGGCTCGCCGTCGGTGTCGATGACGACGTAGGGGATGCCGCGCGTGGTGAGGCGCGGCCGCTGCGAGGAGCTGAGGCTGGCCGCGACGAGCAGCACGCCCAGCGGCGGGCGCGAGAGCGTCGTCTCGAGCCAGGTGGACGGCGGGCGGTGCTTCCCGCCCAGCTCGGACAGGATGACGCTCACCCCGGCGGCCGCGGCGGCGTCCTCCACGCCGCGGATGATCTCCGTGGACCACGCCGAGCCCACCCGGTGGAAGACGAGGTCCACGAGCCCCGCGCCGACCGGTGGGGTCGCCGCCCGGCGACGCCGGTAGCGGTGGCGCTCCAGCGCGGCCTCCACGCGGTCGCGGGTGGCCGGCGCGACGTCGGTCCTGCCGTTCAGCACCTTGGACACCGTGGGCGCGGACACGCCGAGCTCCCGGGCGATCTCGGCGATCGTCGGCGTCGTGCCCTGCGGTGTGGGGGTGCTCATCGTCCGTCCTGTCATGGCGCGGCGTCGCGCTCGATCGATCGACCGCAAGTTTCGGCTCGACCGTACACGACGTCGGGCGTGCTCTCGACGTTTCCAGGCGCCGTGATCAGACCGTGATCGGCCGGGCGCTTGACCATCACCGAAGGCTCCCCCTACTCTCGGCGGCAGTTGGAGAACGTTTTCAATGACGAAACTTTCGGATCGTCGGCGCGAGGTTGCGACCGGCGGACCGCACGACGACGTGACGGCTGGGGGACTCATGGCGCAGGCCGCAGGGATGGTGACGACCGTCCCACCGATCGACGACGCACCGTTGTCACCACCACCGCGGGACGAACCGCGGCGGCGGACGCGCACCACGTGGCGCCAGGCGCTGCGCAAGGACTGGCGGCTGTACTCGTTCGTCGTCCTGCCGGTGCTGTTCTTCCTGATCTTCAAGTACGTGCCGATGATCGGGAACGTCATCGCGTTCCGCCGGTTCCGCCCGGGCGGCAGCCCGCTGGGCGACGAGTGGGTCGGCTTCTACTACTTCGACATGTTCATCCACAACCAGCAGTTCTGGCAGGTGTTCGGGAACACCGTGATCCTGGGCCTGCTGACGCTGGTGATCTGCTTCCCGCTGCCGATCGTCCTCGCGCTCATGCTCAACGAGCTGCGCTCGCGGCGCTTCAAGAAGATCGTGCAGACGATCTCGTACCTGCCGCACTTCATGTCGATCGTCATCGTCGCGGGCCTCGTGCTGCAGCTCACCGCCGTGAGCGGCACGGTGAACCAGGTCGTGGAGGCGTTCGGCGGCGACGCGATCGCGTTCATGCAGCAGCCCGACTGGTTCCGCTCCATCTACGTGAGCTCGGAGGTCTGGCAGACCGTCGGATGGGGCACGATCCTCTACCTCGCCGCGCTGACGACGGTGGACGACCAGCTCTACGAGGCGGCCCGGATCGACGGCGCCAACCGCTGGCAGCAGACCTGGCACATCACGCTGCCGGGCATCCGCCCCACGATGATGGTGCTGCTCATCCTCAACATCGGCTCCTTCATGGCGGTCGGGTTCGAGAAGGTCCTGCTGCTGCAGAACCCGCTGATCTACTCCACGGCGGACGTCATCTCGACGTACCTGTACCGCGTGGGCATCCAGTCGGCCCAGTTCTCCTACGGCACGGCGATCGGCCTCTTCGAGGCGCTCATCGGTCTGGTCCTCGTCCTCACCGCGAACTTCGTCTCGCGCCGCACGGTAGGAGCCTCGCTGTGGTGACCGGCATGCCCACCCCCGACCTCGCCGCCGTCCGGACCGAGGCCACGACCGTCAAGGACACGGCCGGGTACCGCACCTTCAAGGTGGTCAACGTCGTCGTGCTGCTCCTGGTGTGCGCCGTGACGCTGTACCCGTTCGTGAACCTCGTGGCGAAGGCGTTCTCCTCGGAGGGCTTCATCGCCGCCGGCGAGGTCAACCTCCTGCCGCGGGGCTTCAACGTCGAGACGTTCCAGTACGTCATGGGCGACGCGATGTTCTGGACCAACTACAAGAACACGGTCGTCTACACGGTGGTCGGCACGTTCGTGTCGATGGCGCTCACCACCCCGTACGCCTACGCCCTGAGCCGCCGCCACCTCAAGGGCCGCACGTTCTTCATCGGCATCGCGGTCTTCACGATGTTCTTCAGCGGCGGCCTGATCCCGAACTACATCCTCGTCGCCGACGTGCTGGGGATGCGGAACACCCTCTGGGCGATCGTGCTGCCCGGCGCCATCTCGGTGTTCAACCTCCTGGTCATGAAGTCGTTCTTCGAGAACTTCCCGAGCGACCTCGAGGAGGCGGCCGCGATCGACGGCCTCACGACGTACGGGATCTTCTTCCGGATCGTGCTGCCGCTGTCCAAGGCGGTGCTGGCCACGATGACCCTGTTCTACGCCGTCGGCCTGTGGAACTCGTGGTTCAACGCCTTCCTCTACCTGGACCAGAAGGAGCTGTTCCCGGTCACCGTCTACCTGCGGAACATGATCGCCGCGGCGTCGCCGGCGGCCGACCCGACGCAGGACGCCGTGCAGATCGGCGCGAACATCCAGTCCGTGACGATGCTGCTCACCGTGCTGCCGATCATCTGCTTCTACCCCTTCATCCAGAGGTACTTCGTCTCCGGCGTGATGCTCGGCTCCGTCAAGGGCTGACGGGCCGGCCATCACCCGCACCGCACGCACCACATCCCGCTCGAGAGCGACGACGCTCGTCACACGAGGAGAAGACATGAGGAACACCCGGATGCGGGCGGCCGTCGCGGCCGTGTCGCTGACCACCCTGGCCCTGGGCCTCTCTGCCTGCGGCAGCGGGGGAGACGACGACGGCGGCGACGGCGCGAGCCCGGACGCGGCCGCCACCATCGACGCGGAGCACTCCGTCGGCGCGATGGAGGACTTCGCGGCGGGCACGTCGTTCAAGGCCACCGAGCCGGTGGAGCTCTCGCTGATGTACCGCGACCACCCGGACTACGAGGTGCAGGACGACTGGTCGGTCTTCCAGCACCTCGAGGACGACCGCAACGTGACGTTCTCCCGCACCGACGTCCCCCTGGCGGACTGGGACCAGAAGAAGGCGCTGCTCATCGGGTCGGGCGAGGCGTCGGACCTCATGCCCGTGACGTACCCGGGCCAGGAGACGCAGTTCGTCTCGGGCGGCGCGATCCTCCCGGTGTCCGACTACCTCGAGTACATGCCGAACTTCGCGCAGAAGGTGGAGGACTGGGGCCTGCAGGACGAGATCGACAACCTGCGCCAGGACGACGGCAAGTACTACATCCTGCCGGGCCTGCGGGAGATCCCCGACGTCCAGTACACGGTGATGATCAACGACGACATGTGGAAGAAGGCGGGGATCACCGAGGACCCTGCCACGTGGGACGAGTTCACCGAGGACCTGGCGAAGGTCAAGGAGGCGAACCCCGGCCTCGACTACGCCTACTCCGACCGCTGGACCGACACCACCACGCTCGGCGCGCTGCTCAACGTCATGGGCCCGAACTTCGGCGCCGCCGGCGGCTGGGGCTACAACAACACCTGGTTCGACCAGGACTCCGGCGAGTACGTCTTCAACGGCACGAGCGACGAGTACAAGCAGCTCCTCGAGACGGTGCACGGCTGGGTCGAGGCGGGCGTCATGGACCCGGAGATCACGCAGTCCGACGACCAGGCCCGGCAGAAGTTCGTGTCCGGCAAGTCCGCCGCCGTCACGAGCAACACGCAGGAGATCACGGCGTACCGCACGGCGATCAAGGACGGCGGGAAGGACATCACCACCCGGCTGCTCACCATCCCGGGCGGCCCGGCGGGCAGCAACCTCGCCGCGAGCCAGCTCTCCAGCGGCCTGATGATCTCCAGCAACGCGGCGGAGCAGCCGTATTTCAAGGCCCTGCTCCAGTACGTCGACTGGCAGTACTACTCGGACGAGGGCATCGAGTTCGCCCAGTGGGGCGTGGACGGCGAGACGTACTCGAAGGACTCGGACGGCACCCGCACGCTGAACGACGACATCAGCTGGAACGCGATCAACGCCGGCGCGCCGAAGAAGCTCAACACCGACTTCGGCTACAGCAACGGCGTGTTCCTGCTGGCGAACGGGTCCACGCAGGACCTGCTCGAGTCCGTGATGTCGGACGAGGTCGAGGAGTGGACCCGGTCCGTGCTCGACGCCAAGGAGGTGCTGCCGGTGGCCCCGGCGCCGCGCCTCAACGAGATGGAGCTCGAGCAGAACTCGCTGCTCGACACGCAGCTCAAGGACGCCGTCCAGTCCGCGACGGCCGCCTTCATCACCGGCCAGCGCTCGCTCGACGACTGGGACGCGTACGTCGCCGAGATCGAGGGCCTCGGCGCCACGCAGCTGGTCGAGACCGTCAACACCGCCCTGGCGCGCCAGGAGGGCTGAGCCCTGACCACCGTCGTCCCCGACGCGCCCGCCGCCACGCTCTCCGACGCGTGGCGGCGGTGCGTCGGCACCGGCCGCCTCAACCTCGCGCTGCGTCAGGACTACCAGGACTCGCTCGCCGTGGTGCAGCGGGAGATCGGGTTCCGCCACGTGCGGGGCCACGGCCTGCTGTCCGACGACGTCGGGATCCACCGTCCCTACGACGCGGCGGGCCACCGCGGCACGCGGTACGCGTTCACCTACGCCGACCAGGTCCTCGACGCGTGGCTCGCGCAGGGCATCCGGCCGTTCCTCGAGCTCGGGTTCATGCCGTCGGCGCTCGCGTCGGGGGAGCAGACCGTGTTCTGGTGGAAGGGCAACGTCACGCCGCCGCGCGACCACCGCGAGTGGGCGGCGCTCGTCCAGGCGGTGCTGCGGCACGCGATCGACCGCTACGGCCTCGAGGAGGTGCGGCGGTGGCCGGTCGAGGTGTGGAACGAGCCGAACCTCGTGCAGTTCTGGGAGGGCGCGTCGCAGGAGGCGTACCTCCGGCTCTACGAGGTCACCGCGGCCGCCGTGAAGGAGGTCGACGCCGACCTGCAGGTGGGCGGGCCGGCGATCTCCCCCGGCGCGGACGAGTGGTGGGCACCGTTCGCGGAGTTCGTCGAGCGCCGGGACGTCCCGGTGGACTTCGTGTCCTTCCACGCCTACACGAGCGGGCCCGCGCAGCACGTGCCGTTCGGCACCTACCAGACGCTGCGGCATCCCCGGAACCTGCTGGACCAGTTCGCCGCCCCGGCGAAGCTGCTGGCGGGCACCCGCCTGGAGGGGCTGCCCGCCCACGTCACCGAGTTCAGCACCAGCTACCGCCCGGACAACCCCGTGCACGACACGGCCTACCAGGCGGCGTCGCTGGCGCCCGTGCTCTCCGAGGGCGGCGACCTCGTCGACTCCTTCTCCTACTGGACGTTCTGCGACGTCTTCGAGGAGGAGAACGTGCCGACGTCGGTCTTCCACGGCGGCTTCGGGATGCTGGGGCACCGGCAGCTGCGCAAGCCGGTGTTCCACCTCTACGCCTTCATGGCGCGGATGGGCGGGGACGTGCTGCACCGGGGCCTGGACCACCTGGTGACGCGCGACGGCGGCGGCCGGGTGACGGTGCTGGCCTGGCAGCCCGTGGGCGGCACCGACGACGCCTCGGAGGCGGACCGGCACGAGCTGCGGCTGAGCGTCCCGGTCGGCGGCGCCGCGGTGCGCCGGGCGTCGGTGCACCGCTCGCGCGTGAACGACGACGAGGGCAACGCGTTCAGCGCGTGGCGTCACCTGGGCCGTCCGGCGTCGCCGACCGCGCGGCAGCTCGACCTGCTGCACGAGGCGTCCGTGCCGGGGCGCTCGCACACCTCGCTCGAGGTGTCGGGCGGCCGGGTCGACCTGGCGCTCACGCTCGCCCGGCACGAGGTGACGCTGGTGGAGATCGACCCGGTGCACGACGAGACGCCATCCTGGCTCGACGACGCACGGATCCTCGGTCGAGAGCACAGCCGAGAGCAGGACCGCGCCGGGGAGGTGTCCTGATGGCGGCGGCGGCCGGGGCGCCCCGTGAGTTCGGGGACGGCGTCCTGGGCCGGATCACGGCTCGCGTCTACTGGTACGCCGTCGTGGGGGCGCTCGTCGCCCTGGGCTGCGTGCCCACGCTGGTGCTGCTCGCGCTCCTGGACCGGTCCACCGGCAACGCGCTGCTGGTGCCGCTGTGCCTGGTGCCGGCGGCCCCGTTCCTGGCCGCGGGGCTCTTCGCCCTGCACGCGCGGGCGGGTGCCGACGAGCCCGTGCCGGGCCGCACGTTCGTGCGCGGACTGCGGCTGGGCTGGCTCGACGCGCTGCGGCTGTGGGTGCCGGCGACGGCGGTGCTCGGCGTCGTCCTCACGTCGGTGCTGCACCGCGAGGCCGCCGGCATCTCCGCGGCCTACGCCGTCGTGCTCGGCCTGGTCGGGCTCGGCGTGCTGCTCTGGGCGGTGCAGGCGCTGGTGCTCGCGTCCCTGTTCTCCTTCCGGGCCCGCGACGTGGCCCGGCTGTCCGCCTACTACCTGGGCCGGCGGCCGCTCGTCGCCGTCGGCCTGCTCGCGCTCGTCGTCGTGGCGGGCGGCGTGGTGTGGGTGGCGGGCGAGCTGGTGCTCGCCGTCGTCGCCGCCGCGTGGCTCGCCTTCCTGCTGCGCGTCGCGCAGCCCGTGCTCGACGACGTCCGCGCACGCTTCGTCGCCTGACCCGCATCACCGACCTCCGGAGGAAACGTCGTCATGTCCGCCCACCTGCCCGCCGGACGCAAGATCCGCTATGGCGGCGACTACAACCCCGAGCAGTGGCCGCGGGAGGTGTGGGAGGCCGACCACGCCGCGTTCGACCTGGCGTCGATCGACACGGTGACGCTCAACGTCTTCTCCTGGGCGACGCTGCAGCCCGACGAGGACGCGTACGACTTCGCGCTGCTCGACGCGATCGTCGAGCGCGCCGTGGCCGCGGGCCGCGACGTCGTGCTCGCGACGTCGACCGGGGCGCTGCCGCCGTGGCTCGCCCACCGCCACCCCGAGGTGGAACGCACCGACTTCCAGGGCCGGCGGCACGTGTACGGGCAGCGGCACAACGCGTGCCCCAGCTCGCCGGTGTACCGGCGGCTGTCGGCAGAGCTCGCGGGGCGCCTCGCCGAGCGCTACGCGGGCACGCCCGGGCTGGTCGCGTGGCACGTGGGCAACGAGTACGGCGGGTTCGACGGCGGCTGCTGGTGCGACCTGTGCGCCGCGGGCTTCCGTGAGTGGCTGCGCGCGCGGTACGGCACGCTGGAGCGTCTGAACGACGCCTGGAACGCGGCGTTCTGGTCGCACACGTTCAGCGACTGGGAGCAGGTCGTGCCCCCGAACATGCTCAGCGAGCACTGGCGCGGGCCGGACCACACGGCCTTCCAGGGCATCACGCTCGACTACCGGCGGTTCATGTCCGACGCGATGCTGGCGAACTATCGCGACGAGAAGGCGCGCATCCGCGAGCACGACGCGACCACGCCCGTCACGACCAACTTCATGGGCATGTTCCGGCCGATCGACTACCACCGCTGGGCCGAGGACCTCGACTTCGCGTCGTGGGACAACTACCCGCCCGGCCAGCGGGAGCACGCCCGCATGGCCCTGGCCCACGACGTCATGCGCGGGCTCAAGGACGGCGCGCCGTTCTGGGTCATGGAGCAGACGCCGACCATGACCGCCTCCCGCGACGTCAACCCGGTGAAACGACCCGGCGTGCTGCGGCTGTGGTCGTGGCAGGCGGTGGCGCACGGCGCGGACGCCGTCCTGTACTTCCAGATGCGGCAGTCGAAGGGGGCGTGCGAGAAGTACCACGGCGCCGTCCTCGACCACGCCGGCCGCACGGACACCCGCGCGTTCCGGGAGGTCGCGGCCCTCGGCGCCGAGCTCGACGCGCTGGGCGACGCCGTCCTCGGGGCGCGCACCCCGGCCCGCGTGGCGCTGCTCTTCGACTGGGACTCGTGGTGGGCCGCGGAGATGACGGACGGCTTCAACCGGCACGCGCGCTACGTCGACACGGTGCTCGCCTACTACCGCGCGCTGTGGCAGGCGGGGGCGCAGGTGGACGTCGTGCCGGTCACCGCGGACCTGGCCCGCTACGACGTCGTGCTCGCGCCCATGCTGCACGTGCTCAAGGGCGACGTCGCCGAACGGCTGGAGGGCGTGGTCGCGCGCGGCGGCTCGGTGCTCGCGTCGTACTGGTCCGGCCGTGCGGACGAGGACGCGAACGCGTTCCTCATGGACGCCCCCGGCCCGCTCGGTCGGCCGTTCGGCGTGCGCGTCGAGGAGACGGACTCCGCCGAGCCGGGCGTCACCAACCCCGTCACCCTCAAGGACGGCACGGGCGACGACGTCGTCTCCGACGCCGCGCTCGTCTTCGAGGTGCTCGTGCCGCAGGGCGCGGAGGTGGTCGGCACGTACGGCTCGGAGTTCTATGCGGGCACGCCCGCGGTCACGCGCCACCGCCCCGGGGGCCCGGACGACGGGGAGGACGGCGGCGAGGCCTGGTACGTCGCGACCGCCCTCGACGACGCCGGCACGGGCTGGGTGGTGCGCCAGGTCCTCGCCCGGCACGGCCTCGTCGGGCCCTATGCCGACGCCGAGGACGTCGAGCTGGCGGTCCGCGAGGGCGCCGACGGCGCGCGGACGGCGTTCGTCCTGAACCACGCCGGCGTCGCCGTCGACGTCGCCGCCCATGCCTCGGGCACGGACCTGCTCACCGGTCGCCGGATCGAGGCGGGGGAGCCCCTTCACCTGGAGCCGACCGACGTCGTCGTCCTCCGCGAGGACCCGCCGAGATAGAGAAGCCGGACCCGCGAGATAGAGAAGGGACGGACCGAAGCCGGTTTCGGTCCGTCCCTTCTCTATCTCGCGGGTCCGGCTTCTCTATCTCGGCGTGCCGGTGACGGTGTCGCCGCTCGAGGCCGTGCGCGCCGCCGTGCGCGGGGACGCGCTGCTGTCGCCGGCCATCACGCGCCGGCTGATCAGCGAGTTCGTGGCCCGCCCCCCGGACGCGATCGCCCCCGACGGCCTCGACCTGGTGCTCAGCCCGCTCACCGCGAAGACGCACGTCAGCCGGGCCATGACCAAGCTCGGCGCCCGCGACCGCGCCCAGCTCGTCGTGTTCGCGTACGAGTCGGGGATCGTCTCCCCGCGCTCGCGTCCCGCCGGCCGCGCGTGACCGCGCCCGCGCTGCCTACGCTGCGTCCTGTGCCGGAACCGACCGACCCGCCGGAACGCCGCCGCCGCGTCGCCGTCCTCGTGCTGGAGGGCGCCAAGCCCCTCGACGTCGGCATCCCCGCGCAGGTCTTCACGACGCGCCCGAGCATGCCCTACGAGGTGCGGGCCTGCGCCGCGGCTCCCGGGCTCGTCGCCGGCGGGGACGGGCTCTCCTACCACCTGGACCACGGCCTCGAGGCGCTGGCCTGGGCCGACGTCGTGTTCCTCCCCGGGTACCGGCACCCGGACCGCGACGACCCGCCGCCCGCCGTCGTCGACGCGCTCCTGGCCGCGCACGACCGCGGCGCGCGACTGGCCGCCATCTCGACCGGCGCGTTCGCGCTCGCGGCCACCGGCCTGCTCGACGGCCGACGCGCCACGACGCACTGGCACTACACGCGAGCGCTGGCGGCCAAGCACCCGGGCGTGCGGGTGGACGAGAACGTGCTGTTCGTCGACGAGGGCAGCGTGCTCACGTCGGCGGGCGCCGCGTCGGGCATCGACCTGTGCCTGCACGTGCTGCGCGGCGACCTGGGGGTGGCGGCGTCGAACCACGCGGCCCGCCGCCTCGTCGCGGCGCCGTACCGCAGCGGCGGCCAGGCGCAGTACGTGCCGCGGAGCGTGCCCGAGCCGCTCGGCGAGCGGTTCGCCGCCACCCGCGAGTGGGTGCTGCACCACCTGACCGAGGACCTCACCCTCGAGGACCTGGCCCGGCACGCGGCCGTCTCGCCGCGCACCTTCTCGCGCCGGTTCGCCGACGACACCGGATACACGCCGATGGCCTGGGTGCTGCGGGTGCGCGTGGACGTGGCACGGGAGCTGCTGGAGCGCTCGGAGCGCAGCGTCGAGCAGGTCGCCGCCGACGTCGGGCTGGGGACGGGCGCGAACCTGCGCGCGCACTTCCGGCGCATCCTCGGCACGACGCCCAGCGAGTACCGGCGCACGTTCGCCCGCGGGGAGTGAGGCCCTCCCCGGGCGTGGCGAGATCCTTGCGGACCGTGGCGCGCGCGCCGGTGTTCTGCCCGTGCGACGGCGGCGAGCCTGGTGGCGACACGGAAGGAGGGTCACATGACCCGCATCGCCATCAACGGGTTCGGCCGCATCGGGCGCAACGTGGTCCGCGCGCTGCTCGAGCGCGGCAGCGACCTGGAGCTCGTCGCCGTCAACGATCTCACCGAGCCCGCCGCGCTCGCCCGGCTGCTCGCCTTCGACAGCACCGCCGGGCGCCTGGGCCGCCCGGTCACCGCCGAGGACGACGCGATCGTCGTCGACGGTCACCGCGTCGCCGTGCTGGGGGAGCGCGAGCCCGGCACCCTGCCGTGGCGCGAGCTCGGCGTCGACGTCGTGCTCGAGTCCACCGGCCGCTTCACCTCCGCCGCCGCGGCACACGCCCACCTCGACGCCGGGGCGCGCAAGGTGCTCGTGAGCGCGCCGTCCGCCGGCGCGGACGTCACGCTCGCCCCCGGCGTCAACACGGGCGCCTACGACCCGGCCGCGCACACGATCGTCTCCAACGCGTCGTGCACCACCAACGCGCTCGCGCCGCTCGCGTCCGTGCTCGACGACCTCGCCGGCATCGAGCACGGGTTCATGACCACCGTGCACGCCTACACCCAGGAGCAGAACCTCCAGGACGCCCCGCACCGCGACCCCCGCCGCGCCCGCGCCGCCGCCGTGAACATCGTGCCCACCACGACCGGCGCCGCGAAGGCGATCGGGCTGGTGCTGCCGCGCCTCGACGGGAAGCTCTCGGGCGACTCGATCCGGGTGCCGGTGCCGGTGGGCTCGATCGTCGAGCTGAACGCCGCCGTCGCGCGCGACGTGACGCGCGAGGACGTGCTCGCCGCCTACCGGGACGCCGCACGGGGACCGCTGGCCGGGGTGCTCGAGTACTCCGAGGACCCCCTGGTGTCGTCGGACGTCACGGGCAACCCGGCGTCGTCGATCTTCGACTCCCTGCTGACGCGCGTCGACGGCCGGCACGTGAAGGTCGTGGCCTGGTACGACAACGAGTGGGGCTTCTCCCACCGGGTGGTCGACACCCTGGAGCTGCTCGCCGCGGGCTGACCCGGGCACGTCGGCCGCTCGGCTCAGAAGATCGTGCGGCCGTGGGCGTCGGGGATCCCGGACTTCCGGAAGAAGTACGTGTTCAGCTGGTCGCGCCACTCGACGGCCGACCGCAGCTGCTCGGCGAGGCGCTCGCGGACGCGGGCGTCGACGTCGGCCGGGAGCGCGCCGGGGACGAGGTCGGCCAGCGACTCCCACGCCGCGACGGCCTCGCGCACCCGCTCGACGCCCGCGAAGTGCGTGTCGTAGACGTGCTGGACCACGGTGACGCCGGAGCGCAGCACGTGCGTGTACGGCACGTGGTGGAAGAACAGCAGCAGCTCGTCGGGGCAGGTCGCGAGGTCCTCGTAGACGTCACGCCAGGGCTCCGGGTACTGGCCCGTGAACCCGGTGCCGGTGGCCCGGGTGCGGTCCACGCCGATGCCGTCGCGGTCGGCGAAGTGGTAGGTGCCCCACGGCGTGTACTCGTAGCCGTCCACGTCCGGGCCGTAGTGGTGGCCGGGGCGCACCATGAACCCGACGCCCAGCGGCGCGGTGTACGACTCGTAGGTGCGCCACGAGTCGTCGAGCACCGCGTGCAGCGCCTCGCGGACCCGCGGCTCGAGGCCGCCGTCCGGGCCGGCGAAGGTCAGCCCGACCCACTCGTCGAGGATGGCCGCGGGCTCGAGCGTCGGGTCCCACGCCAGCCGCCCGAAGGCGTACAGGTTCGCCTGCGCCAGCGGGTGGCCGGTCCAGAACCGGTCGTCGCCCACGTTCGAGACGGCGGCGATCCCGCCGCCCCCGGCGTCCGCGACGGCGGCCGGCGCGGACGGGCCGCGCCCGGCGACGACGTCGCGCACCGCGGCACCGTCCTCGCCGGCTCCCCAGGGCCGGAAGCCGAGGTTCTCGCTCCACCAGGGGGCGAGGTAGCACGCGTGCCGCTGCTGGCCCGTGTACTCCTGCGTCACCTGCAGCTCGAGGGCCAGCCGGGTGGCCGGCATCCCCGCGAGGACCGGCGAGACCGCCTCGCGCGTCTGGAAGTCGATCGGGCCGTGCTTGACCTGCACCACCACGTTGTCCGCGAACCGGCCGTCCAGCGGCGCGAAGTGGTCGTACGCGGCGCGGGCGCGGTCGGTGGTGCGGTCGCGCCAGTCCTGCGTGTGGTCGTAGACGAACGCCCGCCAGTGCACGACGCCGTCGTGCGGCGCGACCGCCTCGGCCAGCAGGTTCGCGCCGTCGGCGTGGTCGCGCCCGTACGCGAACGGGCCCGGCTGGCCCTCCGAGTCGGCCTTGACGACGAACCCGCCGAAGTCCGGGATCGTCGCCCAGACGCGGTCGGCGGCGGCGCGCCACCAGGCACGCACGTCGTCGTCGAGCGGGTCGGACGTCGGCAGCCCGCCGAGCGTCATCGGCGCGGCGAAGCTCACCGCGAGGTGCGTGCGCACGCCGTAGGGCCGCATCGCGGCGGCGACCCGCGCGACCTCCGGCAGGTCGTCGGTGAGCAGGCGTGCCTCGCGCGCGTGCACGTTGACGTTGTTGATGCAGACCCGGTCGACGCCCGTCGCGGCGAGCAGGCGCGCGTAGGTCGTGACGCGGGACAGGTCGTCGCGCACCCGGCCGTCGGCGTAGAAGATCGACCCGCCCGAGTACCCGCGCTCGACCTGCCCCATCACCGGGTGCACGTCCACGTTGTCCCAGTGGTCCAGCACGCGCAGCGCGAACGCGGGGGCGTGCCGCTCGTCGACGTCGGGCCCCGTGAACGCCGTCTCGCCGTGCCGCACCACGTGGAACCAGCCGTGCAGCAGCGCCGTCGGCGTCTCGGCCGTGACGGTGACTCGGCCGCCGTCCCGCACGATCCGGAACCCGTCGCCGCCCGAAGTGTCAGGGCCGCGCGCAGGAAGACGTGCACCTGGCCCTGACACCTCGTGGACCAGGGCGAGGAGGAGGTCGGGGGAGCCGTCGGGGTCGACGACGGCGCCGCCGTGGGCCGCGGTCGCGCGCTCGAGCTCCGCGCGCAGCGTGGCCACGACCTGGGGGGAGCTGTCAGAACCAGGCGGTGCCACACCGCCGCGCTGTGGCTCTGCCGGCTCGGGCGTGGCGACCGCCACGCGGCGGCGGCCGGCGGCGGCCAGCGCGCCGTCGGGCAGCCAGGCCGGGTGCGGTGCGGGATCGACAACGATTTCGGAAGTCACCGGCGGGCCCCTCGGGTCGGTGGTGGGAGGTGGAGAGAGGCCGCGGGCCCGGGACGTCGGCGTCCCGGCCCGCGGCGGTGCTCAGCGGTCGGTGGGGGCGGTGTAGCGGAACGCGTCCCACGCGCCGAGCAGATACTGGATGCCCAGCGCACGGTCGTACAGGCCGTAGCCGGGGCGGGGCTTGTTCGTGGTGTTCTCGTCCCAGAGGTGGCGGCCGTGGTCGGGGCGGACGTAGCCGGTGTACCCGGCCTCGGCGTACGCCTTCATGATCCCGGTCGTGTCGACGTCGCCCTCGCACGCCCGGTGCCCCACCTCCGTGAAGTCGCCGTTCGGGAAGTGCTTGATGTTCCGCACGTGGGTGAAGTGGATGCGGTCCATGAACCGGCGCACGGTGTCCGCGGCGAGCGGCGCCTGCGCCGGGTTCGCCGAGAAGCTGCCGAGGCACAGCGTGAGGCCGTGGTTCGGGCTCGGGTGCAGGTCCAGCACGCGCTGCAGGTCGTCCGGCGTCGACACGACGCGCGGCCAGCCGAAGACGTCGAACGGCGGGTCGTCCGGGTGCACGCCCAGCTTGATCCCGGCCTCCTCCGCCGCCGGGACCACCGCGTCGAGGAAGTACCGGTAGTTCGCGTACATGTCCTCGTGCGTGACGCCCTCGTACGCGGCGTTGAGCTCGGTGAAGCCCGCGAGCCGCTCGGGCTCCCAGCCGGGCAGCGTGAGGCCGTGCGACCCGGCCTCCATGTCGGCGATGAGGCCCTCGGGCGTCATCCGGTCCACGACCGCCTTCTCGAAGAACAGCGCGGTCGAGCCGTCGGGCAGCGGGTGCCACAGGTCGGTGCGCAGCCAGTCGAAGACGGGCATGAAGTTGTAGCAGACCACCTTCACGCCGGCCCGGCCCAGCCGCCGGAGCGTCGTCACGTAGTTCTCGATCGCCTCGTCACGGCTCAGCCCGAGGACGGTGCGTCCCAGCTTGATCGACTCGTGCACGTTGACGGACTCGACCACCTCGGCGTCGAGCGTGCAGGTCACGCCGCGGGCCCGGGCCTCGTCGGAGAGCCCGGAGATGCGCGCCACCTCGGCGTCGATCTCCTCCTGCTCCCACACCTCGCCGGCCAGCTTGTGGTGCAGGCTCCACACGATCGTCTCGACACCGGGGATCTGCCGGACGTGGTCCAGCGTGACCGTGTCGTTGCCCTCGCCGTACCAGCGGAAACCCATCTTCACTGCGTGACTCCTCGTGCTCGTCGTCCTGCCCCTCCACCTGCTGTGAGCGGGCGTCTGGCCCCGTTCTCGACGTCCGTCCGGGCCAAACGCCCGCTCACAGCGGTTCAGGGGCGGGAGTAGGCCGCCTGGGGCAGGCGGTAGGTCAGATCGGTGGCCACGTCGACCGCCTCGTCCAGGTCGAGGCGGTGCTCGGCCACCAGGCGGGCCAGGTAGCCGGCGTCGACGCGCCGGGCCAGGTCGTGCCGGGCGGGGATGGAGCAGAACGCGCGGGTGTCGTCCACGAAGCCGCTCATGTTGCTGAACCCGGCCGTCTCGGTCGCCGCCTCGCGGAACCGCCGCATCGCGTCGGGGGCGTCGAGGAACCACCACGGCGCGCCGAGCCGCAGCGACGGGTAGACGCCGGCCAGCGGCGCGAGCTCGCGCGAGTACACGTCCTCGTCCACCGTGAACGCGATCATCCGGAAGCCCGGGTGGTGGCCGAAGGCGTCCAGCACGGGGCGCAGCGAGTGCGTGAACTCGGTGACCACCGGGATGTCGTAGCCCTTGTCCGGGCCGAACGCGGCGAACGGGGCGCTCGCGTGGTCGCGCAGCACGCCGGGGTGCAGCTGCATCACGAGGCCGTCCTCCGCCGACATCGCGGCCATCTGGAACAGCATGTGCCCGCTGAACGCCTGCGCCTCGGCGGCCGTGACCGTGCCCGCGAGGGCCTTGTCGAGGATGCGCGCGGCCTCGGCGTCGTCCAGCGGCGTCGTGTCGGCGTACAGGTGGCCGTGGTCGGTGGCCCGCGCGCCCGCGGCGACGAAGCGCTCGCGCTGCGCGCGCAGGGCCTCGAGGTAGCGGTCGTACGACGTGACGTCGACGCCGGCCGCCTCGCCGAGCCGCTCGACGTCGTCGCGCCAGGTCGCGCGGTCGACGTGCAGCAGGGGGTCGGGCCGGAAGGTGGGCAGCACGCGGTCGCCGTAGCCGTCGGCGGCGAGCTTCGCGTGCGCGTCGAGGGTCGCCCAGGCGGGGTCGGTCGTGGCGATGACCTCGATGTTGAAGGCGTCGAGGAGTGCGCGGGGGCGGAACTCCTGCTCGGCGAGGCGCGCGGCCACCTGGTCGTACAGGGCGTCGGCGGTCTCGGCCGACGGGCGCTGCGTGACGCCGAAGATCTCGACGAGCACGTGCTCCAGCCAGTAGCGGGTGGGCGTGCCGCGGAAGTGCTTCCACCCGGCGCAGAACCGGCGCCAGATCTCGCGCGGGTCGGTCTCGACGGTCTCGTCGTCCGTGGATCCGACGCCGAGGCGGGGCAGGGTCTCGCCCTGGGAGACCAGCATCCGCGTGAGGTAGTGGTCGGGCACGACGACGAGCTGGGCCGGGTCGCCGAAGGGCGCGTCGTCGGCGAACCACTCGACCGGCACGTGGCCGTGCATCGAGACGATCGGCAGTTCCTGCACCGCGGCGTAGATCTCGCGGGCCAGTACCCGGGATCCGGGGTCGGCGGGCAGCGCCCGGTCGGGGTGCAGGGTCCAGCGCTCGCTCACAGGAGCTCCTCAACGTCGAGACGGGATGCGAACGTTTGCATCGTAGCCTGCCGACTGCCGAGCACGGAATCCCCAAGGCATCCGCGGCCGGGGGCAGACACGGCGAGCCGGGATGTGCGACGATCTGGCAAACGTTCGCATCGTCCGGGTGCGAGCGGCGGGCTCGAGGAGACGGTGGTCGTGGTCACGGTGCACGACGTCGCGCGGGCGGCCGGCGTGTCGATCTCGACGGTCTCGCGCGCCCTGACCGACCCGCAGCGGGTCGCCGTGGCGACGCGCGACCGGGTGACGTCCGCGGCGCGCGAGCTCGGCTACCGACCCAACCGGGCGGCCAGCGTGCTCCGCGCGGGACGGTCCGGAGCGCTCGGGCTCGTGGTGCCCGACCTCGCCAACCCCTACTTCGCGGCGATCGCCAAGGGCGCCCAGGCCCAGGCGCGCGAACGCGGCGTCGGGCTCTTCGTCGTCGACTCCGACGAGGATCCCGAGCTCGAGACCGAGGCCGTCTCGGGCCTGGCTCCGCAGACCGACGGCATCATCCTGTGCTCGCCGCGCGCGGTGGAGCGCACCGTCGAGGCGCTCGAGGGGCGACCGGTGGTGCTGGTCAACCACCATGTCGACGGGCTGCCGTCGGTCGTCGCCGACCACGAGGCGGGCATGCTGCGCACCCTCGAGCACCTGCGGGCGCTGGGCCACGCGAAGGTCGCCTACGTGGGCGGGCCCGCCCGCTCGTGGTCGGACAGCCGCCGCCGCGCCGGCCTGCGTGCGGCCGCCGCGCGGCTGGGTGACGTCGAGCTCGTGGAGCTCGGGCCGCACCGGCCGCAGGTCGCGGGCGGGCACGCGGCGGCGGACCTCGTCGTCGCCACCCGCGCGACGGCGGTCGTGACCTTCAACGACCTCGTGGCCGCCGGCCTGGTCGAGCGCCTGCGGGTGCGCGGCCTCGACGTGCCCGGCGACCTGTCCGTGGTCGGCTGCGACGACGCGTACGTCGCGGAGCTCCTGGCCCCGCCCCTCACCACCCTGCGGACCGACCTCCGCGACTCCGGCCGCGTGGCCGTCGACCGCCTGGTCCTGCGCCCGGGCAAGGACGACGGCGCCCTGCAGGGCGACGTGACGCTCCCCGTCGAGCTCGTCGTCCGCGGATCGACCGCACCCCCGCGCGCCGCGGCGCCGCGGCCCGCCCCCGACGCCCCCTGACCACCCCGACCGACACGGACGCACCACCCCGGCGACGCCGCCGGACGACGGAGGAACCATGACCGACCGCCTGCACCGCTCCCACCTGCCCGCCCGTCTCGAGGCGCCGGTGACCCCCGACCAGGTGGGCATCGTGCACCTGGGGATCGGGGCGTTCCACCGGGCGCACCAGGCGGTGTTCACGGAGCTGGCCGCCCGCGCCACGGGGGACCGCCGCTGGGGCATCCTCGGCGTCACACAGCGGTCGGCCTCCGTGCGCGACCAGCTCCGGCCGCAGGGCGGCGCCTACTCGGTGCTCACCGCGGGCACGCACGGGACCCGGCTGGACCTGGTCGGGGCGGTGCTCGACGTCGCCTGGCCGGCGGAGGAGACCACGCGGGTGCTGGAGACGATCGCGGCGCCCACGACCCACGTCGTGACGCTGACCGTCACCGAGAAGGGGTACGCCCGCGGCGCGGACGGCGGGCTCGACGTCGAGCGGGTGCGCCCGGACCTGGACGCCCTCGCCGCCGGCGACGCCGCCGTCCCGGGCGCGACGGCGGTCGGGCTGCTCGTGCGCGGGCTCGCGGCCCGGTGGCGTGCTGCGGAGGCAGCGGGGGAGCGGCGACCGATCACCGTGCTGACCTGCGACAACATGGTCGACAACGGGCACGTCCTGGGGAGGCTCGTGGGCGAGGCGGTGGACGCGGCTCTCCCAGGGGAGCAGGGTGACGGGCTGCGGTCGTGGCTGGCGACCGACGTCGCGTTCCCGTGCTCGATGGTGGACCGGATCGTGCCCGCGACGACGCCCGCGCAGCGGGACGCGGTGGAGCGCGAGCTCGGCGCCCGCGACGAGGGCCTCGTCGTCGGGGAGCCGTTCCGCCAGTGGGTGATCGAGGACCGGTTCGCCGGCCCGCGCCCCGCCTGGGAGGAGGCGGGCGCGACGTTCACCGACGACGTCGCACCCTGGGAGCAGGCCAAGCTGCGCCTGCTCAACGGCACGCACTCGCTGCTCGCCTACGCGGGTCGGCTGGCGGGACACGCGACGCTCGCGGAGGCGGTGACCGACCCCGTGCTGCACGAGCGCGCCCGCGCCTTCATGCTCGACGACGCGCTGCCGACGCTCACCCCGCCCGACGGCGCCGACCTGCGCGCGTACGCGGAGTCGCTGCTGGAGCGGTTCGCCAACCCGGCCACGGGCCACACCACGGTCCAGGTGTCGATGGACGGCACCCAGAAGATCCCGTTCCGCTGGGGCGGCATCGTCGCGGACCGGCTCGCGGCGGGCGCGGTCCCGGCCGGCGCGGCGTTCGCTCTCGCGGCGTGGAGCGAGGTGGTGCGCCGGGAGGCGGTCGCCGGCCGGCTCGTCGACGACCCGCGGGCGCAGGAGCTCGCCGACGTCGTGGCCGGGGCCGGGGACGGTGATCCGGCGGCCGCGGCCCCGGCCGACGTCGCGCGGGCGCTGCTGGCGCTGCCGGGCCTGCTGCCGGAGGGCGTCGGCACGGACGCCGGGCTCGTGGACGCCGTGCTGGCCCAGGTGCCGGAGCTCGCGGAGGTCTGAGCCCGAGGAAACGTGGGCGTGCGGGGCGGCGGCCCCTCTCTCCTGCGGGTTCGTCGGACGGCGCCGCCGCCACGTAGGCTGCCGGCCGGATGTGAGCGATCACACGTGTGCGGGTCGCCGGGGCCCTCGCCGGGCCGCGACGGGTCGTCGCCGCGGGAACACGTCAGGGCTCGTTGCGAGATCGTGATGTGACTCGGAGCACCCCGGGGCTGGACAACGCTTACCGAATCCTGTTTTATCGATTCAGTCGGCAGCCGTACGAGGGGTCAACGGGGCGTCCTCGTCGCCGACGATCGTGGACGATCGACGAGCGAGGAGGCTCACATGAGGATCACGCGGAAGGCCGCCGGCGCGGCCGCGGCGGCGGTCGCCGTCGCCCTCACCCTGACCGCCTGCGGAGGCGGCGCCGACCCTGCGGAGCCGGGCTCCGCGGAGAAGGTGAGCACCGACGAGGACATCACCATCTCGCTCGCCTGGTGGGGCGAGCCCGCCCGTGCCGAGATGTACGAGAAGGCGGTGGACCTCTTCGAGGAGAAGCACCCCAACATCACGGTGCAGACCCAGTTCCAGGACTGGGACGGCTACTGGACCGCGCGCGCCACCGAGGCCGCGGGCGGCGCCCTGCCGGACGTCATCCAGATGGACCTGTCCTACCTGCGCCAGTACGGCGCCACGGGGCAGCTCCTGGACCTGGGCGGCCAGGTGGGCGTCAACCTGAACACCGACGGCGTGGAGGACTCGCTCCTCACCTCCGGGCAGATCGACGGCGCGCAGTACGGCGTCCCGACGAGCACCAACACGCTCGCCACGTTCTACAACGCCGACCTGCTCAAGAAGGTGGGCGTCGAGCCGCTCGCCGAGGGGTACACCTGGGACGACTACAGCAAGTGGATCGAGAAGGTCACCGAGGCGGGCGCCGGCGAGGACCCGTCCCTGTACGGCGGCGGCGACTTCACCGCGACGTTCTGGTTCTTCCTGCAGTGGCTCATCCAGCAGGGCGTCGAGCCGTTCAGCGAGGACGGCAAGCTCAACTTCGACGAGGCGCAGATGACCGAGTGGCTGAACCTGGGCCAGGGGCTGCGCGACTCCGAGGCGATCTACCCGATCAAGAAGAACAAGCAGCTGGAGCCGCTCGGCGGGTTCCACGTCAACGAGGTCGCGTCCGAGTCGACGTGGGACAACTTCCTGGCGGGCTACGTGGCCGAGTCCGGCGAGGACATCCAGATGCTGCCGATCCCGTCCGGCGAGAACGGCCCGTCGCAGTTCTGGAAGCCGTCGATGCTGCTCTCCGCGTCCGCGCAGACCCAGCAGCCGGAGGCGTCCGCGGCGCTCATCGACTTCCTCATCAACGAGCCCGAGGTCGGCAAGATCTTCGGCACCTCGAAGGGCGTGCCCGCCGTCCAGGCGCAGATCGACGCGATGGACGTCGAGCCCGGCTCGGTGGACGAGCAGGTCGTGAAGTACGAGGAGCAGGTGGCGGACGTCGTCACCGAGCCCGCCCCGGTCCCGGTCGAGGGCTTCGGCGAGATCGAGGCGGAGTTCAAGCGCCTCGGTGAGGAGCTCGGGTACGGCAACATCACCGTCGACGAGTTCGTCACCCAGTGGTTCTCCTTCGCCGACAGCGCGGTGAAGCAGTCGTGACTGCGGTGACCTCGGGCACCACGCTCGACACCGCTCGGGGGACGCAGAACGCGTCCCCCGAGCGGGGGCGCGCCAAGCGCCGCCGTGAGGCGGGTGCGGGGTTCGCGTTCTTGTCGCCGTGGTTGGTGGGGTTCGTGGTGTTGACGGCGTTCCCGATGGTGGCGTCGTTGTATCTGGCGTTCACGGACTATGACTTGTTCCGGCCGCC
>NZ_JBNOZL010000007.1:210197-393619 GCF_050311635.1 Isoptericola nanjingensis | reverse complement strand
AGGGCACGGACCGTAGCCGGCTACGGTCCGTGCCCTCTCTATCTCGGCGGGTCGCCTCTCTATCTCGGCGTGACGACGAGCCCCGCAGAGTCGGGGGCCCGGTCGACGACGACGGTGCCGCCGTCGGACACGGCGCCGGACAGCAGCTCCTTGGCCAGCCGGTCGCCGATCTCGCGCTGCACCAGGCGACGCAGCGGGCGGGCGCCGTACGCGGGGTCGAAGCCCTCCAGCGCCAGCCACTCGCGCGCGGCGGGCGTGACGTCCACCGTGATGCGCCGGTCGGCCAGCCGCTTCGCGAACGCCGCGACCTGGAGGTCGACGATCTCCCCCAGCTCCTCGA
This sequence comes from Isoptericola nanjingensis, assembly GCF_050311635.1. Lineage (NCBI taxonomy): Bacteria > Bacillati > Actinomycetota > Actinomycetes > Micrococcales > Promicromonosporaceae > Isoptericola > Isoptericola nanjingensis. The sequence goes on along the minus strand of NZ_JBNOZL010000007.1, from coordinate 393,279 downwards.
CGTTGAGCGCGTCGAAGATGACCACGTCGTCGAGCCGGTTGAGGAACTCCGGCTTGAACGACGCGCGCACGGCCGCCATGACCGCCTCGCGACGGGCGGCGTCGTCGAGCGCCGGGTCCACGAGGAACTGCGAGCCCAGGTTCGACGTCAGCACGAGGATGACGTTGCGGAAGTCGACCGTGCGGCCCTGGCCGTCGGTGAGTCGGCCGTCGTCGAGCACCTGAAGCAGGATGTCGAAGACCTCGGGGTGCGCCTTCTCCACCTCGTCCAGCAGGACGACGGAGTACGGGCGCCGCCGCACGGCCTCGGTGAGCTGCCCGCCCTCCTCGTAGCCGACGTACCCGGGGGGCGCGCCGACCAGCCGCGACACGGAGTGCTTCTCCGAGTACTCGGACATGTCGATGCGCACCATGGCGCGCTCGTCGTCGAACAGGAAGTCCGCGAGCGACTTGGCCAGCTCGGTCTTGCCGACGCCGGTCGGGCCGAGGAACAGGAACGACCCGGTCGGCCGGTCGGGGTCGGCCACGCCGGCCCGCGAGCGCCGCACGGCGTCGGACACCGCGCGCACCGCGGCCGTCTGGCCGATGAGCCGCTCGCCGATGACGTCCTCCATGTGCAGGAGCTTCTCCGACTCGCCCTGCAGCAGGCGCCCGGCGGGGATGCCGGTCCAGGCGGAGACCACCTCGGCGATCTCGTCGGAGCCCACCTTGTCGGCGATCATCGGCGCCTCGTGCGCGGCTGCCTCGTCGGCCCCCTGCGACGCCTCGGCCTGCTCGGCGTCGGCGAGCTCGCGCTCGACCTGCGGGATCTCCCCGTACAGCAGGCGCGCGGCGGACTCGAGGTCGCCCTCGCGCTGCAGCCGGTCGGACTCGGTGCGCAGCTCGTCGATGCGGGCGCGCAGGTCGCCGACGCGGTTGTGGCCGGCCTTCTCCGACTCCCACCGCGCGGTGAGCGCGGCCAGCCTCTCGCGCGTGTCGGCGAGGTCGGCCCGCAGCCGCTCGAGGCGCTCGGTGGAGGCGGCGTCGTCGGACTCCTTGAGCACGACCTCCTCCATCTCGAGGCGCGTGACGACGCGCTGCAGCTCGTCGATCTCGACCGGCGAGGAGTCCATCTCCATGCGCAGGCGCGACGCCGCCTCGTCGACGAGGTCGATCGCCTTGTCGGGCAGCTGGCGGCCGGTGATGTACCGGTCGGACAGCGCGGCGGCGGCCACGAGCGCGGAGTCGGCGATCGTCACCTTGTGGTGCGCCTCGTACCGCTCCTTGAGCCCGCGCAGGATCGCGACCGTGTCCTCCACGGACGGCTCGCCGACGAACACCTGCTGGAACCGGCGCTCGAGGGCCGGGTCCTTCTCGATGTGCTCGCGGTACTCGTCGAGGGTCGTGGCGCCGACCAGGCGCAGCTCGCCGCGGGCGAGCATCGGCTTGAGCATGTTGCCCGCGTCCATGGCGCCCTCGCCGCCGGCGCCCGCGCCGACGACGGTGTGCAGCTCGTCGATGAAGGTGACGACCTCGCCGTCGGACGCGGTGATCTCCTCGAGCACGGCCTTGAGCCGCTCCTCGAACTCGCCGCGGTACTTGGCGCCCGCGACCATGCCCGCCAGGTCGAGCGCGACGAGGCGCTTGCCCTGCAGGGACGTCGGGACGTCGCCCGCGACGATGCGCTGGGCCAGGCCCTCGACGACGGCGGTCTTGCCGACGCCGGGCTCGCCGATGAGCACGGGGTTGTTCTTGGTACGGCGGCTGAGCACCTGCACGACGCGGCGGATCTCGGAGTCGCGGCCGATGACCGGGTCGAGCTGGCCGTCGCGGGCGCGCTGCGTGAGGTCGCTGCCGTACTGCTCCAGCGCCTTGTACGTGCCCTCGGGGTTGGGGCTGGTGACGCGGGACGAGCCGCGGACGGCGGGCAGCGCGGCGCGCAGGGCGTCGGCGGTCGCGCCCGCCTCGGTCAGCGCCTGGGCGGCGGCGGACTGCCCGGCGGCGAGCGCGACGAGCAGGTGCTCCGTCGAGACGTACTCGTCGCCGAGCGCCTCGGCCTCCTTGGCTGCGTTCTCCAGCACGGCGCTCGTCGCGCGCGACGGCGCGGGCTGCGCGACGGCGGACCCGCTCGCCTGCGGCAGGGCGACGAGGGCCGCGCGGGCGCGCTGGCCGATCTGCTGGGTGTTCGCGCCGACGGCGTCGAGCAGGCCGACGGCGACGCCGCCCGACTGCTGGAGCAGCGCCTGCAGCAGGTGCACGGGCTCGAGCTGGGGGTTGCCCGCGGCCGACGCCGACTGGACGGCGTCGCCGAGCGCCTGCTGCGACATGGTCGTGAGCTTGATGTCCATGGGACCTCCGGGATGACGTGCGATGACACGGGAGAACGTCTGTCGGGGGAACGCCGCCAAAGTTGAGTGTATTCCGCTCAACTTTGATCGCAAGCCGCCCGGGGCGCCGGGTGGCTCGCGGACGGCCGCTGCGGGATGCTGGGCCGGTGACCACTCCAGCCCGCGGCCCCGTGCGCCGCCTCCGCACCGCGATCGCGGCGGTCCTGGCCGCCGTCGGCCTCCTCGCCCTCGCCGGGTGCATGAAGGTCGACATGGACATGACGCTGTCGGAGGACGACACCGTCTCCGGCTCGATCGTCATGGCCGTCTCCAACAGCCTCGCCGAGACCATGGGGATGGAGCCGGGCGAGCTGTGGAAGCAGGCGGGCGGGGAGCTGTCCCAGAACCTGCCCGAGGGCACGTCCCAGGAGCCGTACTCCGACGACGAGTACACCGGCACCCGGTACACCTTCACCGACGCCCCGATCAGCCAGATCTCGGGCGAGGGCGGCGAGGACCTCACCATCACCCGCGACGGCGACAACTACGTCGTCGACGGCACCATGAACCTCTCCGAGGGTGCCGACCAGCTGAAGTCTCTGCCGCAGAACGTCCAGGACGCCTTCGACGTCAGCCTCGCCATCACCTTCCCCGGCCCGGTCAGCGACGCCACCGGCGCCATCGACGGCAACACCGTCACCTGGACGCCGAAGGTCGGCGAGAACGCCGAGATCCACGCCGTCGGCGTAGCCACCGCGGGCAGCAGCTTCCCGTGGTGGATCGTCGGGCTCGTCGTCGGGCTGGTCGTCATCGGCCTCGTCGTGTGGTTCGTCGTGCGGAACAACCGCCGCCCCGCCCCGGTCACGGGCACCGCGGCGGGCGACACCGCCCTCGCCGCGCAGGCCGCCCCCGGGGCCGTCCCCGCCGCCGGTCCGACGCCGGAGGAGCAGGTCTTCGGCGCGCCCGCGGCTCCGCCCGCCGCACCGTACACCGGCCCGGTCGCCGAACCGCTCGAGCCGGAGGCCGCGCCCGAGGCCGCCACGCCCGCCGGCCCCACGACCGGACCCGTCGCGGAGCCGCTGGAGCCCGGCCGCCCGGGCGAGGAGGACACCGTCCGGCAGGAGCCCGTCGGCGACGCCACCGCGCCCGAGCCCGACGTCGAGCCCGACGTCACGGGCACGACCGGCGACCGCCCCGGCGACGAGGACCGCCCGTCCGGTCCCGCGCAGGGTGCCTGACGCGCCGACCGCGCCACGCCCCGAGCCCGGGGCGTGGCGCGAGGACGTCCTCGGCCCGGAGTTCCGGGCGCGCACGCTGCCGCTGCCCGGCGGCGCGGAGGCCGTGCTGGTGCGGCACGTGCCGTCCACGCCGGACGACGACGGCGCGCCGGGCCCTCAGGGCGTCGCGCGCACGGCGGTGCTGTCCGTGCACGGGTTCGTCGACTACTTCTTCCACCCGCACGTCGCGCGCGCTGTCGCCGCCCGCGGGCACGCGTTCTACGCCGTCGACCTGCGCGGCCACGGGCGGGCGCTGGCCGCGCACGTCGCCGCCGGGCGCGACCCCAACCTCGTGGACGACCTGGCGCTGTACGCCCAGGACCTCGACGCCGCGGCCGCCGTCGTGCGCGCTGCGGGACACGAGCGGCTGGTGGTGCTCGGGCACTCCACGGGCGGCCTGGTCGCGCCCCTGTGGGCGAACGCCCGCCCCTGCCGCGCGGACGCGCTCGTGCTCAACAGCCCGTGGCTGGAGCTCAACGAGAGCTGGCTGATGCGCGGCCCGGCGACCTGGGCGATCGACGTCGTCGGGCGCGTCGCGCCACGGCTGGCCGTGGGCTCCGTCGGCGAGCACTACGGCGCCGCGCTGCACCACGAGACCGGCGGGGAGTGGGACTACGACCTGGCCTGGAAGCCGCACGCCGGCTTCCCCGCCCGCGCCGGGTGGCTGCGCTCCGTGCGCCGCGCGCAGCACCGGGTGGCCCGCGGGCTGGGCCTCACGATCCCGGTCCTCGTGCTCGCGTCCGACCGGTCCGGTCCGGCCCGGTCGTGGCACGACGAGCTGGTCACCACGGACTCCGTGCTGGACGTCGCGCACATCCGCGACCGGGCGCCCCGCCTGGGCAGCGACGTCACCGTGCGGACGGTCGCCGGCGGCGCGCACGATCTCGCCCTCTCGCCGCAGCCCGCCCGCGACACGTACCTCACCACCGTGCTGGACTGGATCGAGGCGCTCCCCTAGCGCCCACGGTCGTGTCCGATTCCCGCTAGCCCGCCGTCGGTGGACCGCGTGAGGATGGGGGCATGACGACGACGGCCCACCCCGACGCGCGGGAGTTCGAGGAGCGGTACCGCGCCATCGCCGCGCGGGACACCCGGTTCGACGGGCAGTTCTTCACGGCGGTCAGCTCCACGGGCATCTACTGCCGCCCGTCCTGCCCGGCGCGCACGCCGAAGCCGGAGAACGTCACCTTCTACCTCACCTCGGCGGCCGCGCACGAGGCTGGCTACCGCGCCTGCAAGCGGTGCCTGCCCGAGGCCGCGCCCGGCACCCCGGCCTGGGACCTGCGGCGCGACCTCGCCGGACGGGCGATGCGCCTCATCGCCGACGGCGTCGTGGACCGCGAGGGCACGGACGGGCTCGCGGCCCACCTCGGGTACAGCGCCCGGCAGGTGCACCGCCTGCTCACCGCCGAGCTCGGCGCCGGCCCGCTCGCCCTGGCCCGCGCGCAGCGGGCCCAGACCGCGAGGAGTCTCGTCGTCGGCACCGACCTGCCGCTCGCGGACGTCGCCTTCGCGGCCGGGTTCGGCTCCATCCGGCAGTTCAACGACACGATGACCGAGGTCTTCGCCGTCGCGCCGAGCGAGCTGCGCGCCCGCGCGCGCCGCCGCCCCCCGGCCTTCCGGCACGGGATCTCCCTCGCCGGGGGACCCGGTCCCGCGGCGGATCGGGGCGACGTCGCGCGCGTCCGCCTCGACCTGGAGCTGCCGGTGCGCGAGCCGTTCGACGCCCGCGGCGTCGTCGCGTTCCTCGCGGCGCGCGCCGTCGACGGCGTGGAGGTCGCGGACCTCGACGGCGACGACGTGCGCTACGCCCGTACGCTGCTGCTCCCCCACGGACCCGGCGCGGCGGAGGTCCTGGCCGGGCCGGGCGTGGGGCCCGGCCGGGTCGCCGTGTGCCTGGAGCTCGCGTCAGCCGCCGACGTCTCGGTGGCGGTGGCCCGCCTGCGCCGGCTGCTCGACCTGGACGCCGACCCGGCCGCCGTCGACACGGCCCTCGCCGACGACCCGGCCCTGGCGCCGCTCGTCGCCCGCAGGCCCGGCCTGCGCCTGCCCGGCACGGTGGACCCGCACGAGATCGTGGTGCGCGCCATCGTCGGGCAGCAGATCAGCGTGGCCGCCGCGCGGACGCACCTCGGCCGGCTCGCCGCCGGCGCGGGCACCCCGTACGCCTCCGCGGTCCCCGGGCTCACGCGCCTGTTCCCGACGGCGGCCCAGGTCGCGACCGCGGCGGCGGAGCACCTGCGCCTGCCCGCGCGGTCCGTCGCGACGGTCGTCGACACCGCCGGCGCCCTCGACGACGGCACCCTCGCCGTCGGGGTGGGCGACGACGGCGACGCGCTGCGCACCGCGCTCGTCGCGCGCCGCGGGATCGGACCGTGGACGGCCGCCTACGTGGCGATGCGCGTGCTGCGCGACCCGGACTCCTGGCTCGACGGCGACGTCGCGCTCCTTGCGGGCGCGGCCGCGGCCGGCGTCGACCTGGGCCTGCCCGACGACGCCCCGCGCGCGGCCCGGTCGCGCGCGCTCGCCGCCCGCGCCGGGCGTTGGGCGCCGTGGCGCTCGTACGCCGCCCTGCACCTGTGGCGCGCCGCCCTCCCGCCGACCAGGCAGTGACGCACGTTCTCAGCCCGCACCCCGAGCTCGAGCGCAGGCTCGGCACCCGACCTCCCGGAGGAACCATGTCCGCCCGCACCACCACCCTCAGCACCCCCGACGGTCCGTTCACCGTCGTCGTCGACCCGGACGGCACGGTCCTCGCGTCCGGCTGGACGACGGACGCCGACGCCCTGGTCGGTCTCGTCCACCCCGACGTCCGGCCCACGGCCACGACGCCCGTGCCCGACGACGACCCCGCGGTCGCCTCTGCCGTCGCCGCGGTCCGCGCCTACTACGCGGGGGACGTGCGCGCGATCGACGCCGTCCCCGTCCGCCAGGTCTCCGGCCCGTACCGCGCGCACGCGTGGGACGTGCTGCGCACCGTCGACGCCGGGGACCCCGTGACGTACACCCGCTACGCGGAGCTGTCCGGCCGCCCTGCGGCCGTCCGCGCGGCGGCCGGCGCGTGCGCGATGAACGCCGCCGCCCTGTTCGTCCCGTGCCACCGGGTGCTGCGGACCGACGGCAGCCTCGGCGGCTTCCGCTACGGCCTCGACGTCAAGCGCAGCCTGCTCGCCCACGAGGCCCGCCACGCCGGCTGAGCCCGCGACCCGCGACCCGCGACGACGTCAGAGCGACGGCTCCTCCGGCGTGGACACGGTGAACACCGCGCCGGCGATGACCGGCACCCGCGTCGCCGCCCGCTCGAGGTCGTCCAGGCGCCGCGCGACGGTCTCCTCCGGCTCGTTGCCGCTGAGGTCGACGCTCGCCACCAGGTACAGCGATCGCGGCCCCACGTACTCGAGCCGCAGGTAGGTGACCCGCTCCACCTGCGGCATCGTGACGAGGTGCGCGAGCACGGCGGACCGGGTCTCGGGCCGGGCCGCCTCGCCGACGAGGAAGCGGCGGTTGCGGTCCACGAGCACCAGGGAGACGACGGCCAGCACGACGCCGACGACGATCGAGCCGACGGCGTCGGGCACGGGCGACCCGGTGAGCTGGTGCGCGAGCACGCCCCCGAACGCGACGACGAGGCCGACGAGCGCGGCGGCGTCCTCCGCATAGACGGCGCGCAGCGTGGGGTCGGAGGTGACGAGCACGTGGTGCAGGACGTCGTGCTCGGCCTTCTTCGCCTCGGCCCGCGCCTGCCGGCTGGCCTGCAGGAACGAGATCCCCTCGAGCACGAACGCGATGCCGAGCACGGCGTACGCGACGCCGAAGTCGCTCGCGGGCTCGGGGTGCACCAGCTCCTGGATGCCGTGCGTGATGGACACGCCGGCGCCGACGGCGAACAGCCCGATGGCGGCGAACATCGACCACACGTAGGCCTCGCGGCCGAAGCCGAGCGGGTGCTCGCGGTCGGCGGGGCGGCGCGAGCGGCGGTCGGCGACGAAGAGGAACACCTCGTTCCCGGTGTCCGCCCAGGAGTGCACGGCCTCCGCCAGCATCGACGCCGACCCGGTGACGACCGCCGCCACCGACTTCGCGACGGCCACGAACGCGTTCGCGGCGAACGCCACGACGACCGTGAGGGTGCTCTCGCCGCCGGAGTGCGCGTCCTGCACGACGCGCGGGCTGGCGAGGGGCTCCGGCGGCGCGGCGGCGGGATCGGTCTCCGCGGGGTGCGCGAGAGCGGCGAACGGGTCGGGCGCGGCGGCGGGGTCGGGCTCGGCTGGTGCCATGCGCCCGGTCTATCAGCCGCGGGTCAGTCGGGCTCGCCGAACTCGTTGGGGCGCAGGTCGTCGGGGTCGACCTTGCCCGTGCGGAACCCCGCGCGGCCCACCATGTGCGCGGCGACGGGCGACGTGACGAGCTGGAACGCGACGACCAGCACGAGCATCGCGACGGCCGACCAGCTGCGCACCCGGAGCGCGAGCGCCGTGAGCAGGAGGATGAGGCCCAGCACCTGCGGCTTCGTGACGGTGTGCATGCGGGCCAGCAGGGACGGGAAGCGCACGAGGCCCAGCCCGGCGCCGAGCGTCAGGAACGCGCCGGCGAGCAGGCAGACCGCGGCGACGGTGTCGGCGACCGTCGTCCACACCCCCGGGTCGACGTGGGTCATCGCTGGCCACCCTCCGCGCTCTCGGCGTCGTCCTCGGCATCGACGCGCGCCCCGTCGCGCTGCTCGTGCCGTTGTTCCCCGCGCGGCACGTCGGCGGCGCGCGCCTGGGCGGCGACCTCCTCGCGCGTGCGCACGCGGCCCTCGCCCTCCGGCTCCTTCGCGGCGAACCGGGCCATCGTCACCGAGCCCACGAAGCCCACCATCGACAGCGCGACGAGGATCGGGATGGTCTCCGTGCGCCGCGACCAGATGGCCTCGATCGCGATGGCGCACACCAGGGTGACGGTGAGCGTGTCCAGCGCGACCGCCCGGTCGAGCATCGACGGGCCCCGCTCCACACGCACGAGCGCGAGCAGCGCGGCGACGGCCACGAGCACGGCGGCCGCGATCACGGCGGCGAGCATCATGCGTCCTCCCCTCGCCCGGGCGCCAGGCCGCACCGGGACAGCACGGCGTCGCTGGCGAAGGCCCGCAGCACCCGCTCCTCGAGCGCCAGCGTGTCGCGGCGCACGGCCTCCGCGCCGCCGGACGCGTCGATGTCGAGCACGTGCAGGTAGACGACGCCGGTGCTGCGGCGCGCCTCGACGACCAGCGACCCCGGCACCAGCGACGACATCACGGCCGTGATGGTGAGGTACGCGTCCTCGGGGTTGCGCAGGCGGACGGCGACGATGGCGCCGTGCGGCGTCGGGCCCGGCCGGACCGCCTTCCACGCCACCTCGAACGACGCGACGAACAGGTCGGAGACGAACCTCGCCGCGAGGACCACGGTCCGCCACGGCCGCACCGTGCCGCGCATGTCGATGGCCGGCAGCGGGAACATCGTGACCACCGCTCCGGCGATGACGGCGCCGGCGATGACGTTGGCCCATGACAGGTCGCCCCACAGCAGCACCCACACGACGGTGAGCAGCAGGAGCGCGTGCCACTGCGAGCCCAGCCGCCGCAGCAGATAGGCGGGTCGGCGCGACTGCGGGCTCATCCGTGCCCACCCCCCTGTGCCGATCCCTGCGCCTCGTCGCCGTCGTCGCCCACGACGACGGACTCGCCCCGGCCGCGGTCCGCCCCGTCGGGGAAGACGGCGTCCACGTAGGTGTGGCCGTCCATCGACGCGGTGGCGGCGCGCTCGGCGTACCCGTAGAGCGGGCCGGCGACGACCGTGAGCAGCAGGCCGAACGCGACGAGCGCGCCGGTGGGCAGCACCATGCCGCGCGGCAGCGGGACGTCGGACTCGATCTCCTCCGACGGCGCCTGCCAGAACGCCTTGTTCCACGCCTTGACCACCGCGTAGAGGGTGAGCAGCGACGTCACGACCGACCCGACGACGAGCACCCACGCCAGCCCGGTCCCCACGGTCGCGCCCTCCGTGAGCAGCCCGACCTTGCCGAGGAACCCGGACAGCGGCGGGATGCCCGCCAGGTTGAGCGCGGGCACGAAGAACAGCACCGCGAGCCCCGGGGCGAGCTTGGCGAGGCCGCCGAGCCGGTCGAGCGACGTCGACCCGCCCCGCCACTCCACGAGGCCCACCACGAGGAACAGGGCCGTCTGGACGGAGATGTGGTGCACCACGTAGTAGATGGCCGCGGCCGTGCCCGCCTCGGTGGCGAGCGCGATGCCGAAGATCATGTAGCCGATGTGGCTGACCAGCGTGAACGACAGCAGACGTTTCACGTCGTTCTGCGCCACGGCACCCAGGATCCCGATGACCATGGTGAGCAGCGCCAGGACCATGAGCACCTGGTCCACGGTGGGGTTGTCCGGGAACAGCAGCGTCTGCGTGCGCAGGATGGAGTACACGCCCACCTTGGTGAGCAGGCCCGCGAACACGGCGGTGACCGGCGCGGGCGCCGTCGGGTACGAGTCCGGCAGCCAGGCGGACAGCGGGAAGATGGCGGCCTTGATGCCGAACGCGAGCAGCAGCAGGAGCTGCAGCGCCGTGCGCACGGTCGGGTCGATCTCCGGCAGCCGCTCCGCGAGCTGCGCCATGTTCACGGTGCCCGTGGCGCCGTAGATGAGCGCGATGGCGCTGAGGAACAGCGTCGACGAGACCAGCGTGACGATGATGTACACCGACCCGGCGCGGATGCGCTCGGCCGTGCCACCCAGGGTGAGCAGCACCGCGGACGACGCGAGCAGGATCTCGAACCCGACGTAGAGGTTGAACAGGTCGCCGGTGAGGAACGCGTTCGCGACGCCGGCGGCCAGGATGAGGAACGTCGGGTGGAAGATCGCGACGGGGATCATGTCGCCGCGCGTCGTGCCCGGGTCGTCCTCCCCCTCGGGCACGCCCTGGCCCAGGGAGTACAGGAGCACGCAGAGCAGCATCACGAACGAGACGGTGAGCATCACCGCGGAGATGCGGTCGGCCACGAGGTCGATGCCGACGGGGACGGCCCAGCTGCCGACCTCGACGACGATCGGCCCGCCGTCCGCGGCGACCAGCAGGCCGACGGACGCCGCAAGGGCGGCGGCGAGCGCGGTGACGCTGATGATGCGCTGCACGCGGGCGTACCGGTGCAGGGCGAGCGTCAGTCCGGCCGCGAAGAGCGGCACCATGACGGGCAGCGGCACCAGCGTGGCGGAGTCCCAGGGCATCACGGGCGCTCCTTGTGACGGTCGGCGTGACGGTCGGCGTGACGGTCGGCGTGACCGTCGTCGGGCCCGTCGTCGCTGTCGTCGACGTCGTCGTACACGTCGGCGGCCTCCTCGTCGAGCGTCCGGTCCGGCTCGGTGTCGTCCGCGTCCTCGAACGCGGGGGCGTTGAGCGCCGCGTGCCGGGCGACGCGCCGGTCCTCGACGTCGTCCGCGACCTCGTCGTGGCCGTGCAGCTGCCACGACCGGTAGGCCATGGCCAGCACGAACGCGGTGAGCGCGAGCGTGATGACGATCGAGGTGAGCACCATCGCCTGCGCGAGCGGGTCGCTCATGCGCACGCCGTCCGGCGCGTTGCCGATGATCGGCGACGCGCCGGAGCGCCCGCCCATGACCAGCAGCATGAGGTTGACGCCGTTGCCGATGAGGACGAAGCCGAGCAGCACCCGGGTGAGCGGGCGCTCCAGCAGCAGGTAGACGCCGGTGGCGAACAGGACGCCGATGGCCAGCACGAGGATCGCCGGCGGCGTGTTCTCGAGGACGATCACGCGGACACCTCCTCGCGGGCGGGCCGCGGGTCCTGGCGGTCGATCTCGGCGCCGAGCGTGCGCAGCAGGTCGAGCACCAGGCCGACGACGACGAGCATCACGCCGATGTCGAAGAACAGCGAGGTCACGAGGTGCACCTCGCCGAGCACCGGGAAGTGCAGGTCGACGATCGTGCTCTGCAGCACCTCCTGCCCGGCGACGAGCGTCGCGAGGCCCACGCCGGCGGAGAGGAACAGGCCGGTGCCGAGCAGCACGCCGGGGTTGACCGGCGCGGCCTCGCCCAGCTCGTACCGCCCGCCCGCGAGGTACCGCACGGCGAACGCGATGCCCACCACGAGCCCCGCCGCGAAGCCGCCGCCGGGCGCGTTGTGCCCGCTGAACAGCAGGAACAGCGCGAAGACGATCATGGCGTGGAAGATCACGCGGGTGACGACCTCGAACAGCACGGACCGGCGCTCGGGCTCCAGCGTGCTGCCCGCGGCGAGCCACACGCGGCGCGTGTGCGGGTCGGACCGGCTGACCTCGTCCACGCGGGACAGCCGCAGCACCTCGCCGCTGCGCTGCCGCAGGAAGATGAGCGACGCGACTCCGGTCGCCGCGACGAGCAGCACGGAGATCTCGCCGACGGTGTCCCAGGCGCGGATGTCGACCAGGGTCACGTTGACGATGTTCTTGCCGCCGCCCCACGTGTAGGCCTCGTCGGGGAAGTGCGTGCTGATCGGCTCGGCGACGCGCACCAGCGGCGCGGCGACGGTGAACGCCATCATGACGGCGCCGGTCACGACGGCCAGCGCGAGCCGCAGCCAGCGGCTGGCGGCGAGCGGCCGGTCGGTGAAGTACGGGGGCATGCGGCGCAGCACCAGCACCATGACGACCAGCGTGATCGTCTCGCACAGCACCTGGGTGAGGGCGAGGTCGGGGGCGCCGTGCAGCATGAACAGGGTCGCGTTGGCGTACCCGGCGACGCCCACCAGGAGGACGGCCTTGAGACGTCGGCGGGCGCGGGCGGCGAGCACGCAGGAGACGACGACGACGGCGACGACCGCGGCGTCGGCGGGGCGGTCCCACAGCACGAGCTCCACCTGCGGGTGGCCGCCGACCATCCCCGACGCGAGGACCATGCCGGGCGCGACGGCGAGGACCACGAGGATCACGCCGAGGTAGACGGGCAGCGAACCGCGCTGGGTGGCGGCGGTGACGTCGGCCGCCAGGTCGTCCAGGCGGCGCATCGTGCGCCGGTAGGTGACCTCGGCGGAGCGCGGGGACCACAGGAAGTCCTGGGCCTTCTCCACGCGGGCGCGCTGCCAGAAGAGGACGAAGCCGGCGAGCAGCACCAGCACGGTGATGGCGAGGACCGGGGTGAAGCCGCCCCACAGCACGAGGTGGCCCGGCTCGCCGCCCGGGTAGCGGTCCGCGTACGGGGCCAGCAGCCGCTCCCCCGTCGCGGGGGCGAGCGCGACCGCCAGGCCGAGGACCGCGAGCACGAGCGGCGGCGTGACGAGCAGCCACGGCTGGCGGCGCACCGGCGTCGCGGGCGCGGGCTCCGCCGCGGCGTCGCGCGTCGTCGGGGTGTCGCCCACGGCGGCGGCCGCGGCGGCGCCCGGGCGCCGCTTGGTCCCGAACGCGCCCCACGCGAACCGCAGGCCGTACGCCACGGTCAGCGCCGAGCCGACGGCCACCGCGAGGAGCGCGATCCACTCGACCGCCCCGGCGCCGTGGGTGACGTCGTGCCAGAGCCCCTCGAGCGCGGCCTCCTTGGCGACGTACCCGGCGAACGGCGGGAAGCCGATCATGGAGGCGGTCGCGAGCACGCCCGCGACGGTGGTGAACGGCATCGTGCGCCACAGCCCGGACAGCTTGCGCAGGTCGCGGGTGCCGGTGGCGACGTCGACCGCGCCGACGACGAGGAACAACGCCGCCTTGAACATGGCGTGCGCCCCGAGCATCGCGAGGCCGGCGAGCGCCAGCGCCTTGCTCCCGAGCCCCAGGAGCAGCACGATCAGGCCGAGCTGGGAGACCGTGCCGAACGCGAGCACGAGCTTGAGGTCGTGCTGCCGCAGCGCCTGGTAGCCGCCCAGCAGCAGGGTGCCGCCGCCCAGGACCAGCACCAGCCAGCGCCAGACGGGCAGGTCGGCGAACGCCGGGGCGAAGCGCGCCACGAGGTAGACACCCGCCTTGACCATGGCCGCCGCGTGCAGGTACGCGGACACCGGCGTCGGGGCTGCCATCGCCGCGGGGAGCCAGAAATGGAACGGGATGAGGGCGGACTTCGTCGCGGCGCCCGCGAGCAGACAGACCGCCGCCCACGTGACCGCGGTGCCCGACGGCGGGTCCGCGACCAGCTCCGAGACGCGCCAGGTGTCGCCCACGACGCCGAGGATGATGAGCCCCACCAGCATGGCCAGACCGCCCGCCGTCGTCACCACGATCGCCTGCATGGCCGCGCGGCGGGACGCCTTGCGGTCGGCGTAGTGGCCGATCAGCAGGTAGGAGAAGACGGTGGTGAGCTCCCAGAACACGAACAGGAGCAGCAGGTCGTCGGCGACGACGAGGCCGACCATGGCGGCGGCGAAGGCCGTGAGCACGGCGGCGAACCGGCCGAGGCCGAGGGCGTCGCGGGCGAAGTAGGCGGAGCAGTAGAGCAGCACCAGGGCACCCACGCCGCCCACCACGAGCAGCATGAACCACGCGAGCGTGTCGAGCTGCAGCGTGATCGACAGGTGCAGGCCGGGCACCCAGGGCACCTCGGTGGTCGGGAAGTCTCCCGCCGTCACCCGGGGGGTCATCGCCAGCGCGTACGCGGCGGCCGACGCAGGCCCGAGGGCCAGCACCCAGAAGGCTCTCCTGCCCACCCACGCCACCAGAGCCGGCGCCGCGAGGGCCAGCAGGAAGGTGAAGAGCAGCACTGAGAGCACAGCACTCCGTCCGGTCGAGGGGCGGGGCGTCGGCTTTACTTTACCGGCATCGAGCGATGGTCCGACGCTGACGAGATGACACGCCGGTGTGACCTGGGTCGCGCTCGACGCCGGCCCTACAGGTCCTCGGGGGCCAGCAGGAAATCGGCCTCGTCCGCGATCTCGCCGCCCACGGCGGCGTGGATCGCCACCGCCATCTTCCCGACGAGGTCGGCGGCACGCCGGCGGGCGACGACGTGCGCCGCCTGCGGGAACTCCTGGTTCGCCTCGTACAGGTCCGGCGGGTCCCAGCGCACGTGGTAGCAGACGGCGCCCGCGGCGGCCCACGGCAGCTCGCGCACCAGCAGGGGCAGCGTCTCGTCGCCGATCACCTCGACGGTGACGGAGCCGTCGAGGCCGAGGTCGGTCGTCAGGCCGTACGCGTCGAGCACCATCGGCGCCTGCAGGGCCTCGATGTCGACGTCGTCGGCACGCTCGTGGATCGCCTTGCGCACCTCGGGGTCGAGCGGCTCGCCCGGGTACAGGGGCCGGTCCGCGATCCCCGCGGGCGGGCCCTGGTACGGCCGGCCCTCCGTCGCGAGCCGCACCCGCGGGTGCGTGGCCTGCAGCACGCGGTGCGCGGCCTGCGGGTCCAGCCAGATGTCGGAGTACACCGTGAGGTCCACCGCCCGGTCGGGGTCGGGGGTCAGCACGACGCCCGGGCCGGCCGCGCGTCGGCCGCCGTCCGCGTCGTCCCACGCGCCCGCGACGTCGAGCCGCACCGAGCCGCCCAGCCGGCGCGCCGCCTGGAGCAGCCAGGAGACGACCCGCTCCTCCTCGCGGTTCGGCAGCGCCGCGGGGAACGCCCGCCCGAGGCCGTCGCGGTCGCCGCCGAAGCGGGCCGCGTCGTCCCAGCGCTCGCGCGGGCACACGACGTCGAACACCAACGCGGTCCCGCCCGGCAGGCCCGCGTCCACACCCTTGCCCGACGGCGCGTACGGGCCGGAGACGACGCTGTGCCGCGACAGCCGCAGCACCCCGGGCTCCCCCGGGTTCGCCATGCGGCCCACGGGGACGTCCGCGCCGGGCAGGTCCGCCGGGACCACGTCCCAGCGTGTGCCGACGAACCGCGACATCGCGAGGACCTCGATCTCGTCGACGACGACGTCCGACGGCACCCCCAGCAGGTGACGCGCCTGATGACCCTGCGCCGCCACCTGGGGCAGCGGCGGCAGTGCGGGCTGGTTCTGGGCCACTTGGCGGATCTCCTTCCGGGACCGGGGCGCGCCGGTGCCGGCGCGGCGGGACCGAGCGTAGCGACGTCCCGCCCCGTCGCGGAACGGCCCGTCAGGCGCCCCGGTGCCGCGTCCGCGCGCGGCGCTCAGACCTCGCTCCGGTGGAACGACTGCCACGACCGGCTCGCCGTCGGACCGCGCTGCCCCTGGTACCGCGAGCCGTACGCGTCCGAGCCGTACGGGTGCTCCGCCGGCGACGACAGGCGGAAGAAGCACATCTGGCCGATCTTCATGCCCGGCCACAGCGTGATCGGCAGCGTCGCGACGTTGCTCAGCTCGAGCGTGACGTGCCCCGAGAAGCCGGGGTCGATGAACCCGGCCGTGCTGTGCGTGAGCAGTCCCAGCCGGCCGAGCGACGACTTGCCCTCGAGCCGCGCCGCGACGTCGTCCGGCAGCGTCACCGACTCGAACGTGGACCCCAGCACGAACTCGCCGGGGTGCAGCACGAACGGCTCGTCCGGCGACACCTCGACGAGGCGCGTGAGCTCGGGCTGCTCCTGCGACGGGTCGATGAACGGGTACTTGTGGTTGTCGAACAGCCGGAAGTACCGGTCGAGGCGGACGTCGATGCTGGAGGGCTGGAGCATCGTCGGGTCGTAGGGGTCGAGGACGACCCGCCCGGCGTCGAGCTCGGCCCGGATGTCGCGGTCGGAGAGCAGCACGGGGACACGGTAGTCGCGTCGGCGGGCGGGTGCCCCGTCGTCCGGCGCCGGAGCCCGGCCGCGCCTCGTGTACCATGGAGGCCGCGCACGCCGCGGGATCCGACCCCGGCACTCTTCGGTACCTCGCATCGAAGCCAGGTCCGCGCGCCGACGGCGAACCGCCGTCCACGACGATCTCCGCCCGACGAACACCGGGTCGCGCGGAACGAGAGCAGAGCAGAGAGCATCACTTCTTCCACCATCGCAAGGCCCACGTCCGCATCCGCGGCGGAGGGCAGCACCCGACCTACCCCCGTGTGGCGCCGGGCCGACGACGACCTGTGGGTCGCGACGGTCGACGGCGAGTACGGGGGCATGATCACCCGACTCCCGGACGGCTATCACGTGCACGACCGCTTCTCGCGGCCCGTCGCCGTCGTCCCCACCCTCGCCGAGGCGACGGGGCTGCGCGCCCCGTCCCGCCACGGCGTCCCGCGTGCTCGCCGAGCCCGCGCCCACACCGTCCGCACCCGCCCGGGTGCGACGACCGGACCCCGGTTCGCGGGTCCGTCGCATCAACGAGAGAAGACACCATGACCACCGGAACTGTGAAGTGGTTCAACGAGGAGAAGGGCTTCGGCTTCATCGCCCCCTCCGACGGCACCGCCGACGTGTTCGCGCACTACAGCGCCATCGTCGCGGACGGCTTCCGCTCCCTCAACGAGGGCCAGCAGGTCGAGTTCGACGTCACGCAGGGTCCCAAGGGCATGCAGGCGTCGAACATCCGCCCGCTCTGACACCGCCGCCGGCACGCCGTCCGCGGCGTGCCGGCCACCGGTTCGGAGCATCACCCCCGGTTGGGTATGATCGGGGCGCGCACACCGTCAGGGTGCTGCTGCGCGGGTGTAGTTCAATGGTAGAACTTCAGCTTCCCAAGCTGACAGCGCGGGTTCGATTCCCGTCACCCGCTCCACCGCGAGGCCCGGACCGTTCGGTCCGGGCCTTCGTCGTTCCCCGACCGGATGCTCGGCGCGGCACTCTGTGCTCACGACGGCAGTTCGAGCTGCCGCCGTGAGCCCGAACTGCCGCGCCGACGGGACGACGACGGACGGCGACGATACGTTCGCGGGCATGAGTCTCGCGTCCCGCATGCTGCACACCCGCTGGTTCGTGCGCGCTCCGATCGGCCTGTTCCGGGCGGGACTGGGCTTCCTCGCCGGCGGACGGCTGCTGATGATGCAGCACCGCGGGCGCAGCAGCGGGGAGCGGCGGTACGTCGTGCTCGAGGTTGTCGCGCGGCCGGCGCCGGACCGCGCCGTCGTCGTCGCCGGGCTCGGGCCGCGGTCGCAGTGGTTCCGCAACGTGCAGGCCGACCCGCGCGTGCTCGTGTCGATCGGGACGCGGCGCGACGTCCGGTCCCGCGCCGTCGTGCTGGACCCGGACGACGGCGCCGCCGTCCTGCGCGCGTACACCGACGCGCACCCCGGGCCGTGGGCGCAGCTCGGCCCGGTCCTCGCCGAGTGGGCCGAGCCCCTTGCCCGCGAGCGGGGCGAGGCGGACTGGCTGCAGGCCGTGCCGGTGGTCGAGCTGCGCCTCGGGTGAGCGCCCTGGGCGACGATTTCACCCGTTGACCGACGCACCTCACCCCCGGTCCCACGGGCGGCACGACAGGACCGGTGCCTACGCTGCTCGTGCCGATCGCGCCCGCCCGGCGCGCATCCGGAGCCCGGGGGGAACCATGCAGGCACGCGCGATCACCGTCGTCGCCCTCGTCACCGCCGCGCTGCTGGCGGAGCCGCTCGCGGCCGTCGGCGCCCCGGCGACGGCAGCCGCCGTCGTCCCGAGCGCCGCGGTCCCGAGCGCCGTGGCGGACACCCCCGGCATCGACGACGCCCCGCCGGGCGACGTCGTCGACGACACGGTGCGCTGGCAGTCGGCCGTCACCCGGCCGGACCTCGCAGGCACCGCCCTCCGCGCCCGGACGGACCGCACGGTGCACCGGGTGGACGTCGCGGTCGCGACGCCGCGCTGGATGTCGAAGACCCGGGCGGCGCGGCTGGTGCGGGACGCCGACGTGGACGCCCTGCTCGCGAAGGTGTCGGCGTACTGGTCGGAGCAGTCGGGCGGCCGGGTCAGGTTCGTGCGCTCCTCGGCGGTCGAGCGCGTCGACACGGGCGACGGCCGGTGCACCACGACCGGCCGCATCCTCACGCAGGTGAAGCGCGGCGGGCGCGCGCACTACGGCGCCGGGTGGTGGGACTCCACGACCCGCGGCCCGGGCACGCGCGAGCACCTCGTGGTGCTCTTCCCGTACCTCCGGGGCGACTACCCCGGCGGCTCGCGCGAGTCGGAGACCTGCGGCGGCACGCTCGGGCTCGGCTCGCTGCCGAGCAAGGCGAGCCGGGACAACCCCGGCGGCTGGTCGTTCTCCCTGTTCGGCGGCCCGGGCGGTGCGGCCCGCAGCTCCCGATTCACGCACCCGCAGTACGCGACGGCGGTGTCCACGCTGGCGCACGAGCTCGGCCACAACATGGGCCTGGAGCACTCGGGCGTCGGCTGGTGCACGGGGGACGTCCCGGACCGCACCTTCACGTCCTCCCGCTGCGGTGCGGTCGAGGGGCTCGACCCGATGGACCTCATGGGTGCCGACTTCGCCGCCGTCGGCACCGCCCCGCTGTCGGGCGCCCAGAAGAAGCGCCTGGGCGTGCTCCCGTCGTCCGACGTCGTGACCGTCACGAGGAAGGGCGGCGCCCGCACCGTCACGCTCGACGCCCGGCACCGCAGCACCAGCCGGCCCACGCTGCTGCGCGCCGTCGACCCGAAGACCGGGCAGTACTACTACGTGGAGCTCCGCCGCCCGTCGGGGGCCACGTACCGGTACCTCGGCGGCATGCCGTGGCGGGTGGCGAGCGACTACACGGTCTCGTACGGCGTCACCGTGAGCCGTCTCGGGTGGCGGGGATCGACCTGGGCCTATCCCGGCGAGCACCTGATCGTGCCGATGGGCAAGGAGTCCGCCCGGCGCTCGAACCTGCGCGAGGGCTCGTCGTTCACCACCCGCTCCGGCGCGATGCGCCTCACCGTGCGCTCCACGTCCGACGGTGTCGCGAAGGTGCGCGTGACGTTCCCCCGGACCTGACCCGACGCCCGTCGGCGCGTCAGCGACGGGTGCGCGGCCGCAACCGCACGTCGGGCAGCACCGGCGCGCGCAGCGGGCCGCTCGCGTACCCGTGCACCTCGCCGAACCGGCGGCCCGCGGCGCCGTCGGCGTACCGGGTCGGGGTGCCCTCGCCGGAGTCCGCGACCTGCGCCATCCAGTCCGCGCGGGCCCGCGCCACGTCGTCGTGCGTGCGGCCCACGAAGTTCCACCACATGACGACGTCCTCGGTGAACGGCTCGCCGCCGATGAGGACGGCGCGCACGGGCGTGGCGCCCGCCGTCACGACCAGCCTCTCGCGGCCGGGGGCCACGTAGCCGAGCGCGGCGGGCGGCACGGTCTCGCCCTCGAGCGTGACGTCTCCGGCGTCGACGAGCAGGGCGTGCTCGAAGCCCGGGTCCGTCCCCAGCGTGACGCTCCCGCCCGCGGGCAGGTCCAGCTGGGCGCCGACGATCGGCGTGTACGTGCGGGCCGGGGACACCAGCCGCTTCCCCGCGACC
The DNA here is from genome assembly GCF_050311635.1 of Isoptericola nanjingensis. Classification (NCBI taxonomy): domain Bacteria; kingdom Bacillati; phylum Actinomycetota; class Actinomycetes; order Micrococcales; family Promicromonosporaceae; genus Isoptericola; species Isoptericola nanjingensis. The sequence continues at coordinate 373,413 of NZ_JBNOZL010000007.1, read as the reverse complement.
TCGAGCCCGCCCATGAACACCTGCACGCGTGCGCCGCCCGGCGTCGCGACCGGGAGGTCGCCGTGGTGCTCGAAGTGCGGCGCGGAGGTCCGGTCGGCCTCGGGCAGCACGGTCCACAGCTGGACGCCGTGCAGCTGGGGCGGGCGGCCCTCGGCGGGCGACTCCTCCGAGTGGGAGATGCCGACGCCCGCGGTCATGAGGTTGAGCTCCCCGGGCCGCACCGTCTGCAGGGAGCCCACCGAGTCGCGGTGCAGGATCTCGCCCGCGAACAACCACGAGACGGTCTGCAGCCCGATGTGCGGGTGCGGCGGCACCTGCATGCCCGCGGACGCCGACACGTCGTCCGGCCCGTAGTGGTCGCAGAAGCACCAGGCGCCGACCAGCGAGCGCTGCCGCTGCGGGATGGTGCGCCGCACGGTCATCGCGCGGGGACCGCCGAGCGGGACGTCGCGGGCGGTCAGCAGCTCGACGCCGGCCGGGCGGTCGCCGGCGGTGCAGATGCGCTCGGCCGGGCGGGTCTCGAGGTTGCTCATGGCCCGAGCGTAGGCCGCGCGGCGCGACGGCGAGAGCACGCGGTCCGGACGTGCCGAGGCCCCCCGGGGCGGCCGGGGGGCCTCGGAGAGAACCGCGTACCCCTGGTCGACGGTCCCGGGGACCAGGGGTGCCGTGGCGACGTCACGACCCCGACCGCTCGCCGTGTCCCGTCGAGGCCTGGTGCGTCGTCGCCTCTGCAGAACCCGTTCTCCACGAACAGCCGGACGCGGGTGGTCTTCCGGCCCCGTACAGACACCTGTGTCGTCACCCACAACCCGCACCGCGGTACGGGACGGCCCGTCGTTCTCCGGTCGACCGTGTCCCGTGGAGCGGGCGGGCGACCACCTTCTCAGGTGATCTCCGACCCGATCTCCGCAAGACCGGTACGCACGTTTCTAGACCTGCTACGGATGCGGTGCAAGGGGTGTGGAGCAGGTTTTCCGGGTGGATCCTCCGGCCACAGGCTCGTCCACAGGGTGACCCACGGATTCCCCACGTCACCCACAGGCCTGTGGAAGAAATTTGTGGACGACGCGCCGGGCGCGACACGCCCCCACCCGCCCGCCGGGACCACGGACCGCCCCTCACCGGCCTGACCCCACACCGCCCGGACCGTCGCGCGACCCGCAGGATCTCGCGGTTTCCGCGGGCATCGGGTCCCGCCGGCCCCGCACCTCCGTACGGCCCCCGGCGAGCGCCCTCACACCGTTCCACCGTGGAACGTCGCAGGTGAAGCGCCACGGGAGAGCGCACCACCGTCCACCCCGCCCTGTGGACAGGGGCTGTGGACAGGGGCTGTGGACGACCCCGCCTCACACCCAGGCGCGCGCGCCCGGCGTCGGGGCCGCTCGCCGCAGCTCCAGCTCGGGCGCCGTGACCTCGAAGCCCGCGTCGTCGACGACGGCGCCGCCCGCCCGGCCGTGCAGCAGCGTCGCGGCCCGCGCCAGCAGGGCACGCGCACGGTCCCGGGCGATCACGTGCAGCCCCGACGGGTCGGAGACCCCCAGCTCGTACGGGTCCTGCGGCCGCCATGCCAGGCGGACGACCGTCGCGGGAACCTCGTCGGGCCACGACCGGTCCGCGAGCGCGCGCGGCAGCCGGCCCGCCGCCTCCTGGGTGACCACGAGGTCGCCGTCGTACGGCGTGCGGGCGAGCACCCGGTGGCCGGGGCCGCCCGGCACCGCCTCGAGGGTCGAGGTGGCGACCACGGCCCGCACCACCTCGAGCAGCTCCCCGGCGGGCACCGGGCGGGCCGGCCAGACCGCCAGGTCGACGGCGGCGCCGGGGTCGGGGTGCAGCACCTGCCGGCCGTCGGCGAGCAGCAGCCCCGACGCGCGTCGGGCGACCGCGACCGCCCAGCCGACGACGCGCAGCTCCTCCCCCACGGGCAGCGCCGCGGCGAACGCCCGCGCGATCCCGTCGCGGTCGTCGTGCACGCCGGGCCGGCCGCCCCGGACGTCGAGCGCGCCGTCCGCGCGGCCCAGCGCCCAGGCCTCGGCCGGGTGCGCGCACCCCAGCGCCGCGGCCGCGTCGGCGTCGAGAGGGAAGGGCCCCGTGGCCCGGTGCTCCTCGCCGAGCCGCAGCACCCCCGCGGACGGCCGGGCCGCGGCCCGCACCCCGTGGAACCGCGCCCCGCCGCCGGTCCGGGACGGTCCGGCGGCGGACGGCGGGGTCAGCCAGCCGACGTCGTCGAACCAGGCCGCAGCCAGCTCGGGCAGGTCGTGGCCCGGGCCGCCGCCGTCGCCGGCCGGACGTGGCACGACGAGCACGTGGTCGGAGGTGTGCTCCGCGGGGACGAGCGCCGGGACCCTGGCCATGGCGCGGACCGTACCGGCCCCGCCGTCACCTGCGTGTCACGACCGTGTTGCGAACGTGTGACCTGCGCAGACGCGAGACGAGGTCCGTCAGGCGCGCACGTCGTGCAGGTGGTGCACGACGTCGTGCAGGAAGTACTGCCCCAGCGTGCGGACGGTGAAGACCGAGCCGTTGGACCGGCGCCCGGTGCGCCCCTCCTCGCCCGGCGCGACGGCGTCGAACGCCGCGGCGACGGCGGCACCGTCGGCGTCGAGCTCGGCGACCAGGGTCGCGACGTCCTGGTGGGCGTAGTCGCCGTCGAGGGCGGCCACGTCCTGGTCCCAGTTCGCGAACGCCGGGTCGTCCTCGGCGAGCATCAGCGCGAGGCGCTCGTCGAAGATGCGGAAGACGTCGCGCACGTGGGCGGCGTACTCGAGCGTCGACCAGACCTCGGGGCGGGGCCGCGCGGCGACGTCGGGGCGGGCGAGGGCCACGCGCCAGCGCGGCAACGTCTCGCGGACGGCCGGCCCGACGTCGGACGGCGCGATCTCGGAGGCCGCGAAGCCGCAGTCCGGACAGGGGCGCTCCAGCACCCAGGTCCAGTCCTTGGTGTCGGGGACGATGCCGTCTGGCTGAGCGGTGGGGTCGGTCACAACCGCACCCTAGCGTCCAGAGGTGCTGACAACGGATGCCTATGATGTCAGCATGCCCAAGATCATCGGGAAGAGCCTGCACGAGCACCGCCAGATGACCCGGCACAAGCTGTTCACCGCCCTCTCGACGCTGATGTCCGAGCGAGGGTTCGACTCCGTGACGCTGGCCGACATCGCGACGGCGGCCGGCGTCGGTCGCACCGCGGTCTACAACCACTTCCCCGACAAGGAAGCCCTGCTGCTCGGGTTCATCACCCACGAGACCGAGCAGTACGCGCAGACCCTGGAGCGGGCGCTCGCCGAGGTGGCCGACCCCGTCGAACAGCTCCGGACGTACATCCGTCAGCAGGCCCAGCTCACCCGCGTCTTCCACCTCGCGCCCGGCCCGGACCTGCGCACCGTGCTCTCGCGCACCACGCAGGCGCGGCTGCGCGAGCACGCCGAGATCGTCGAGTCGATCCTCAAGCGCATCCTGCGCGCGGGGATCGCGGAGGGCGAGTTCCCCGAGCAGGACATCGAGCCGACCGTGCAGCTCGTCAACGCGTGCCTGTCGGGCAGGCTCATCCCGGACGACCCCGCCGCACGGGAGCGCGCGATCCGCGCCACCGAGGCGTTCGTGCTGCGCGCCGTCGGCGCCCGCGTCGCCGTGGCCTGACCGCGCCGCCACGACACCGCGACGCCACGACCGGCGGCGCCTACCAGGCGTCGGCAGGCAGGTGGTGGTGCTCCGGCGGGGGCGGCTGGTACGGCTCCGGAACCGGGGCGAGATGCGCCCGCGCGAACTTCAGCGCGGCCTGCAGGTCGGCGTGCCGCTCGCTCGCGGTGCGCGCCTTGCGCGTGGAGATCTCGACGACGACGTCGCCCGCGTAGTCGCGCCGCGCCAGCTCCTCGAGCACCTTGTCGCACGCCATGTCGCCGCGGCCGGGCACCATGTGCTCGTCGCGGCCGGACGCCGTCCCGTCGGCGAGGTGCACGTGCCGCAGCTTGTCGCCGAAGCCGTGCACCAGCGCGAGCCCGTCCTGACGGGCGATCGCCGCGTGGGAGAGGTCGAGGGTCACGGCGTCGTAGTCGTGTTCGGCCGGGTCCCAGCCGGGCAGGTAGGCCTTCAGCTCGCGGTCGCCGCGGGAGCGCGGCTTCCAGGGGTACATGTTCTCCACCGCGACGGTGACGCCGTCGTCCTGGTGGAGGCTGGCCTCGTTGAGCTCGTGCACGAGGTCCTGGAACTGCCGGGCGTACTTGTACTGCCAGCGGAACGGCGGGTGCACCACGACGGTCGGGGCGCCGAGCTCACCCGCCATGTCGACGGCCCGGCGCAGCTTGTCGGCCGGCGACCGGCCCCACACCCGCTGGCTGACCAGCAGCGTCGGGGCGTGCACGGACCGGATCGGCACCCCGTGCTCGTCGGACAGCCGCTGCAGCTGGGCCGGGTCCTGCGTGGCCGGGTCGGACCACACCATGACCTCGACGCCGTCGTACCCCAGCTCGGCCGCCACCTCGAACGCGAACGCCGCGCGGCGCGGATACACCGAGGCGGTCGACAGCGTCACGGGGACTGCCTGGGCTTCGCGCGGTTCAGCCATGCTCCGCACGATAGCCGCAGGATCTGAACGGACGCTGACAACAGGCTGTCCTCCGGCAGCGCGGAGGATGCCAGGGCGCGTGCCCGATAGGGTCACGGGCATGGTGCGTGCGGTGGTGTTCGACGTCGGCGAGACCCTCATCGACGAGACCCGGATCTGGACCCGCTGGGCCGACCGCCTGGGCGTGCCGGCCCTGACGTTCCTGGGCGTCCTCGGCGGGTGCGCGGCCCTCGACCTGTCGCACCGGCACGCGTTCGAGATGGTCCGCCCGGACCTCGACGTCCCCGCGGAGATCGAGCGGTGGGCGGCGGACGACCCGGCCGGCCTGCGGGAGAACTTCGACGCCGACGACCTCTACCCCGACGTGCGCGAGGCGCTGGCCGCGCTGCGCGCCGCGGGGCTCGCCGTCGTCGTCGCGGGGAACCAGCCGCCGCAGGCGCGCGCCGCGCTCGAGGCGATGGACCTGCCCGTCGACGCCATCCGCACCTCTGACGAGTGGGGCGTGCAGAAGCCCGACCCGGGGTTCTTCGCGAAGGTCGCCGAGCTCTCCGGCGTGCCCGCCGCCGAGATCGCGTACGTCGGTGACCGCCTCGACAACGACGTCCTGCCTGCCGCCGACGCCGGCATGATGCCGATCCTCGTCCGCCGCGGCCCGTGGGGGTACCTGCACGCCGAGCGGCCCGAGGCGGCGCGCACCACCGTCGTCGACTCGCTGCTCGAGCTGCCCGCGCTCCTCGCGGGCTGACCGGCCGCTACGCTCACGCGCGTGCTCACCAAGGCGGCGGTCACCGACGAGCAGGTCCTCGCGCTGCTCGCGCCGCTCGGCGACGTGCGCCGCGTGGCTCCGCTGAGCGGCGGCCTGTTCGCGAGCGTGGTGCGCGCCGACCTCGCCGACGGGCGGACGGTGGTCGTGAAGGTGACCGGCGCGGACACCTCCCGCCTGCTGCGCTACGAGCACGGCGTGCTCGGCACGGAGGCGGCGGTCGACCGGGTCGCCCACGCCGCCGGCCTGCCCCTGCCACGGGTGCTGCACCACGACACGACGCGCGCCCACGTGGACGGCGACGCGCTCGTCACGACCTTCCTCGACGGCGACCTGTGGAGCACCCTCGAGCTGGACGAGGCGACCGCCGCCCGGGCCCGCCGCTCGCTGGGCGGCCTGATGGCCCGCCTGCACCGCCTCGACCGCGACGACGACGCCCCCGACCCGTTCGGCTACCCGGCGCCCGAGGCCGGCCTCGCCGCCGCCACCTGGCCGGAGGCGTTCGCGCGCATGGTGCGCGCCGCCCTCGACGACGCCGCACGCTGGGACGTCGAGCTGCCCGCCGGCCGGCTCCTGGCCGCCGTCGAGCGGCACCACGAACTGCTCGCCGCCGTCACGACGCCGCGGCTCGTGCACGCCGACCTGTGGCCCGGCAACCTGCTGCTCGACCCCGCCGACCGCACGGTGGTCGGAGCGTTCGACGCCGAGCGGGCGCTGTGGGGCGACCCGGTGTTCGAGCTCGTCGGCGCGGACCAGCTCGGCGCCGGCGCCGTGGACGCGGAGCTGCTGGCCGGCTACCGGGACGCCGGCGGGGACCTCGGCGTCGGCCACGGCACGCCGGGTTCGGGCGACCCGGACGCCTGGCAGCGCCTGCGCCTCTACCGGGCGTACTTCGCCTGCCTCCTGGTCGTGGAGATCGTGCCCCGCGGGTACTCCGGCGACTGGGTGGCCGGGTACCAGCGCACTGCGCGCGCCAACCTGCAGCGGGTGCTGGACGAGCTGGAGGCCTGATCAGCCCGTCCAGCCGAGCCGGCCGAGGGCGTTGAGCGTCAGCAGCACACCGAGGATGCCGAGCGCCCAGCCCGTGAGGTCGGCGGCGTTCCTGGACAGCCACCTCTCCAGCCGGGCCAGCAGCGGCTCGACGAACCGGGCTGCGGCGAGCCGCCCGCCCAGCAGGAGCAGCGCCGGCAGCACCATGACCACGCAGTACGCGGCGAGGACGCCGACGCTCGTGCCCGTGCCGAGGTCCGACGTCGTGATGAGGCCGATCGCCGCCAGGTACGGCAGCATCGTCCCCACCTCGAGAGCCACCGCGCCGAGCGCCAGCCCCAGCAGCGGCAGCAGCGACGCGTTCGGTGCCGCGACCGTCGACGTCGGGACGGTCCCGGGCAGCAGGCCCGCCACGGCGCCGTCCGGCGTCGTCGTGCCCGCGGTGCTCGCGGTGCTCTCGGCGCCCGCGGCCGACTCGATCCCCATGGCCCGTGCCCGCCAGCGCACCAGCCGCCCGGGCTTCGCGCCCTGGCGCGCGGCCCGCGCCTCGGCCTTCTTGCCGTCGAAACGCCAGCTGATCGCGAACAGGAAGACGCCGAGGGCGAGCTGCAGCAGCATCACCGGCCGCGAGTCCAGCACGTCGCCGTACCGGTCCAGCAGGGCACCCGCCCCGAGCATCACCGCGATCCCCACCGCGAGGTAGAAGCCCGCGACCGTTCCGAGGTACGCGAGCAGCCGCGCCGGTCGGGGCCGACCGGGCGCCATGAGCAGCCACACGGGGATGAGCAGGGTGCCGAAGCTGGTCGAGTCGATCAGCGCCAGCACGACCAGCGCTCCCGCGAGCACGCCGAGGCCCGCGCCTTCCAGCCCGCCGAGGTCGATGAGGTCCATGCCGACGATCCTCGCGGCCGGCCCGGCGGCCGTCGTCGCCCGAACGACTGATCCTGCACGGCCGACCGGGGGTACACCCTTCGACCGATCCCCCGTCGGGCTCCCTGTGCTGGGATGGTGCGGTGACGACCGACCGCACCGCCCCCACCCTCCTCGGGAGGCTCGTGCGGGTGTGGGGCGGCGACGACCGGCGCGGCGACGTCGCCACTGCGCTGACCCTGTTCGCGCTGGGCTGGCTCCTGCTGGAGGTCGGGCTCGTCGACCTCTTCCGTGGCGGCCCTCTCGGCGCGGTGGTGCCGGAGCCGTGGTGGCGGGTCGCGCTCCTCGCCGTCGGGTGCGCCCTCACGCTCGTCAAGCGCTCTCGCCCGATGCTGGCGCTCGCCGGCGGTGTCGCCGTCACCCTGGTGGACCTGGCGTGGGGCGGCAGCCTCGCGATCCTGCTCGTGCTGTGGGACCTGCTGTTCGCGGCAGCGATGTGGTCCGGCCCGACGGCGCGCCGGTGGCTGTGGGGCACGGCAGTCGCGCTGACCGTCGCGGGGGCGGTCGCCGCCGGCGAGGCGACCCGCGACGCGCGCGCCTTCGTCACGACGGGCCTGAACCTGAGCGCGATCCTGCTGGTCCCGATGTGGTGGGCGGACAACGTGCGGCAGAAGTCCGAGCTGGCCGCCGTGGAACGGTCCCGCGCGGACGAGGCGCGGCGGACCGCGGAGCTGGAGCGCAGGCGCGCCACCGACCTCGAACGGATCGCCGAGCTCGACCGGCACGAGGCCGTGCGCGCGGAGCGGGCGGCGATGGCGCGCGACCTGCACGACGTCATCGCCTCGCACCTGTCCACCATCGCGATCCACTCCGGTGCGGCCCTCAGCACCCCGCCGGACGCTGCGCGCGACCGCGGCGCGCTGGAGCAGGTCCGCACCAGCGCGGTCGAGTCCCTCACGGAGATGCGGTCCATGATCGAGCTGCTGCGCGCCGACGCGCCGCGCGACCCGCTCGCGGCGCCCGGGCGGCTCGACCGCCTCGACGACCTGCTCGCCGCGGCCCGCGCGGACGGCACGGTCGTGACGTTCGAGGACCCGGACGGCATCGCCCGCGCCGACCTGCCCGCCGCCGTCGGGCACGCCCTGTACCGCATCGCGCAGGAGGCCCTGACCAACGCGCGCAAGCACGCGCCCGGGGCGGCGGTGACCGTGCGGCTGGCCCGCGAGCCGCGACCGCGCGGCGGCGCGGTGGTGCTGGGGGTGCGGAACGCCGCACCTCCGGCGGGCCGGGGGGAACTCGTCGACGCCGCCGGGCTGCCGCTCAGCGCCGGGACCGGGATGCTCACCATGCGCGAGCGCGCGGAGGCGCTGGGCGGCACCTTCGAGGCCGCCGCGACGGACGACGGCGGCTGGGCCGTGCGCGCCCGGGTGCCGGCCGGCGCGGAGGCCGGTCGGGAGAACAGGGGGACCCGAGGATGACGACGCCAACGACCCGGGGCGGCGCGGCGGGCGCCGTCGTCCGCGTGCTGATCGCCGACGACCACGCCGCGATCCGCGCCGGCCTGCGGATGCTCCTGGACGCGGCGGACGACGTCGAGGTGGTGGGCGAGGCGGCCGACGGGGACGCGGCGGTGACCAACGCCCGCGCGCTGCGGCCCGACGTCGTGCTCATGGACCTGCGCATGCCGGGCACGGACGGTATCGCCGCCACCCGCGCCATCGCCGCCCAGGGCCTGGCGGACGTCCTGGTGCTCACCACGTTCGACCTGGACGAGTACGTGGACGGCGCGCTGCGCGCAGGCGCCGCCGGGTTCCTGCTCAAGACGGCGGAGCCCGCCGCGCTGCTCGACGCCGTGCGCCGCGTCGCGGCGGGGGACGGCGTCCTCGCGCCCGAGGTGACCCGGCGCGTCCTCGCCCAGCTTGCGGGAACCTCGACGCCCACCGTCGCCGCCGACCCCGCGCCCGGCGCGGCGCCGGACCTCGCCGACGCCCGCCTCGCCGACCTCACCCCGCGCGAGGTCGACGTGCTCGGCGCGTTGGGGCGCGGCCTGTCCAACCAGGGGATCGCGGCCGAGCTGGTCATCACCGAGGCCACCGCGAAGACCCACGTCTCCCGGGTGCTGGCCAAGCTGGGCGTGGTCTCCCGGATGCAGGCGGCGATCGTCGCGCGGGACACTGGCCTGGCCTGACCCGGCCGTCCGGTCAGCCGGCGGGCGCCAGGCCTGGGCTGCGGACCACGCGCGCGGCGTGGGCCGCGGCCGCCGCGAGCGCCTCGGCGAGGTCCGCGCCGCGCAGGTGGGCGTCGAGGAAGCCGGCGAAGAACCCGTCGCCCGCGCCGTTGGTGTCCAGGACGTCGTCCACCGGCTCGGCGGGGACGTCCACGAAACCGTCCGCGGTGAGGGCCGTGGCGCCCCGCGCGCCGTGGGTGCAGACCACAAGCCGGGCCCCGGCGTCGAGCCGCTCGGCCATGAACGACCGGTGGTCGGGCAGGCGGTCGGAGCTGAGGAACACGTGCGTGCCCGCGTCGGCCCACGGGCGGTGGAACTCCGTGGTGCCGTCGTAGTCGTGCAGGTCCACCCACACGTCGCGGCCCCGCTCGGCGGCCGCGACCAGGACGGGGACGGAGTGCGCGGCGAGGTCGACGACGACGGCCGCGGCGGCGTCCACGGCGGCGAGCGTCGCGTCCCAGCCGGGCCCCGCGGCGGGGACCTCGCCGGGCGCGCGCAGGTAGACCGACAGCCGACCGCCGCTGGCGTCCATGAGGTTGAGGTGGCTCTCCGTGCGGCCGTCCGGGGACGGCTCGGCGAGGACCCGCACGCCCGCGTCGGCGAGCACGCCGCGCACGCGCGCGCCCTCGTCGTCGTCCCCGAGCACGGTGCGCAGCACGACGCCGCGGCCCAGGCTCGCGAGATTGAGCGCCTTGCCGGCGGACGTACCGCCGACCGTGTCGTACGCGCCGCGCGCGAACACGGTGTGGGGCGTCGGATCGGGCAGCGCGTCCAGGTGCACGATGCGGTTCCAGGACGCGGGGCCGGCGACGAGGACGTCAGCGGAGCTCGGTGCGGTCACGCCCGGAACACTAGGACACCACGCACACTCGTTCCGGGTCAGGGCCGACGCTCCCGTCAGGTCCCCGACGGGTGCCCACCGGTCGGTCGAGGGGATCGAGCGTCTCCCGGAGCCATCGTGCGTAGGCGCGCGGGTGGGTGGTGTTGCCGTTGTGACCACCGGGGGCCTCCTGCAACCTGAGGTCGAGCAGCGTGGCCAGTGCTGCGGCGGCGAGATGGTCGAAGACGGTCCGTGGCGTGGTGCGCCCGGTGGCCGGCACGATGCGCGTGCTGACGTCCCTCAGTGCCGCGGTGTCCAACGTGTCGTGGACGATCGCGCTGAAGTCGTGGCGGATGAAGTGGTCGAAGTTGGTCACGCGCTGCGCGGTCATCGGCTGAGGCGTCAGGTCGTCTTCGCGGTCCGCTCCTGTCGGGTCGATGCCCAGGGTCCTCGCGATCGCGGGCAGCGTCGCGCCGAGGCCCGCCCGGGCGTACAGGTCCTGGAGCTCGGCGAGCTCGAGCTCATGACGTGCGCGCAGCTCGTCGGGCAGCAGACCCGGGGCGACGGGTTCGTGCGCCACCAGCGTCCGGAGCTGTTCGGGGTGCGCGAGTGCGGCATGCAGGCCGATGACGGCGCCGAGGCTGCAGCCGAGCATGAGCGCGGGTTCGTCGGTGAGGGCCGCCAGCAGGCGATGGACGTCGTCGGCGTGCTCGTCCATGGTCGCGCCCCGGGTGGGGTCGACCAGACGGCTGCGGGACAGCCCGCGTCGGTCGTAGGTGACCACGGCGTAGGAGTCGGCGAGTCGGGCGACGAGGTCGTGGCTGCGGTCGGCGTCGCCCTCGCCGCTCTGGGAGATCAGCAGCATCGGCCCCGTGCCGCAGACCTGGTAGTGCAGGGCTGCGCCGGGGACGTCGAGCGTGCCGGTGGTGACGAACATGGGTGGCTCCCTCTGGTCGCGACCTCGCGCCGCGTCCTCCGTCACCATAGTCCATCTAAATAGATGCATCAATAGAGATATATCCACCTCGATGTAGGGTCCCTCTCGTGAACGGAGTCGAGCTGTTCCTGCTGGGACGCACCCTCATGAAGATCGGCGAAGAAGCCCTGCCACCGCCCCCGGCCGGGACCGCGGCCCGCGGGGGCAGCGACCGCACGGTGCTCGTCGTGGCCAGCGACATCGCCGACCACCCCGACACCACCGTCAGCGAGATCGTTGCCCGCACCGCACTGCCGCAGAGCCAGGTGTCCTCGGCCGTCGCCCGCCTCAGGGAGGCAGGCTCGATCGAGACCGTCACCGACCCGGGCGACCGACGACGGGCCCTGGTGCGCCAAGCCGCCCAGGCGTCCGAACGGGTGGCCCAGGTCCGCGCCGCCGGGATCGACGAGGCACTCGTCGCCGCGCTCGGACCCGACGACACCCACCGACTGCCTGAGGTCTCGCAGGCGCTCGAGGTGCTCTCGCGGAATTTCCGTCGGGGTCGCTAGCGACCGGCGTACCGGCCGGAGAACGGCGCGCCGGTCAGCCGCGCAGCGGCAGGCTGAGCGAGGCGTCGCCGTCGGGCGTGACGCGCACCGGCACGCCCCAGTCCTGCTGCGCCAGGTGGCAGGCGGGGAAGACGTCGGGGTCGGGCTCGCCGTCCGGGCCGAGGGGGACGACGTCGCACGACGCGGCCTTGGCCGTCACGTGCAGCACGCCGTCGGCGACGTCCGGGTTGAGCACCAGCACGCGATCCAGGTCGACGCCGTCGCCCGCGCCGTCGAGCAGCAGCTCCGGCGGGGTGGCGCTCACCCGCAGCTCGGTGGACGGGCCCCAGCGGTCGTCGAGCTTCTGGCCCGGGGCGGGCACGAACGGCACGTCGAGGCGCAGCTCGCCGGGCGCGACCTCCGTCGCCGGGCGCGCCACGCGGTGCGCGCCGGCGTCGAGCACCTCGCCCGCGACGTCCGCCGGCAGCGCGACCCGTGTCAGCCGGTGCGCGGCGGACTCCACGACGAGCAGGCGGACGCCGTCGTCGGACGTCTCGACCAGCACGTCGCTCGGCTCCGCGAGGCCGGTGGCGAGCGTCGTCACGACGTCCGCCGCCGGGTCGTACCGCCGCAGCGCGCCGTTGTACGTGTCGGCGACGACGACGCTCCCGTCGGGCAGCGTCGCCACGCCCAGCGGGTGCTGCAGCAGCGCCTCGCCCGCAACGCCGTCGCGGTGGCCGAAGTCGAATAGCCCCTGCCCGACGGCGGTCGTCACGGCGACCGACCCGTCGTCGACCGGCGTCACCCGGCGCAGGGCCGACGTCTCGGCGTCCGCCAGCCAGATCGCGTCGGCGGCGCCGGGACCGGTCGCCGGCGCCAGCCCGGAGGGCTGCGCGAACCAGGCGTCGGCGCCGGGGCCGTCCTCCAGGCCCTCGTTCATCGTGCCGGCGAGCAGCGCGACCGTCCCCGCCAGCGGCTCGAACGCCCACAGCGTGTGGTTCCCGGCCATCGCGACGACGAACGCGCCCAGCCGCGGCGACCACGCGACGTCCCACGGCGAGCTGAGGCGCACGGAGGCGGCGGGGTAGGCCGTGGCCGGGTCGAACGCGTCGGTCGACCCGACGACGTTCTCCTGCCCGCCCACCATGAACTGCTCGCCCGTGCCCGCCACCGTCCGCACCCGCCCCGTGGCGAGGTCGACGCCGCGGAGGGCGTGGTTCACCGTGTCCGCGACGAGCACGTCGTAGCCGAGCGCGGGGCGCAGCTCGTCCGGCACCCGGCACAGGCCGTTCGGCTCGCTGAACCGAGCCTCGTCCGGGGCCGCGTCGCCGCGGGAGTCGGCGAGCCCGCGCTCGCCGGAGCCGATGCGCCGCACGAGGGTCTCGCCGTCGGGCCCGAGCTCGGCCAGCGAGTGGTGCCCGGCGTCGGCCACGAGCAGGTTCCCGCCCGGCAGCGCGACCGCCTTCGCCGGGAAGCGCAGCGTGCCCGACGTCGGCTCGGGCGGCACGTACGGCCCGTCGCCGCGGTGCAGGGTGCCCTTCGCGTCGTGCTCGGCGACCAGCTCGTCGACGATCGCCTCGATCGCCGACGCGTGCCCCTCCCCGGCCATCTGCGCCACGACGTACCCCTCCGGGTCGACGACGACGAGCGTCGGCCAGGCGCGGGCGGTGTACGCGCCCCAGGTCACCAGCTCCGGGTCGTCGAGCACCGGGTGGTGCACCTCGTACCGCTCGACGGCGGCGGCCAACGCGTCCGGGTCGGCCTCGTGCGCGAACTTGGGCGAGTGCACGCCCACGATCACCAGCTCGTCGCGGTGCCGCTCCTCCAGCTCGCGCAGCTCGTCCAGCACGTGCAGGCAGTTGATGCAGCAGAAGGTCCAGAAGTCCAGGACCACGACCTTGCCGCGCAGGTCAGAGAGGGCGACGTCGCGGCCGCCGGTGTTGAGCCAGCCGCGGCCGACCAGCTCGGAGGCACGGACGCGGGGCAGTCGGGGGGAGCTCACCGATCCATTCTGCGGGATCGTCGGGTCCACCGTGCCCGGCGTCGCGCTCAGGCGGCGTCGGGCAGCTCGACGGCGTTCGCCGCCCTGCGGATGGGCGCCGTCATCGCGGCCATCATCCGGTCCTTGCCGGGCAGCCTGTCCATGACCCGCAGCATCGCGAGCGAGGCGCGCACCTGCCCGCGGGTGCCCACCACCATCCGCGTGATGTTCGCGGGGCCGAGCGCCTGGTTCGCCGCCACGAACGGGCGCATCCGGCGCTCGTAGTCGGCAAACGCCGCCGCCGGGTCGTCGTGCACGTCGAGGGCGGCGGCCAGCACGTACGCGCCGACGAGCGCCAGGCTCGTGCCCTGGCCGGACGCCGCCGACGCGCAGTGCGCGGCGTCGCCGAGCAGCACCGTGCGACCGGTCGACCACCGCTCGGCGCGCACCTGGCTGAGGGAGTCGAACAGCAGGTCGGGCGAGGCGGGCACGTCGGCCAGCAGGCCGGGCACCTCCCACCCCTCGCCGGCGTACGCGTCGGCGAGCAGCCGCTCGCGCCCCTCGCGCCCGAGGTCGCGGTGGCCGAGCGGCGCCGACGACCACAGGAACATCGCCCGCGCGCCCTCCTCCCGCGCCGTGGCATAGACCAGCGCGGTGCGGCCGGGCCCCACGTACGTGACCTCCTCGCGGTCGAGGCCCAGCCGGTTGGGGACGGTCGCTACGGCCACGTAGTACCCGAGGTCGACGACGTGCCGCTCGTCCGGCCCGAGCACCAGGTTCCGCGTCCGGGAGCGGAGCCCGTCGGCCCCGACGACGACGTCGTAGCGCCCCGTGCGACCCGAGGCGAGCTCGACCTCCACGCCCTCGCCGGTGTCCACCAGGGACCGGATCGAGTCGTCGTAGACGTGCTCGGCGTCGGCGGCCCCCTCCCGCAGGAGGCGGTGGAGGTCACCGCGCAGCAGCTCGACGTCGTCGTGCACGCGCCCGCCGAAGGTGTCGCCGTCCATGCTGGCGGCCCGGCGCCCGCGGGCGTCGACGACCGTGCCCGCACGGACCTCCGTGCGCAGCCCCCGCGCCTCCTCGAGCAGGCCCATGCGGTCCAGCACCTGGAGCGCGGCGCCCCGCACGTCGACCTTGTAGCCGCCGGCGCGGGGCAGGGACGCCTGCTCGACGACGGTCACGACGTCGCCGCGGGCGGCGAGCCGGTGCGCGAGGGTGAGGCCGGCGACGCCGCCGCCGGAGACGAGGACGGAGCGGTTCATGGGAGCTCTCCTGACCGGGAGGAAGGTGGCGCGCACCACGCTAGACCCGATTGAGACGATCGTGCAAGACGTTCGTTTCAGACGTTCGAGCTAGCATGGGCCCATGCGCACCACCGACAACAGGGCCGCGCTCCTCGCCGCCGCCCGGACCTGCCTCCGCGACAAGGGGTACGCCCGCACGTCGGCACGCGACGTCGCCACCACGGCAGGCGTGAGCCTCGCGGCGATCGGGTACCACTTCGGGAGCAAGGAGGCGCTGCTCGACGCGGCCCTCGTCGACGCGCTGCGCGACTGGGGCGACGTGCTGGAGTCCATCGGCGCCGAGGACCTCGGGGCAGCCCCGGGCGAGCGGTTCCGCGCGGTGTGGGAGCGCGTCATGACGTCGGTCGCCGACGACCGGGCGCTGTGGGCGGTGCAGCTCGAGCTCGTCGCGGCCGCCGCGCGCGACCCGGAGCGGGCCGCCGCCGTCTCCGCCGACAACGCACACGCCCGCACCGCGCTGGCCGAGCTTTTCGGCGTCCCCGACGCGCGGGGCGCGCTCGTGCAGATGCTGCTGCTGGGGGCGGTGTCGCGGGTGCTCCTCGACCCCGACGACACCGTCGGGGCGGATGAGCTGCTGGAGCAGATGGCCGCGCTGGCGGCGCTGGCCGCCTGAGCGTCAGAACGCGGTGACCGCGCCGACCACCGTCACCTGCACGGGGACGCCGTCCACCTGGGGCGGCACGTCCTTGCGCGCGCTGAGGGAGACGACGTTCACCTGCAGCACCCAGTCCGTCTCGTCGCCGCGCTGGGCGAGCCCGACGCCGCGCACCCCCTCGACGCTCTCGAGCGCCTCACGCAGGGCGGGCTTGGCGGCGCGCGCCTCGTCGATCGTGACCATGGAACACCTCCGACCCCTCCATTGTGCGCCACCCGCCGACAGGACCACAGCCCGGGCGTCGCGACCTGCGCCCCGGCGGGGCTCCTACCGCACGGTCGGCCCCTCGACCGTCACGGGACCCTGGGCCGACCGGCGCTGGATGCGCAGGTCGAGGGTGCTCCTCGACGTCGGGGCGACCGAGATCTGCGCCTCGTCCTCGCCGTCGGCGATCGCGCGCACGTGCAGGTGACCGTCCTTGAGACGCATCGCGAACTGGTTCGTCCCCGCGACGAACCGCACCTCGCGGTCGTCGTCGATCACCGTGGGGGGCAGCGGAAGGCTCTTCGACATGGGTACAGCATGCCTGCCGCGCGGCGCCGGGACGCCTCAGGCCCCTGGCCGACGGTACAGGCATCCGTGTACGGTCGGGTCCGTGACCACCCTCCCGCTCCGCCCCGTCCCGCACGCCCGGCGCGCGCTGCTCGAGCGCCGGGTGCGCTGGATCGTCGCCGCGACGATCGCGTACAACGTCGTCGAGGCGGTCGTGGCCATCGCGGCGGGACGAGCGGCGTCGTCGGCGGCCCTGGTCGGCTTCGGCCTGGACTCCGTGGTCGAGGTGCTGTCCGCGGCCGCGGTCGCGTGGCAGTTCGCCGCGCCGGACCCGCACCGCCGCGAGCGCGTCGCGCTGCGACTCATCGCGGTGTCGTTCTTCGGGCTGGCGGTGTTCGTCACCGTCGACGCCGCCCGCACGCTGCTCGGCGCGGCCGAGCCGGACCACTCCCCCGTCGGCATCGTGCTCGCCGCGGTCAGCCTCGCGATCATGCCGTTCCTGTCGTGGGCCGAGCGGCGCACGGGCCGCGAGCTCGGCTCGGCGTCCGCCGTCGCCGACTCGAAGCAGACGCTGATCTGCACCTACCTGTCGGCGGTGCTGCTGGTCGGGCTCGTCCTCAACGCGACGCTCGGCTGGTCGTGGGCCGACCCGCTCGCGGCGCTCGTCATCGCCGGGTTCGCGGTGCGCGAGGGCGTCGAGGCCTGGCGCGGCGACGCCTGCTGCACCCCCGTCGGCGCGCTCCTCGCGTCGGACGACGACGGGTGCGACTCCTGCGGGGACGGGTGCGACGACGGCTGCTGCGCACCGGACGACGGCGGGGCGGCCGGTCCGCGCTGACCACGCGGCGGCGCCGTCGCCGCCGGCCACCCCGCCGGGTCGCGCAGCGCCGCGACGACGCCTCCAGCCTGCTCCCGGAACCGCGCCGACGGCGACCCCGGGCGCCATGGGATCGATCACGCAGCGCCGTCAGCACCCGCGAGGTAGTACGGGGAACCGCGAGGTAGTACGAGGAACCGCGAGGTAGTACGGGGCACCGCGAGGTAGTCGCCGCGGTACTACCTCGCGGGATGTCGTACTACCTCGGCGCGACCCGTACTACCTCGGCGCGGTGGGACAACGCTGGCGGACGGGACGGCCGCGCGACGCTACGCCGTCCGGGACAAGATGGGTGACATGAGCACCGAGATCCCGTCCCTGTCCCTGAACAACGGCACGTCGATCCCGCAGCTCGGCTACGGCGTCTTCAAGGTCCCGCCGGAGGAGACGCGCGAGCTGGTGCTGACCGCCCTCGAGGCGGGCTACCGGCACATCGACACCGCGCAGATGTACCGCAACGAACGCGGGGTCGGCGAGGCCATCGCCGCGGCCGGGCTGCCTCGCGACGAGCTCTTCGTCACCACCAAGCTGAACAACGCGTTCCACGAGCACGACGCCGCCCTGGAGGCCTTCGACCGCTCCCTCGAGGAGCTCGGCCTCGACCACGTCGACCTGTTCCTCATCCACTGGCCGCTGCCCGCGGTCGGCCGGTTCGTCGAGGCGTGGGGCGCCCTGGAGGAGCTGTACCGCTCCGGCCGGGCCCGCGCGATCGGCACGTCGAACTTCCAGCCGCACCACCTGCGCCGCGTGCTGGCCGAGGGCACCGTGGTGCCCGCCGTCAACCAGGTGGAGATCCACCCGTGGTTCGGCAACGAGGAGGTCCGCGCGTTCGACGCGGAGCACGGCATCGTCACCGAGGCCTGGTCCCCGCTCGGCCGCGGCCGGGTGCTGGAGGACCCGACGCTCGCCCGCATCGCCGCCGAGCACGGGCGCACCCCCGCCCAGGTGGTGCTGCGGTGGCACGTGCAGCGCGGCGACGTCGTCTTCCCCAAGTCCGCGACGCCGTCGCGCATCCGCGAGAACCTGGAGATCTTCGACTTCGAGCTCTCCGGCGACGACATGGCCGCCATCACCGGCCTCGACCGCGGCGAGCGCATCGGCTCGCACCCGGACGAGATGAACAACACCGGCCGCTGACCCGATCGGTGGTCGAGCCTGTCGAGACCCGGGTCTCGACAGGCTCGACCACCGTGACGCGCTCAGACGGCCTTGCGTGTCGCCCGGATGCCGACGACGAGGCCGACGGCGCACGTGGCGGCCGCGGCGACCGCGCCCCACAGGACGGCGGGGTCGGCGAACGTGCCGCCGAACAGCGCGCGCTCGGCGTCGACCATGTAGGTGAGCGGGTTGAACTTCGCCGCCGTCTGCATCCACGACGGGCCCGCCTCGAGCGGCAGCATCATCCCGGACAGGATGAGCAGCGGGAACAGCAGCGACTGCTGCACGCCCCAGAACAGCCACTCGCGGTTCTTCGACGCGAGGGCCAGGGCGTGCGACAGCGCCCCGATCCCGACGCCGAAGACGCCGAGCAGCACCAGGCCTGCGAGCGCGGGCAGCACGTGGAACGTGAACCCGAACGGGATGCAGACCGCGGCGATGATGAGCCCCTGCACCAGCAGCGGTGCGAACTCCTTGAGCGCGCGGCCCACGAGGATCGCCGAGCGGTCCAGCGGCGTCGCGAGCACCCGCTCGTAGGAGCCGGTCATGATCTCGTACAGCAGGTTCGAGCCGGTCATCGAGGTGCCGAACAGCGAGATCATGACGATCACGCCGGGTACGAACCACTGCAGGGTGTCCGCGGTGCTCGCTCCCCCGCCCCCGAAGCCGCCGCCGAACGTGCCGGTGAGCAGCGGCCCGAAGAGGCCCAGGAAGATCAGCGGCTGCAGCAGCGAGAAGATCAGCGTGAACGGGTCGCGCAGCACCAGCAGGATCTCGCGGGTGAACACCGCCCCGGTGTCCGTGACGAACTTGCCCGGCCCGGTGCGCGTGACGATCCGCGGCGCCTCGTGCTGCGCCGTCGTCGTGGTGGTGGTCTGCTCGGTCATGCTGCTGCCTCCTCGCGCAGGCTCCGGCCGGTGAGGTTGAGGAACACGTCGTCGAGGCTCGCCTGGCGGGCGCTCGCCGACGTCGTGGCGATGCCGGCCACCCGCAGCGCCTCGATGACGACGGGCAGCGTCTCGGCCCCCTGCGCCGTGCCGACCCGCACCTGCAGCCCGGCGTCGTGCGCCGTGAGCTCGACGTCGCCCAGGCCGTCGGGCAGCGCGGACCGGACCGCCGCGCCGTCGTCGGTCGCGACGACGACGCTGAGGGTGTCGTCGGCGTACCGGCGCTTGAGGGCGTCGGGCGCGGCGTCCGCGATGATCTCGCCGTGGTCGATGACGACGACGCGCTCGGCCATGCTGTCGGCCTCGTCGAGGTAGTGCGTGGTGAGCACGACCGTCATCCCGTACCGCTCGCGCATCGCCGTGATGTGCCCCCAGAGGTTGGCCCGCGAGTGCGGGTCGAGACCGGTGGTGGGCTCGTCGAGGAACAGCAACGGCGGGTGGTTCATCAGCCCGAGCGCGACGTCGAGCCGGCGGCGCTGGCCGCCCGACAGCGACTGCACGGAACGCTTCTCGAGGCCGCCCAGCTCGAGCGCCGCCATGAGGTCGGCGGCCCGCTCCTGGTAGACCTCGGGCGGCAGCCCGTAGAAGCGGCCCTGGTTGTGGAGCTCGTCGACGACCTTGTAGCTGAAGCCGCCACCGTTGCCCTGCCCGATGAACCCCAGCCGGGCGCGGACCTGCGCCGGGCTCTTGACGACGTCGTAGCCGGCGACGGTCGCCTCCCCCGCCGTCGGCTCCAGCAGCGACGTCAGCATCCGCAACGTCGTGGACTTGCCGGCCCCGTTGGGCCCGAGGAAGGCGACGAGCTCGCCCTCCGCGACGTCGACGTCGATCCCCTTGACCGCCTCGACGCTCTCTTTGCGACGGCTGAACGTCTTGGTCAGCCCTCGTGCTCGGATCATGGCGATTCCCTCTCTCGTACGCTGTACTGGAACTAGTCTGGACGCTAGCCCGGGGGTCCGACAAGACCCGTGGGCGGACCGCACGACAGGGATGGGAGGATGACGAGCCATGTCGAGCACTTCGCCGTCGAGCACCTCGCCGCAGCCGCCGGACGACGGCGTCCCCCGCCCGCCCGAGGTCGTGCGGCGGCTGGCCCTCCTGTGGGACCCGCCGCAGCCGTCGGGCCGCGGCCGCCGGGCCCGGCTGACCCTCGACGACGTGATCGGCGCGGGCACCGCGATCGCCGACGCCGAGGGGCTCGAGGGGCTGTCGATGCGGAAGGTCGCGGGGCGGCTCGGCGTCGGCGCGATGTCGCTCTACACGTACGTGCCGGGGCGCACGGAGCTGCTGGACCTCATGATCGACCGCGCGTTCGCCGAGCTCGCGCTGCCGCCCGCCACGGCGACGTGGCGCGACGGCCTGGCGGCGTACGCCCGCGCGCACTGGGAGCTGTTCCAGCGCCACCCGTGGATCCTGCAGACCAACATGTGGCGCCTGCCGCTCACCCCGTCCGTCCTCGACGCGCAGGAGTGCGGGCTGCGCACCCTCGTGGACACCGGGCTGGCGGAGCGCCAGGTGGTGGAGATCGTCGGGCTCCTCGACGCGTTCGTGCGCGGGCTGGCACGCTCCACCGTCGCGGAGTCCGCGGAGAAGGACGCCTCCGGCCAGAGCAACGATGAGTACTGGACGTCGATGAGCAGCTTCTGGGTGGACCACTTCGACCCGCAGCGCTACCCCACCATGTTGCGGATCTGGGACGCGGGCGGCTTCGACGCCGAGGCCACGCCGTTCGAGGCGTCGCTGGAGCGGCTGCTGGACTCCGTGGGCATGGCGATCGACCGGGCCCGCGCGACTTCCCAACCCGGCGACTCGTCCCTACGATGAACTGGTCCAGACCACCTCTCGTTCGGAGGACACCGTGGAACGCACCGTCGTCGTCGCCATCACCGAGGGCCTGCACGCCCGCCCGGCCGCGCTCTTCGCGCAGAAGGCCGGCCAGCAGCCCGTGCCGGTGAAGATCGCCAAGACCGCCGGCGGCGACGCCGTGGACGCCGCGAGCATCCTCGGGATCATGACCCTCGGCGCCTCGGTGGGCGACGAGGTGGTGCTGCGCACCGAGACCGACGGCGACGAGGCCACCACCGCGCTCGACGCGCTCGTCGAGTTCCTGTCGCAGGAAGCGGTGGCCTGACGGACCGGCCCGCCCGGCCGAGCGGGTTCTTCCACTCGGCCGGCTGGCTGTTCGGCGAGATGCTCGTCGGGGCGCTCGTCGGGCTGGTCGCGGCCTTCGTGCTGTCGGTCGACGCCGTCGAGCTGGCGGCGAACCCTGACGCCGCGCTGGCGTGCGACATCAACGCGGTCATCTCGTGCGGCACGGTCGGCACGTCGTGGCAGGCCAGCCTGTTCGGCTTCCCCAACGCGTTCCTCGGGCTCGTCGCCGAGTCCGTGGTCATCACCGTGGCCGTGGCCGGCCTGGCCGGGGTGCGGTTCCCGCGCTGGTTCATGACGGCCGCCCAGACCGTCTACCTGCTCGGCTTCCTCTTCGCGTACTGGCTGCTCTGGCAGTCGATGTTCGTCATCGGCGCGCTGTGCCCGTGGTGCCTGACGATCACCGTCTCCACGACGCTCGTGTTCGCGTCGATGCTGCACTGGAACATCCTCGAGGACAACCTCTTCTGGCCCGCCCGGCTGCAATCGTGGGCGATGTCGCTGGTGCGGTCCGGCGCGTTCGGCATCCTCACCGCCGCCTGGTTCCTGCTGCTCGCCGCCGCCGTGCTGCTCAAGTACGGCACGGCGCTCTTCGCCTGACGCCGAGACAGAGAGGTCAGACCCTCTCTGTCTCGGCGCTCAGAGACCCAGGGCCTCCAGGACGTCGGCCAGCTCGCGCCGGACGGCGGTGCGCGCGGCGTCGGCGTCGGGCTGCTCCAGCGCGACGCGCGCGAGGTCGCGGCACCGCGCGAACGTGACCTCGGCCAGCACGGCGGCGACGTCCGCGAGCGCCCGCGGCGTCATGGAGAGCGACGTCACGCCGAGGCCCACGAGCACGGGGGCCAGGACGGCGTCGGCCGCCGCCTCCCCGCACACGCCGACCGGCCGGCCGTGCGCGTGCGCGCCCTCGCAGGTGGCGCGCACCAGCTCGAGCACCGCGGGCTGCCACGACGTGGACAGCGCGGCGAGGTCGCCGAGCATCCGGTCGGCGGCCATCGCGTACTGCGTGAGGTCGTTGGTGCCGATGCTGCCGAAGGTGGCGTGCTCGAAGACCCACCGCGACCGCAGCGCGGCGGCGGGGACCTCGATCATCGCGCCGGCCCGCCGCAGCCCGTGCTGCTCGCAGGCGGCGACGAACGACCGCGCCTCGTCGGTGGTGGCGACCATCGGCGCCATCACCCACACGTCGGCGGACTCCGCCTCCGCGGCGGCGGCGATCGCCTGCAGCTGCCGGTCCAGCACCTCCGGGTGCGCGACGGCGGTGCGCAGGCCGCGGACGCCGAGCGCCGGGTTGGGCTCGTCGTCGGCGGTGACGAAGGGCAGCGGCTTGTCCGCCCCCGCGTCGAGGGTGCGCACCACGACCTTGCGGCCGGCGAACGCGGACAGCACGCCGCGGTAGGCGGCGACCTGCTCCTCGACCGTCGGCTCGACGTCGCGCCCCAGGAAGCAGAACTCGGTGCGGAACAGCCCCACGCCCTCGGCGTGCGCGGCGACGGCGGCCTGCGCCGCCTGCGGGTCGGCCACGTTGGCGAGCAGCTCCACCCGGTGCCCGTCGGCCGTGCGGCCGTGGCCGTCGAACTCCCGCTCGACGCGCACGGCGTCCCGCGCGGCCTCGACCTCGGCGTCCGACGGGTCCCGCAGCACGGTGCCGGCGCCGCCGTCGACGACGACGGTCTCGCCGTCGGCGAGGGCGTCGGCCCCGCGGGCGGCCACGACGGCGGGGATGCCGAGCGCGCGCGCCAGGATCGCCGTGTGCGAGGTGGGGCCGCCGCCGCTGGTGACGATGGCGACGACCGCCTCCGGGTCGAGCGTCGCCGTGTCGGCGGGGGCCAGGTCCTCGGCGACCAGCACGAACGGGTGCCCCGGCGAGGGGACGCCCGGAGGCCGCACCCCGGTGAGCTCGGCGACGATGCGGTCGCGCACGTCGCGCACGTCGCGGGCCCGCTCGCTCAGCGGCGGGCCGAGCGGCTCGAGCTGGGCGGCGAGGGCGTTCGCGGCGTCCCACACGGCCCGCTCGGGGGTCGCGGCGGACTCGCGCACGCGCCGTTCGGCGTCGGACGCGAGCGTGGGGTCGGCCGCCATCGCGGCCGTCACGGCGAGCACGTCCGCCGCGGTCCCCGTGGCCTGCGCCGCCTGGGCGGCGAGGCGGTCCCGGACGGCCGACGTCGCGGCGCCCAGTCGGGACACCGCGTCGTCGGCACCGGCAGCGTCGGACGTGTCGAGGGTCGCCTCCGAGGGCTCCGGGACGGGGGCCGGCATCGTCACGACGACGCCGGCCGCCCGCCCGGGGCTCACCGGGGCACCGGTGAGGGTGGTGCTCATCAGACCGCGTCCTTGCCCTTCGCGGGACCGTCGCCGCCGGCCGGAGAAGCGTCGGCGCCGATCGCGACGGCCTCCTTCTGGTCGCTCACGGCCTGGTCGCCGACGACGGCCGCAGCCGCCTCGGGGTCGTCCTCGCGGCCCGGGGTCTTGAGGTTCCACCTCGTGATGACGAACCGGAACAGGAAGTAGTAGATGACCGCGTAGCCGAGCCCGATCGGGATGAGCAGCAGCGGCATCTCGGCGATGCGGAAGTTCAGCAGGTAGTCGATCACGCCCGCGGAGAAGCCGAACCCGTCGCGGATGCCGACCGCGTTGACCAGCGCCATCGAGGTGCCGGTGAGCACGGCGTGGATCGCGTACAGCGGGTAGGCGACATAGACGAACGCGAACTCGAGCGGCTCGGTCACACCGGTGACGAACGCGACCAGCGCCGCGGAGCCCATGACGCCCGCGATGACCTTGCGGTTCTTCGGCTTCGCGGTGTGCACGATGGCGAGGGCCGCGGCGGGCAGGGCGAACATCATGATCGGGAAGAAGCCGGTCATGAACGTGCCGGCCGTGGGGTCGCCGGCGAGGAAGCGGAAGATGTCGCCGTGCGCGACGTTGCCGGCGCTGTCGGTGTACGAGCCGAACTGGTACCACGGCAGCGAGTTGAGCAGGTGGTGCAGGCCGATCGGCACGAGCAGACGGTTGAGCGTGCCGTACACGAACGCGCCGATCACGGTGGAGCCGGTGACGAAGCCGCCGATCTGGTCGTTGAACAGCCAGTCGAAGGCCGGGTAGATGAGCGAGAAGACCACGCCGATGATGACTGCGGCTCCGGCCGTGACGATCGGCACGAACCGCCGACCGCCGAAGAATGCCAGGTACGCCGGCAGCTTGATCCGGTAGTACTTCTGGTACAGCAGCGCGGCGGTGAGACCGATGACGATGCCGCCGAGGACGCCGTAGTTGATGAGCTCCTGCTCCTCCCCCTCGGCGGGCAGGCCCAGGACCGTGGGCGACAGGGCGTCGGTGACGCCCTTGAAGACCAGGTAGCCGATGAGCGCGGCGAGGCCGGTCGAGCCGTCCGCCTTGCGGGCGTAGCCGATGGCGACGCCGAGGGCGAAGATCATCGCCAGGTTGCTGAAGAGCGCGTTGCCGGCGGCCCCGAGGACGTCGGCGACGGGCTGCATCCACGGGAGCGTGCCGGCCACGCCGTCTGCGCCCAGCATGTCGGGCTGGCCGAGGCGCAGCAGCAGCGCGGCGGCGGGCAGCGAGGCGATGGGCAGCATCAGCGAACGGCCGACGCGCTGCAGCTGCGCCAGGCCGGGGAATCCCCGCTTCTGCTTGGTCTCTGCGACCGTGGTCATGGTTCTCCTCCGATGGATGGCCCGGGGGCGGGCGTGTCCTGCAGGCCGTGCCTGCATCGTCCGGCGGCAGTGTCGCGACGTCGGGGCGTCATTGCCGGTGATCCACACGCTGCCACCGGCAGGTTGTCTGGACCACTTGCAGGAAGAGTGGTCTAGACCTCATGATGTGTCAACCCCGCGCTCCGCCGGGGAGACAGCGCACCGGTGACGGCCGAACCCCGATACTGGTCCCGATGTCGCACAGCACGCAGATCGATGCCGATCACAGGGCAGGACAGGACACGAGGATGGTCAGGGACGGCGCTCGCCCCGGCGAGCACAAGTACGTCGCGGTGCGCGCGTACCTCGCCGACCTGGTCACGACCGAGCTCGCCGTCGGCGACGCGATCCCGTCCGAGCGCAGCCTCACCGAGAAGTTCGGCGTCTCGCGGATGACGGTGCGCCAGGCCATCGACGCGCTCGTCACGGAGGGCGTGCTCGAGCGCGCGCAGGGCCGCGGCACGTTCGTCGCGCCGCCCCGCGCCGACTTCGAGATGCGCCTGACCACGTTCGGCGAGGAGGCCCGGCGCCGCGGCCTCACGCCCGGCGCCACGGTGCTGCGGTGCGAGCAGCTGCCCGCGCCCGCCGTCGTCGCCGAGGCGCTGGACCGCGAGACCGGCACCCCGGTGCACCACGTGGTGCGGCTGCGCACCGCCGACGGCAACCCGATGAGCGTCGAGGAGTCCTGGATCCCGGTCGACCTCGCCCCCGACCTGCTCGACGACGGCGTGCCCGACAGCCTCTACGCCGCGCTGCGCGAGCGCGACCTCGACCCCACGTGGGGCGAGGAGGTCATCACCGCCGCCGACGCCACCCCCGAGGAGCTGGAGGCCCTGCAGATGCAGGGCTCCCGCGCCGTCATGCGCACCGCCCGACGCACCTTCGGCGGCGACGCCGCCGTGATGTACTCCCGCGCCTGCTACCGCGGCGACCGGTACAGCGTCTTCGTACCGCTGCGCGAGGCACGGCCCACGCTCGTCCCCCGCGCCCGGCCCTCCGACGGCGACGCCGGCCGCCCCGTCCAGCCTTCCGCACCCCCCGGACGCATCCCCGAAGGGAGCCCCCGATGAGCACGCCCGACCCCGACGCGCAGCTCGCCGCCTCGATCCTCGCCGGACTCGGCGGGGTGGAGAACATCGAGGAGATCGACCCGTGCACCACCCGGCTGCGGTCCCTCGTCAAGGACCCGGCGCTCGTCGACGCCGCGCTGCTCAAGCGCGCCGGCGCCTTCGGCGTGATGATCAACGGGCGGGTCGTGCAGGTCGTCGTCGGCCCCCGCGTCGACACGATCGCGTCCGACCTCGCCGAGCTCATGTGAGCCAGGCCCCGCACCCACCGACCCCCGGAATCTCCACCCGGACCCACCAAGGAGCATCATGAGCAAGGCACAGCAGATCCTCGACGCGCTCGGCGGCGACGACAACATCATCGACCTCGAGCCGTGCATCACCCGGCTCCGCGTCGAGGTCGAGGACCCCGCCAAGGTGATCGACGCCGACCTCACGAAGGCGGGCGCCATCGCGGTCGTGCGCTCCGGCGTCGCCATCCAGGTCATCGTCGGCCCCGAGGCCGACACCCTCGCCTCCGACATCGAGGACCTCCGCTGATGACGGCGCTGACCGTTCTCGCGCCCGTCACCGGCACGGTCGTCGACGTGTCCGAGGTGGACGACCCGGTGTTCGCCGCCGGCCTCGTCGGCCCCGGCCTCGCGATCGAGCCCGACGGCGTCCGCGGGGGCGAGGCGGTCGCGCCCATCGCCGGGACGATCGTCAAGCTGCACCCGCACGCGTTCGTCGTCCAGCACGACGACGGCCGTGCCGTGCTGGTGCACCTCGGCATCGACACCGTCAAGCTCGGCGGCGAGGGCTTCACCACCCACGCCTCCGAGGGCGACGTCGTGCAGCGCGGCACCGTGCTGGTCACCTGGGACCCGGCGGCGGTGCGCGCGGGCGGCAGGTCCGCCGTCTGCCCCGTCGTCGCGCTCGAGGCCACGCCCGACGCCGTCGACCGCCTCGCGCAGGTCGGCACGATGGTCGAGCACGGCGAGGACCTGCTCACCTGGGGCTGAGAACTGCCGAGATAGAGAAGGCTGATTCGCGAGATAGAGAGGCTCGGACGAGGCCGCAACCCGTTGCGGCCTCGTCCGAGCCTCTCTATCTCGCGAATCAGCCTTCTCTATCTCGGCGCGAGGGTGACGCCCAGGGCCTCGAGGACGGCGTCGACGGGGTTGCAGTACGTCAGCCCCGTGCCGTCGGCGCCGCCCGTCTCGGAGCCGGCGAACAGCAGGCCGAGCGCGACGCCGTCCTCGCGGTAGACCAGCGACCCGGAGTCGCCGCCGCGCGAGAACGCGCCGCCGGTGCCCTCCACCTCGATCTGGTTGTCGAAGGAGAGCGCACCGAGCTCGTCCCCGTACCCGACGACGACGTCGTCCATCTCGATGGCCGTGACCCGGCCCTGCGTGTGCGCCGTGGTGCGCCCGATCTTCGCGACCACCTCGCCGCCCGCCGCCACGGCCGTGGTGGTCACCGCGCCCACCGGGTAGGTCGGGTCGATCTCGATCCCCTCGTCCAGGAGGGCGAGGGCCGCGTCCACCGTGGCCGGCTCGCCGGGCGTCAGCGGCACCACCTGCGCGAGGGTGCCGACCCGGTCCCCGGGCGCGCGACCGCCGTCGGCCGGGCCCGGCTGCACGACCACGTCGCCGACCTGCGCGGACGGCGACCCCGCGAGCACGTGGAAGTTGGACAGCACGTAGCGCGCGCCCTCCTCGCCGGCCTTGACCACGAACGCGCCGAGCGTGCCCGCGGTGACGTCCACGTGCGCGATCGAGACCCCGGGCCGCAGGGGCCGCACCCTGTCCGTCTCCCCGAGGGCGCGCGCCGTGGCGACGGGCGGGCGGACCTGCGCGGCGAGCGTCCGGATGCGTCCGGTACGCCGGACGTCGACGGCGTCGCCCGCCTCGGCGGCCAGCCTGCGCACGAACGACCGTGCCGTCGGGACCCCGAGCCGGTAGCGCACCGCGATGCCGAAGCCCCCGTCGCCGTGGGGCGCGAGGCCCAGCGACAGGGTGGGCGCGCGCACCACGTCCGCCGGGGTCGCGTCGTCGCCGACCGCGTACGGGCTGGCGGGCACGCCGTGCCGTTCGGCCAGGTCACGGGCGAAGTCGCTGAGCTGTGCCTTGGTCTCGCGCGCCTGGGTGAGGTCCATGCGGCGAGTCTGGTGCAGACCTGTGACACACCTCGATGTCACAAACCGGCGAGTCGGACATCTCTCCCCGACGTGAGACCCGCACCAACCCTGCTCGCGCCCGACTTCGACGACGTCCGACGCGCCCTCGCCTGGGCGCTGGACCACGACCTCCACGCGCTCCTCGAGCACCGCCAGGTCGCCCACCTCGGCATGGCCGCCCGGCGGCGCGCCGACGCCCTCCTCGTGCTGCGCTGGCAGCGCGCCGCAGCCCGCTGCCCGGGGCTGCCGGGCTGACGCCCCCGGGCGGTCCTGCGCGGCCGGTCAGGCGCGCAGCAGGCGCCCGACGCCGAGCCGTCGACCCCGGGCGGTGACGAGCGCCGCCAGCGCAAGACCGCCCAGCCCCCACAGCACCAGCAGGGTCACGCTCATCCCGAGGCCGCCGGCCGCGGGCACCACCACCGCCGTCAGGGCGTCGCGCGCGGCCCCGATCGGCAGCGCGTCGACGAGTCCCTGCAGCGCGGCGGGCACGGTCGCGACGATGCCCGTCGCGATGAGCAGGACGGCGATCAGCAGGCTGATGCCGCGCCCCAGGTTGCCGAGCCAGCCGAGGAAGCCCTGGTGCACGGCGACGAACGCCACCGACGCGACCGCCCCCACGAGGATCGACCCGACCCATCCCCCCGCGTCGAGCTTCTCGACCGCCGCGAGGATCACGCCGATCAGCGCGCCCGTCCCGGCGCCGACCGCGGCCGGCAGCCAGAACGCCGACAGCGCGAGACGCACCGAGTCGCGCGTGGAGCCCAGGGCCCGCGCCATGACCGGCGGGAACACCGTCATGAGGGCGAGCGCACCCAGCCACAGCGCCACGACAGCGAACAGCGGGCCCGACGCCCCGGTGCTGATGCCCGACGCCGACGGCGCCGCCACCGGCTCCGCGACCACCGACGAGAGCGTCTTGCGCTCGTCGTCCGTGTACGTCGGGATCTGGTTCTTCGCGTCGTCGAGGCCGGAGGCCAGGTCGTCCGCGCCCGACGCGAGCTGGCCCACGCCGCCCGCCAGGTCGCCGGCGCCGGAGGCGATGCCCTCGGTGCCGGTCGCGAGCCGGCCCACCCCCGAGGACAGGTCCGACGCCCCCGACGCCACGCCGGACGCTCCGGTCGCGAGCTGGCCCACACCCGAGGAGAGCTCACCGGCTCCGGACGCCACACCGTCCGCGCCATCCGCGACCTGCGACGCCCCGCCCTGGAGCTGGCGCAGACCCTCGGCGAGATCACGGTTGCCGTCCGCGATGCCCGCCACGCCGGTGGCGACACCCTCCGCGCCGGTGGCGAGCTTGTCGGTCTGGGTCGCGAGCGCGTCGAGCTGCTCGCGCGCGGAGACGACGCCGTCGACCGTGTCCTGCACCGCCGACGAGTTCGTCTGCAGCTCGGTCAGCACGTCGTTCAGCGCCTTGCAGGCCTCCGAGGACGGATTGACGTCGCAGCCGAGAGCGGCGCCCGCGGCCGCGGCGAACTCCTCCGAACGAGCCTGGGCGTCGGCCAGCGACTTCTTGATCGCGGCCACGTCGGGCACGTCCTCGTTGATCTCGGCGACGCCGTCGGCGAGCTGGCGGTTCCCCTCCGCGACCTGGGTCGCTCCAGCCGCGAGGTCGTCGCCGCCCTTCGCAAGGTCGTCGGCGCCGCCCGCGCTCTCACCGATTCCCCGGGCGATGCCTCGGGAGCCCTCGGCGACCTGTCCTGCACCGCCGGCAAGGTCCGACGCCCCGGAGGCCGCGCTGGACGCGCCGTCAGCGAGCTGGCCCGCGCCGTCGGCGAGCTGGCCCGCGCCGTCGGCGGCCTCGTCCGCGCCGTCGGCGAGCTGGCCCGCGCCGTCCGCCAGCTGGTCGGCGCCGTCCTGCGTCTGGCCCGCGCCGTCGGCGAGCTGCACGGCGCCGTCCTGCGCCTGGCCGATGCCGTCGGAGAGGTCGTTGAAGCCGACGAGCACGTTGTCGACGTACGTCTCGGTGAGCGTGCTCGACATGACGGACGTCGCGGTGGCGGCGACCACGCGGGCGAGCGCGTCGTCGGCCACGCGGCCGCCGGGCGGGGTGCTGACGTCGATGGTGGCCTGGCGCGCCTCGGACGGGTCGTCGTTGCCGTACGACGTGGCGGCCGCGGAGAAGTCCTCCGGGATGGTCACGACGGCGGCAAAGGTGCCGTTCGCGAGGCCGTCGGCCGCCGACTCCTCGTCGGTGATCGTCCAGTCGAAGTTCGTCGCGTCCTCGGCAGGCTGCGCGGCCTTCGCGCCCTCGGCGGTCTCGCCGCCGCTGACCAGGCCGGACGCGAGCTGGCGGCCCAGCGGCACGGTCTGCCCCTGGACCTCGACCGGCTCGTCGAGGTTGACGATGGCGGCCGGCACCTGGTCGAGCCGGTCCTGCGGGTTCCACAGCGCGGCGAGCAGCAGCCCGAGCACCATGATCGGCAGCAGCGCGACGGCGGCGATCCGCCAGGGGTCGCGGCGCGCCCGGGTGGCGATGGTCGGGGCGGTCATGCCCGCACCTCCTGCACGTGGGTGTCCTCGTCGATCTCGTCGGTGGCCGCGGGGTCGGGTCCCGCGGGCACGGGGGTGTGCTCGTCGTCGGGCGCGGGGGGCGGCACGTCCGCCCCGGTGAGCGCGCTCGGCGCGCCCCAGCCGGCGCCGACGTCGAGCACGGCGACCTCGCGGCCGGTGCCGTCGTCGAGCAGGTCGGTCGCGGCGACGCCGCTGGCACCCAGCAGCACCGCCGTCCCGCCGCGCTGCGCCCGGGCGAGCGCGGCGGCGAGCGCCTCGCGGGCCGAGCGGTCGGCGACGGCGTCGGTGCGGTCCACGACCACGACCCGGGCGCCGTCGCGCACCGCGGCGTCGACCGTCGCGGCGGGGCGGCCGTGCTCCGCGAAGGCGTCGACGACGGCGACGCGGCCGCGCACCGTCATCGCGCGCTCGGGCAGCACCAGGCCGGTGACCTTCACGGCGCCCGCGTCGGGCGCCATCCGCCCGGCGAGGGCGAGCAGCAGCGCGGACACGGGGGCCGCCGCGTCGCCGTGCACGCACAGGGCGCCGCCCTCGGGGACGCGCACGCTGACAGGGCCGACCACCGGGGCCGGCGAGCCGTCGGGCCCCGCGACCTCGAGGTCGCGCGCGGCGACGGCGTCCGTCGCGTCCGGCTCGGGCCACGACGCGAGCCGCAGCTCCTTCGTGAGGCCCTCGCCCTCGACGTCGAACGTGGGCAGGATGCGGTCGAGCCAGCGCGGCATGTGCCAGGCCCGGTCGCCCAGGAGATGGAGCACGGCGGGCACGAGCGTCATGCGCACGACGAACGCGTCCACGAGCACACCGACGGCGAGGCCGAGAGCGATGGGTTTGAGGGTCATGTCGCCCTCGGGCACGAACGCGACGAAGACGGCGAACATGATGACCGCCGCGGCCGTGACCACCTTGGCCGAGCCGAGGAAGCCCGAGCGCACCGCGCGGCGGGCGTCGCCGCCGTGCACGTAGTCCTCCCGGATGCGGGACACGAGGAAGACCTCGTAGTCCATCGCCAGGCCGAACAGCACGCCCATGAGGATGATCGGCATGAAGCTGATGACGGGGCCCAGCTTGGTGACGTTGAGGGCGTCCGCCAGGACGCCGTTCTCGAACACGAGGGTCACCACGCCGAAGGCCGCGCCGACGGACAGCAGGTAGCCGAGCGAGGCCTTGATCGGCACCCAGATCGAGCGGAACACCATCGTCAGCAGCACGAGCGACAGGCCCACGACGACGAGGCCGAACGGCAGCAGCGCGGCACCGAGCTTGTCGGAGACGTCGATGCCGACCGCGGCGAAGCCGGTGACGGACAGGTCGACGCCGTACTTCTCCAGGTAGTGGTCGTGCTGGTCGCGGATCTCGTTGACGAGGTCCTTGGTCTCCTGCGACGTCGGGCCCCCCTCGGGGATCACCTGGATGATGCCGGTGTCGGCGGACGGGTTCGGCGTGGACAGCGGGACGTCGGCGACGCCGGGCAGGTCGGCGATCTCGTCGCCGAGGTCGTCCATGAGGGCCACGGGGTCGTTGCTGGTGACGATCGAGCCCGTGACGATCAGCGGGCCGTTGAAGCCCTCGCCGAACTCCTCACCCACCAGGTCGTAGGTGACGCGGGCGCTGTTGTCCTCCGGCAGGGTGCCGGCGTCCGGCAGCGCGAGGCGGAGGTTCGTGGCCGGCCAGGCGAGGGCGGCGATGGCGCCCACGACGAGCACGATCGTGAGGACCGGGAAGCGGGTGGCGCCCCGCACCCAGCCGTCGAAGAACCGGTTGCGGTGGACGCCGTCGGCCGGCGCGGCGGCCCGCTTGGCCCTCCCCTTCGCCTTGCGGGCGGCGCGCGGGGCGCGCGGCCGCAGCCGCTCCCCCGAGAACGACAGCAGCGCGGGCAGCAGCGTGAGCGAGACGAGGACGGCGATGCCGACCGCCACGGCGGCGGCGATGCCCATCACGGTGAGGAACGGGATGCCCGCGACCCCGAGGCCCACGAGGGCGATCATCACCGTGAGGCCCGCGAAGATCACGGCCGAGCCCGCCGTCGCGGTGGCGCGCGCGATCGACTCGTCCACCTCGAGCCCGGCCGCGAGCTGCTCGCGGTGCCGGGACACGATGAACAGCGCGTAGTCGATGCCCACCGCGAGGCCGAGCATGAGGCCCAGCATCGGCGTCGTGGAGTTGATCGGGCCGAACACGGTGGCCGTGAGCAGCAGGAGCATCGACACGCCCACGCCCATGAGCGCGTTGACCAGCGGCAGGCCCGCCGCGACGAACGAGCCGAGCGTGATGATGAGGACCACGAGCGCGACGACGACGCCGATCGCCTCGATGATGCTCAGGGCCGGGAACTCGACGCTGAACAGCTCGCCGCCCAGGCTGGCCTGGGACCCGGCCGGGAGTGCGGCGGCGAGGTCGTCGCTCGCGGTGCGCAGCGCGTCCTTGGTGTCCTCGGTGATGACGGACTGGTCGCCGTCGAGCTGGATCGTCAGCAACGTGGCCGTGTCGTCGTCGTTGACCGACGCTGCCATCTGGTCGTCGTACGGGGAGGTGACGGCTGCCACCTGGTCGAGCTCGCCGAGGTCGTCGACCGTGTCCTCGATGGGCCCGCGCATCGCGTCGTCGTCGATCGTGGAGCCCTCGGGCGCGACGACGATGATCTGCGCGGACGACCCGCTGACCTGCGGGAACGTGGCGGACAGGCTGTCGAGCGCGTCCTGCGACTCGGTGCCCGGGATGGTCACGGAGTTGTCGAAGCCCTGGTAGAGCAGGCCGGCCGCGCCGCCGACGACGGCGAGCACCAGCACCCAGCCGATGACGACGAGCCGCCGGGCCCGGGCGGCCCAACGGCCGAGGGAGTACAGGACGGAGGACACAGGCTCTCCCAGGACGACGGAGCAGGGGTTCGATACGGCACTGTATCCGATGCACGAACGTATCCGATACGCCGCTGTATTGGCTAGAGTGGGCCCGGCCGGGCGCGGCGCCCGCACCGGGCCGGTACCGGCAGCATCCCGAGGAGGACCCCCTGACCACCGAGAGCGCGACCCCCGACGAGGCTACGGTCGCCCCCGGGCGCTCGCCCCGGCGCGAGCGCACCCGCGAGCGTCTGCTCGACGCCGCCTTCGAGGTGTTCGCGCAGGTGGGCGTCCAGGCCGCGTCGATCGAGGCCGTGTGCGAGGCCGCCGGTTTCACCCGGGGCGCGTTCTACTCGAACTTCGCGAGCAAGGAGGAGCTGTTCCTGGCCCTCACGGAGCGCGAGGCGCGCGGCCACCTCGGCGCCCTCGAGCAGGCGGTCACCACGGTCGACCCCGCCGCCCTGCAGACGCCGGAGGGGTTCCGCGCCACCGTGCGCGAGGTCATCGCGTCGGTGCTGCCCGACCAGGCCGCGAAGGCCTCCTGGTGCGTCATGGAGCTCGAGTTCGAGCTGCTCGCGCTGCGCGACCCGCAGATCGCCCAGCGCTACGTGGACCAGCAGCAGGTGCTCCGCGGGGAGATGATCGCCGCGCTGAACCGCGTCATGTCCGCCCTCGGCCTCCGCTTCGCCGTCGACGAGCACGTCGCCATCGACCTGCTGCTGGGCGCGCACGAGGCCGGTCAGCGCGCGGCGATGCTCCCCGCCGAGACCGCCCGCAAGGACGCCAGCGCCATGCTCGAGATCCTCGTGGACCTCATCGTCACGCCCGCCTGACCTCCGCCCCTGCCGCACAGGCGGTCGACGCTCAGAGGTACGCGGGCAGCTCCGGCTCGTCGCCCCGCACGTGCTCGCCGAGGAACGCCAGCACCGTCTGGTACCAGACCTTCGCATGCTGGGGCGCGAGCACCCAGTGGTTCTCGTCGGGGAAGTACAGGAAGCGGTGCACGGTGCTGCCGTCGTCGTCCGCGGGCAGGCCGGACTCCGTGAGCAGGTCGCGCCACAGCCGCAGGCCCTCCCCGACGGGCACGCGGTAGTCCTTGTCACCGTGCACGACGAGCATCGGGGTGCGGATGTCGGCGACGGCGCGGTGCGGGCTGTTCGCCTCCGCCATCTCCGGCGTCATCTCGCGCAGCCAGTAGTAGGCCGCGTCGGTGGTGGGGCCGAACTGGTCGAGCGCCCACAGGCTGGCGTGCGTGACGATCGCTCGGAACCGGTCCGTGTGCCCGGCCACCCAGTTCGCCATGTACCCGCCGAACGACCCGCCCATCGCGGCGGTGCGGGTCGCGTCGATCTCCGGCAGGGCCTCGACGGCGTCGGTGATCGCCATGAGGTCGGTGAACGGCGCTCCGCCCCACGCGCCCCAGCCGCGCTGCACGAAGTCCTGTCCGTACCCGGTGGACAGCGCCGGGTCGGGCAGCAGGACGGCGTAGCCGCGCGCCACCATCAGCCACGGGTTCCAGCGCCAGCTCCACGCGCTCCAGGTGCTCAGCGGGCCGCCGTGGATCCACAGCAGCAGCGGCGCCGGGCCGCCCGACGACGCCCCCTCGGGCAGCGCGAGCCAGGCGCGCACGCGCGCGCCGTCCCCCGCCGTCGTCTCGACCTCGGTGAGCGTGCCGGGCAGCGCCGGGGCGGGCACGGGCCCGCGGAGCGCGTCCGCGGCGACGGGCGCGCGCTCGCCCGCCGCGCCCGTCGCGGCGAAGGCGGCGAGGTCGATCCGCACCGGCTCGGCCGGCGCGGCGTAGCTGCTGCGCAGGGCGTACAGCGCGGACCCGTCGGGCGCGACGCGGACGTCGCTGAACGTCGCGTCGTCGCTCGTCACGCGCTCCACCGTGACCGGCTCGCCCGCACCCGGTCCGCCGGTGCCGAACGTCAGCAGGAACACCGGGCCGCGGCCGTCCTCGTCGGCCGTGACGACCAGCCCCGAGCCGTCGGGCAGCCACGCGACCGACGACGGCCAGCGGTCCCAGTCGTCCGCGAGGATCTCCGGTCCGGCGTCGTCCACGCCGAGCGGGACCAGTCCCAGCCGCACGACCGGCGCCTGCTCCGGCGTCGTGATCGTCTCGGAGCCGAACGCGACCCACCGCCCGTCCGGCGACACCGCCGGGGCGAAGACGTCCGCGTCCGGGTCGTCGACCAGCGTGCGGCGCTCCCCGGTCGCGGTGTCCACCGCCACCAGCACGACCCGGCGTGCCGCGCCCGGGTCGGGCACCGCCCAGGTGGTGACGAGCGTGGCGCCGTCAGGGGCCAGGCCCGCCTCGTGCTCGTCGAGCTGGCGCCCCGGCCCCGTCAGCTGGCGCAGCGCGAGCCGCGCGTCCGGGTCGGTCGTGCCGAGGGAGCCGACGAACCGGCGCTCCTGGTCGGGACCCAGGTCGTGGTCCCAGTACCGCACCGGGTAGCCGGTGTGCAGGATCGCCGAGAGCTTGCGGTCGGTGCGCTCCTTGCGCAGCGCCTCGTCCTCGGCGAGCCCCGCCGCGCCCGGCAGCACCGGCGCGGAGACGGACACCACGTCGGCGTCCCGGGCCGCGAGCACCCCGCCGACCCCGCCGGGCGCCGTCGCGACGACGCGCGCCTCCCCGCCGCCCGCGGGCAGCAGCCACAGCGCCGCCTTCGGCTCCTCGTCGTCCTGGTCCGCGTCCGGGTCCGGGCGGGCCGACGTGAACAGCACGTCGCCCGACGCCGCGAACACCGCCGACGACTCGCCCTTGCGGCTGCGCGTCAGCCGCCGCGCCGGGGCGACGCCGGCGGGGTCCACCTCCCAGACGGCGGTCGTCCAGCCGGTGCGCTTCGCGTCGAGCGTCTGGACGGTGGTGACGAGGCGCGTGCCGTCCGGGCTCAGCGCGAGCCCGCCGACGCGCGGGAGCTCCAGGTAGCGGTCGAGGTCGTCGAAGGGCGTGGGGGCGTCGCTGCTCACGCGCCCGGTCTACCACAGCCCGTGCGCAGACGGGCGCACGGGGAACACGGGATGAACGTTCGCTGAACTTGTTCGCGACGGCGTCCCCTGCGGTTGAGCGGGCGTCGCGCGATCGGGCACGGTCTGGTCGTGAGACCGCCGTCGCCCCGCGCCGCCCACCTGCCGCCGCTGCCCTCCACCGCCGACCTGGTCGTGGTCGGGGCGGGCATCGTCGGGCTCGCGCACGCCCTGGAGGCGAACGCCCGCGGGCACTCGGTGCTGGTGGTGGAACGCGACCCTCGGCCCGACGGCGCGTCCGCCCGGCGCTGCGGGCACGTCGCCGTCACCACGCAGGACGCCGCGACCCTGTCCTGCGCGCTGGCGTCGCGCGAGCGCTGGCTGAAGCTCGGCCGGGAGGCGGGCTTCTGGGTCAAGGACACGGGCGCCGTCGTCGTCGCGCGCTCCGCCGACGAGCTCGCCGTGCTGGACGACCTCGTAGCCGCCCGTGACGGCGACGCGCTGCTCCTCGACGCCGCGCAGGCCGCCGAGCGCGCCGGGCTGACGAGCGCGGGTGACGTCGTCGGCGGCGCGTTCCTCCCGCTCGACCTGCGCGTCGAGCCGCGCGACGCCCTCCGGGCGCTCGCCGCCGCGCTCGACTCCCGGCCACGGGCCGACGTCGCCTGGTCGACGACGGCGCTCACCTTCGAGGCCGGCACGGGCCGCACGCTGGTGCGCACGTCGCGCGGCGAGGTCGTGGCACGCCGCGTGCTGCTCGCCGTCGGGCCCGACCTGGACCGGTTCTTCCCCGACGAGGCGGCGCACGCCGGGCTGCGCCCCGACGTGCGGCAGGTGCTGCGGGTCGCGACACCGGGCCGCCGGCACGACGCCGCCGGCCCGGCCGTGCTGGGCGGCACGAGCCTGCTGCGCGACGCCGCCACGGCGCACTCCCCCGCACTCGCGGACGTGCGCGAGCGGCTGCGCACGCACGCCCCCGAGCTGCTCGACGCGGGCGTCCGTCTCGCATTCACCCCGCACGGCGACACGCTGCTCCTCGGCGAGGCCCGCCGCACGGACGCCGACCGGCGCGACGACGGGGGCCTCGACCGGGACCCCGAGCGCTCCGAGGCCGCCGACACCCTGCTGCTGCGCGAGGCCGAGGCCCTGCTCGGCCGGCCGGTCGAGGTGCGGCGGCGCTGGTCGGTGCCCGATCTCGCGGTGCCGCGCCCGCGCCGCGGTCCGTTCGCCGGTACGCCGTTCGTCGTCGCTGACCCAGCGCCCGGCGTCACCACCGTGACCATCGCGGACGGGCTGGGCACGACGACGGCGTTCGGCCTCGCGGCGAAGGTCGTCGACGGCCTGCTGTAGCCCTTGGTGACGTAGCGATCGGTCGTCGTCCGCGCGCCCGACGGCGACCGATCGCTCCGTCACCCGCCCAGCCCGACCCGGATCGCGGCGAGTGCGCGGTCGAGCTCGGCGTCGTCCACGCCGCCGAACCCGACGACGACACCGGTGAGCGGGGAGGTGCGGCAGACGTCGGACAGCAGCGGCAGGTCGAAGCCCGCCCGCCGCGCAGCGTCGCGCGCGGACAGCGCGGCCTCCTGCGGCAGCAGCCAGGTCGAGTACATGCCGGCGGACGTCGCGGCCGGCTCCGCGTGCGGCGCCAGGACCGCGGCGACGCGGGCCGCCCGCTCGGCGTACACGCGCCGCGCCGTGCGCAGGACGGCGTCGAGCCAGCCGTCCCGCAGCAGGGTCAGCAGGGCCCGCTGCGTGGGCCACGCCGCGACGTCGTGCACGACGGCGCGCTGCCGGACCACGTCGTCGAGCAGCGCCGGGGGCGGCACCAGCCACCCGACCCGCAGCCCGGGCGGCGCGGACTTCGACGCCGAGCCGAGGTAGGCCACCCGGTCCCGGCCGAGCGCCGCCAGGGCCGGCACGGGAGCCACGTCGTAGCGCAGCTCGGAGTCGTAGTCGTCCTCGGCGACGACGGCTCCCGTGGCGCGCGACGCGGCGAGCAGCGCGCGCCGGTCGTCGGCCGGCATCACCCGCCCGAGCGGGTGCTGGTGCGCGGGCGTCACGTACGCGGCGGCCAGCCCGCGCAGGGCGACCTCGTCGTGGCGGGCCTCCGCCGGCAGGTCGACGACGGCGCGGCCCGTGGCGTGCGCGGTCGCGACGGCGGCGCGGTAGCCCGGGTCCTCGATGCCCACGGGCCCCGTGGGCAGCACGCCGAGCAGGTCGCGGAACCCGGCCGTCGTCCCGGCGGTGACCACCACCTCGTCGGCGTCGACGACGAGGCCACGGGTGCGAGCGAGCCGCTCCGCGAGCGCCGCCCGCAGCGCGGGCAGGCCGCACGGGTCGTCGTAGCCCCGCGGAGGCGTCGTCGCCGACACCTCCCGCCACGCCCGCCGCCACCCCGCGCGGTGGCGCGGATCGATCCACGGCTCGCCGGCGCTCAGCCGTACGAGGCCGCTGCCCGGGCCCGCGGCCCGGCGCGGCCCGGGCGCGGGACGGGGTACGGCGTCGGCCGCGACGTACGTGCCCGCCCCGCGGCGCGCGGTCAGCCATCCCTCGGCCATCAGCTGGTCGTACGCCTGCTCGGCCACGGAGCGCGCGACGCCGAGGTCCGCGGCGAGCGCACGCGTGCTGGGGAGCCGGTCGCCGCGGCGCAGCGTGCCGCGGGACACCAGGTCGCGGACCTGGCCGGACAGCTGCGCGCCGAGCGGGTCGCGGGCGCCGCGGTCGAGGCGGACGGGGAGCGCGGGCATCGGGACTCCTGGATGACGGGACCGGACGGCGGGACCGGGCGGCACGACCGAGGCGGCCTACCGGACCGGCGGGTGAAGTGGCCTGCCGATTCCGTCAGGAAATGGCTCGTGACGACAGGCCACCCGAGGTCCACGGTAGTGCCATGGACGACGCCCTCTCCCCCACACCTCGGTCCACCGTGCGGCGCGGCCGGAACCGCGCCGTCGCCGACCGGGACGCGCTGCACGCCCTGCTCGCCGACGGGCTCGTCGCCCACCTCGGCGTCGACGTCGGCGAGGGCGCGGACCGGCACCCGGTCGTGCTGCCCTGTGCCTACGCCGTCGACCTCGACGGTCCCGACGACGGCGGCACGCTGTACGTGCACGGCTCGGTGGCGGCGCGCTGGCTGGTCGGGGCCACGGACGCGACCGTCTGCGTCACGGTCACCGAGCTCGACGGCCTGGTGCTGGCGCGGTCCGGCTTCCACCACTCGATGAACTACCGGTCGGCGGTCGTGATCGGCACGGCCCGCCTCGTCACGGACGACGCCGAGCGCGTCCGCGCGCTGGACGCCGTCGTCGACCACATGGCGCCCGGCCGGTCCGCGACCCTGCGCCCCGCCACCCGCAAGGAGCTCGCCGCGACGGCGGTGCTGGCCGTGCCGCTGCGCGAGGCGTCGATGAAGGCCCGCGCCGGCGCGCCCGTCGACGACCCGGCCGACGTCGCCGCGGGCGGCTGGGGCGGGCACGTCCCGGTGCGTCGCGTCGTGGGCGCCGCGGTCCCCGACACCGACACGCGCGAGCCGGTCCCGGCGCACGTCGCCGCGCTGGCGGGCCCGTCCCGGCTCCCGGTGCCGCAGCCCGCCTGACCTGGCGCGCTCCCCGTACTCCCTCGGCGGGATCCGTACTACCTCGCAGGGTCTCGTACTACCTCGGCGGGGTCTCGTCGTCGCGCTCGGCCATCTTGGCGAGCATGGCGTTGTACTCCTCGAGCTCGGCGTCGCCGTCGCGGTCGGCCTTGCGGTCGCGGCGGCGCGCCTCGCGCTCGTCGGACGTCGTCCACTGGATCGCGACGGCGATGGCGAGCGCGAGCGTCGGCAGCTCGCCGATCCCCCACGCGACTCCGCCGCCGCGCTGCTGGTCCTCGATGGCGGGCAGGCCCCAGGGCCGGCCCATGTTGCCGAACCAGTCGGCGACGAGCAGCGAGGTGCCCGACGTGAGCACGACGCCGAAGAACGCGTGGAACGCCATCGTCGCGAAGAGCAGCAGCAGGCGCTGCGGGTACGGGGGGCGCCTGGGGCCCGGGTCGATGCCCACGAGCGCGTTGGCGAACAGGTACCCCACGAGCGTGAAGTGCACGATCATCCACACGTGCCCGGCGTGGTTGCGCAGCGCGAACTCGAACGCGGGCGTGTAGTAGAACGCGATCATGCCGCCGGCGAAGAGCACCGCGGCCACCACGGGGCGGGCGATGAACTGGCCGAACCGGGAGTGCACCAGGCCGAGCACCCACTCGCGCGGCCCGCGGCTGCCGTCCTTGCGGGCCGGGATGGCGCGCAGCAGCAGCGTGACGGGGGCGGCCAGCACGAGGAACAGCGGCACCAGCATCGCCAGGATCATGTGCTGCACCATGTGGCCGCTGAAGATCACGTGCCCGTACACGGCCGGGCCGCCGCTGGTCACCCAGAACATCACGACCATGCCCAGGCACCACGACACCGTGCGCCCCACGGGCCACGCGTCGCCGCGCCGCGCGAGCCGCCGCACCCAGCGCAGGTAGACCACGAGCCCGGCCACGCACGCGAACGCGAGCAGCGGGTCGAGGCTCCACTCGGTGAACCAGCGGGCCATGGTCGGCTCGGGCGGCAGCGCCTGGCCGGTGAGCTGGAAGGCGGGCGTGACGTCGACCGGCACCTCGTCCGGGACGGGCGGGGCGGTGGAGCCGAGCGCCACGGCGACGCCGGAGACGGCGCCGATCACGAGCAGCTCGACGGCGAGCAGCCGCCAGAACAGGCGTCGGACGGCGCCCGCGGAGCCGGCGCGGCCGAGCCGGTCCACGACCCACATCCGGTGCGCGAACCCGAACCCGCCGAGCGCCACCATGAGCAGCGCCTTGACGAGCAGGAGCACGCCGTACGGGGTGAGCAGGTCGCCCCAGGACTCCATGCGGAGCCACGCGTTGAGGATGCCGGAGACGCCGACCGCGGCGAAGCACCACCCGGCGACCGGGGAGAAGCGCGCGACGGCGGCCGCCGCGGTGCGCCCGTCGTCGCGTGCCTCGTCCCGCGTGAGCACGGTGACGAGCAGCGCGCCCAGGCCGCCCACCCACACGGCGGCGCCGACGAGGTGCAGCAGCATCGCGCCGACGGCGAGCTCGTGGTTCGCGGCGCCCGACGCGTGGCCGGTGGTCGACTGCATGGCGAGGGCGGCGAGCGGCAGCAGCGTCGTCCAC
This sequence comes from Isoptericola nanjingensis, assembly GCF_050311635.1. Classification (NCBI taxonomy): domain Bacteria; kingdom Bacillati; phylum Actinomycetota; class Actinomycetes; order Micrococcales; family Promicromonosporaceae; genus Isoptericola; species Isoptericola nanjingensis. Next base: position 331,728 of record NZ_JBNOZL010000007.1, on the reverse strand, counting down.
AGGGCGCCGACTGGTCCGCGCACCGCCATCGCGAGCGCGGACGTGAGCGCGGCGACGACGATGATCGCGAGGTAGAGCCGGCCGAGGTCGAGGTCGGTGACGAACTGCGCGAGGCCCTGCCCGAACGCGGGCGAGGCCGGCGAGGTCCCGGAGATGTTCGCGTACCGCAGCACGAGCTGGAGGACGGCGGCCACCGCCCACACGGCGCTGGCGGCGCCGGCCGTCGTGAGCACCCGCGCCTGGGTGCGGCCCGGCGGCACCAGGCAGGCCGCGACGAGCAGCGCGCCGACCGTCACCGAGACGCTGAGCTCGGTGAGCACGGTCGTGACGGGCAGGCCGTAGCGCACGATCGCGCCCGGGTCGGTGAAGCCGCTGAGGGCCTGGAACGCCCCCGAGTAGGCTCCGCCGCACAGCACGGCGAGGACGGCGACGAGGACGGCTGCGGGCCCGGCGGCGACGAGCCACCAGGGGCGCGGCGGCACGCTCGGGGTACCGCCCGGCCGCTGCACGGCGGGGGCTGCGGAGGTCACCCGTCCAGCCTATGGGCGGTGGGCGGCGCCCCGGGACGACCCGGGTGTGAGATCACCTGCCGTGGGGCACCTTCTTCCCAATCCAACGATTATCGATTAGTGTCCCAGTCGTCCCTCCACACCGGACGTCATCCACAGCCGCAAGGCCGAACTCCGGGCACGCGAAGCAGCGTCCCGGCGGGGCGGCAACCCGAGAGGATCAACGATGATCAAGCACCGCACCCTGGCGAGCGTGGGCACGCTCACGGTCGCCGCCCTCGCGCTCACCGGCTGCGCCGGCTCCGACGACGACGGCGGCTCCGGCGGCACCACCGAGGTGAGCATGCTCGTCAACGTCACGCCGAACCTCACCGAGGAGTACTGGAACGAGCTGGTCAAGCCGTTCGAGGACGCGAACCCCGGCATCGACGTCGTCGTCCAGAACCCGGGTGCCGAGGGCGTGGCCGCCGCCCTCCCCCGCCTGCTCACCGCGGGCGACGCGCCCGACGTCGTCCAGTCGCTGCCGCCGACCACGGACCTCGCCCCCGAGCTCGTCGACCTGTCCCAGTACGACTGGGCGACGTCCGGCCCGCTCGCCGACCAGTACTCGATCGACGGCAAGTACTACATGGCCGGCATCGGGTTCCAGCTGCAGAGCCTCTTCTTCTACAACAAGACGGCGTTCGAGGAGGCCGGGATCACGGAGACCCCGACCACGGTCGAGGAGCTCACCACGGCCCTCGGCAAGCTCAAGGACGCGGGCTGGACGCCGCTGCAGACCGGCGGCGACTGGATGACCAGCCACTCGCTCCAGGCCCTCGGCCTCCCGTCGATCGTCGGCCAGGACCCGGAGTGGTACGCCCACATGAGCTCGGGCGAGGCCACCTTCTCCGACACGTACGGCGACTCGGTCGCCACCTACGCCGACTGGGTCGCGAAGGGCTACGTCCCCAAGGACGCGCTGGGCATCAAGTACCCGGACGCCGAGCAGGCGTTCCTCTCCGGCAAGAGCGCGATCTACCCGATGGGCAGCTGGTTCGCCGGCACCGAGGCGAAGGCGGAGGAGAAGGCCGAGATCGGCGTCTTCCGCGCCCCCGCCGTCGACGGCGTGGCCAGCCCCGCCATGGGCGCGAACATCGCCAGCCCGTACTCGATCCTCAAGACCAGCGAGGACCAGGACGCGGCCGCCAAGCTCGTCGAGTTCCTCGTGACGGACCAGGACGCGGTGGCCAGCCAGCTCGAGGTCGACGGCAACTTCCGCGACGGCTACGAGTACGAGATGGACGACCTGGGCAAGGAGCTGCTGCAGATCGTCGCGGACACCCCTGCCGAGTCGTACACGCCGACCGGCCAGGGCTACGGCGAGCGCACGCTGCCCACCGGCTACTCGGACGAGATCAACGCGCAGACGCAGGCGCTCATCGGCGGCACCTCGGCCGACAAGGTCGACTCCGCGATGGACGACTGGTTCGCCGCCACGATCGGCTGACGATGGCGACCACCGTCCCCCTCGCCCGCGCGCGCCGCCGCCCGGCGGCGCGCGTGTGGCGCGACCGCCTGCCCGGCATCGTCATGGGCGGCCCCGCCGTCCTGGTCTTCCTGGCGATGTTCATCGTGCCGATGTTCCTGGCGTTCGTGCTGAGCCTGACCGACTGGAACGGCTACAGCCTGAACTTCACGTTCATCGGCTTCGACAACTACACGGAGGCGTTCCGCAACCCGCGCACCGTGGACGCGGCGATCTTCACCGCCGTCGTCGCCTTCTGCGGCACGGTGCTGTGCAACGCGGTCGGGCTGTTCATCGCCGCACTCATCGCCGGCAACAGCCGCGCGAACACCCTGCTCCGCACGATCTTCTTCTACCCGTACATCATCAGCTCGCTGATCATCGGGTTCCTCTGGTCCGCGATGCTGTCCCCCGAGGGCGCGGTCAACGGCCTGCTGGGTCACCTCGGCGTCGCGCCGCTACCCTTCCTCACCGAGGTGACGTTCGCCAAGGCCAGCGTGATCCTCACGATCGTGTGGGCGCACTTCGGCTTCAACATGATCCTGTTCCTCGCGGGCATCAAGTCGGTGCCCACCGAGTTCTACGAGGCCGCCACCGTCGACGGCGCCTCGAAGTGGCAGCAGTTCCGCAACGTGACGCTGCCCCTCATCGCCCCGGTGTTCACGGTGAACCTCGTGCTCACGCTGGTGGGCCTGCTCAAGGTCTACGACGTCGTGCTGGCCCTGACCGACGGCGGCCCCGCCGGCTCGACCCAGACGATCGTGTACCAGATCCTGCGGGACTCGTTCGGCCAGTCCGAGCTCGGGTTCGGCGCGGCGCAGTCCGTGATCCTGCTGATCGTCACGGCCGTGCTCGGCCTCGCGGTGACGTTCGCGCGACGCGGCGCGGAGAAGAAGGTGGCCGACTGATGGCGACGACGACGCACCCGACGACCCCCGTGACCCCGCCGGCCGCTCCCCCGGCGCCCGCGGCGCGACCGACGTCGCGCGCCCGGCGCCGCCGCGTGCCGGGCGTGGGCACCGTCCTCAAGTGGGTGGTGCTGGGCCTGGTGGCGCTGGTCATGGTGGTGCCGCTGTACATCATGGTGATCAACGCCTTCAAGCCGCAGGACGCGATCATCTCCTCGCCGCTGGCGATCGGCCCGGACACGTTCAGCCTGGAGTACCTGCAGGCGGCGCTCACCAGCGAGAAGTTCAACGTGGTGCGCGCGTACGGCGTCACGCTGCTGTTCGTCGCGCTGGTCAACGTGTGCGGCATCGCGCTCGCCGCGCCGGTCGCGTACGTCATCGCGCGCGGCCGGTCGAAGTGGCACCTGGGCCTGCTGCTGCTCTTCGTGTCCGGCCTGTTCATCCCGGGCCAGGTGACCCTGATCCCCGTCGTCTTCGTGCTGCGGGTGCTGGGGCTCATCAACACGATCCCGGGCTTCATCCTGTTCGAGACGGCGGCGACGCTGCCGGTGACGATCTTCCTGTTCGCCGCCTACCTGCGCACCGTGCCGCGCGACATCGACGAGGCGGCCGCGCTGGACGGCGCGGGCAAGATCCGGGCCTTCTGGTCGTGCATCTTCCCGATCATGAAGCCGGTGGTCGCGACGATCGTCGTGCTGAACTCGATCAGCGTCTGGAACGACTTCGTGAGCCCGCAGATCATCCTGGGCCCGAGCTCCGGCATCTACACCGTCACGACGGGCGTGTACGCGGCCGTCGGCGAGTTCTCCACCGACTACACGACCGTCTTCCCGACGCTGCTGCTCGCGGTGAGCCCGGCGATCCTGTTCTTCGTGCTCATGCAGCGGCACATCATCGGCGGCCTCGTCGCCGGCGCCACGAAGGGCTGAGCACGCCGACCATGAGCGAGACAAGCGATCCCCGCATCCCCACCACCCCCCTGCACGAGGTCCCGGCCTGGGCCGTGCTGGAGCGCCGCCTGTTCGACGCGACGGAGGAGGCCTGGCGGCTGTTCTCCGACCGCTACACCGGGCCCGACGGCCGCATCCTGCACGCGGGCGGCTTCGAGCACCGCGACGGCGTGGACGACCTGTACGAGCCGTTCTTCAACTGGCCCGCGTTCTACGCCCTGGGCGGCAGCGACGAGATCCTCGCCGCGGCGAAGCGCCACTTCGAGGGCGTGACGGCGCAGCTCACCGAGGGCGGCATGCTCACGGGCGAGTACGAGAACGGGTACGACTGGTTCCACCAGGGCGAGTCGCTGCTGTTCTTCTACGGCCTGTGCGCGGCGGACCCGGGCGACGAGCGGTTCGCCGAGCGCGCCCGCCGGTTCGCCGCCCTGTACACGGACCCGGCGCACGGCAACTACGACCCTCGGCGGAACCTGATCACGGCGCCGCACAACGGCGCGCAGGGACCTCTGGAAGGCCTGGGCACCGAGTGGCTCACCTACCCGGCGTCCCTGGACTACATGGAGGCGTACGGCCTGCCGCTGCACGGGCTGCCCGGCATCACGCGGTGGTCCGACCTGGAAGACCCGGCCCACGCCCGGCTCATGGGCGACGAGCTCCAGCGCCGGGCGGCGGGTGACACGGCCGTCAACCTCGCCGCGACGTCCCTGGTCACCAACCGGTGGCTGTACGACGGCGACGCCGCGTCCGCCGCGTGGGTGGCGCGGTACGTCGACGGCTGGCGGGAGCGCGCCGCCGCGGCGGGCGGCCTCATGCCCGACAACGTGGCGCCCGACGGCGTCGTCGGCGGCCTGCACGACGGTGCCTGGTACGGCGGCCACTACGGCTGGACGTGGCCGCACGGCCTGCACTCGGTGGGCATGAGCACGCTGATCGGCGCGCTCAACGCGTCGTTCGTCTCCGGGGCCTCCGGGCCGCGCGACGACGGGGCGCTCGACCTCGTGCGCACCATGCTCGACACGGCACTGGAGCACGCGATCACGGCGCCCGTCACCGAGACGCCGTTCAGCCTGCGCGGCAGCTGGCTGGAGCGGCTCGGGCCGCACGCCGCCGAGCCCGCCACGCTCGTGCCGTACCGGTTCGGCGCCGACGGCTGGTTCGACTACGGCCCGCTCCAGCTCGACCTGCCCACCTGGCTGTGGTGGTGGACGCGCGACGACGCCGACCGCAAGCGGCTGGACCGGGTGCTCGACGGCATCCCGGGCTCGGACGAGGTGCGGCCGTTCCGCGACAAGGTGGAGGCCGGGCACGAGGGCCCGTGGCTCGCGTTCCTCGACGGCTCGCTGCCGGACTACCCGGAGCGCGCGCTGTCGATGGCGCTCGGCCAGCTCGCCCGCCGCGTGGCGGTGATGGACGCCGAGCCCGTGGACCCCGAGACCGTGCACCTCCACTTCTGGCAGCGCGCCAACCCGGTCGTCACGGAGGTGCTGGGGCAGCTGGTCACCGGCACGCCGCAGACCCTGTACAACGGCGGGCTGCCGTTCGCCGCCGTCGCGTACACCGACGCCGACCGGCAGCGCCCCGGCCTGCCGCCCGACGTCGCCGCCCTGGTCTCCGGCCTCGACCGCGACGCCGACGGCTCCGGCCGCGTCGAGCTCAGCCTCGTCAACCTCTCCCCCACCCGCGCCCGGCGCGTGCGCGTGCGGCCCTCGCGGTTCGGCGAGGACCGCCTGACGGGCGTCGTCGTGCGCGGCGAGGACGGCGGCGTCTGGCCGGGCCGGTCCACGGCGTCGGCCGGCCGTGCCGGCACGCGGACCGCCGCGACCGTCCCGCTCGACGCCCCCGACCTGCTCGTCGAGCTGCCGCCGAACCACCGCGCCGACGTCGTGCTGCTCACCGCACCCGCCGGCAGCGCGCCACGTCACCACCAGCACCACGAAGGAGCCCGACCATGACCGACGCTCTCACCGACGGGTCGCCCGTCGACACCTTGCCCGTCGACACCCTGACCACCGGCGACGGCCTCGTGCGGCCCGAGATCTCCCTGCCCGTGCGCGGAGGAGCGTACGAGCGGGCGAACGCGGAGGCCCTCGAGCGGCTCGGCCAGGTATCGGCGGCGACGGCCTGCGCCAAGCTGCACGGCCTCGGCATCCGGCACTCGTTCGTCGAGGGCCCGCGGCCGCTCAGGCCCGGGTACCGCGTCGTGGGCTCCGCGCTCACCCTGCAGTTCATGCCGCAGCGCGAGGACCTCGCCGCCGGCGACGAGCAGGAGTACGTGGAGCGGCACACGGCCCTGTGGCACGTGCTCGAGGCGGTGCAGCCCGGCGACGTGCTCGTCGTCCAGGCGTACGGGAGCCGGTTCTCCGGCTGCGTGGGCGACATCCTCGCGCGCTACTTCCAGCGCAAGGGCGGCGCGGGCATGGTCGTCGACGGCCGCATCCGCGACTCGGGCAAGATCGCCGACCTCGGCCTGCCCGTGTGGTCCACCGGCGTCACCCCGCACTACGCCTCGCAGTCCGAGCTGTTCCCCTGGGCCTACGACGTGCCCGTCGCCGTCGGCGGCGTGCTGTGCATGCCGGGCGACCTCGTCGTGGCGGACGACGACGGCCCCGTCATCGTGCCGCGCGCGATGGCCGACCAGGTGGTGGCGTCCGCACAGGACCACGAGGAGTGGGAGGTCTTCAGCCGCCGCCGGCTCGACGAGGGCGCCCGCCTCAGCGACTACTACCCGCTGACCCCCGACACCCGAGGGGAGTTCGAGGCATGGCGTTCCGCGCAGGGCTCCGCCCGCTGACCCCGGGCGACCGCGGCGCGTCCGTCCCGAGCGGCATCGCCGCGTCGTCGTTCGGCCTCGGCTGCGCGCCGATCGGCAACCTCTTCACCCCCGTGGCGGAGGCGGACGCCGAGGCGACGGTCGGCCGCGCGCTCGAGCGCGGGATCCGCTTCTTCGACACGGCGCCGCACTACGGCGAGGGCGTCAGCGAGCTGCGGCTCGGGCACGCCCTGGCCGACGTCGACCGGGACGCCGTCGTCATCGCCACCAAGGTGGGCCGCGCGATCGTCGACGCCGCCGGCGCACCCGTGCCCTTGGGCGGCACCGGCGGCCCCGGGGGGACCACGGTCGGCGACCTCAGCCGCGACGGCGTGCTGCGATCGCTGGAGGGCAGCCTCGCGCGGCTCGGCACCGACCGCGTCGACCTGCTGTACCTGCACGACCCGGGGGACGTGGACGAGGCGCTGCGGGGCGCCCTGCCCGCGATGCTGGAGCTGCGGGACCAGGGCGTGGTGCGGGCCGTGGGCGTCGGGATGGGGCGCAACGCCCCCGTGGCGCGCCTGGTCCGCGAGGCCGCCGGCGCGCTGGACGTCGTCATGCCCGCCGGGCGGGTGACGCTGATCGACCGCACCGCCCTGGACGACCTGCTGCCCGCCGCCCGCGAGCGCGGCGTCGGCGTCGTCGCGGCGGGGGTCTACAACTCCGGCGTGCTCGCCGACCCGGTCGCGGCGCCGCTCTTCGACTACCACCCCGCGTCGCCGGACCAGGTCGACCGTGCCCTGCGGATGGCGGCCGCGTGCCACCGCGAGGGGGTCGACCTGCCCACCGCCGCCGTCCGCTGGCCGCTGCGCGTGCCGGGCGTGGAGGCCGTCGTCGTGGGGGCGCGCACCCCCGCCGAGGTGGACGTGTTCGCCGACGCCGCCGACGCCGTCGTCCCCGACCGCCTGTGGACGGAGCTCGACGCGATCGCGAACGCTGCCGAGCAGGCGGTCGACACCGTGATCAGGTCGCATGGCACCGCATGACGGCGTCAACCGCCTGCTCGGCGAGAGGGCTGACGGGGTCGTGGACGCGCACGTGCACCTGTGGGACACGGCGGCCGTGCGGGTCTCGTGGTTCCGGGACGGCCTGGGCCTGCCCGCGCGGGTCGGGCCCGACGACCTGGCCCGCGCCGTCGCGACGTCGCCGGTGCCCGTCCGCGCCGCGGTGGCCGTGCAGGCCGCGGACACGGAGGGCGAGGCGCGCTGGCTCGCACGGCAGGCCGCGTCGCACGCCCCGCTGCCCGGACCGGTCGTGCTGCAGTACGACGCCCGCCCCGACGACCCGCACGCCTGGGCCGGGATGGCGCAGGCGCTGATCGACGACGGCGTCCCCGTCGCGGGCCTGCGGCTCGCCGTCCCGGGCGGCGCCGCGGACCTGTCCGACGTCGCGGGCCTCGACGCGCTCTGCGAGGGCCTCGCGGCGTCGGGCCGCGTGCTCGAGACGCTCGTGCGCCCCGACCAGCTCCCCGCCGTCGCCGCCCTCGCCGGGCGGCACCCGGACCTCGACCTGGTCGTCTGCCACCTCGGCCTCGGCACGGGCGACCCCGACGCGGCATGGCGCGACGCCCTCGCCGCCGTCGCCGCCCGCCCCCGAGCGCACGCCAAGCTGTCGGGCCTCCACACCACGGCTCCCGACGACGCCGGGCGCACCGCCGCCGCCGCCCGTGCCGCCGTCGACCTGCTCGGCCCGGGGCGGCTGCTGTTCGGGAGCGACTGGCCGATGTCCGCACGCGTCGCCCCGTACGCGCAGATCGTCGAGCGCACGGCCGCGGCGCTGCCCCCGCTCGACGACGCCGCGGCGACGGCCGTCTGGTCCGGCACGGCGACCCGGCTCTACAGCGTTCGGGGACATCGACGTCGGTCGACGTAGCGATCTCTCCCCGTGCGCCGGCAGGACGGCGAGAATTCGCTACGTCACCTTCGACGAGGTCGTGCGAGGATCCCGACGTGTCGGCGCGACGAGGGAGGAACTGATGTTCGCGAGGTCGCTGGGCGACGATGGCGCGGAGCTGCGGCCGCTGGAGCCGTGGCACGCAGAGGAGCTGCTGGCGACGATCGACCGCGGCCGGGAGTTCGTCGGGCGGTTCATCGGCCTCGCGGACCGGATCACGGACCTCGCGTCGAGCCGGTCGTTCCTCGAGTCGTACGCGCAGAAGGCCGCGACCGACACCGGGCGTCTCCACGGCATCTGGCTGGACGGCACGCTGGTGGGCGGCTTCCTGTTCCGCACGATGGACGTCGCGCAGGGCACGGCCGAGGCGGGCTGCTGGCTGGAGCCGGCGGCCGCGGGGCGCGGCCTGGTGACCCGCGCGGCGCGCGTCATCATCGACTGGGCGATCCGGGAGCGCGGCATCCACCGCGTCGAGTGGTGGGCGGCGTCGGGCAACACGGCGAGCATCGCGGTCGCCCGCCGGCTGGGGATGCGCCGCGACGGCGTGCTGCGCGAGCACCACGAACACCGCGGGGTGCGGCAGGACATCGAGGTCTGGTCGGTGCTCGCGCGGGAGTGGGAGGCCGAGGTATGACCGACGACGGCGTCGAGCTGGTGGGTGGGATCGAGAAGCGCGAGATCGTCCTCGTCGAGCCGGACCCGGCGTGGCCGGCGCGGTTCGCGCACGAGCGTGGGCGCATCGTCGCCGCCCTCGGCCGGGTGGCGGTGCGGGTGGACCACGTGGGGTCGACGTCGGTGCCGGGCCTCGCGGCCAAGCCGATCGTCGACATCGACGTCAGCGTGCCCGACGTCGAGGACGAGGACGCGTACCTGCCCGCGCTGCTCGCCGCGGGGTACGAGCTGCGCGTGCGGGAGCCCGGCCACCGCCTGGTCCGCACGCCGGAGCGCGACGTGCACGTCCACGTCTGCCCGGCGGGCGGCGACTGGGAGCGGCGGCACCTGCTGTTCCGCGACCGGCTCCGGCACGACGCCGACGACCGCGCCGCCTACGCCGCGCTCAAGCGCGAGCTCGCCTCCCGCGACTGGCCGAGCATGAACCACTACGCCGACGCCAAGGGCGGACTGATCGCCGAGATCACCGCCCGGGCGGAGGCGTGGGCCGCCGCCACGGGCTGGCGGGTCTAGCCCTCGTCGTCGAGCAGCGTGCCCGCCGCGTGCGCCTCGAAGAGCGCGGACGCGGCGTCCGGGTCGCCGTCGTCGAGCACGTCGAGCAGGCTGCGGTGCCAGTCCGCGACCTGGTGCCAGTCGCCCGTGAACTCGGGGTCGCCGAGCAGGTGCATGGACCGGAGGCTGGGCTCGATGATGTCCCACATGCGCGGCAGGTAGGTGTTGCCGCTTGCCTCGATGACGGCGCGGTGGAAGCCGAAGTCGAGCTCGCGGAAGGCGGGCAGGTCGGCCGAGTCGACGGCGCCGTGCATCTCGTCGATGACCTTCTCGAGGCTGGAGCGCGTCTCGGGCGCGAGCTGCCCGCACGCGAGCCGGCCGGCCAGCGCCTCGACGGCGACGCGCGCCTGCTTGGCCTGCTGCGCCTCCTCGTCGGAGTACTGCGCCACGAAGTTGCCCTGGTGGCGCACGTGCGTCACCAGGCCCTCGTGGGCGAGGCGCTTGAGCGCGTCGCGCACGGGCGCCTGGCTGACCTGGAGGCGGCGGGCGAGCTGCGACTCGACGAGCTGCTCCCCCGGGGCGAGCTGCGACGTCTTGATCATCGACTTCACGAGGTCGTAGATCTGGTCCGACAGGAGCCCCCGCTCCAGGCCGCTGATCGAGCTGAGCGCGTCCGTCATCCGTGCAGCCTCACGTCGTTCCTCGGGTCGTTATCGACAATCGTTTGTTGGTCGTCAGCGTACGCCGCCAGCCAGGCGTCCGCGATCATCCGGGACGCCGGCGGCGTCGGGTGCACGCCGTCGGGGGCGAGCGCCGCGGCGCCGGCGTCCTGGGCGGCGCGGGTCAGCAGGGCGTGCAGCGGCACCAGCGCGGCCCCGGTCTCGGCGGCCAGCCGCGCGACGACGTCCCGCTTGCCGTCGAGGTCCTCGAGCCAGCCGTGCTGCTCGTCGCGCACGGGCAGCAGGAACGGCTCGACGAGCACGAGCCGCGGGCTGCCCGGCACGCGCGCCAGCAGGCGCCGGTAGGTGGCCTCGAACGCCTCGGCGCTCGTCGCGTCGTCGGAGTCGAAGCGGCGCCACGTGTCGTTGACGCCCACGTACACCGTGAGGACGTCGGGCGCGGTCGCCGCGACGTCGCGCTCCCACCGCTCCTCGAGGTCGACGGCGCGGTTGCCGCCGATGCCGAGGTTGAGCACGACGGCGTCGGGCAGGTCCGCCGCGACGAGCGAGACGTAGCCGTCGCCGAGCGACGCCTCGTCCGCGCGGTCGCGGCCCGCGTCGGTGATGGAGTCCCCGACGAACACGAGTCGATCGGGGGCTGCACTGCTGGTCATGAGCTCTCCTTCGAGTGGCGGACGGGTCCGACCGTAGCGGGTCGGGGCGCCCGTCGCCGCATTGTCAGCGATTATCGATTAATGTAACCTGCGGGTGCTTGACGATCCGGGCGCGCCGCACCCGCGTCGCCCCGAGAACCCCGTGACCACACGAGAGGTCGGAGCACTCGCAATGAAGCGACCACTGTCAGCACTGCTGCTGACGTCCCTGCTCCTCGCAGGGACGCAGACGGCGGCCCACGCCGCACCACCCCCGCCCGCCGGCGCCCACAAGGCCGGCGTCGTCCTCTACGTCTCCCCCGACGGGAACGACGGCGCGAAGGGATCCCAGAAGCGTCCCCTGGCGAGCCTCGAGGGCGCGCGCGACGCGATCCGCGAGCTGTCGAAGGGACAGCGCAAGAAGGGCGTCACCGTGTACCTCCGCGAGGGCACGTACGAGCGCTCGGAGTCGTTCCTCCTCGGACCGGAGGACTCCGGCACCGCGGACGCCCCCATCACCTACGCCTCCTACCCGGGTGAGACCGCGACGATCTCGGGCGGCAAGGAGCTGCCCTACGACGGCTTCTCCCCCGTCACCGACCAGGCCGTGCTCGACCGGATCATCGAGACGTCCGCGCGCGACGACGTCCTCCAGATCGACCTGCGCGAGCTCGGCATCGACGACTACGGCCAGCTCAGCCGGCACGGCTACTGGAAGGCCAACGACGTCAGCACGACGCCGCCGATGGAGCTGTACGTGGACGGCGAGGACATGACCCTCGCGCGCTGGCCCAACGCCGGCGCCGCGAAGGACACCGTCCAGATGAACAAGATCGTCGACCCCGGCCCCACCAAGGACGACGCCGACCTGCAGGAGCGCGGCGGCACGTTCAGCTACTCCTACGACCGCCCGCAGTACTGGGGCGAGGCGAAGGACGTCTGGATGGACGGCATCTTCGGCCAGAGCTGGGAGTGGTCGTACAACAAGATCGAGACGATCGACACCGACGCGCGCACCATCACGCTGCGCTACGGCGAGATGTCGGGGCTGATGAAGACCTGGTACCCCGACTTCCACTTCGCGCAGAACCTGCTCGAAGAGCTCGACGCGCCGGGCGAGTACTACATCGACCGCGACACCGGGATGCTCTACCTGGTGCCGAACGCGTCGTTCCTGGCCGAGCGCGGGGCGCCCGTCGTCACGACGCTGGACGAGCCGATGATCCGCACGGACGGCGCGTCGTACGTGACGTTCGACGACCTGGTCCTCGAGTACGGACGGGCCCTGGGCGCCGTCATCCTCGGCGGCAGCCACGTGACGATCTCGCACAGCGACGTGCAGAACTTCTCCGACGGCGGCGTGTCCATCAACTCACCGGGCCGGTACACCTACGACGGCATCCCGGTGAACCGGGGCGGGCGCGACCACGCCGTCGTCTCCAGCGACATCCGGCACGTCGGCGGCGTCGGCGTCGTGCTGCAGGGCGGGGACAAGACGACCCTGGAGCCCGGCCGCAACCGCGTCGAGGACTCGCACATCCATGACTTCGCGTACTACCACAAGGCGTACAACCCGGGCGTGATGTTCGACGGCGTCGGGAACGTCGCGCGCGGCAACGAGATCAACGACGCGCCGCACCCGGGCGTCATCGTGCACGGCAACGATCACCTGTTCGAGCAGAACGAGGTCTACGACGTCTGCAAGACGTTCCAGGACCTCGGCGCGATCTACATGAACTCCGGCGAGACGCCGCAGCAGCGCGGGCACGTGTTCCGGCAGAACTACTTCCACGACGTCGGCCTCACCAAGCACGGCGTCGAGGGCATCTATGCCGACAACTTCACGTGGGACCTGGAGATCAGCCAGAACGTCTTCGTGGACATGGGCAACGACGCGATCAAGTCCGGCTCGGCCGACTACATCGACGCCACGAACAACGTGTTCGTCGACACGACCGTGCCCTACGACAACTACACGCAGTGGATGGGCGACGGGGAGGGCAACACCGTCGACCGCGTGTACATGCCGAAGTGGAAGAAGGTGTTCGCCGACAACAAGGACTTCGTCGGCACGCCGTACCTGGAGAAGTACCCCGAGCTGGGCCACTTCTTCGAGGACAACCACTACTTCCCGAACAACTCCACGTTCGCGAGGAACGTCGTGTGGAACCCCGACCGCACGCGCAACCCCGACGTCAACGCCGAGGGCGCGCTCGACACGAAGGACCTCCTCGACTACGGGACCGGCGACGACGCCAACTGGGTGGCGGACGCCGACCCGGGCTTCGTCGACGCGGCGAACGGCGACTACACGCTGCGCGACGACGCCGCCGTCTTCGACCAGATCCCCGGCTTCGAGGCGATCCCGTTCGACGAGATCGGCACGGACGGGCACGTCGGCCAGTCGCAGACGCCGGACACCGTGGCCCTGGAGTCGCTCCAGCTGCCCGCGGACCAGCTGGCGGTGACGCTCGGCGACGAGGTGTCGGTGGCCGCGCAGGCGGTGCCGTGGAACGCCACCCAGCAGGCCGTCACCTACACCTCGAGCGACCCGGAGGTCGCGACCGTCAGCGCCGCGGGGATCCTCACCGCCGTCGCGCCCGGCGAGGTGACGGTGACCGCGGAGGCGAAGGCCGACGCGAGCATCCGTGACGAGATGACCGTGACCGTGGCGGCCGGCGACGGCGTGCTGCACTCCACGGACTTCGAGACGGGCGGCAACGGCTGGGCCACCGACCCGAACCGCGCGATCGTCGACGACGGCACGGGCGACCACGTCTACCGGATCAAGAACGGCGCCAACTCCCAGCTCGACCGCTCCTTCACGGAGTACGCGCTCGACTTCACGGTGACGACGCCGGCAGAGGTGCCCGAGGGCGGGCAGATGCTCGTCTACGACCGCACCGGCAGCACGCCGGGCGGGTACGTCCGCTACCGCCACGCGGCGGCCGGCTCGACGTGGACGATCTTCGACTCCGCGTGGGGCACGGTGAAGGAGGTGACGCTGCCCGCGGGCGAGGGGCTCGAGCCCTCCACCCAGTACGACGTCCGCGTCGTGGTGACGGCCGGCGGCGTGCGCGTGCTGCTCGACGGCGAGGAGGTCGTGGCGGGCGCCAACCCGGCGCCCGACGGGGCCGGCAAGGTCGGCTTCTACGTGCAGGGCTTCGCGTCGCTGGACTTCGACGACGTGCGGTTCTCGCTCGTGGGCGTCGACCCCGACGGGCTCACCCTGGCGCCGTCCGAGGCGACGATCGAGCCGGGCGAGACGCACCCGCTCGCGCCGTCGTTCACCCCCGCGGACGCCACGCGCACCGGGCTCGGGTGGACCTCGAGCGACGAGTCCGTCGCGACCGTGGACGCGAAGGGCGTCGTCCGCGGCGTCGCCGCCGGCACGGCCACGATCACGGCGACGTCGACCGTGGTGGCCGGCCTCGCGGCGTCGTCCACCGTGACGGTGCAGGCGGCCGACCACCCCGTGTCGTCGCTCGGCGCCGAGATCCTCGACCCCGCGGCCTGGACGCCGGGCGAGGGGATCACGGTGGCCGACGGCGCGGCCCACCTGGCCCCGCGCGGCGCGTGGAGCTTCAAGCCCCGGCAGTTCGGCGACGAGCTGCTCCGGTTCGACACCTCGGTCGGTGCCTTCAACGGCGGCTGGTTCGGGTTCTCCGTCCGGTCGAAGACCGCCGGCGACCCGGTGTGGACCAACAGCAGCTCGGGCTACCTCGTGGTGATCAAGGAGGACGTCATCGAGATGCAGAAGTGGAGCCCCGCCGTCTTCATGGTCGACACGTTCCCCAACACGGTGATCGAGCCGAACTCGACCCACGAGGTCACGTTCGGCGCCGTCGACGTCGAGGGCGGCACCCGCGTCGTGCTGCGCGTGGACGGCGAGCCGGTCTGGAGCTACCTGGACGACGCGGCCGACAACCCGCTCGCCACGGACGGGTACTTCACGGCCTACCGCCAGGGCCCCGCGGGAGAGATGAGCATCGCGCCCGCGAGCTGACCGAGTCGCCTTCGAGCACGGGATCCGTGTCGCCATCCGCCCGGTTGGCGACACGGATCCCGTGCTCGAAGGGAACTCCTCCTCCCGTCCCCTAGGGTCCTGACCGTGCGGTCGAGAGCGACGTCCCGGGAGACGCGGCGCGTGCGGGCGGCGCTCGACGACGCCACGCACGCGCTCGGCTCGACGCTCGACGACGGCCAGCGCGCCGCCGCGGACGCACTCGCCGCCGCCGGGGCCCGCGTCTCGGCCCGCCGCCGCCGGGGCCGGGGCGTCTACCTGTACGGACCGGTGGGCCGCGGGAAGACCTTCCTCGTCGACGCCCTCCTGGCCGCCCTGCCGGACGACGGCGTCCTGCGGGTGCACGCCTTCGAGGCCGCCCGCCGGCTGCACGCAGCCGTCGCCCGCGAGTCGGGGAGCCCCGGTGCCCTGCCGCGCGCGCTCGCGAGCCTGCTCGACGGCACGCGGGTGCTGTTCCTCGACGAGCTGCACGCCCATGACCCCGGCGACGCGATGATCCTGGCGCGGCTGGTCCGCGAGGCCGTCGGGCACGGCATCCCGCTGCTCGCCACGTCGAACTACCCGCCGGACGGACTGCTGCCCAGCCCGCACCACCACCACCTGGTGCTCCCGCTGGTGCGGTCGATCGTCGAGTGCTGCGACGTGGTCGAGGTGGCGCACGGCGAGGACTACCGCCGCCGCAGCGACCTCGTCGACCGCTCGGGCTGGCGCGCCGGGGCGTGGGCCGTGCCGGGCAGCGCCGCGCAGGTCGCCTCCCTCGGCCTGGCCACCCCGGACCCGGGCGACCGCTTCCTGGTGCGGCTCCCCGCGACGACGCTGCGCGCCCTCGCCGCGGCCGGCCCCGGCACCCCCGAGGGCGTGGTGCACCTGGACTTCGGCGAGCTGTGCGAGGCGCCCACGTCCGTCGGCGACGTCCTCGACCTCGTGGACCGGTTCGGCACCCTCGTCGTGTGGCGGGTGCCCCGGCTCTCGGCGACGACGCCGGACGGGGTGCAGCGGTTCGCGAACCTCGTGGACGTGGCGTGGGACCGCGACGTGCGGCTGGTCATGCTCGCCGAGAGCGCGCCCGACGACGTCCTGGACGCCGAGGTCCGCGACCGCGACCGGATCGCCAGCCGCCTCGCGGCCCTCCCCCGGGTCTGACGCCCGCGAGCCCGCTCTCCCCTCGCGACGTCCTCTGCGCTAGATTATTGGCATGACCGACAATAACGTCGTCGCAGGCCACCGCGGCAGACGCCGCCGGCTCAGCCCAGAGCGCTCCCGCCAGGAGATCCTCGACGCCGCGACCGCGCTGGTGGCCGAGCACGGTCCCGACGCCGTCACCATCGCCCAGGTCGCCGCCGCGGTCGGCGTGACCCGAGGCCTGGTCAGCCACTACTTCGGCACCCACCGCGGCCTGGTCCGCGAGGTGCTGCGCGCAGAGGACGCACGCCACCGCGAGCGCGTCCGCGCCCGGGTCGCGGACGACGCCGGCGTCCCGTACGCCACCCGGATGCTCGACGTCGTGTTCGCGACGCTCGACGACGAGCGGTACCTGCGGCTGTGGGCATGGTCGGCCCTGCACCCCGAGCACGGCGCGCTCGCGACCGACGGGCTCGCCGGCATCGCGGACGTGATGGAGGCGGGCCTGCGCGCGGCGCTGCCCGCGGACCGGGTCCCGTCGCGCGACCGGATCGAGGCGGTGCTGCTCCTCGGGATGTCCGGCGCGTATGGCTACGCGCTGGGCGGGCGGTCCTGGCAGTCGGCGCTCGGTCACGACCCGGGCGACCCCGAGCACGCCACCGCGTTCCGGACCGCGCTCTCGGCCGCGGTGGCGGCGTACCTCGTCGGCGAGGAGGCCGCCTGATGGACAGCACGCTGGGCTCCGTGCTGGACACGGTGCCGCCCCAGGTCCTCGTCGGCCTGGTGACCCTGACGGCGATCGTCCTCCTCCGCCTGCGCCCCCGACCCGTGCGGACCGGGCGCCTGTTGATCGTCCCGGTCGCCGTCATGCTCGTCGGCGCGTTCCTGCTGGTGCCGTGGCTCGCGCTGCCGTCGCCCGGGGGCGCGAGCGCCACGATCGCGGTCCTGGCCGTCGACGTCGTCCTCACGATGGGCCTCGGCGTGGCCCGCGGGGCCACCGTCGAGGTCACCACAGGCCCGACCGGGTCGGTCCGGTTCCGCTACACCGGGGTGACCGTCGCGCTCTGGGCGGTGTCCGTGGCGCTGCGCTTCGAGCTCGCCGACGCGGGCGCGGGGGCCGGCGCGTCCCCGGCCGTCACGGAGGGGAGCATCCTGCTGGCGCTGGGGCTCTCGCTGCTGGTGCAGAACCTCGTCGTCGTCCACGCGATCAGCCGCGCACGCGCCCGCCGCCCTCAGCCCTTGACCGAGCCGAGCATGACGCCGGACACGAAGAACCGCTGCACGAACGGGTAGACGCACACGATGGGGATGATCGTGAGGATCATCGTGACCGCCTGGATGTTGGCCGAGACGGCCTGGGTGGTCGCGCCGACGGCGGCGGCGCCCTCGGACGCCGACGACGACGCCCCCGCGATGAGGTTCCGCATGAACAGCGTGACGGGGAAGAGCTCGTTCTTGTCGAGGTACAGGAAGGCCGAGAACCAGTCGTTCCAGTACGCGACCGAGTAGAACAGCACCATCGTGGCGAGCACGGCCTTCGACAGCGGGAGCACGATGCGGCCGAAGATCCCGAACCACCCCAGCCCGTCGATCTGCGCCGCCTCCTCCAGCTCCTGCGGGAGGTTCTCGAAGAACGACTTCATGACCAGCAGGTTGAAGACGGAGACGGCGCCAGGGAGCACCACCGCCCACATCGTGTTCTTCAGCCCGAGCGACGAGATCAGCACATAGTTGGGCACCAGCCCGCCGTTGAAGAACATCGTGAACACGGCGACGCCGATGAGGACCCCGCGACCGCGCAGGTGCCGCTTGGAGATGACGAACGCGAACGTCGTGGTCAGGACCATCGCGATGGTGGTGCCGACGAGCGTGTAGACGAGGGTGTTGCGGTAGCTGCTCCAGAACAGCCCGTCCTGCGCCATGGCGCGGTAGGTGTCCAGGTTGAACCCGACCGGCCAGAAGCTCACCATCCCGGCCTTGATCGCGCCGGGGCTGCTGAACGACTGCGCGAGCACGGTGACGAACGGGTAGAGCATGAACAGGGACACCACCACCAGCGCCACCGTGTTGAACACCGTGAACGCCCGGTACCCCCGGGTGTCCCGCGCCCCGACGGGCGTGCCGGCGGACCGCACGCTCGGGGACGACGTCGCGCGCTGCATCACCACAGGCTTGCTCCCACCACTCGTCGCGAGATGAAGTTGGCGCTCAGCACCATGACCAGCCCGATGCACGCCTGGAAGAGCCCGATGGCGGCCGCGTAGCTGAGGTTGTTGGACACCAGGCCGACCCGGTAGAGGTACGTCGAGATGACGTCCGCGGTGGAGTACGTGAGCGGGTTGTAGAGCAGCAGGACCTTCTCGAAACCCACGTTGAGGAACGTGCCGATGTTGAGGATCAGCAGCGTGATCATCGTGGGCCGGATCCCGGGGATCGTCACGTGCCACGTCTGCTGCCACCGGTTCGCGCCGTCGATGCGCGCCGCCTCGTACAGCGACGCGTCCACGGTGGTGAGGGCGGCGAGATAGAGGATCGTGCCCCAGCCGACGGTCTGCCAGACCTCCGACCCCACGTAGATCGTGCGGAACCACTCCGCCCGCTGCAGGAACGGGACGGCCTCGCCGCCGAGTCCCTCGATGATCTGGTTGACGGTGCCCTGCAGCGACAGCAGCTGCATGACCATGCCCGCCACGATCACCAGCGACAGGAAGTGCGGCAGGTAGGAGATCGACTGGATGGTGCGCTTGAAGGCCTTCTTGCGCACCTCGTTGAGCAGGAGCGCCAGCACGATCGGCAGCGGGAAGCAGACGAGGAGCGTGAGCCCGCCGAGGATCACCGTGTTGCTGAAGACCTTCCAGAACGTCGGGTCGTGGATGAACATCTCCACGTACCTCAGGCCCACCCACCGCTCGCCGAAGATGCTGCCGCCGGGGCGGAACTGCCGGAACGCGATGACGTTCCCCAGCATCGGCACGTAGCGGAAGACCAGCAGGAACGCCACGGGCAGGACGGCGAGGGCGTACAGCTGCCAGTCGCGGCGCAGGCTCAGCCGCCACGACCGGCGGGCCGGCCTCGACCGGCCCACGTCCGCCCGCGGGGGGCGGGGCGTGGGCCCGTCGAGAACCGGCGCCGGGGCCGACAGCTGCCGGTCCGAGGTCGTGCTCATGGATCAGTTCTTCTCGGCGAAGCGCTGCTGCGCGCCGTTGATCAGGTCGAGGTAGCCCTGCAGGTTCTGCCCCTCGAGCTCGGTGACGTAGTCGTCCCACTCCGCCAGCGGACGGTCGCCGAGGATGAACTTCAGCGTGTTCGTGTCCACCGTGTCCTTGAGCGGGGTGGCGAGCAGGGACGCCTGCTCCAGCTCGGCGTCGTCCAGCGGCGCCGGCGGGAACGGGTCGCGCGGGGTCCTGCTCTCCAGGACGCGGTCCATGTACTCGACGAACTGGTCGGAGTTGTAGGACTCCTTCAGGGCGCGCGACTCGGTGGACTCCGCGAGGAAGGTGGAGAAGCCGAGGTCCTTCGCGAGGTCGGTCTTCGCGTCGGGGTTGATGTTGTACGCGTCGAGCGAGTAGTCCGGGTCGATGGTGATCGTGCCGTCGGCGTCCTTCGTGTACGTCTCGCCCTCGACGCCCCAGCGCAGCATCTCGCGCGCGTCGGGGCTGTAGTACAGCCAGTCGAGGAACTGGACCAGGGCGACGAAGTGCGGGTCGTCCTTGGCCTCGGCGCTGAGCATGAACCCGTGCCAGAAGTTGCGGGGCTCCACGACCTGGCCCGCGGGGCCGCCGGGCGGGGCGATCTGCACGAGCTCGAACTCGGCGTCCGGGTCGGCCTCCTGGAGGGCGAGCTGGAACTCCGCCACGGTGCCGGAGGCGCCGGACGCCGCGTACACCGCGCTGTTCGCCACCTTCTCGGAGAGCTCGTTCACGCTGCCGTCGCTGGTCGTGGTCAGGGTCTCCGGGTCGAGCAGCCCGTCCTCGACGAGCCCGTGGAAGTACTCGACCATCTCCTTGTACCCGTCGGACGTCGCCGCGTAGGTGAACTCGCCGGCCCCCTCGTCCCAGAACGTGCCGTTGCCGAAGCCCCACCCGGCGACCGTGCCGTAGGCGTGCGCCGCGTAGTTGAGCATCGACTGCCCCTCGAACCCGTCGGCGAGCGGCTTGGAGTCGGGGTGCTTCGCCTTGATCTTCTCGAGGGCGACGCGCAGCTCGTCCCAGGTCTCCGGCACTTCGGCGCCGACCTCGTCGAAGACGTCCTTGCGGATGATCATCGAGAACACCGGGACGGACACCTCCTGCAGCCCGGGAACCATGTAGTACTTCCCGTCGTCCTGGCGGAGGTTGTCGATCATGTCGCCGAGGTCCCACTCCTCGACGTACTTCTGGAAGTTCGGCATGAGGTCGACGTAGTCGCTCATCGGGAGCACCGCGCCCGACGAGACGAAGGGCGCGTCCTCGCCGGTGTAGACGAGCGGGATGATCTGGGGGGCGTCGCCGGCACTGATGAGCAGGCTGCGCTTCTCCGTGGCGTCGCTGAACGGGATGTTGGTCGGCTGGAGCGTGACGTTGGTCCGCTTCTCGATCTCGTCGAAGAGCTGCCACGAGTCCTTGATCGGCAGCTCCGGCCAGTCGGTCCACAGGATCGAGAAGTCGACGGGCTCGGTCGCCTTGAACTGCTGGTCGGCGGCGAAGTCGGTCATCGACGCCTCGGTGTTGTCCAGGCCCGCGCCGCCCTCCTCCGACTCGCCGCTGCACGCGGCGAGGAGCAGCAGCGACGACGCCGCGACGGCTGCCGGGACGGCCCGCCACGGGCGGCGCGCCCGCGGTGTCAGATCACCCATCATGTGTCTCCCCTTCGAGAACCCCGGGCCACGTCGCCCGAGCCGACCGACCGTCCGACTGCCCGGTCCGTCTGCGATTTTAGCGTTAAACTAGAGCCCGCCTCCGGGCCCGTCAACCCCCGTCCGTCCGGTGGATCAGGGTGCGAGGCGCAGCTCGACGGCGCGCTCTCCCGCCGCCAGGTCGACCGTCGCCGACGACGCGCCGCAGCGCGCCTCGTACCTGCCGGCGAAGCCCTCCACCTCGATCCGCCCGGCCGCGTCCGTGCGGCCCGGCGTCGGGCCTGTCCACCACACGTCGCGGACCAGGGACCGCAGGGCGTCGTAGGACGGCTTGGGCGTGCCGTCCGCCCGCACGAGCCCCGCCGGGGCACCGAGCCACGCCCCGGCGTCGCCGAGACCCCAGTACGTGATGGACTCGACGGCCGGGTGGGAGACGAGCGCCGAGTAGTGCGCCACCACATCGGCCGCCTGGCGAGCCTCGCCCTCGGGCGTGGACGGCCACCGGGCGACCTGGTGGTCGTTGAGGTCCTCGACGTCGGCCGGCATGAGGTCGCCCGAGACGAGCGTCGTCTCGGTCCAGTGGAGCGGCAGCCCGAAGCGGGCGAACCGGTCGCAGACCTCGAGCAGCCGGTCGGCGCCGCGGAAGCCCTGGTGCATGTGCGACTGCAGCCCGATCGCGTCGACCCGCACGCCCGCCTCGAGCAGCTCCTCGATCAGCCGCTCGTACTCGGGCCCCAGGTCGAAGTCGTTGATCAGCAGGCGCGGCGACGTGCCCGGGCCGCGCGCCTCGTCGACCGCCAGCCGCACCATCTCGACCCGGCCGAGTCGTGCGCACAGACGACTGATCGCGTTGGGGACGCCGTCGGGCTCGTTCGTGAACCGGGGCATGATCACCACCTCGTTGATGGCGTCCCACGTGTCGATCAGGCCGGCGAGGTCGCGCACCTCCCGGCGCACGCGCTCGCGCAGCAGCCGCTCCGCGTCGTCCAGCGGCAGGCGGTCGACCCACGGGGCCTTGACCGTGTGCCACACCAGCGGGTGCCCCTTGAGGCGCACCTCCCGGTCGGCGAACCAGCGCGCCACCTCGGTGAGGTCGGCGAGGGCCGTCTCCCCGCGCCGCGGCTCGTAGCGCCCCCAGTACACGGGCAGGGTCGCCGTGTCGAACAGCCCCAGCCAGAGGTCCTGGTAGCCGGCGTCCGCGCCCGCCACCTCGAAGGCCGCGCAGCCGAACTCGAACGCGTGGCGCACCTGGCGCACCGTGACGTCCTCGTGCGCGAGGGGGCGGCCCTCCTCGTCCGTGAGCGTGACGACGCTCCGGGTGCGGCGGTGGTCGAGGCCGGTCACGCCGCATCCTCCGGCGTGAACGGCACGAGCGTTCTTCTCATGTGTCTCCTTCGTCGTGCGTCGTCCTGGTCAGAGCCGGGCAAGGCCATTCCATTCGCCGCGCCGGAGCGGGAGCACGGCGCCGTGCTTGGTGTGCGGGGGCAGGTGCAGCTCGTCCTCCGGCACGGGATCCCACCGTCCGGACGAGATGTCGGTGGTGGTCAGCGCCCTGTAACCCTGCGGCGGGCGGCCGTACTGGTCCACCCACAGGTACCACCGGCTCCCGTCGTGCGTCGGGAAGACGAGCGGACCCTCGACCGCGGGGCCGAAACCCTGGCCCAGCCCGGTCGCGAGCGTCCGGAAGGCGGGGTTGAAGAACGACGACCCCACCTGGTGGAAGACCTGCCACGACCCCGGCGCGCCGTCGTCCTGCTTCGCGAACCGGTGCACCTCGTCGCCGACGGCCACCGCCGTCATGTCGATCACCCCTCCGGGCAGCTCGAGGTACGTCTCGGCGGGGGCGAACGTGCGGAGGTCGCGGGTGGTTGCGGTCATGATCCGCGGTACGCAGGGCCCCTCGTGCCGCGGGTCGTCGGGGGCATAGAGGGCCGCCGCGAAGTGCAGCACGAGGACGCCGGTGTCCGCGTCGTGGAACACCTCCGGCGCCCAGGCCATGCCCGCGTGCGGCGGCGCGACGGTCACGTGGCGCGGCTCCGACCACGTCAGGAGGTCCGGCGAGTCCCAGACGACGACGTCCCGGCTGCCGCGGCGGGCGTACTCGTGCCAGTCCGGACCGGCGGGACGCCACACCCGCAGGTCGGTGGCGACGAGGTGGAAGCCCTTGCCGTCGGGCCGGCGCGAGACGTGCGGGTCGCGGACGCCGGTGGTGCCGGCGGTGGTCTCGAGGACCGGCGCGCCGCCGTGGAGCGGACGCCATCGCAGCGGGTCGTCACCCTCGCTGAGGCTGAGGTGGACGCGCTCCCCGTGGCCCGCCGGGTCCTCCACGAAGTGCACGAGGAGATAGCCGTACGGATCGTCGGAGCGCATCGTCGAGCCCTTCTCGGTTTATCGTTAATCCGGGCCGACCCTGACATGGCGGAATCGCGTCGTCAAGGCCGGCACGACGCCGCCGCGCACGGCCTGGCAGGATCACCCCGGGAGGTGGCGCATGGTCACGATGAGCGACGTCGCGCGGGAGGCGGGCGTGTCGATGATGACCGTCTCGAACGTGCTCACGGGCAACAAGCGCGTGGGCGAGCCCACCCGCGACCGGGTGCTCGCGGCGGTCGAGTCGCTGGGGTACGAGGTGAACCTCACCGCCCGGCACCTGCGCGCCGGCCGCACGGACACGGTGGCCCTCATCGTGCCCAGCTTCCACGACTACTTCGGCGAGGTCGCGGACCGGATCGCCCCCCTGGTCGAGGCCGGCGGCCGCCACCTCGTGGTCGAGCGCACCAGCGCGGACGCGCGCAGCGAGATGGAGTCGCTGAGCATGCCGCGGCTGCGGATGTACGACGGCGTCCTCCTCTCGGTGGCCGGCCTGCACAGCGACGAGCTCGACCGGGTCCCGACGTCCACCCCGATCGTCCTCCTGGGCGAGCGGGAGGTGCCCCCGCAGTTCGACCACGTCCGCCTCGCCAACGTCGAGGGCGCCCGCCTGGCGACGGCGCACCTGCTCGAACGCGGGGCACGGCGGGTGCTCGCCCTCGGTGCCTCGGCCGAGGCGTCGGTCGGCATGGAGTCGGACCGGCACGCGGGATGGGCCGAGGCGCACCGCGCGGCCGGGCTCGTCGCGGACGAGCGCCTGGTCACGCCGGTGCCGGACTTCACGTCCGAGGCCGCGTACGACGCCGTCACCCGGCTGCTCGACGACGGCATGCCGTTCGACGGCCTCTTCGCCGTCAACGACACCGTGGCGTTCGGGGCGGTGGCCGCGCTCGCCGAGCGAGGCGTGCGGGTCCCCCACGACGTCCAGCTGGTGGGCTTCGACAACCTCGGGGTCTCGCGCTTCGTCCCGCCGGGGATCACGTCGGTCGACCCCGGCTACGACGTCGTGGCGGCCACGGCAGTGCGGCTCCTCGAGCAGCGGATGGCCGGCGGGGACGGTCCGCACGAGCACGTGACCGTCCCCGTCCACCTGGTCGAGCGCGGCTCGACCCGCGCCTGACGCCCCCAGTCCTCGGATCTCTTGCCCCGCGAGTACCGCATGCTCGTTGCCGTGTCCGACGTGTTGCCGCTAGGTTGACTCTCAGTCATCCGATCTTTATGCCCGTCGCCACGAAGAGGTGCGCATGCCCACCATCACCGACGTCGAGATCACCGACGTCCGCTTCCCCACCTCCCGCACGGCCGACGGGTCGGACGCCATGAACGCCGACGCCGACTACTCGGCCGTCTACGTCGTCCTGCGCACCGACGGCACCGACCCCGCGGGCGAGCCGCTGGCCGGACACGGCCTGACGTTCACCATCGGGCGCGGCACGGACGTCGTCGCCCTGGCGGCCCGGCACCAGGCCGAGCGGCTGGTGGGGCGGGACGTCGACGACGTCGTCGGCGACCTGGGCGGCACGTACCGCGACCTCACCGCCGACAGCCAGCTGCGCTGGCTCGGGCCGGAGAAGGGCGTCGTGCACCTGTCGCTGGCCGCCGTCCTCAACGCGGCGTGGGACCTGGCCGGGCGCCGCACCGGCAAGCCCGTGTGGCGGCTGCTCGCGGACATGACGCCCGAGCAGCTCGTCGACGTCGCGGACCTGCGCTACCTCTCGGACGCCCTCACCCGCGACGAGGCGCTGGAGATCCTGCGCGCCGCCGAGCCCGGCAAGGCCGAGCGCATCGCGCACCTGGAGCGCCGCGGCTACCCCGCGTACACGACGTCGGCCGGCTGGCTCGGGTACGACGACGCCAAGCTGCGCCGCCTCACCCGGGAGGCCGTGGACGCCGGCTACCGGCACGTGAAGCTCAAGGTCGGGGCGCGGCTCGAGGACGACGTCCGCCGCCTCGGCATCGCGCGTGAGGAGCTCGGCCCGGACCTCACGCTGATGATCGACGCCAACCAGGTGTGGGACGTGCCCGAGGCCATCGAGTGGGTCCGCGCCCTGCAGCGGTTCGACCCGCTGTGGATCGAGGAGCCCACGTCGCCCGACGACGTCCTCGGCCACGCCGCCGTGCGCGAGGGCGTCGCCCCGGTGCGCGTCGCGACGGGCGAGCACTGCCACAACCGCGTGATGTTCAAGCAGCTCTTCCAGGCCGGGGCCACCGACTACTGCCAGCTCGACACGGGCCGCCTCGCCAGCATCAACGAGATCGTCGCGGTGCTGCTGCTCGCCGCGAAGTTCGGCGTGCCCGTCTGCCCGCACGCCGGCGGCGTCGGCCTGTGCGAGATGGTGCAGCACGTGTCCGTGCTCGACTACGTCGCCGTGTCGGGGTCGCTGGACGGGCGCATCACCGAGTTCGTCGACCACCTGCACGAGCACTTCACCGACCCGTGCCTGGTGGAGGACCTCGGCGAGGGCGTGTCGTACGTCGTGCCGACCGCGCCCGGCTACTCCACCCAGATGCGCCCGGAGTCCGTGGCGGAGTTCCGCTTCCCCGGCGGCGCTGCGTGGACGTCGTGACCGTGGTGACCTGGGACACGTTGCCCGGAACACGTTGACCTCAACAAGGGTTCAGGTCGTAGCGTGACCAGCAACGACATCCGCGACGACGAAGGGGACGAGATGCCCGTCTACACCCTGCCCGACCTGCCGTACGACTACAGCGCCCTCGAGCCGCACATCAGCGGCAAGATCATGGAGCTGCACCACGACAAGCACCACGCGGCCTACGTCACCGGCGCCAACACCGCCCTGGAGAAGCTCGCCGAGGCCCGCGAGTCCGGCGACAACGCCGCGGTGAACCTGCACGAGAAGAACCTCGCGTTCAACCTCGGCGGCCACACCAACCACACCGTCTTCTGGAACAACCTCTCCCCCGAGGGCGGCGGCCAGCCCGAGGGCGAGCTCGCCGAGGCCGTCAAGGACGCCTTCGGCTCCTTCGACAAGTTCCAGGCCCAGTTCGCCGCCGTCGCCACCGGCATCCAGGGCTCCGGCTGGGCCGTGCTCGGCTGGGACTCCATCGGCCAGCGCCTCGCCATCTTCCAGCTCTTCGACCAGCAGGCCAACGTCCCCGTCGGCATCACCCCGCTGTTCATGCTGGACATGTGGGAGCACGCCTTCTACCTCGACTACCTCAACGTCAAGGCCGACTACGTCAAGGCCGTCTGGAACATCGCGAACTGGCAGGACGTCGCCGCCCGCCTCCAGCGCGCCCGCACCCAGACCGCCGGGCTCATCGTCCCCGCCTGACGACCCCCCGCTCACAGCGCTGTCTGCTGGTACAGCACGAGCCGGGGCTCGCCGTCGACGACGACGTAGGTGCTCGCCATGAGCGCGACGAACGGCGGGTCGTCGCCGCGCACCGCCCGCGCGCGGTAGACGAGCGCGGCAGCGCCGTCCAGGAGACCGACGCGGCGCGCGTCGCGCAGGTCGTAGGAGTCCCACGGCGGCGCACCGTCCAGCGAGGCGACGACGGCGTCGCGGTCGAGCACCGAGCCGTCGACGAGCACCATGAGCGCGGCGGGCGTCATGAGGTCGCCGTAGAACGCGCCCCCGGTGCTCCGGCACAGCGCGTCCCACCCCTGGCGCTCCAGGTCCAGCAGCCGGTCGAGCGTGAGGTCTGCCATCGCGCCAGGCTACGGACCGCGGCGGGCCCACGCACGGACGGCCCCGGATTCATCGGAGGAATCGGTGCACCCGCGCGGGAACTGGGCCATAATCCAGGGCATGTCCCGCACCGATGAGGTCGTCGACGGCGTCCGCCGCATGATCACCGGCGGCGAGCTCGGCCCCGGCGACCGGCTCCCCGTGGAGAAGGATCTCGCCGACCGGCTCGGCGTCTCCCGCGGCTCCCTGCGTGAGGGGGTGCGCGCCCTCACCGTGCTCGGCGTCCTCGACACCCGCCAGGGCGACGGCACGTACGTCACCAGCCTCGACCCCGCACGGCTCATGTCCTCGCTGCAGTTCGTCGTGGACCTGCACGGCGACACCAGCGCGCGCCCTTTCCACGCCGTCCGGCGGGTGCTCGAGACCGAGGCCGCCGGCCTGGCCGCCCACCGCATCACCCCGGCGGCGCTGGAGGAGGCCCGCGTCGTGCTCGAGCAAGCGGCGAGCACCCTCGCGCAGGACGAGATCGACCACGCCGCCTTCATCGAGGCCGACACCGCGTTCCACCGGATCGTCGCCGACCAGGGCGGCAACCCCGTGATCACCGCCCTCGTCGAGGCCATCGCCGGCCGCACCGCCCGGGAGCGGCTCTGGCGGGGGCTGCACGAGGAGGGTGCCGAGGCCCGCACCCAGCGCGACCACGAGGCCGTCTGGCGCGCCCTGGCCACCGGCGACGCCGAGGCCGCGCGCGTGCGCATGGCCGCGCACCTCCTCGACGTCGAGGAGACCCTCCCCGGCCCGGAGGCCACCGAGGACTGACCCCGCGGGTCAGCCTCCGGTGGCCGCACCTAGACTGGGCGTCGCCTGCGATCAAGCCACCGGTCACCAGCAGGAGACGCGCGCGAGAGGAACGGATCATGGCCACCCACGGTGGTATCAACCTGAGCGACGACGGACTCCGGTGGGAGATGTGGGGCGAGATCGACGTCGCCGTCGCCCACGAGGTCTACGCCACGCTGGAGGCAGCGGGCGAGGGCCGCAAGACCCTCGACATGCGCAGGGTCACGTTCATCGACTCCTCCGGCGTGCGCCTCGTGGTCCTCGCGTGCGAGAACGGCCCGCACCCGCGGGTGGTCGGCGCTCCGCAGCTGGTCCGCGACATCTTCGAGATGATGAGCTTCGACATGCTGGTCGACTTCGTGGACGCCGACCCGGCGGAGCCCCTCGACGACGCTACGCGGACGGGGTCCGGACCCCGATCGTGAGCAGCAGGTTGGCGTAGACGCGCTGGTCGCCCGTGGCGACCAGCAGGGCGACGTCGTCGGACCGGGCGGCGTCGTAGAACGCGAAGCGGTCCAGCTCGTCCCAGCCGACCTCGGCCCCGAGCATCGCCCGGTAGCCGGTGTGCGCGGGGATCTCCTCCCCCGCGGCGACGACGTCGCCCGCCACACCGCCGGGCACCATGACGGCGGCGGACTCGACGGGCACGGCGTCGAGCAGCACCTCGAGCACCTGGTCCACGGTCAGCAGGCCGGGCCGCAGGTTGAGGTGCACGCGCGCGGCGCCCGGCCGGGCGCCCGTGGAGTGCGGGTAGTTCGCGTCGGCGAGCAGCACCCGCGACCCGTGCCCCGCCGCGGCGAGCGCCGCGACGAGGCCCGGGTGCAACAGCTCGTAGCGGAGCACGTCAGCCCCGCGTGGCCGCGGCCGGGACGCGCGCGTCGGCGAACGCGTGCCGCTGGCGGCCGAGGCCGTCGATCTCGACCTCGACGACGTCGCCGTCGGCCAGGTACGGGAACCGGCCGGACAGCGCGACACCCTCGGGGGTGCCGGTGCAGATCAGGTCGCCCGGCTCGAGCGTCATGTACTGCGACAGGTGGTGCACGATCTCGGCGACGCCGAAGATCATGTCCGTCGTCGACGAGTCCTGGCGAGGCTCGCCGTTGACGGACGAGCGCAGGCGCAGGTCGCTCGTGTCCACCTCGTCGGCGGGCACCAGCGCGGGGCCCGTCGGCAGGAACGCCGGGCCGCACTTGCCCTTCGACCACTGGCCGAGGGAGTCGTCGAGCTGCCAGGCCCGCTCGCTCACGTCGTCCACCACGGTGTACCCGGCGACGTGCGCCAGCGCGGCCTCGGGCGACGGCAGGTAGCTCGCCTGCTTCCCGACGACGATCGCGAGCTCGACCTCCCAGTCGACCTTCTCCGAGCCGGGCGGGATCGGCACCGTGTCGTCGGGGCCGACCACCGTGTTCGGGTGCTTGAAGAAGATGATCGGCAGGCGCGGCGGCTCCGCGCCCGACTCCCGCGCGTGCGCGGCGTAGTTCTGGCCCACGCACACGACGGCGGTGGGCCGCGCGATCGGGGCACCGCGGCGCAGGCCGTCCGCGCCGTCGAGCACGGGCAGCTCGCCGGCGGCGAGGGCGGCGCGCGTGCGCGCGATGCCGCCGGCGGCGAGGAAGCCGCCGTCGACGTCGCCGGTCAGCGGTCGCAGGTCGTAGGTGGCGCCGTCGGTGGTGACGGCGGGGATCTCCTGGCCCACCGGGCCCAGGCGGAGCAGCTGCATCGATGTCCTCTGTTCTCTCTGGGGGGCGCCTCGATCATGCGCCCGGGTCGCGTCCCGGTCACATCCGTCCCGCCATGCGGGCGGCGGGACGGACGGGACGTCACGCGAAGGCGTCGGGGTGGGCCTCGGGGGCGAGGAGCCCCCGGCCCACCAGGTCGGTCCACAGGTCGGCGGGGACGACGGCGGCGTGCCGGTCCACGGCCTGCCGCACCTGGTCGGCGGTGCGCAGCCCGACCACGGTGCTCGTCACCGCGGGGTGGGTGCGTACGTAGGCGAGCGCGGCCTGCGGCAGCGTGACGCCGTGCTCGGCGCACGCGGCGGCGATGCGGCGCGTGCGGTCGAGCAGGGCCGCAGGCGCCGGGGCGTAGTCGTAGGTCGCGTCGTCGGGCACGACGTCGCGGGCCAGCAGCCCGGAGTTGTACACGCCGGCCACGACGACGGAGGCGCCGCGCGCGGCGGCCGCCGGCAGCAGGTCGGCCAGCGCGGGCTGCTCCAGCAGCGTGAACCGGCCCGCGCACATCACCACGTCCACGTCCGCCTCGGTGACGAGCCGCGCGAGCATCGCGGACTGGTTCATCCCGGCGCCGATCGCGCCGACGACGCCCTGGTCGCGAAGCTCCACCAGCGCCGGGACGGCCTCGGTGAACGCCTGCTCCTCGTGGTCGTCCGGGTCGTGCAGGTACACGACGTCGACCCGGTCCAGGCCGGAGCGCTCCAGGCTCGCCTCCAGCGACCGCAGCACGCCGTCGCGGGAGAAGTCCCACACCCGCCGCGTCGCGGCGGGCACGTCGAACATGTCCGGGTCCTTCGCGTGCGCCGTCTCCGGGGAGGGCACCAGCAGGCGCCCCACCTTCGTCGACACGACGTACTCGTCCCGCGGGCGGCCGGCCAGGCTCGCGCCGAGCCGCCGCTCCGACAGACCCAGCCCGTAGTGCGGCGCCGTGTCGAAGTAGCGGACGCCCGCGTCCCACGCGGCGTCGACCGCCTCCTGGGTCTCCGCGTCCGTCGTCGCCCGGTAGAGGTTGCCGGCCTGCGCCGCCCCGTAGCCGAGGCCGGTCAGCCGGACCCCGGTCGCCCGGACCTCCCGGGAGGGCAGCGCGCTCACGCCTGCTCCGGCGGGCGCACGCGCAGCTCGTGCATGCCGCCGTCGACGGCGAGCGCGGTGCCGGTGGTGGCGGTCGCGAGCGGGCTCGCGAGGTAGCAGACCGCGTGCGCGACGGCCTCCGGGCTCACCAGCCTCCCGGTGGGCTGGCGGGCCGCGAGCGCGGCGCGCTCGGCGGCCGGGTCGGGGGCGGCATCGAGCAGCCGCCCCACCCACGGCGTGTCCACGGTGCCGGGGTTCACGCAGGTCACGCGGACGCCCTCGCGCACGTGGTCGGCCGCCATCGCGAGGGTGAGCGCCTGCACGGCACCCTTGCTCGCGGAGTACAGGGCGCGCTGCGGCAGTCCGGACCACGACGCGATCGAGGCGGTGTTCACGACGGCGGCGTGCTCCGACGCGCGCAGGTGCGGCAGCGCCGCCCGCGTCACGCGGACGATGCCGAGCACGTTGACGTCGAGCACCCGCAGCCACTCGGCGTCGTCGTTGTCCGCGACCGTGCCCTGCGCGCCGATCCCGGCGTTGTTCACGACGACGTCGATGCCGCCCATCTCGGCGGCCGCGCCCTCGACGGCGGCGCGCACCGCGGCGTCGTCGGTGACGTCGGCGACCTGGGCGCCGGCGCCGTCGGGCACGCCGTCCCGCGTGCGGTCGATCGCGACCACCTGGGCGCCGCGGGCGAGCAGGGCGCGCACGACGGACGCGCCGATGCCGGACGCGCCCCCGGTCACGATCGCGCGGATGCCGGCGAACTCCGGCGGGTTCTCGAGGGGGGCGGTGCTCACGGGTGCTCCTTCGTGCGGGTGGTGAGGTGGTCGACCGCGAGGCCGTAGGTGGCGACGGCGGTGCCGCCGCGCACGGCGGCGCGCTCGTCGTCGGACAGGGACTCCAGCAGCTCGTCGGCGGCGGCCCACCAGCGCCCGTAGCCGGAGGCGAGGAGGCAGACGGGCCAGTCGCTGCCGAGCAGGAGGCGGTCGGGACCGAAGACCTCGAGCGCGTGGTCGGCGGCGGGGCGCAGGTCCGCCGTGGTCCAGGAGTCCCAGCGCGCCTCCGTGACCAGCCCGGACAGCTTCGCGACGACGTTCGGGCGGGCCGCGAGCGCCGCCAGGTCGGCGCGCCAGGCGTCCAGGGCGGCCGGAACGTCGGGCAGCGCCGCGAGCGGCGGCTTGGCGAGGTGGTCGAGCACGAACCGGGTGTCGGGCAGGGCGGCGGCGAGTCGGCCGCACGACGCGAGCTGGTCGGCGCGGACCACGAGGTCGAACGGCAGGCCTGCCGCGCCGACGGCCGCGATGCCGGCGTGCACGTCGGGGCGGTCGAGGTAGCCCGGGTCGGGCTCGGCCTGCACCATCGTGCGGATCCCGACGAGGCGGTCGCCGCCCGGGCCCTCGCGCAGCGCGGCGAGGCGGTCCTCGAGCGCAGGATCGAAGAGGTCTGCCCAGCCCACGACGCCGGCGATGCGCGCCGCGCGCCCCTCGGGCGAGGCGGCGACGTCGAGCAGGTCGTCGGTCTCTGCCCAGGTGCTCACGCTCTGCACGACGACGGTCGCGTCGACG
The DNA here is from genome assembly GCF_050311635.1 of Isoptericola nanjingensis. Lineage (NCBI taxonomy): Bacteria > Bacillati > Actinomycetota > Actinomycetes > Micrococcales > Promicromonosporaceae > Isoptericola > Isoptericola nanjingensis. The sequence goes on along the minus strand of NZ_JBNOZL010000007.1, from coordinate 299,458 downwards.
TCGTGCGACGCGGCGGGCAGGTCGGCGGCGGTGAAGTCGGCGTCGATCGCCGCCATCGTCGTGGGGTCGATCCAGTCCTGCGGGTGCCGCGCGCGGACCCACAGGTGGTGGTGCGCGTCGACGACGACGTCGGACATCCGGACTCCCTCGGCCTGCGGACTGATTCATCCAATGTATAGGCGCTCCATCCGCTTGCGCCAGCCCCGTCGGCCCCGAGTATCCTCAGATCGCACGCGAAGACGTCATATCTCTGTGTGCACGACTCGACCGGCTTCCGAGCCGGCCCCGCCCGCTCGACGAGGAGTGATCCGCATGACCACGGCCGCCCCGCCCCTGCGCCCCGAGCAGGCGTGGTTCACCGAGGCCCGCTTCGGCCTCTTCGTGCACTTCGGCCTCTACTCCGCGGCCGCCCGGCACGAGTGGGTGATGAGCTTCGAGAAGCAGACTGTCGAGCAGTACGCACGCTACGCCGAGGTGTTCGACCCGGACCTGTTCGACGCGCGGGCCCTCGTGCGCGCCGCCAAGGACGCCGGGATGAGGTACGTCGTGCTGACCACCAAGCACCACGACGGCTTCGCCCTGTGGGACTCCGCCGTCAGCGACTACAGCATCGCCCGCACCCGCGGGCGCGACCTCGTGGCGGAGCTGGCCGAGGCCGTCCGTGCCGAGGGCCTGCGGCTGGGGCTCTACCACTCGCTCCTCGACTGGCACCACCCCGACTACACGGTCGACGCCGACCACCCCCGCCGGGACGACCCCGACGGCCACGCCCTCAACGACGGCCGCGACATGGCCCGCTACCGCGAGTACCTGCACGCCCAGGTGCGCGAGCTGCTCACCGGGTACGGGCCGGTCGACTACGTCTTCTTCGACTTCACCGACACCCGCGACCGGCGCGGCTGGCCCGGCAAGCGCCCCGAGGACTGGGACGCCGAGGGCCTGCTCGCCATGGTCCGCGAGCTGCAGCCCCAGGCCGTGGTCAACGACCGCCTCGGCATCCCCGGCGACCTCGTCACCCCCGAGCAGTACCAGCCGGACGCCCCGATGCGCGACGCCGCGGGCGAGCTCGTCGTCTGGGAGGCCTGCCAGACCCTCAACGGCAGCTGGGGGTACGACCGCGACAACACGAGGTTCAAGGACCCGGACCTCCTGGTGCGCATGCTCGTCGACACCGTGTCCAAGGGCGGCAACCTGCTCCTGAACGTCGGTCCCGACGGCCGGGGCGCGGTGCCTGCCCGCGACGCCGCCACGCTCGCCGCGCTCGGGGCGTGGACCCGCCTGCACGGGCGCTCGATCCGGGGCGCCGGCCCGGCCGACCCCGACCTGGCTGCCGCCGTCGACCCCGGCCTGCCGCCCGGCGCCGTGCTCACGCAGCGCGACGACCGCCTCTACGTCCACCTGTTCGCGTGGCCCTTCGGGCACGTCCACCTGCGCGGGCTCGCCGACCGGGTGCGCTACGCCCAGCTGCTGCACGACGGCTCCGAGCTGCGCACGTCGGTGTCCGACCCGGACCAGAAGGCATGGAACACCAACCCGGGCGGGCAGCCGCCCGGCACGCTCACGCTGCACCTGCCCACGGCACGGCCCGACGTCGCCGTGCCGGTGATCGAGCTGTTCCTCGACCGGTAGCCGTCAGGCGCCCGCGACCTCCGCCAGGCGTCGCACGTCGACGGCCCAGCCGTCGGCGCCGCCGACGGCGTCCCGCATCCCCTTCCAGCCGTCCCCGTGCCGTCCGAGGTGGCGGTGCTCGAGGACGACGCGGGTGCGGCGTTCGTCGACCACGACGAACGAGACGTGCACCTCGCTGCAGCGGGCGGGGTCGGTCTCGACCTCCCAGCGCGGTGACACGTCCCAGGTGAAGGCGAACCGCGCGGGGCGCTCGACGACGAGCACGCGGCCGATCGTGCAGCGGTTCCCCGCGGCGTCGACCTCGGTGATCGAGCCGCCGGCCCGGAGGTCGACCTCCATGTCGACGGTGTCGTCGAGGAGGTGGTGGTCCGGGTCCCACCAGGTCGACGTCTGCCGCGTGAACACGTCGAAGACGTGCGCGCGCGGGGCGGCGACGTCCACCGCCACGGACACGGCGTGGGGGCCGGCGTCCGTCTCAGGTCGGGTCGGGGTGGTCATGGAAGGTCTCCTCTGCGACGGAGGCGAAGCTGTCGAGCGAACGGCGCCAGAACAGGTCCAGGTACTCGCGGAGCATCGCGAGCCCCTCGGGGTCGGCGCGGTAGACGCGGCGGGTGCCGACGGCCTCGTCGGCGACCAGCCGGGCGTCCTTGAGCACGCGCAGGTGCTGCGAGACGGCCGGGCGGCTCACGGGCAGCCCGGCGGCGAGCTCCCCGACCGACGACGGCCGGGCCGCGACGCGCTCGTAGATCTCGCGCCGTGTGGGGTCCGCCAGGGCGGCGAACCCCGATATGTCAGTAGCCACTTACGGTAAGTTACGCCTGACGGTACGCCCCCACAAGGCCCCGTCGAAGATCGCGCCCGACCGGTGGATATACTCGCGGCGTCGAGGCGGACCCGCGCCGCCTTGCGCTCGAAAAAGGGGCGCACGGCAGCCCGGTCACCGGCAGTCACGCTGCACAGCCAGCACGTCGGACCCGGCGTCGGGACCGCACGGGACACATACGGACCGCACCACTCATCCGTCACTGTTCCCCTGGAGGCCCCGTGCCCACCGTGTCCGCGCATGTCGCCCGCACCCTCGCCCAGCACGTCGACCACGTCTTCGGCGTCATGGGCAACGGCAACGCCTGGTTCCTCGACGACGTCGAGCGCACCGCGGCCGCCCGGTTCACCGCCGTCCGGCACGAGGCCGGCGGCGTCGTCGCCGCCGACGCCTACTTCCGCGCCTCCGGCCGCATCGCCGCCGCGACCGTCACCTACGGCGCCGGCTTCACCAACACGTTGACGGCGCTCGCCGAGGCCGCGCAGGCCCGCGTGCCGCTCGTGCTCCTCGCGGGCGACGAGCCGACGTCGGGCCCCCGCCCGTGGGACGTGGACCAGATCGCGCTGGCCGCCGCCGTCGGCGCGCGCACCTATACCGTCGGCCGCGCGGACGCCGCGGCGACCACCGTGATCGCCGTCGAGCACTCGCTCACCTACCGCGTGCCCGTCGTGCTGGCCATCCCCTACGACGTCGCCGCGCTCGAGGCCGGCCCGGTGCCCGAGGCGCCCGAGCCCGCCCTCCCCGGGCCGCTCGCGCCCGCCGGCCCGTTCGACGCCGCCGCGATCACCGAGCTCGCGCACGCCCTCGCCGGGGCCGAGCGCCCCCTGCTCCTCGCGGGCCGCGGCGCCTGGCTGGCCGGCGCGAGCACGGCGCTCGGCGAGCTCGCGGACGCCACCGGCGCGCTCACGGCGACGACGGCGCTGGGCCGCGGCGTCTTCCCCGACGGCCGGTACGACCTCGGCGTCGCCGGCGGGTTCGGCGCCGACGGCGCGATGGCGCTGGTGCGCGAGGCGGACGTCGCCGTCGTCGTGGGCGCGTCGCTCAACCAGTTCACGATGCGGTTCGGCGAGCTCTTCTCCCCCGGCACCCGCGTGGTCCAGGTGGACGTCGCGCAGGCCGCGACGCACCGCCACGTGGGCTCGTTCGTCCGCGGCGACGCCGCGCTCGTCACCGGCGCCCTGCTCGACGAGCTGCGCGCCCTCGGCGCCGCGCCGTCGGGCTGGCGCGACTCCGTGGACGTCGCCGCCGCCCGCACCTACGACACGGGGCCCGCCGACGGCCTCGCCGCCGACGGGCGCCTCGACCCGCGCGGCGTCGCGAGCCGCATCGGCGCGCTGCTCCCCGCCGACCGGGTGGTCGTGTCCGACGGCGGCCACTTCATCGGCTGGGCCAACATGTACTGGCCCGTGGCGTCGCCCGACCGGATGATGATGGTCGGCACCGCCTTCCAGTCCATCGGGCTGGGCTTCCCCAGCGTCGCCGGCGCGGCCGCGGCCCGGCCGGACGCCACCGTCGTGCTCACCACCGGTGACGGCGGCGGGCTCATGGCCCTGGCCGACCTCGAGACCGCCGTGCGCACCGCGGGCGGCCGCGGCGTCGCCGTCGTGTGGAACGACGCCGTCTACGGCGCCGAGGTGCACGTCTACGGGCGCCAGGGCCTCGCCGAGGAGCCCATGCGTATCCCCGAGACCGACTTCGCCGCGCTCGCCGCCGCCGTCGGCGCGGAGGGCGTCGTCGTGCGCAGCCTCGCCGACCTCGACCGCCTCGGCACCTGGGCGCGCGAGCCCGTCGACCGGCGCCGCTTCCTCATGCTCGACTGCCGCGTGTCCCCCACCGTCGTCGCCCCGTACCAGGAGGAGATCCTGCGCGTGAACCGGACCCGCTGACCCACTCGCCGGCATCTAGCCCGGCCCCATGCCGACGATGCGCATCGAGCTGGAGGTCGCCGACCGCGCCGAGGCGCAGCGGATCGTCCACGCCTCCGGGGCGGCTGGCACCGGCCCGAGCGACGACGCCGTGCTGGCCGAGGTCGAGCGGCGCGGCCGGACGGCGTCGGGCGGGCCCGAGTGCGCGGGGATGACGAACGGACGGCCCGTCCTCCTCAAGTTCGACGTCGAGGTGTATCCCGAAACCTGACCGCCGGCATGCCAGCCGTCCTCCACAGACTTTCCCGCAGGTCGAACGCCTGTTCGAACGAGTGTCGGTGGCGGCTGGTTGACTTGCTCCATGACGACAGGCCAGGGCATCGCCGCCTCGCGGCTGGACGGTGCCCTGGACGAGGCCGCGGACGCGCAGGTGGTGGCGAACGCGGCGGCTGGACGGCGCACGGCGGCGTTGGCCGAGGTCCTTGCCTCGACGGACGAGGTGGCGATGCTGGACCTCGAGGTGTCGCGGGTGATGGCCGCGCCGACAGGGCGCCGCGGCTCGGTCGCGCACCGCGCGCTGGTGGCGGAGGTGGCGTGCGCGCTCGGGGTGAGCGAGCACGTCGCGCAGGGGTGGCTCGCGGACGCGGATGTCCTGACCTCGAAGGCGACCGCGACGCTAGACGCGCTGTGCGCGGGGGCCATCTCCTATCAGCACGCGTCGAAGCTTGCGGACGCCGTCGCCGACCTGCCTGCCGCGGTGGCCGCGCAGGTCGAGCGGGCGGTCCTGGATCGGGCTCCCGCCCTGACGGCGGCGCGGTTCGGGGCACTGGCCCGCGCGGCCCGGGACCGGCTGCACCCGGTGCCCGCGGAGGTTCGCTACGAGGCCGCGGCCCTGCGCGCGGACGCGTGGGTCGACGATGGCAAGGACGGCATGTCCTGGCTGACCGCGCACCTGCCCACCCCGGTCGCTCACGCGATCCACGACCGGTTGACCCGCACCGCCGCGCGCGCCAAGGACGCCGGGGATCCACGCGGGGTGGGGCAGCTGCGCGCCGCCACGCTGACCGCCCTCCTGCTCGGCGACGAGGGGCGCGGCCCCGCAGGCCGGGCGCCCGATCGGCTCCCTCCAGACCTGCTCCCACCCGAACCACCCCCACCCGGCCCTCCACCGGACCTGCCGCCGGACCCGTTGGCCACGCTGGCGCGCGCGATCCGTCCCGTGGTGCACGTGACGGTGCCGGTCACCACGCTGGCCGGCACCGGCGAGGGATCCGGGTTGCTGGACGGCACGACACCGATCGACGCGGAGACCGCCCGACACCTGGTCGCGCGCGCCCCCACGCTCCGGCGCGTACTGACCGACCCCGTCATGGGCGCCATGCTCACCGTGGACCGGCGCAGCTACGTCGTGCCCACCGACCTGCGCGCCTTCCTCACCCAGCGCGACCTGACGTGCCGGTTCCCCGGCTGCCGCGTGCCCGCACGCCGCTGCGACGTCGACCACACCACCGCCTGGGCCGACGGCGGCGCCACCGACGCGGGCAACCTCGCCTCGCTGTGCCGCAAGCACCACACGCTCAAGCACGAGTCGCGCTGGCAGGTCGAACAGCTCGACCACGGCGTCCTGGCCTGGACCTCACCCCGCGGCCGCACCTACCTCACCAGCCCCGGCACCGCCGACCACACCCTCGACCACCTGGACGAGTGGGCCACCGCAGCCGAGCATCTCGCACGCGAGTCCGCGACCGAGGCGCCGGTGTCCGACGGGGCGGGGTACTTCCCTCCCTCAGCACCACTGGCACCCGAACCTGGGCTGCCACCCTTCTGACGGTCGGCTCAGTCCGCGCCGGGCGGCCCGTCCAGCACGGTCGGGGCGTACTCGAGCAGCGCGAGGCGGCCGTCGAGGGTCCGGCTGTCGAGGAGCTCGAGGCGGACGTCCGGCCAGCCGTCGTAGAGCCGGTCGTGGCCGGTCGCACCGTTGACGACGGGGAAGACGACGACCCGCACGCGGTCGACGAGTCCCGCCCGCAGCAGGGAACGGCACAGGCTGGGGCTGCCGATGGTCCGGAGCGGGACGTCGGCGTGCTTCATCGCACGCACGGCCTCGACGGCGTCACCCGCGACGAGGGTGGTGTTCGCCCACCCCAGCGGCTCGGTGAGCGTACGGGAGAACACGATCTTGGGACGGGCGGTGACCTCGGCCATCTCCTCCTCGCCGGTCTCCGCGAACTCGGCGAACATCCGGTAGGTCGTGGCGCCCAGCAGGGTCGTGTAATCCTGCCGGCCCTCCTCCTCGAGGAACGCGAAGTAGTCCGGCCCGCCCATCCCCCACAGGCCGGGCCACCCGTCGGCGGATCCGAACCCGTCGAGCGAGGTGATGTAGTCGATCATCAGGTCGGCCATCGTCGGGCCCTCCTCGGCCGCTGGGCACTCCTGGTCGCCCCCCAGTATCGGCGCGACGGCTGGTCGTCGCGCGCCGCCTGACCGGTCAGCCCGGCAACGACGCGCGGAGCGCCGCCATGAACGCGTCGTAGTGGCTGTACCAGACGGAGTGCGCCGCCCCCGGCACGTCGCGCACCACGACCCCGTCCCGCGCCAGCGCCGCCGCGTCCTCGTCGGTGACGAACGCGCTCGGCGACGCCCGGATCACGACGGCACCGTCCGGGAGCGGCCACGCACCGTCGGCGGAGGAGGCGACGGCCGCCCCGGTCTCCGGGTCGAACGCGTCCGCCGCCGCGGCCTCGACGCGCACGTCCTCGTCGCCGTAGTGCGGCCGGGTGCGACGCAGCTCGTCCGCGGTGCGGGCGCGCCGGTCGCGGGCGTAGCCGGCGAGCAGCGCCGCCCGGGCACCACCACCGTGGAACCGGGGCACGGCGTCCACCAGCACGGTCCGCGCGGGCCGCAGCTCCTCGCGCGCGGCGGCCAGCACCACCCCGCCGAAGGAGTGGCCGACGGCGAGCCCGGGGGCGACGACGGTCCTCGCGCGGAGCGTCGCGACGACGGCACGCGCCGCCCGCGGCACGGTGAGCCGCGGGTCGCGCGGGGACCGGCCGTGCCCGGGCAGGTCGGGCGCGAGGACCCGCCAGCCGGCCTCCGCGAGCGCAGGTCCGACCCGCCACCAGGAGTCCGCGGACCCCATGAAGCCGTGCAGCAGCACCGCGGTGCGGTCCCCCTCGCCCCACTCACGCACGCGCAGGAGGTCGGTCATCCGGCCGCGGCGATCCAGTAGCGCCGCTTCGTCTGGTCGCCGCGCGTGCGCACGTCCTCCAGCACGCCGCCGCACGCCTCGATGACGGCGGCGGAGCCGACGTTGTCGACGTCGCAGGTGACGAGCACCCGCTCGACGCCGCCCTCGGCGAGGAGCTCGACGGACTGCCGCAGCATCGCCGTCGCGTACCCCCGGCGGCGGTGCTCCGGCGCGACCGCGTACCCGACGTGCCCGCCGATCGCGCGCAGGTAGTCGGTGAGCTCGTGCCGCACGGACACCCGGCCCACGGGGACGCCGTCGACCTCGGCGACGAGGAAGTCGCACCGCACCCGCCCCGGGGCGAGGTCCTCCCCGAGCGACTCGCGACGCACGGCCGCGATCACCTGCTCCCACGTCCCGCCGTGCTGGAGGAACGTGAACCCGTCCGGCGCGAGCTGGTCGTGCATGCGCCGCAGCGCGGCCTCGTCGTCGAGCCGTGGAGGGCGGAGCGTCAGCGTCATGCGGACGATGATCGCCCACGCGTCACCCCGGCAGCACCTCGTCGTCGCGGTGCGCACCATAGAGCTCCGACTGGCGGCGCATCAGCTCGCGCATCGGCACGTCGCGCCCCACGCCGTAGACCGTGCCGGGGAAGTCGAGCTCGCGCTGCACGGCCCAGATGTCGTCGTGCCGGTCGGGCGGCAGGATCTGCGCGGGGTCGCCCACCGCGACCCAGCCGATCGGGACGAGCGCCCCGGGCGGGAGCACGGTGTTGACCTGCACCACCCCGTGGATGCGCACCTCGGCCCCGGTGCCGATCCGGCTGCCGGGGAACAGCGCGGCCCCGGTCGCGACGAACACCTCGTCCTCGACCGCGCTGCCGTTGACGTGGGCGTGCGGGCCCACCAGGACGGCGGCACCGATCCGCGCGTCGTGGCCGGCCCGCCCGCGGACGAGAGCGTGCTCCATGACCACGCTGTCCTCGCCCACGACGACGGCGCCGTCCTCGGCGCTCAGGACGGCGCCGTGCAGCACGCGGGCCCCGGCCGCGACGGTCACGTCCCCGACGAGCACGGCGGTCGGGGCGACCCACGCGGTCGGGTGGACGGACGGGGCGACCCCCCGGTGGCGGACGAGCACGGCCTGCTCCCCTCGATCGCGGTCAGCGTCCTGGGGACGATAGCTCAGCGGCCGACGAACACCCCGGCGAAGAACTCGGCGAGCTCGTCGGTGGCGTCGAGCGGCAGCACGTGCGCCACGTACTGGTCGGGGCGCACGACGACGACCACGCCGTCGCGGGACAGCTCGCGCTCCGCGAAGATGTCGCCCGAGGTCCACACGGTGGGCCCGGCGGCGTACACCTTCTCCCAGTCGGTGAGCCCCAGCGGGCCGGTCCGGGGGCGGAACACGTCGGGCACGGCCGCGAGGTCGACGTCCTGGAAGGCCTGCTGGTAGACGACCTTCACGTCGAGGACGGCGTCGACGTCGGACCCCTCGGGGGTGAACCGGGCCAGGGGCGACCCGGGCGAGGCGAGCCAGGCCGCCCAGGCGTCCAGGGCGGAGCCCTCGCCCGGCGCGGCGGCGTCGGCGAACGCGTAGACCCGCCACCGGCCGTCGGCCTTGGCGTGGTGCCCCAGGTGCACGGCGTTGCCGTCGCAGACGCGCGTCACCTCGGCGGACTTGAACCGCTTGCCGAGCGGGAACCCCGCGGCCAGCTCCTGCCGGGCGGAGCCTCCCACGATCGCCGACGGCTCGTACCGCGTCATGAACCCGGACGGGAACTCGGACGTCGCGAGGTAGTAGTGGGCCAGCTCCTGCGGGTCGGAGATCTCCTCGGGCTTGCGGGCCATGAGGCTGGACCACTCGCGGTCGAAGTCGATGAGCTGCTGCGCCACGGGCTGCCGCTCGGCGGAGTACGTGGCCAGGAGCGACTCGGGGCTGAGGCCCGTGAGCACGGACCCGAGCTTCCAGCCCAGGTTGAACCCGTCCTGCATGGACACGTTCATCCCCTGCCCGGCCTTGGCGCTGTGCGTGTGGCAGGCGTCGCCGGTGAGGAAGACGCGCGGGGTGCGGTGCTCCTCGCCGTCGGGCACGTCGTCGAACTTGTCGGTGACGCGGTGGCCGACCTCGTACACGCTGTGCCAGGCCACCTCCTTCACGTCGAGGGCGTAGGGCGTGAGGATCTCGTTGGCCCGCCCCACGATCTCCTCGATCGGCGTGCTGCGCACCCGGTGGTGGTCGTCCGCGGCGACCTCGCCGAGGTCCACGTAGACGCGGCAGAGATACCCGCCCTCGCGGGGGATGAGCAGGATGTTCCCGGCCTCGGAGTTGATCGCGCACTTGGTGCGCCAGTCGGGGAAGTCGGTGTTGACGAGCACGTCCATCACGCCCCAGGCGTGCGCCGCGAGCTCGCCGACGTGCTTGCGCCCGATCGCCTCGCGCACCGCGCTGCGGGCGCCGTCGCACCCGGCGACGTACCTGGCCCGGACGGTCCGCTCCTCCCCCGCGCGAACGCCGCCCACGTACCGGACGCGCACCTCGACGGGGTGCTCGTCCCCCTCGTGCACGGTGAGGCCGAGGAACTCCACGCCGTAGTCGGGCACGATGCGGGCGGGGCCCAGCGCGGCGGCCTCGGCGAAGTAGTCGAGCACGCGGGCCTGGTTGACGATGAGGTGCGGGTACTCGCTGATCTTGAGGCCGTAGTCCTCGGTGCGCGAGGTGCGCACGATGTGCTTCGGGTTCTCGGGGTCGGGGCCCCAGAAGTTCATCCAGCCGATGTTGTAGGCCTCGGCGATGATCCGCTCCGCGAAGCCGAAGGCATCGAAGGTCTCGACGCTGCGCGGCTGGATGCCGTCGGCCTGGCCGAGCACCAGCCGGCCCTCGCGCCTCTCGATGAGGCGGGTCGTGACGCCGGGGTACCGCGACATCTGCGCGGCGAGCAGCATGCCCGCCGGGCCCGAGCCGACGACGAGCACGTCGACCTCGTCGGGCAGCTCGTCGGGCCGGTCCACGCCGGTGCCTGCGGGCGGCAGCACCCGCGGGTCGCCGGAGACGTAACCGTGGTGGTGGAACTGCACGAGCTCTCCTCATCGTCGTCGATGCGCGACCCGACCTCCGTGTCGAGCGTGGCGTTCGCTGCGATCGCGTTCTATATTCGAACACGACGTTCTACTATTGAATTCAGCGTAACCCACCGGAAGGACGACGATGCCCGACGCCGGCCCACCCCCGTCGCAGACCCTCAGCCGCGGCATCCGCATCCTGGAGGTCCTCGCCGACGCCCGCGCGCCCCTGACCATCGACGACGTCGCCGGGCTGCTCGGGGTGCACCGCTCCATCGCCTACCGGCTGCTGCGCACGCTGGAGCACCACGGGCTCGTGGTGCGCGACGCGAACGGCGGCGTCGCGCTCGGCGCCCGCATGGCGGCGCTCGCCGCGGGCGTGGCCCACGACCTGCAGGCCGAGGCGCTCCCCGAGCTCACCGCCGTCGCGAACGAGCTGGGGATGACCTGCTTCCTCGCCGTCCTCGACCACGACGAGTGCGTGACCCTCGTCAGCGTCGAGCCGCGGCACGCCGTCGCGCCCGTGGCGCAGCGGCCCGGCACCCGGCACCCGGTCACGGTCGGCGCGCCCGGCAAGGCGATCCTCACGCTGCTCCCCCGTGCGCAGTGGCCGGCGGACGCGCCCGAGGGGCTGATCGCCACCGTCGCCCAGGCCGCGGAGCGCGGCTTCGCCACCAGCCACGACGAGGTCATCCCCAGCCTCGAGTCGGTCGCGGTGCCGCTCGCGCTGCGCGGGCGCGGGCCGGCGGCCGTCGCGGTGGTGCACGTCGCCAGCCCGATCGACCACGAGCAGATCGCCGCGCGCCTCACCGCGTCGGCGAGCGCCGTGCGGGAGGCCCTCGGCGGCTGAGGGCCGGACACCGTCGCCTGGCAGAACCGACGCCGGCCATGCATGGTGGCTCAGGGCGACCATGCACCGCGGAGCCCGCCGTCCCACCGAGGAGCGAGGTGTCCATGAGTGCTCGTCCCCCCGTCCCCGCCCGGCCCCGCCGGATCCTCGCGGCCGCCGGAGTCTGCGCCGTCCTGCTCGCCCCGGTCGGCGCGGCGCCCGTGGTCGCCGCTCCGCAGGCGCCCGAGCGCTCGGAAGCGGCCGCACGGCCCGTCGAGGGACCGCTGGCCCTGGGCATCGGCCGCCAGAAGAGCTCGTCCACGACGCTCCGGCACTACCTGAGCTGGGCACGGGCCTACGGGTTCCGGGTCTCCGAGCACCCGTTGTACGGCGGCGTGACGCGCGGGGCGCACTCGAAGAGCTCCTGGCACTACGACGGCCTGGCGGCGGACCTCAACTACGGCCCCGCCGGGGCGCCCTCCTCGGAGCGCTCCCGGGCGCGGACCGCGATCAAGGTGGCGGACTCGATGGGCCTGGGCGTGATCTACGCGCGGGACGGGACGGTCGGGTCGGCCGCCAGCCACCGCAACCACGTGCACGTCGACGTCGGCACGACGTCGAACTACGGCCGCGGCACCGTGCTCGCGCCGGCCGGCTCGCGCACCACGCAGCGGCTGCAGGAGGTGGCCCACTTCCCCCTGGCCCAGCGCGACAACCTGTGGGGCGCGAACACCGACCAGCGCCTGCAGGCGATCCGCGCCGCCTCCCGCATGCACGGCACGAAGTTCCCCTACGGCGTGAAGACGGCGCAGCGCGCCGTGGGTGTCACCGCAGACGGCAAGTGGGGCCCGAAGTCCCGTGCCGCGCACGACAAGGCCGTCGCCGCGCTGCAGCGGGTGCTGTCCGTGTCCGCGACCGGGACGTGGGGCCCGGCCACCGAGAGCAAGTACCTGAGCGTGCGCAAGAACCTGCGGTGACCGGGCCGGTCCGGCGGCGCCGGCGTCAGGCCCTCGAGATTCCGTAGACCGGGCTGGCGGCCTGCTCGTCCTCGTGCTCCGGGCCGAGGGGGATGCCGGTGCGGTCGCGCAGCAGCAGCGTGGCGGCGAACGCCACCACCATGACGCCGGCGACGTAGAAGGCGACGGACGTCGCGGTGCCCGTCGTCTGCACGAGCCAGGCCGCGATGGTGGGCGCGAAGGCGCCGCCCAGGATGGCGCCGATCGCGTACGTGATGGACACGCCGGAGTAGCGGATCGACGCGGGGAAGAGCTCCGCGAAGTATGCGGCCTGCTGGCCGTAGGTGAACCCGTTGCCGACGGCGAACAGCGACACACCGAGGAACAGCAGCCAGGGGTTGCCGGTGTCGACCAGCGGGAACAGCAGGAACACGGTGGCGAGGAACGCCAGCCAGCCGATGATGTACGTGTTCCGGCGCCCGATCCGGTCGGAGACCGCGCCGGCGGCGAAGGTGCACGCGAGCCACACGACGGACGCGCCCGCGACGGCGAGGAGCACCGGCGTGCGGTCCATGCCGACCAGGCCGCCCTCGGTGAGCGGCGTCGTCGCGTAGTTCTGCAGGTAGCCGCCGGTGGTCATGTAGCCGGCGGCGTTGTTGCCGGCGAACGTCAGCGCGGCGAGCAGCACGAGCAGCCAGTGCTTGCGGAACAGGGTGAGGATCGGCGTCTTGGCGGCGGCCTTCTTCTCGGCGATCTCGAGGAAGACGGGGCTCTCCTCGACGGACCGCCGCACGACGATCCCGACGACGATGAGCACCACGCTCAGCAGGAACGGGATGCGCCAGCCCCACTCGACGAACGCGTCCTCCGGGGAGATCACGCCGGTCATGAGGGCGAGCATGCCGGAGGCCAGCAGCAGGCCGATGGGGACGCCGATCTGCGGGAACGCGCCCATGCGGCCCCGCCGGCCGTCGGGGGCGTGCTCGACGGCCATGAGGACCGCGCCGCCCCACTCGCCGCCGGTCGACAGCCCCTGCACGATGCGCAGGAGCACGAGCATCGCGGGCGCCGCGATGCCGATGGACTCGTACGTGGGCAGGACGCCGATGAGCGTCGTCGCGCCGCCCATGAGCATGAGCGTGACGACGAGCATCGCCTTGCGACCGATCTTGTCGCCGAAGTGGCCCGCGAGGAACGCGCCGAGGGGTCGGAACAGGAAGCTGATCCCCACGGTCGCGAACGACAGCAGGGTGGCCGCGCCGGGACCGGCGGGCTCGAAGAACAGCGTGCCGAACACGAGGCCGGCGGCGCTGGCGTAGAGGAAGAAGTCGTACCACTCGATGGTGGTGCCGATGACGGTCGCGAAGGCGACGCGTCGGAGCTCGCGACGTGCGGTGTCGCTGGGGACGGCTGCGGTGCCGGTGGTCATGTCCGGAAGACCTCTCTGTCAGTCCGCGGGGGGTGGTGCAGTTCGCGAGATCGTATATCATCCGAGATACGACATGACAGCCTCGACCGACAGTGGGGTGCCCGTGGTCACCGACGACCAGCCCAGACCCGGCAAGATCATCGCCGTCCACCTGAACTACCCGTCCCGCGCAGCGCAGCGGGGCCGGACGCCGAGCCAGCCGTCCTACTTCCTCAAGCCCGGCTCGTCGCTCGCCGCGACGGGGGACACGATCGAACGGCCGCTCGGCACGGAGCTCCTCGCCTTCGAGGGCGAGGTCGCGATCCGCATCGGCACCGCCGCGCGCTGGGTCTCCCCCGCCGACGGCTGGTCCCACGTCGACGCCGTCACCGCGGCCAACGACTTCGGCCTCTACGACCTGCGCGCCGCCGACAAGGGCTCCAACCTGCGCAACAAGGGCGGCGACGGCTACACGCCGCTCGGCCCTCGCTGGATCCCCGCGTCCGACGTCGACCCCGCAGGCCTGCGCGTGCGCACCTGGGTGGACGGCGAGCTCGTCCAGGACGACTCCACCGGCACGCTGCTGTTCGACCTCGGCCGCCTCGTCGCGGACCTGTCCCAGCACCTCACCCTGGAGCCCGGCGACGTGATCCTCACCGGCACGCCGGCGGGGTCGTCGGTCGTCGGGCCGGGGCAGGTCGTCGAGGTCGAGGTGGACGCCCCGGAGGCGCCCGGCGCCCCGACCAGCGGCCGCCTCGTCACGACGGTCACCGCCGGCACGCGCACGTTCGGCGACTTCGGGTCGAAGCCGGCGGTGGACGACACGCAGCGGGCCGAAGCCTGGGGCACGCCGGCCCCCGCGCCCGAGCCGGCCTTCACGCTCACGGACGCGATGCGCGAGCGGTTCGCCGGCGTCGCCGTGGCCACCCTGTCGGCGGCGCTGCGCAAGCGCGGCTACACCGACGTCTTCGTCGAGGGCGTCTTCGGCAACCACCCCGGCGACCGGTTCGTCGGCACGGCCCGCACGCTGCGGCTGATCCCGTTCCGCCCCGACCTGTTCGCCTCCCACGGCGGCGGCTTCAACGCCCAGAAGCACGCGTTCGACGCCGTCGAGCCCGGCGAGGTCATCGTCGTCGAGGCCCGCGGCGAGCGCGGCACCGGCACCGTGGGCGACGTGCTCGCGCTGCGAGCCCACGTCCGCGGTGCGGCCGCGATCGTCACCGACGGCGGCGTGCGCGACGCCGACGCCGTGGCCGAGATCGGCATCCCCGTCTTCTCCCAGGGCCCGCACCCGTCCGTCCTCGGCCGCAGGCACGTGCCGTGGGAGACCGACGTGACCGTCGCGTGCGGCGGCGCCGCGGTGCAGCCGGGCGACGTCGTCGTGGGCGACGGCGACGGCGTCCTCGTCATCCCGCCGGCACTCGTCGAGGAGGTGCTCGCCGAGGCCGAGGCCCAGGAGGCCGCCGACGCCTGGGTCGCACAGCAGGTCGCCGCCGGCGCGCCCGTCGACGGGCTGTTCCCGATGAACGCCGAGTGGCGCGCCCGCTACGAGCGCGAGACGGCCGGGGGTGCCGGATGAGCACCCCGGCCACGGTCTCCGTGAGCAAGTCCCAGCGGGCGTACGCCTACCTGCGCGAGCGGATCGAGGACGGGCGCTTCGTGCCCGGCTACCGGCTGGTGCTGGCGCAGCTCGCGGGCGAGCTCGACATGTCCGTCGTCCCGGTGCGCGAGGCGATCCGCCGCCTCGAGGCGGAGGGCCTGGTGACGTTCGAGCGCAACGTCGGCGCGCAGGTCGCCCTCCTCCAGGAGACCGAGTACCAGCACACGATGGAGACGCTCGCGCTGGTCGAGGGCTTCGCCACCGCGCTGTCCGCGCCGCACCTGTCCGCCGCGCAGCTCGACGCCGCGCGCGCGGTCAACGAGCGGATGCGCCGCTGCCTCGCCGACTTCGACCCGCACCGGTTCACCGAGCTCAACCTCGAGTTCCACGCGGTGCTGTTCGAGCCCTGCCCCAACCCGCACGTCCTCGACCTCGTGCACCGAGGCTGGCGGCGCATGACCGTGCTGCGCGACTCGTCGTTCTCGTTCGTGCCCGGCCGCGCGCGCGAGTCGGTCGCCGAGCACGACGGGATCCTCGACCTGATCGGCGGGCTCCGCGAGGGCCGCACGACCGCGCTCGACGTCGAGCTCGCCGCCCGCCACCACCGCACCAACACCCTCGACGCCGTGCTCGCCCGCCAGGCGTCCCACCGGCACGACCCTTCGGAGAAGTGATGACCGAGCAGACCACGCAGCAGACACACCGTCCCGCAGACCTGCCCACCGCGATCCGGCACTACATCGACGGCCGCTTCGTCGACTCCCTCGACGGCGCCACGTTCGACGTCCTGGAGCCGGTCTCGAACGAGACGTACCTCCAGGCCGCCGCGGGCAAGAAGGCCGACGTCGACGCCGCCGTCGTCGCCGCCCGACGCGCGTTCACCGAGGGCCCGTGGCCGAAGATGCTCCCCCGGGAGCGCTCGCGGGTGCTGCACCGGATCGCCGACCTCGTGGAGTCGCGCGACGCCCGCCTCGCCGAGCTGGAGTCCTTCGACTCCGGCCTGCCGATCACGCAGGCGCTGGGCCAGGCCCGCCGCGCGGCCGAGAACTTCCGCTTCTTCGCGGACCTGATCGTGGCGCAGGCCGACGACACCTACAAGGTGCCCGGCCGCCAGATCAACTACGTCAACCGCAAGCCGATCGGCGTCGCCGGGCTCATCACGCCGTGGAACACGCCGTTCATGCTCGAGTCGTGGAAGCTCGCGCCCGCGCTCGCCACCGGCAACACCGTGGTGCTCAAGCCCGCGGAGTTCACGCCGCTGTCGGCGTCCCTGTGGGCGGGGATCTTCGAGGAGGCCGGGCTGCCCCAGGGCGTGTTCAACCTGGTCAACGGCCTGGGCGAGGAGGCCGGCGACGCGCTCGTCAAGCACCCTGACGTGCCGCTCATCTCCTTCACCGGCGAGAGCAGCACCGGCCGGCTGATCTTCGGCAACGCCGCCCCGTACCTCAAGGGCCTGTCGATGGAGCTCGGCGGCAAGTCCCCCGCCGTCGTCTTCGCCGACGCCGACCTCGACGCCGCGATCGACGCGACGATCTTCGGCGTCTTCTCCCTCAACGGCGAGCGCTGCACGGCCGGCTCGCGCATCCTCGTGGAGCGCGCCGTCTACGACGAGTTCGTCGAGCGGTACGCCGCCCAGGCGAAGCGCGTGCGCGTCGGGTACCCGCACGAGAAGGACACCGAGGTGGGCGCCCTCGTGCACCCGGAGCACTTCGACAAGGTCATGAGCTACGTCGAGCTCGGCAAGACCGAGGGCCGGCTCGTCGCGGGCGGCGGCCGCCCAGACGGCTTCGAGACGGGCAACTTCGTGGCCCCCACGGTCTTCGCGGACGTGAAGCCCGACGCCCGGATCTTCCAGGAGGAGATCTTCGGCCCGGTCGTCGCCATCACGCCCTTCGACACGGACGCCGAGGCGCTCGAGCTGGCCAACGACACGAAGTACGGCCTGGCCGCCTACGTCTGGACCGACGACCTCAAGCGGGCCCACAACTTCTCCCAGGCCGTCGAGGCCGGGATGGTCTGGCTGAACTCGAACAACGTGCGCGACCTGCGCACCCCGTTCGGCGGCGTCAAGGCGTCCGGCCTGGGCCACGAGGGCGGCTACCGCTCCATCGACTTCTACACCGACCAGCAGGCCGTGCACATCACGCTCGGCAAGGTCCACAACCCGACCTTCGGCAAGCACTGACCGCCCGAGACGACCAGCGAGAGACCAGCAAGGACGCTGCCATGACGCACCTGAACGACCGCACCCTCACCTCCTCGGGCTTCTACGTGAGCCAGGAGGCGCCGATCACCTGCGACAACCCGACCCCGACGCCGGCGAGCCCCGCGCCCGACATCCTGCGCTGCGCGTACATGGAGCTCGTCGTCACCGACCTCGCCGCGTCGCGCGAGTTCTACGTCGACGTGCTGGGCCTGTACGTCACGGAGGAGGACGAGCAGAGCATCTACCTGCGCTCCACCGAGGAGTTCATCCACCACAACCTGGTGCTGCGCCAGGGCGAGGTCGCCGCCGTCGCCGCGTTCTCCTACCGCGTGCGCACGCCGGAGGACCTCGACAAGGCCGTCGCCTTCTACGCCGAGCTCGGCTGCGAGGTGCGCCGCGAGCCGGGCGGCTTCACGAAGGGCATCGGGGAGTCGGTGCGCGTCGTCGACCCGCTCGGCTTCCCGTACGAGTTCTTCTTCCAGACCGAGCACGTCGAGCGGCTGTCGTGGCGCTACGACCTGCACACCCCCGGCGAGCTCGTGCGTCTGGACCACTTCAACCAGGTGACCCCGGACGTGCCGCGGGCCGTGAAGTTCATGCAGGACCTGGGCTTCCGCGTCACCGAGGACATCCAGGACGACGAGGGCACCGTCTACGCCGCGTGGATGCGCCGCAAGCCGACCGTGCACGACACCGCCATGACCGGCGGCGACGGCCCGCGCATGCACCACGTGGCGTTCGCGACGCACGAGAAGCACAACATCCTCGCCATCTGCGACAAGCTCGGGGCGCTGCGCCGCTCCGACGCCATCGAGCGCGGCCCGGGCCGGCACGGCGTCTCGAACGCCTTCTACCTGTACCTGCGCGACCCCGACGGGCACCGCGTCGAGATCTACACGCAGGACTACTACACCGGCGACCCGGACAACCCGGTCGTCACGTGGGACGTGCACGACAACCAGCGCCGCGACTGGTGGGGCAACCCCGTCGTGCCGAGCTGGTACACCGAGGCGTCCCTCGTGCTGGACCTCGACGGCACCCCGCAGCCCGTCGTCGCGCGCACCGACGACTCCGAGATGGAGGTGACCGTCGGCGCCGACGGGTTCTCCTACACCCGCAAGGGGGACACGGAGCAGGGTTTCAAGCTGGGGGCCACGCTGTGACGGGGGCTGTGACGGGGGGCGACGGCGAGCGCACCCTCGACGACGACGCCGTCGTCGCCGTCGCCGACGAGCTCGCGGAGGCGGACCGCACCCGCACCCCCGTGCCGCTGCTCACCGCGCGGCACGAGGGCATGACGGTGGCCGACGCGTACGCCGTGCAGCGCACCTGGCGCGAGCGCGGCGAGGCGCGCGGCCGCCGCGTCGTCGGGCACAAGATCGGCCTGACGTCGAAGGCCATGCAGGCCGCGACCGGCATCACCGAGCCGGACTACGGCGTCATCTTCGACGACATGGTGCTGGAGTCCGGCAGCGTCGTGGAGCACGCCCGGTACTCGAACGTGCGCGTCGAGGTGGAGCTCGCGTTCGTGCTCGCGTCGCCGCTCGAGGGCCCCGGGATCACCGTGACCGACGTGCTGCGCGCCACCGACCGCGTCGTGCCCGCGCTGGAGATCCTCGACGCCCGCGTCGAGATGCCGGGCCGGACCATCGTCGACACCATCAGCGACAACGCCGCGATGGGTGCCATGGTGGTGGGCGGGCGGCCCGTGCGGGTCGACGACGTCGACCTGCGCTGGGTGTCCGCCCTGCTGTACCGCAACGAGACCATCGAGGAGACGGGCGTCGCCGCGGGCGTGCTGGGGCACCCGGCCGCCGGCGTCGCCTGGCTCGCGAACAAGCTGGCGGCGCACGGCGACTCGCTCGCCGCCGGCGAGACCGTCCTGGCCGGGTCGTTCACCCGCCCCATGTGGGTGCACCCCGGCGACACCGTGCACGCCGACTACGGAACCCTGGGGGCCGTGACATGCCGCTTCGTCTGACCACCGACCGCTCGCTCGCCGCGATGCTCGCCGAGGCCGGGGACGAGGGGCGTCCCCTCGTCGGTGCCTGGTCGTCGATGGGCAGTCCCGTGGCGGCGGAGCTCCTCGCCGGCAGCGGGCTGGACGTCGTGCTGGTCGACGGCGAGCACGGGCCGAACGACCTCACGACCGTCCTCGCGCAGCTCCAGGCCACCGCCGCGTACCCGGTCGCGACGCTCGTGCGCGTGCCGTCCGGCGACCCGGTGGGCCTCAAGCGGGTGCTCGACCTCGGCGCCACGAACGTCCTGGTGCCCATGGTCGGCTCCGCCGCCGAGGCGGAGGCCGCGGTGCGCGCCGTCCGGTACCCGCCGGCCGGGGTGCGCGGTGTCGGCAGCGCGCTCGCCCGCTCGTCGCGGTGGGCCCGCGTGCCCGGCTACCTCGGCGGGGCGGACGACGGCATCACGCTCGTCGTCCAGCTCGAGACCCGCGCCGCGATCGACGACGCCGCGGCCATCGCCGGCACGGACGGCGTCGGCGCCGTCCTGATCGGCCCCGCGGACCTCGCCGCGTCGCTCGGCCACCTCGGGCAGCAGGACCACCCCGAGGTCGTGGACGCCGTGCTCCGCGCGATCGCCGCGTGCCGCGCGGCGGGCACGCCCGTCGGCGTCAACGCCTTCGACCCGGCCATGGCCGACCGCTACCTCGACGCCGGGGCGGCCTACGTCGTCGTCGGCGCCGACGTCACCCTGATCGCGCGCGGCTCCGAGCAGCTCGCCGCGCGCGTCGCCTCCCGCACCACGACCGCGCACACCAAGGACGGTGGAACCCGATGACGACGACCAGCCCGATGACGACGGTCCCGGCCGGCTCGACCAGCGTGGAGGCCCCGACCGGCCTCCTGATCGGCGGGGCGTGGCGCGACGCGTCCGACGGCGGGTCGTTCGCCGTCGAGAACCCGGCCACGGGCGAGACGCTGACGCACGTCGCGTCCGCGACGAGCGACGACGCCCGCGCCGCGCTGGACGCCGCCGCGGGCGCGCAGGCCTCGTGGGGCGCGACCCCCGCCCGCGAGCGGGCCGAGATCCTGCGGCGCGGGTTCGCCCTCGTGCAGGAGCGCCGCGAGGACCTGGCGCTGCTCATGACGCTCGAGATGGGCAAGCCGCTCGCGGAGGCGCGCGGCGAGGTGACGTACGGCGGCGAGTTCCTGCGCTGGTTCGCCGAGCAGGCCACGCACGACGACAGCCGGTACGCGCACACCCCGGAGAACACGCTGCGGATGCTGGTGCAGCGCCGCCCCGTGGGCCCGTGCCTGCTCATCACGCCCTGGAACTTCCCGCTCGCGATGGCCACCCGCAAGGTGGCACCCGCCGTCGCCGCCGGCTGCACCATGGTGCTCAAGCCGGCCCGCCTGACGCCGCTGACGTCGCTGCTGTTCGCGCAGCTCATGGTCGAGGCCGGTCTGCCGGACGGCGTGCTCAACGTGGTGCCGTCGGCGTCCGCGTCGTCGGTCAGCGAGCCGCTGATGGCGGACCCGCGGCTGCGCAAGGTGTCGTTCACCGGCTCCACGCCGGTCGGTCAGAACCTGCTGCGCGCCGCCGCCGGCACCGTGCTGCGGACGTCGATGGAGCTGGGCGGCAACGCCCCGCTCGTCGTCTTCGAGGACGCCGACCTGGACGCCGCCGTCGACGGCGCGATGGCCGCCAAGCTGCGCAACGGCGGCGAGGCCTGCACCGCCGCCAACCGGTTCTACGTGCACGAGTCCGTCGCCGACGAGTTCGTCTCCCGGCTCGCCGAGCGCTTCCGCGCCGTCGTCGTCGGGAACGGCCTGGACGACGGCACCACGCTGGGCCCGCTCGTCGAGGCCAAGGCCGTGGACTCGGTCGCGGCCCTCGTGGACGACGCCGTCGCGCGCGGCGCGCAGGTCGTCGTCGGCGGCTCCCGCGTCGACGGGCCGGGCCACTTCTTCCAGCCCACCCTGCTGCGCGACGTCCCCGCCGACGCCCGCTGCATGACGGAGGAGATCTTCGGCCCCGTGGCCCCGGTTGCGACGTTCCGCACCGAGGACGAGGCCGCGGAGCTCGCGAACTCCACCGAGTACGGGCTGGCGTCGTACGTGTTCACGTCCGACGTGCGCCGCGGGCTCGCGTTCGCCGAGCGCCTCGAGTTCGGGCTGCTGGGCCTCAACGCCGGCGTCATCTCCAACGCGGCCGCGCCGTTCGGCGGGATGAAGCAGTCCGGCACCGGCCGCGAGGGCGGGTTCGAGGGCATCGCCGAGTACCAGGAGACGCAGTACGTCGGCATGCCGCTCTGAGCGGGAGGTGGTGCGGGCCCGCGAGGTGGTGCGAGGGGTCCTCCTCGTACCACCTCGCGGAGTCCTGGACTACCTCGCGAGCACGTCCTCGCGCTCAGGCTCGTGCTCGCGCGGCTCCCAGCACTCGATCCCTCGGACACCGGGGAGCCGGTCGCGCGTGAACTGCGGGTCGAGCCCCTGCTTGCGCTGGGCCGTGAAGTCCCGCATGAGGCGGAACGCGATCGTGCTGAGCGGCGCGATCGCCGCCAGGTTCACCAGCGCCATGACCGCCATCGTGGTGTCGGCGAGCGTCCACACGAGCTGCACCGAGCCGATCGACCCCAGGAACGCGATGACGAGGAACACCACCCGGAACGCGGTCATCGCGCCGCGGCGCCTGGTGAGGAACGCGATGTTCGCCTCGCCGTAGTAGTAGTTGCCCAGCACGGACGTGAAGGCGAGCAGCAGCAGGATCACCGTCAGCAGGTGCAGCGACCAGTCACCGAGGCTGGACTGCAGCGCCTGCTGCGTCATCGTCGGGCCGGCGTTCTCGCCGTACGTCGGGTTCGACACCAGCACGATGAACGCGGTGATCGAGCAGACGAACAGGGTGTCGACGTAGACGCCCAGCGTCTGCACCAGGCCCTGCTTCACGGGGTGGCTCACCGTCGCGGTCGCGGCGGCGTTCGGCGCCGAACCGAGCCCGCCCTCGTTGGAGAACATGCCGCGGCGGACGCCCTGCGAGATCGCGGTGCCGACGCCCGCGGCGGCGAACTCCTGGAACCCGAGGGCGCTGCCGACGATGCTCCCGACGACGTCGGGCACCTTCTCGACGTTGAGCGCGACCACCAGCACCCCGAGGCCGAGGTAGAGCACCACCATGAGCGGCACGAGCAGCTGCGCGGTGTTCGCGATGCGGTGCAGGCCGCCGAACACGATCGCGGCGACGACCGCCGTGAGCACCACCCCGACGACGGGGGCCAGCCAGCCGGGCGTCTCGCCGAGGATCTGCTCGGCCGAGGTGCCCACCGCGCCGGAGATCGTGTTCGCCTGCACCGAGTTGAAGACGAAGCTGAACGTCACGATGATCACGACCGAGAACAGCAGGCCCATCCACCGCTTCCCGAGGCCGCGTTCCATGTAATAGGCGGGCCCGCCGCGGAAGTCCTTGCCGTCCTTGACCTTGTAGAGCTGGGCGAGCGTCGACTCGACGAAGCTGGCCGCGCCGACGACGAGGCCCATCACCCACATCCAGAACACGGCGCCCGGGCCGCCGAGGGCGATGGCGGTGGCCACGCCCACGATGTTGCCCGTCCCGATCCGCGCCGCGGCCGAGATCGCGAACGCCTGGAACGACGAGACCGGCTTCTGACCCGGCGCGGGCGCCGACTTCCCGACGACGGAGCGGAACATGTCCGGCAGCAGCCGGATCTGCACCGCCCCCGACCGGACGGTGAAGTACAGGCACAGCGCCGCGAGCACCGGGACCACGAGGTAGAGCCATAACCCGTCGTTGAACGAGGCAAGGGCGGCGTTGAAGCTTTCAATGATCGAACTGGCCTTTCGGTCGCTTCCGGTCCCGACGTCGGCGCGGAACCGGTCGGTTACCCTAGCGAACTATCCAGTTTCGGTCATGCTCCGTCCACGAATGCTCCCGGGCACGAGGCCGCCCTCAGCCCCAGACGAGCCCTCGCGCCGGGTCCTCCAGCACCTTCGCGACGTCGGCCAGGTAGCGGGCGGCGAGCTCGCCGTCGACCAGGCGGTGGTCGACGGAGAGCGCGAGCTGCGTGACCCACCGCGCCTTGATCTTGCCCTTGTGCACCCACGGCTGCTTGCGGATGGCGCCGAACGCGAGGATGCCCGCCTCACCGGGGTTGAGGATCGGCGTGCCCGTGTCGGTGCCGAAGATGCCGACGTTGGTGATGGTGATCGAGCCGTCCGCCATGTCCGCGGGCTGCGTGCGGCCCGCGCGCGCCGTGGACGTGAGGGTCGCGATCGCCTTCGCCAGGCCGAGCAGGTCGAGGGTGTGCGCGTCCTTGATGTTCGGCACGACGAGGCCGCGCGGCGTCGCCGCCGCGATCCCCAGGTTCACGTAGTGCTTGTAGACGATCTCCTGCGCGCCCTCGTCCCAGCTCGCGTTGATCTGCGGGTGCCGGTTGACCGCCAGCAGCATCGCCTTGGCGGCGACGAGCAGCGGCGTGACGCGCACGTCCGCGAAGTCGCGGTCCTCCTTCAGGCGCGCGACGAGCTTCATCGTCTTCGTGACGTCGATCGTCTGGAAGACCGTGACGTGCGGCGCCGTGAACGCGCTGGCCACCATCGCCTCGGCCGTGCGCTTGCGCACCGACTTCACCGGCACGCGCGTCTGGCGGCCGTCCTGGCTGACCGTGCCGGAGGCGAGCCACGGCCTGTCGTCGTCGGGGTAGGTGGCGAGGGACTTCGGGGCGGCACCCTCGTGGTGCGCGACGACGTCCTCCCGCGTGACGATCCCGCCCGGGCCCGTGGGGTGCACGGACGCGAGGTCGACGCCGAGGTCCTTCGCCAGCTTGCGCACCGGCGGCTTGGCGAGCACCCGGGTGCTCTGCGCGCCGGGCGCCGCCGGCACGCTCGCCATCGGCTTCTCGATCGCCGGGGCGGCCGGGGCGGGGGCCGGTACGTCGACGTCGAGGGGAGCGCCCGAGGTCGACGTCCCGGACATCGACGTCGGGCGCTTCGCCTCGACCTCGGCGGCCGGGGCGGCAGCGCGCCGCCGTCGTCGGCCACCGCCCGCGCCGTCGCCGGTGCCGTACCCGACCAGCACGGAGCCCGAGCCCTCGCCCGACGTCTCCTCGGCGGCCGCGGCGGGCGCGTCCGACGACCCGCCCGACGGCGCTCCAGCGGGGGCGTCGGTGGTGATCTCGATGATCGCCGTGCCGACGTCGACGGTCGTGCCCTCCTCGGCGAGCAGCGCCGTGACGGTGCCCGCCCACGGCGACGGCAACTCGACGAGCGACTTGGCGCTCTCGATCTCCACGAACACCTGGTTGACGGCGACGGCGTCGCCGACGGCGACCTTCCACTCGACGATCTCGGCCTCGGTGAGGCCCTCGCCCACGTCCGGCAGCGGGAAGCGCTGGGTCGTCATCGTTCTCCTCAGGTCCGCTCTCAGTGGGCCAGCACGCGGTCGACGGCGTCCACGACGCGGTCGACGCTCGGCAGGTACTCGTGCTCCAGCTTCGCCACGGGGTACGGCGCGTGGAAGCCGCCCACCCGCAGGACGGGGGCCTCGAGGGAGTAGAAGCACTCCTCGCTGACGCGGGCCGCGACCTCGGCGCCGGAGCCGAGGAACGTCGGCGCCTCGTGCACGACGACGCAGCGCCCGGTCCGCTTCACCGACTCCGCGACGGCGGTCACGTCGAGCGGCGAGATGGCGCGCAGGTCGACCACCTCGGCGCTGGTGCCCTCGGCGGCCAGCGTGTCGGCCGCCTTGAGCGCCGTCGCGACCGTCGGCCCGTAGGCGACGAGTGTGACGTCGGTGCCCTGGCGGGCGACGCGCGCCCGGTTGAGCACGTCGGCGCCGCCGGCGGCGGCCACCGTCGGGTAGGGGCTGGTCGTGACCTCGCCCTTGGACCAGTAGCGGCCCTTCGGCTCGAAGAACAGCACCGGGTCCGGCGACGCCACGGCGGCGCGGATCATGTCGTACGCGTCCTGCGGGGTGGACGGCGAGACGACGCGCAGGCCCGGCGTGTGCGCGAACAGCGCCTCCGGGCTCTCCGAGTGGTGCTCCACCGCGCCGATGCCGCCGCCGTAGGGGATGCGGATGACGACGGGCACCTGCAGGCGGCCGCGCGAGCGGTAGTGCATCTTCGCGAGCTGCGTCGTGATCTGGTCGTAGGCCGGGAACACGAAGCCGTCGAACTGGATCTCGCACACCGGCCGGTAGCCGCGCAGCGCCATGCCGATCGCGGTGCCGACGATGCCGGACTCCGCGAGCGGGGTGTCGACCACGCGGTCCTCGCCGAAGTCCTTCTGCAGCCCGTCGGTGACACGGAAGACGCCGCCGTTGCGGCCGACGTCCTCGCCCATGACGAGCACCTTGCCGTCCGACTCGAGCGCCGAGCGGAGGCCCTCGGTGATCGCCCGGGCGAACGTCAGGGTCTGCGGGGTTGCTGAGGTCATCGGGCCGCCCCCGTCGTCTCGTTCGTCTCGTTCTCGTACTGCTCGAACCACGCCCGCTCGGCCTGCACCTGCGCGTGCTCGGTGGCGTACACGTGCTCGAACATCGCCGTCGCGGGCGGGGCGCCCAGCTCTCGCACCTCGGTGCGCAGCCGCTCACCGAGGGCGTCGGCCTCGCGCTCGATGCCGGCCGCCCAGCCGTCGTCCCAGGCACCCTCGGCGCGCAGCAGCGCGGCGAGACGGTCGATCGGGTCGCGGCGGGCCCAGTGGTCCTCCTCGGCGCGGGCCCGGTAGCGGCTCGGGTCGTCGGAGGTGGTGTGGGCGCCCATGCGGTACGTGTACGCCTCGACGAAGGTGGGGCCGCCGCCGGAGCGGGCGCGCTCCAGCGCCTCCGCGGTCACGGCGTAGCAGGCGAGGACGTCGTTGCCGTCCACCCGCACGCTGGGGATGCCGAACCCCTCGCCGCGCTGGTAGAGCGGGGCGCGCGACTGGCGCGACGTCGGCTCCGAGATGGCCCACTGGTTGTTCTGCAGGAAGAACACGACGGGCGCGTTGTTCACGGCCGCGAAGACGAGCGCCTCGCTGACGTCGCCCTGGCTCGTGGCGCCGTCGCCGAAGTACGTGACGACGGCGGCGTCGCGCGCCGCGTCGCCGGTGCCGACCGCGCCGTCGCGCTGCACGCCCATCGCGTAACCGGTCGCGTGCAGCACGTGGGAGCCGATGACGAGCGTGTACAGGTGCACGTTGTGCTCGTTCGGGTCCCAGCCGCCGTGGTCCTCGCCGCGGTACAGGCGGAGGCGGTCGACCGGGTCGACGCCGCGCGCCTGGAGCACGCCGTGCTCACGGTAGGAGGGGAACACGTAGTCCTGCGGCGACAGGGCGTACGCCGACCCGACCTGGGCGGCCTCCTGGCCACGGCCCTGCGCGTACAGCGCGAGCTCGCCCTGCCGCTGCAGGGCCGTGGCCTCGTCGTCGAACCGTCGCGTCAGCACCATGTCGCGGTACAGGGCGCGCAGGTCCTCGGAGGTGAGGTGGTCGACACGCGAGCGGTAGGTCGCGTTGTCGGGTTCGACGACACGCTCGCCGGTGGGCGAGACGAGCTGGACCAGGGGGTCGACGTCAGCAGGCGCGACGTCGGCGGGCACGTCGACAGGCATCTTGTCGGGCTCGCCGGTGGTGTGCTGCGGCACGCGGTCTCCTTCGCTGACGGCCCCTGAACGGGGGCTGGGCTGCTCCGGCACGGAGGAGGTCCCGGCGCACCGATCGGCGCCACCGGAACCTACGCCTTCGTAGCCTACGCCAGCGTAGGTTGCCGTCCAGGGGGCAGACCCCCCGACGGCGGTACCAATGTCCCCCCGGTCGTTTTGGAGGATTCCTCCAAGCGTGCCGGGCGGTCGACCGCGCCCGCGCAGGTCAGCGCGGGTACCCCTGCCCCGCCCGCAGCGCGTCCCGCTCGCG
Source organism: Isoptericola nanjingensis (assembly GCF_050311635.1). Lineage (NCBI taxonomy): Bacteria > Bacillati > Actinomycetota > Actinomycetes > Micrococcales > Promicromonosporaceae > Isoptericola > Isoptericola nanjingensis. The sequence goes on along the minus strand of NZ_JBNOZL010000007.1, from coordinate 272,030 downwards.
CAGCACCGGCCACCGCGAGAAGGCGAACACGAGGAACATCACCACGTTGAGGATCGGCACGATCCCGACCAGGACCCACCAGCCCGAGTAGCCGGCCTTCTGGATGATCCGGATGTACGCGATCAGGAAGATGACGGCCACCGCCAGGTAGACGATGATCGCGGCCGTGCCGAACAACCATCCGTAGTCGTCGGCGAGCTGGTCGTAGTCCACGTTCTCCATGGCGGGGAGTCTTCCGCCGCTGGGCGGCACCGCAACCGGAGCCGTGTCGGTGGTGCGCGCGATGCTCAGGACACACCTCGACGAAGGGACCCGCCCATGAACGCGCAGTCGACGCCGACGCCGGTCAACCCGCCTTCGCTGCACCAGAACCCCGCGTTCGCGTGGGGGATGATCCTGCCCGCCGGCCGCACGCTCTTCGTGGGCGGGCAGAACGGCACCGGCCCCGACGGCGCCCTCGTCGAGGGCGGCCTGGGACCGCAGACCGAGGCTGCCCTGCGCAACGTGATCGCGGTGCTGACCGAGGCCGGCACCGACGTGGAGCACGTCGCGAAGCTGACGATCTACCTCGACCCCGCCGTCGACCCGAACGAGGCCTACGCCGCCTCCGGACGCGTCTGGCGCGCGCGCACCGCCGTCACCGTCCTCGCCGTCGCGCCCGCCCGCCCCGGCGCGCTCGTCGAGGTCGAGGCCGTCGCGACCGTCCCCGAGGGCTGACGGGCACGAGCCGCCGCCCGGCCGCCTGAGATCGGTCATCCGCTACGGGATCGGTCCGATGGATGACCGATCGTGTGCCGGATGACCGATCTCGTGGCCGGCGGATGGCAGGCTCAGGGCGTGACTGCCACCACCGGCCGCGCCGACGCCGCCGACACCGCCGCCCACGGCTCCGCCGTCGACACCCTCGTCCACCTGCGCGCGGACGGCGTCAGCGTGCTGGTCGACGCCCGCGGCGGCGAGCTGCCCGCCGTCGTGCACTGGGGCGACGACCTCGGCCCGCTGACCGCCGACGATGCGGCCGCCGTCGTCGAGGCCGCGGCCGCCCCGCTCGTGAGCAGCGGCCCCGACGAGCCGACCCGGCTCGCGCTCGTGCCGGAGCCGCGCACGGGCTGGCTCGGGCGCCCGGGCATCGTGGGCGAGCGCGACGGCGGCGCCTGGTCGCCGTGCTTCACGACCACCGTGGCGACGCTGTGCGGCGGCACCCTGGCCGCCGGCCTCACCGAGGGCGGCGCCGGGGCGCTGCGCGTCGAGGCGACGGACCCGGTCGCGGAGCTCACGCTCGTCCTCGACGTCGAGCTCACCGTCGACGGCGTGCTGCGGACGCGAGCCGCCCTCCGCAACGACGGCCGCCCGTACCGGCTGCACGAGCTCGGCGTCGTCCTGCCCGTGCCGCCTCGGGCGCGGGAGGTCCTCGACCTCACGGGCCGGTGGGGCAAGGAGCGGGTGCCGCAGCGGCACGACCTCACGGTGGGGACGCACCTGCGCGAGGGCCGCCGCGGCCGCACGGGCTTCGACGCCGCCACCGTGCTGACCGCGGGCGTCCCGGGCTTCGGCTTCGGCCACGGCGAGGTGTGGGGCCTGCACGTGGGCTGGTCGGGCAACCACCGGCACTGGGCGGAGCGGCTGCCCACGGGCGACCAGGTACTGGGCGGCAGCGAGCTGCTGCTGCCCGGCGAGGTGACCCTCGGCGCGGGCGAGGAGTACGAGACGCCGTGGATCTACGGCGTGCACGGCCACGGCCTCGACGCGCAGGCCGCGCGGCTGCACCGGATGCTCCGCCGCCGCACGGCGCACCCGCGCAGCCCGCGCCCGGTGACCCTCAACGTGTGGGAGGCGGTCTACTTCGACCACGACCTCGCGAGGCTCACCGCGCTGGCCGACGCCGCGGCGGAGCTGGGCGTCGAGCGGTACGTGCTCGACGACGGCTGGTTCCGCGGCCGCCGGGACGACACCCGCGGCCTGGGCGACTGGTACGTCGACGAGGAGGTGTGGCCCGACGGCCTGGACCCGATCGCGGACCACGTGCACGGTCTCGGCATGCAGTTCGGGCTGTGGTTCGAGCCCGAGATGGTCAACCTCGACTCCGACCTGGCGCGCGCCCACCCCGACTGGGTGCTGACCGCCGGCGGCCGGGTGCCGGTGCCGTCGCGGCACCAGCACGTGCTCGACCTGTCGAACCCCGACGCCGCCGCCTTCGTGCTGGAGCGGATGAGCGCGATCATCGGCGCCCACGGCGTGGACTACGTGAAGTGGGACCACAACCGCGACCTCGTCGACCCGGGCTCCGGCCAGGACGGACGGCCCGTCGTGCACGCCCAGACGCTCGCCGCCTACGCGCTCATGGCCGAGCTGCGGCGGCGGCACCCGGGGCTGGAGATCGAATCGTGCTCGTCGGGCGGCGGCCGGGTGGACCTCGGCGTCACCGAGCACACCCAGCGCGTCTGGGTGTCCGACGTGACCGACCCCTTGGAGCGCCAGCAGATGCAGCCGTGGACGGCACAGCTGCTGCCGCTGGAGTACCTGGGCGCGCACGTCGCGGCGGACGTCAGCCACCAGACCCGCCGCGCGCACTCCCTCGCCTTCCGCGCGGCGACCGCCCTGTTCGGCCACTTCGGCATCGAGTGGGACCTCACCCGCTCGACGCCCGAGCAGCTCGCCCACCTGGCCGGCTGGATCGAGCTGTACAAGGCGGAGCGCGGCCTGCTGCACACGGGCACGCTGGTGCGCCAGGACCTCCCCGCGGACGACGGCCGGCAGATGTGGGGCGTCGTCGCGACCGACCGCTCCCGCGCCCTGTTCCAGGTCGCGACCCTGACCCGACCCGCCACCGCGCCGCCCGGCCGCCTGACCCTGCGCGGCCTGGACCCCGCGCGCCGCTACCGCGTCACCCCGCTGCCGCTGAGCGGCGAGGCCTACGACGGCTGGTCGGTCCCGCCGTGGCTCAGGCGCCCGGAGGGCACCGTCCTGACCGGCCGTGCGCTCGCCGTCGCCGGGCTCCAGACGCCGGAGTCGGCGCCCGAGACGGCGCTCGTGCTGCGGGTGGAGGCCGTCGACTGACCGCACTCCCCCGCTAATGTCAGACCATGCCGACGCCGCCTGCCGCCCCGCCCACGACGATCCTCACCGCCGTCGGCGAGGAGTGGGCGGGCTCCGTCCTGCCCGCCGCCGTGCGCGACCGGCTCGCCGCCCACGGCACGATCGTCGGCCTCCGCGCCGCCGACGACGAGGCGCTCGCGTCGGCGCGCGTGCTCGTCACCGGCTGGGGCGCCCCGGTGCTGGACGCCGCGATGCTCGACCGCCTGCCGCTCCTGGAGCTCGTGGCGCACGCGGCCGGCTCGGTGCGGGGCCTGGTGACCCCCGAGGTGTGGGCGCGCGGGGTGCGCGTCACGTCGGCGGCGCACGCCAACGCGCGCGCCGTCGCGGACTTCACCGTGTCGATGGTGCACCTGGCCGTGAAGAACGCGCTGCGGCTGGGCCTGGCGGCCGCGCGGGAGCGCGCGATGCCGGGGCGCGACGGCATCCGCGGCCTCGACCGCGCCGTGGTCGGGCTGGTCGGTTTCGGGCTCATCGCGCGCCTCGCCGCCGAGGCCCTGCGCCCGCTGGACGTGCGCGTGCTGGTGCACGACCCGTACTACGACGCCGACGACGCGCGCCGGGCGGGCGTCGAGCTCGTCGGCCTGCCCGAGCTGCTCGCCGCGAGCGACGTCGTCTCGGTGCACGCGCCGCTCACCGACGGCACGCGCGGCATGCTCGGCGCCGCCGAGCTCGGCCTGCTCGCGCCGTCGGCCACGCTGATCAACACCGCGCGCGGCGGGCTGGTGGACCACGACGCGCTCGCGCGCCTGCTGGCCGACCGCGAGGACCTGTTCGCCGTGCTCGACGTCACCGACCCCGAGCCCCTGCCGGCGGGACACCCGCTGCTCGGCCTGGGCAACGTCTTCCTCACGCCGCACGTCGCGGGGTCGCTGGGCACCGAGGAGGCGCGGCTGGGCCACGCCGCCGCCGACGAGGTCGAACGGTGGGTCGTCGGCGAGCCGCTGCGGCACGAGATGCGCCCCGAGCAGCTGCCCTTCACCGCCTGACGGCCGCATCCGCCCGCCCCGAGGCCGCGGGTCCGACGAAGGTCGGCCCGGCGGCCTCTCGCATGTTCACTGTCGTGTGACGTTGTGTTTGAAATTGTTCCCGGGCGCGACAAGTTGTTACCGCACCGAGATCGCAGGGGTTTGACCAGATCGGCCAAGATCGGCCAGAGTGTGTCACGGACACCAGCTCATCACCCTCGTTGCCGAGGTTGACCCACAGGGACGTGGACATGACGAGTTCACAAACTCACACTCTTGAACACAGAAAGTCACATACGGCACCACGCCGGCTCAGCGACGGACAGTTCGCCGTCCTGCTGCTCCTGCCGGGCGTCGCGCTGCTCGCCGGCGTCGTGCTCTACCCGCTCGTCGCGGCACTGGTCACGGCGTTCTTCGAGCAGAGCCTCGTGCTGCCCGGACGCACGTTCGTCGGGCTGCAGAACATCGTGGACGTGCTGCAGGGCGACTTCCTGCGCCTGCTGCGCCAGACGCTCGTCTTCACGCTCGGCACCACGATCCTGCCGTTCGTGATCGGCTTCGCCCTCGCGCTGGCGCTGAACACGAGGATCCGCGGCGCCAAGGTGCTGCGCGGCCTCATGCTCATCCCCTGGCTCGTGCCCGGCGTCGTCGTGTCGTTCCTGTGGATGTGGATCTTCAACGCCAACTACGGCGTGATGAACGCACTGCTCCAGGGTCTCGGCCTCGTCGACGACCCGCAGGCCTGGCTCGCGCAGCCGGGCACCGCGATGGGCGCCGTGATCCTGGCGAAGACGTGGCAGTCGTTCCCCTGGATGATGGTCATGCTCCTGGCCGGCCTGCAGACCGTGCCGATCGAGCTGCACGAGGCGGCCGAGATGGACGGCGCGGGCACGGTCCGCCGCTTCTTCGCCATCACGCTGCCGCACCTCAAGGGCATCGTGGGCCTGGTGCTGCTGCTGGAGTTCATCTGGAACTTCCAGCACTTCGACATCATCTACGTCCTCACCGGCGGCGGCCCCGCAGGCGCCACCCAGACGTTCGCCACCGCCGTGTACGAGACGGCCTTCCAGGGCTACGACCTCGGCAAGGCCGGCGCGCTCGGCCTGCTGTGGATGGTGCTGCTCATGGCGCTCGTCGTCGTGTACGTCCGCTTCTCGGAGAAGGGAGAGGAGCGATGAGCGCGACGACGCAGCTCCCCGCCGCGCCCACCCCGCCCTCGGCGTCGTCCCCGGCCGACGACGCGCCCCGGCCGCCCCAGCGCCTCCGCCGCGGCGCCCTGCGCTCCGAGCGCCCCGGCGTCCGGTTCGCCGCCTGGGCCACGGTGGTCGTGTGCGGCGGCTTCGGCCTGCTGCCGGTGTACTGGCTGCTCGCCACGTCCCTCACGCCGCGCGACCAGGTGTTCAGCTACCCGCCGAAGTTCTTCCCGTCGGCGCCCACGCTGGACGCGTTCGCCGCGCTCGCCTCGAACGACCAGCTGTTCGGATACCTGCGCAACAGCGTCATCGTCTCGGTGATCACCGCGGTGCTGTCGGTGCTGGTCTCGGCGTACATGGGGTACTCGTTCTCCAAGTTCCGCTACCGCGGCCGCCGCTCGCTGATGTACCTGGTGCTGGCGTCGCAGATGTTCCCGCAGGCCCTGCTGCTGGTGACGCTGTACAGCGTGTTCAGCGCGTACGGGCTGCTCAACACCTACACCGCGCTGGTGCTGAGCTTCACCACGTTCACGCTGCCGCTGTGCGTGTGGATGCTCAAGGGCTTCTTCGACACCATCCCGGACGAGCTGATCGAGGCGGCGCGGGTCGACGGCGCGTCCCGCCTGCGGATCATCCACTCGATCGTGCTGCCGCTGGCGGCGCCGGGCCTCATCGCCGCGGGGCTGTTCGCCTTCGTCCGCGGCTGGAACGACTTCGTCTTCGCGCTCACGCTCGCCGGACCGGAGAAGCAGACCCTGCCGCCCGGCCTGGTCAACACGTTCATCGGCGAGGCCTCGACGGCGTGGCCGGAGCTCATGGCGGCGTCGCTCGTCGTCTCGCTCCCGGTCGCGATCGCCTTCATCGCGCTGCAGAAGTACCTGGTCGGCGGCCTCACCGCCGGCGCCGTCAAGGGCTGACCGAGCCCGCGACGCCCCCGTCACCACCCCTTCCCCACCCCGAACGACCCTCGATGCGGAGGATCCCCATGTCTCTCACCCTTCCCCAGAGCGCCCTGTCGCGACGTCGCGTGCTCCAGCTGCTCGGCATCGGCGCCGGCACCGCCGCCCTCGCCGCCTGCGCGCCGTCCGCGCCGTCGTCCACGGGCGCCGCCGCCTCGGCCGCCGCGGCAGGCGGCGCGAAGACGGACTTCGCGTTCTCGTCGTGGTCGTTCACCGAGGAGGCCGCGGCCCCGGCCCTCGAGGCGATCGTCAAGGCCTACCAGGACCAGGCCGGCGTCACGGTGGACGACGTCTCGTTCCCCTACAACGAGTACATCAACCAGCTCACGCTGCAGGTGAAGGGCGGCCAGTTCACCGGCGCGGCGCACGTGGACGTCGCGTGGCTCGGCTCCCTCGCCGCGATGGGCAAGCTGCAGGACCTGTCGGCGCTGACCGAGGGGCGCGGGTACACCGACGCGGCGCTGGCGGCCGCCCAGTTCGACGGCGTGCAGTACGGCCTGCCGTGGACCATCGGCGCGATCGGGCTCGTCGCGAACTCCGAGATCCTGCAGAAGGCGGACATCGACCCCGACGCGTTCCCGACGACGGTCGACGCGTTCGAGAAGGCGCTCAAGGACCTCAAGGGCCTCGGCGGCGGGCTCATCCCCTACGCCGCGTCCACCAAGGCCGCGCAGCTCAAGGACATCCTCATCTGGATGGAGACGTTCGGCAGCCCGCTGGTCGACGGCGACACCGTCACCATCGGCGACGACGCGTCCGTCGAGGCCGTGACCTGGTACAAGTCGCTGTACGACCAGAAGCTCATCGCCGCCGACGTCGACCGCTTCGACGCCCGCTCCCTGTTCGCGCAGGGCCGCGCGGCGATCTACGACGACGCCCCCGTGGGCCGCAACGCCGTGCAGGAGGAGTCGCCCGACAAGGACCTCGGCAGCAAGCTCGTGCCGCTCTCGCGCCCCGTGCTCAAGGACGGCGAGACCCCGCGCGCGCTGGTCTGGGGCGGCGCGATCGCCGTCGTCGACGGCGAGGGCGCCGAGACCGCCGCCGACTTCGCCCAGTTCGCGACGTCGGACCTCGACACCGTGCTGGCCGACTACGAGGTGCGCGGCCTGCCGCCGGTGACGACCGAGGCCCAGCAGTCCGACGTCGTCGCCGCCGACACGTTCGGCTCCCTGTTCAACGACCGCATCACCGCCACGTCGACGAGCAACCCGTTCTGGAAGTTCACCGCGTACTCGCAGATCGAGACGGTCGTCGCCGAGCAGGTGCAGGCCGTGCTGGTCGGCAAGACGGACGCCAAGGCGGCCATGCAGAAGGCCGGCGAGGCCGCGCAGAAGCTGGTCGGCTGACCCGACCGTGCCCACCCCCGGAGTCCTGACCACGGTTCGAGGAGGAACCATGCGACGACGCCCCACCCCGACGCTGCGCACCGCCCTGACCGGCGCCGCGGCCGCCCTCGCGGCGGCCGCGGCGGTCGGGGCCGCCGCCCTGCCCGCGACGGCCTCGGCCCCCGCGGCGCACGCGAAGCACGCCCCCCAGGTCGAGGAGCTGCCGTTCACCGTCGACTCGTCCAACCAGGCGGGCTGGTGGAAGCCGATCGACGTCGTCGACGGCACCACCTACGTCGCGTACAACGCGCCGGGGCCCACGGCCGCGACGCACCAGGTCCACGTGGCCGCGCGCGGCGCCGACGGCGCCTGGACGGACGGCTGCCTGCGGGCGACCGACGGGGAGTGCGCGACGTTCGTCGACGACAACGGCCACAACCAGCCGTCGATCGTCGTGGACGGCGACGGGAACGTGCACGCCTTCGTCTCGATGCACCACGAGCAGTGGAACTACTTCCGCACGACGACGCCCGGCGACGTCACCAGCCTCGTGGACGTGTCGGGCGAGATGCCCGACCAGGACCTGGCCGTCACCTACCCGGTGACCGCCCGCGGCGCCGACGGCGACGTGTACGTCATGGCCCGCGCCGGCGCGGACGAGCGCCAGGCCCGCACGGGCAACCTGTACCGCTTCGACACGGGCGCGGGCACGTGGTCGCGGGTCGCCGTCGTCGCGGACGCGAAGGGCCACTCGTTCTACCCGGACGACCTCGAGGTGGGCACGGACGGACGCGTGCACGTGCTGTGGGAGTGGGGCCCGTGGCCTGCCGACCCGTCGCGGCACCTCGGCTCGTACGCCGTGTACGACCCGGCGGACGGGTCGTTCCGCGACGTCGCCGGGAACGCCCTGGAGACGCCGGTCACGCCCACCACCCCGGGCGCGGTCGTGTACCAGCCGTACGTCGACGGCGAGGACATCGGCTCGTACTGGCCCGCCCTGCAGACGGCGAAGCTGTCCGTGCACGGCGACACGCTCGACGGGATCGCCTACCGGTTCCGGACCGAGGGCGTCACCGCGTTCGACGGCTACGACGTCCGGTTCGCGCGGTGGGACGGCGCCGCCTGGCAGCGCGAGACCGTGCTGGACCTCGGCGGCCTCGGCCCGGGCGTGGAGACCTCCGCGGCCATCGAGACGACGTCGGCCGGCCCGACCACGCGCGTGTACGCGGTGGTGGAGACCACCTCGTGCGTCACGGGCCAGCAGAGCGCCGTCGTCCGCGCCGACCAGGTGCGCGGCGAGGACACCTGGCGCTTCAGCACCGTCGGCGAGGCACGCACCGGCGCCCAGCGGCTCAGCGCCGTGACCACGGGCACCTGGACGGACCAGCTGTACGTGACGGTGCCGAGCGCCGGCCAGCTCTTCCACGCGACGGTGCCCCGCACGGGCGGCACGCCCGAGGGCTCGACGGCCGCCGAGCTGGTGGCCGGTCTCCGGGGCGAGAGCACCGACGTGAACGTCGCCCGCGGCGCGGACGTCACGGTGTCGTCCACGCTGCGCGCCGACACCGGCGGGGAGCTGGCGGTCGACGGGTCGTGCGTCGACGCGAGCCGCTGGATCTCCGCGGCCGACGACGCCCGGCCGGTCCTCACGGCCGACTGGGGCACCCCGCAGGCGGTGGACACCGTCCGCGTCCGCAGCGGCTACAGCAAGGCGACCGGCACGGCCGACGTCCTGCGCTCGTTCGCGGTCGAGCTGCACACCGCCGACGGCTGGGTGCCGGCCGGCCAGGTCACGAACAACACCTCGGGCACGGTCACGCTGCCCGTGCCCACCACCCAGGCGGACCAGGTCCGCCTGCTGATCACCGACCCGTCGAGCTCGGCGACCGACGTCGCGCGCGTCTACGAGGTCGAGGTGCTGGCCGCCGGCTGACGCCCGCGACCGGCGCCGCACACCCGCCCGCACCACGAGAACCACCACGTTCGACCAGCACAACCACCGGATCGAGGACTGAGAGATCATGCGCACGCAGACCGTCGAGGCGGACGTCGTCGTCGTCGGAGGAGGGCTCGCCGGCGTCAGCGCGGCGGTCGCCGCCGCGCGGCTGGGCCGCCAGGTGGTGCTGGTGAACAACCGGCCCGTGCTGGGCGGCAACTCCTCCTCCGAGGTGCGGGTGTGGGTGTGCGGCGCCACCGCGCACGGCAACCAGCGCTGGGCCCGGGAGACCGGGATCGTCGGCGAGATGTACGTGGAGAACCAGTACCGCAACCCCGAGGGCAACCCGGTCTACTGGGACGACGTCGTGCTGGACACCGTCCGCCGCGAGAAGAACATCCGGCTGTTCCTCAACACGGACGTGCGCGAGGTCGTCGCGACCGGCCCCGACGACGCGCGCCGCATCGAGTCCGTCACCGGCTGGACGATGGGCTCGGAGATCCTCACGACGTTCGTCGCGCCGGTGTTCCTCGACTGCACGGGCGACGGACTGGTCGGCCACCTGGCCGGCGCGCGCTACCGGCTCGGCAAGGAGTCGCAGACCGAGTTCGGGGAGGAGTGGGCGCCGCCGGAGCCGGTGCGCGAGTTCCTCGGCTCCACGCTGCTCTTCTACACCAAGGACCTCGGGCACCCGGTGAAGTACGTCGCGCCGGAGACCGCGATCGACATCACCACCACGCCGATCCCGATGAACCGCGTCATCCGCAGCGGCGACTCGGGCGCGCACTACTGGTGGATCGAGTGGGGCGGCGAGCTCGACATCGTCGACGACAACGAGCGCATCCGCGACGAGCTGCGCGGCGTCATCCTCGGCATCTGGGACTACATCAAGAACTCCGGGAAGTTCGACGCCGACAACCTCACGCTCGAGTGGATCGGCAACGTGCCCGGCAAGCGCGAGTACCGCCGCCTGATCGGCGACTACACGCTGCACCAGGGCGACGTCGTCGACCAGACGGTGTTCGACGACGGCGTCGCGTTCGGCGGCTGGTCCATCGACCTCCACCCGGCCCAGGGCATGTACGCGGAGGGCGCGGGCGCGCTGCAGCGCTTCTCCGACGGCGTCTTCGAGATCCCCTACCGCTCGCTGTACTCGGTGAACGTGGAGAACATGCTGTTCGCCGGTCGCGACGTCTCGGCCACGCACATCGCGTTCGGCGCCGCGCGCGTCATGGCGACCTGCGGCGCGATGGGCCAGGCCGCGGGCACCGCGGCCGCGCTGTGCGTGGAGCACGGCACCACCCCGCGCGGCATCTACACCGACCACCTCGACGAGCTGCGCCAGACGCTGCTGCGCTGGGACGCGCCCGCCGTCGGCATCGCGAACGCCGACCCGCACGACGTCGCGCGCCGCGCCCGCGTCACCGCGTCCAGCACGACGACACGGATCGCCGCGCCCGTCGCGGAGCCGGCCGACCTCGATCCGGGCGACATCGGTCCCGACGGCTTCGACGTCTACGACCTCGACGTCGACCTCGGCATCGTGCTGCCCGTGGACCCGCGGCTCGAGACGGTCGAGCTGCTCGTCTCCGCCCGCCGCGACACCACCCTGTCGGTCGAGGTGTTCTCCACCGGCAAGCCGCAGAACGTGGTGCCCGCGCACCTGGAGACCAAGACCGACGTCGTCGTGCCCGCCGGCGACGAGCGCTGGGTCACCGCGCACGTGCCGTTCGCCCCCGACACCCCGCAGAACGCCGTCGTCGTGCTGCGCGCCAACCCCGACGTGGCCGTCCGCCTCACCTCCCCGCTGCCGGCGGGCGTCCTCACGCTGGTGCACCGCGTCGACAACGACGACCAGAACGTGCAGATCAGCTCGGAGGAGCTGCTGGTGCAGTGGCCCACCAAGCCGCTGCGCGGGCGGTCCGTCGTGTTCCGCGCCGGCCCGGACACCCGAGCGCTGGCCCCCGAGCGCGCGACGGGCGGCTACCACCGCAACCACGGCGGCCCGCACCTGTGGGCGTCGTCGCCGATGGTCGCCGGCCGCGACGAGTGGCTGCGCCTCGACTGGGACGAGCCCGTCACCGGGCGCGAGGTGCGCCTGGTCTTCGACGACGACCTCGACGTCGAGCTCAACACGCTGCACCACCACCGCACGCCCGACGAGATCATGCCGACCCTGGTCAAGGACTACCGCGTCGAGGTGCTGCCGGCAGGCGCCCCCGAGTCCGGCGACGCCTGGGTGACCGTCGCCGACGAGACCGACAACCGGTGGCGCCTGCGCACGCACCCGCTGCCCGCCGACCTCGGCCCCCTGGCTGCCGCGCGCCTCGTCGTCGGCGCCACGAACGGCTCGGCGCAGGCCCGCGTGGTCGCGCTGCGCGTGCAGGAGTGAGCGTGCCGCACGCAGGACTCACCCGCGCCGCGCGCGGGATCGCGACGGTGTCCCGGACGGCGGACCGGGCTACGCTGACCGCCGTGCACAGGAAGGAGCGCACCGGCATCGTGGCGCTCGCCGTGCCGGACCTCGAGGAGCCGTACTTCGCCGAGCTCACGGCGCTGCTGGTGCGGCGCGCCGACGAGCGCGGGCTGTCGATCCTCATCCAGCAGACCGCGGGCGACCACGAGCGCGAGGTGGACGTCGCCAACGGCATCGGGCTGCCCCCGACCGACGGCCTCATCCACATCCCGCGCGCGCTGTCCGTGGCCGACCTGACGCGGCGCACCTCCCCCGGGCCGCTGGTGCTGCTCGGCGAGCACATCCTCGTCAGCCCGTTCACGCACGTGACGATCGACAACCGGGCCGCGTCGTACGCGGCCACCGCGCACCTGGCGTCCGTCGGGTGCCGACGGGTCGCGTTCGTCGGGCCGCGGGACGCGCGCCCCTCGGACGCCGCCGACCGCCGGTACGCCGGCTATCGCGAGGCCGTGGCCGCGCTCGGCATCGCGGACGACCCCGACCTGGTGGCCCAGGTCGAGTCGTTCACACCCGCCGAGGGGCGGCGCGCCGTCCGCGACCTGCTGGCCCGCGGCGTCGAGCTCGACGGCATCGTCTGCTCCAACGACTCCGTCGCGTTCGGGGCGCTGCCCGCCCTGCACGAGGCAGGGCGGCGCGTCCCCCAGGACGTCGCGGTCGTGGGGATCGACGACGTGCGGGGCGCGCAGTTCACGACGCCGTCGCTCACGTCGGTCTCCCCGGACAAGGAGGCCCTCGTCGAGCGCGCGCTGAGCGAGCTGGAGCGGCAGATCGCCACCCCGCCGGGCGGCAACCTGCCGGTGCAGCACGTGGTCGTGGACGCGCGCGTCGTGCCGCGCGCGAGCACCGCCCGCTGACGGGTGGCGCCGCGACCGCGCGGTCAGTCGACCGGCACCACCCAGAGCTCGCCGACGTGCGCCTCGAGCAGCTCGCGCGCGTCGTCGTCCAAGCCGTCGTCCGTGACCAGGTGCTCCACCTCGTGCAGGTCGACGATCGTGGTCAGCCCGACGACGCCCCACTTGGTGTGGTCGGCCAGCACGACGGCGTCCTGGCCGGCGGCCAGCAGCGCGCGGTCAGTCTCCGCCTCGAGGAGGTTGGGCGTCGTGAGGCCCGCGTGCAGGTCCACGCCGTGCACGCCGAGGAACGCGACGTCGAGGTGCAGGTGCTCCAGCGAGCGCACCGCCACCGGGCCCACGAGCGCGTCGGACGGCGTGCGGACCCCGCCGGTGAGCACCACGGACTGCGTGTACGGCTCGTCGGCGCGGTCGGGGCGGCGGAACACCTCCGCCACCGGCAGCGAGTTCGTCACCACCGTGAGGTCGGGGACGGCGCGCAGCTCCTGGGCGAGCACCCACGCCGTCGTGCCGCCCGAGAGCCCCACGGCCATGCCGGGCTCCACGAGCTGTGCGGCGCGGCGGGCGATGGCCCGCTTGGCCCCGACCTGCTGCTGCACCCGCGACGCGAACCCGTGCTCCTGCACCGCGCCGGCGTCCCCGCGCGTCGTCGCGCCGCCGCGCACCCGGTCGAGCTCGCCCGCGTCCGCGAGCGCCTCGATGTCCCGGCGCACCGTCATCGCGCTGACTCCCAGCTCCTGCGCCAGCTCGGTGACGCTCGCGGCGCCCCGGCGGCGCACCTCGGCCACGATCCGCGACCTGCGTTCTGCGACGAGCACCCGCTCCCCTTTCGACCCGCGGCACAGTCTGTCACGCAGGCTGCCGCGGGTCGGCCCGGACCTCGAGAGCCTGGAGATCCCGTGATCCTGCCCGCCCCCTATGACGCCTGGTTCCCCGACAGCCCGATCGACGGCACGTACGGCTACGACCGCGACGGCCTGCTGGCCGTGCCGCCCGCCGCCGAGCCGGACGGTTTCGCCGACCTGTGGCGGTCGTGGCACGACGCCGCGCGCGACGTGCAGGCCGACGTCGTGGCGGAGCCCGTGGGTCGGCAGGGCGCCCACGAGGTGTCGGTCGTGACGTTCACCGCCGACGGTGGCCTGTGTCTGCGCGCCTGGCTGGCGCTGCCCGTGGACGCGCCCGTCCGGGTCGGCATCGTGCACGGGCACGGGTACGGAGGCCGCGAGGCGCCGTCGTTCGAGCGGGTGCCTCGCGACGCGGCGGTGATCTTCCCCGTGGCGCGCGGCCTGGGTGCGCTCAACGCCGGGGTGGGCGCCCCGGACGTGAGCACCGCGCACGTGCTCGCCGGCATCGAGGACGTGGAGACGTACGTGCTGGGGCGCTGCGCCGTCGACCTGTGGCACGCGGCCACGGCGCTGCGGGAGGTGCTCGCCGGGGTCGCGGGCGTGCCCGCCGACCTGCCCCTGTACTACGTGGGCACGAGCTTCGGCGGCGGGGTGGGCGCGCTGGCCGTGCCGTGGGACGACCGGTTCGTGGGCGCCACGCTGGAGGTGCCGAGCTTCGGCCAGTACGACGAGCGCCTCGCCGTGCCGTGCACCGGTAGCGGCGAGGCGCAGCGCGCGTACGTGGCCGCGCACCCCGAGGCCCGCGCCGTCCTCGCCCTCACCGACGCGTCCGTGGCGGCGACGTACCTGCGGGTGCCCACCCGCGTCGAGTGCGCCCTCTGGGACGCGCACGTGCCACCGCCCGGCCAGTTCGGCGTCGCCTCCGGCGTCCGCGCCGCCGAGCGCGCCGGCACCGGGGCCGAGCTGGAGCTGGCGGTGCACTCCGCCGGGCACGCGGAGTACCCCGGACAGGCGCGGGAGATGGCGGCGGCGTTCGCGGCCACGCGCGAGCACGTCGCGCACGCCGTCGCACTCACGGCGAGGTAGGGCAGCGTCGTCAGTTCCAGTTGTCGATCTTCACGTCCCGGGGCGACGGCGCGGCGTCGGCGCCCTCGACGAGGGCCTTGAGGCTCTGCAGGAACGTGGCCCACTTGGTGCTGCAGTGGTGCATGAACTCCACGGGCTCGCGCCAGCCGCGGTGCGCGAACAGCAGGACGGTCCAGTCGCCGTCCTGACGCAGGTCCCACTCGACGGTCGTGCCGACCCACTCCTCGGGGCCGTCGACGACGCGCCACACGACGCGCTCGCTCGGCCGCAGCTCCTCGACCTCCATCACGAAGCCGCCCTCGGGGAAGCGGAACTCGACCTTCCCGCCGAGTCCGGCGTCGCCCGTCGTCTCCTGGGTCCACCAGCCGGCGAGGCCGTCCACGGTCGTCAGGGCGTCGTACATCGCCTGGGGCGTCGCGGTCGTCGTCGCGATCCTGTGCAGGATGTCCACCATCGTGATCAGCTCCTTCTCGTGGTCTCGATCGCCTCGGCGATCGCCTTGATGCGCTGCAGGCGCCGGTCCCAGGTGCGGCCGACGGCGGCCAGCTGGTCGGCGGCACGCTCGAGCTGGGCGGCGTCGACCTCGCACCGCTTCTCCCGTCCCGCCGTCGTCGACCGGACGAGGCCGGCGCGGTCGAGCACGTCGAGGTGCTTGGCCACGGCCTGCCGGGTGACCGGCAGCTGCCGGCTCAGCGACGACGCGGTGCCGCCGCCGTCGGCCAGCAGCAGGTCGAGGATGCGGCGTCGCGTGGGGTCGCCGATCGCGGACCAGAGCCCGTCGTCCACGGACGACGACGTCCCGGTCATGGCCGGACCTCCAGCGACCCCGCGTAGGTCACCAGCCGCGGCAGGTAGTAGGCCCAGCCGTCGACGTGCTCGCGGTAGCGCTGCTCGAGGACCGCGACCTCCCAGCCCTGCTCACGGAAGCCGGTCTCGGTCATGCGCAGCAGCGTCCCGTCGCCGGACGGCACGAGCTCGAAGGTGACGAGCAGCGAGTTGCCCGCCGTCGCCTCCTGCCGGGCCGGGTGCGTCCAGCGGAACGAGAACGTCCGCGGCGGCAGCGACTCGACCACCGTGAACGACTCGACCGTCCGGTCCGGGCCCTCGCCGAACGTGATCGACCCCGCCGCGCCGGGCTCCGGGTCGAAGTCCGCGTCGTCGGGCCACCACTGCCGGACGTGCTCTGGGCTGCTCACCACCTCGAAGACGACCTCCGGCGCCGCCTCGACGTAGATCTCCCGCTCGATGCTTCCCAGCTCGCTCGTCGAACCCATGACCCCTCCTGCAACTAGTGGTTGCACATCACGCTAGCCCGCGGGCGAGGGATGTGCAACCACTAGTTGCAGAACGGGTGGGGCGGGCTACCGCCGGCGCGTGGCCAGGAACTCCCCGATGCGGCCGATGGCCTCGGTGAGGACCTCCTCGTCCGGCAGCGTCACCAGGCGGAAGTGGTCGGGCTCGAACCAGTTGAAGCCCGTGCCGTGCGTGACGAGGATCTTCTTGGCCCGCAGCAGGTCGATGACGAACGCCTCGTCGTCCTCGATCGGGTACATCTCCGGGTCGAGGCGCGGGAAGCAGTACAGCGCGCCCTTCGGCCGCACGGAGGTGACGCCGGGGATCTCGTTGAGCAGCTTGTCGGCCAGCATCGCCTGGTCGTAGAACCGGCCGCCGGGCACGATCAGCTCGTCGATCGACTGGTACCCGCCCAGGGCGGTCTGGATGGCGTGCTGCGCGGGCACGTTGGCGCACATGCGCATGTTCGCCAGCAGGGTGAGGCCCTCGAGGAACTCGGTGGCATTCTCCTTCGGGCCGGACACCATGACCCACCCGGCCCGGTAGCCGCACACGCGGTACGCCTTGGACAGTCCGCTGAACGTCAGGCACAGCACGTCGTCACCCGCCGCGGCCGCGGCGTGGTGGTGCGTGGCGCCGTCGAACAGGATCTTCTCGTAGATCTCGTCGGTGAGGACGACCAGGTCGTGGCGGCGGGCGATGTCGACCATCGCCTCCACCATCTCCTTGCTGTACACGGCGCCGGTGGGGTTGTTCGGGTTGATGATCACCATGGCGTGCGTGTTCTCGGTGATCTTCGACTCGAGGTCCTCGAGGTCCGGCATCCAGCCGTTCTCCTCGTCGCACCGGTAGTGCACGGCGGTGCCCCCGCACAGCGTGACGGCACCCGTCCACAGCGGGTAGTCCGGCGCGGGGACGAGGATCTCGTTCCCCTCGTCGACGAACGCCTGCAGCACCATCGAGATGAGCTCCGAGACACCGTTGCCGATGAACACGTCGTCCACGCTCGTGTCGCGCAGCCCGCGCGACTGGTAGTACTGCGCCACCGCGGTGCGCGCCTCGTAGATGCCGCGCGAGTCGCTGTACCCCTGCGCCTCCGGCAGGTGGTGCACGACGTCGGCCTGGATGGCGGCCGGTGCCTCGAAGCCGAACGGCGCCGTGTTGCCGATGTTCAGCTTGAGGATGCGGTGGCCCTCGGCCTCGAGGCGCTGGGCCTCGACGAGGATGGGACCGCGGACGTCGTAGCGGACGCCGCGGAGCTTGCGGCTCTGTCGGATGGTGCGCACGGGGACCATCATCCCCCTGCGGGGCCGGTGACCGACACGGCCAATCCGCGACCGGCGGCCCCGTCGTCCCGCGACGTCACGGCGGGCGCCGCCCCCACCAGCGCGTCCAGCCGCTCCAGCCGCTGCGCCGTCGCGTCGTCGGCCGGCGTCATGACGATGATCCGGTCGCCACGGGCCCGGTCCAGCCACAGGCTCTGGAAGTGCACGTCGAGGCGACCCGCGCGGGCCGAGCGGTAGTGCCGCAGCTGGGTGCCGTCCCCGGCGACGTCGTACGACTCCCAGTGCCGCACGAAGTCCGCCGACGACGCCCGCAGCCGCGCCAGCAGCGCGGACCAGCGGGGGTCGTCGCGGTGCTCCGGCTCCCGGGCCCGCAGGCGGGCGGCGATGTTGTGCAGGACGACGTCCTCGGCGTCGCCGAGCGCCCCGCGCCAGTGCGGCTCGGTGAACATCAGCCAGGCGCAGTTGCGGTCCTCGGGTGGGCGGGCGTCGAGGTCGTCGAACAGGTACCGGTACGCCCGGTTGGCCGCGAGCAGGTCGTAGGCGTCGGTCTGCACCGCCGCCGGGTACGGGAGCAGCCCGGCCAGCACGGCGAGCTGCTCCGGCCGCACGCCTGGCGGCGGTCCGGGCGCGACGGCGGCCTCGCGGCCCGCGAGCACCATGAGGTGGCGGCGCTCGGCGGCGTCGAGCCGCAGCACCCGGGCGACGGCGTCGAGCACCTGGTCCGAGACGTTCCTCGCCCGCCCCTGCTCCAGCCACGTGTACCAGGTGACCCCTACCCCGGCGAGCTGCGCCACCTCCTCGCGGCGCAGGCCGGGCGTGCGTCGCCGCCCGCCGACGGGCAGCCCGACGTCGCCGGGCGTCACGCGCCCGCGGCGCTCGCGCAAGAAGGCGCCGAGGGCGGCACGGTCGGGGGTCGTCGACGTCATCGCCCCAGTGTCACCCTCGCCCGGGCGCGCAACCAGGTGGTGGTGGTACCACGATCGACAGGCTCCTGGTACCAGGATGGACGCGGGCGCACCGTCGTCGTCATGACCACGACCACCACCCCGCCCGCCGGCCGAGCGGCCGCGCCTGCCGCGACGGCGCCCGCCGCTTCGCTGTCGCACCGGGCGCTCACCGGCCTCGGGCTCGCCGTCCTGCTCGTCGCGTACCTGCCCGTCAACATGACGTTCGGCTCGGTCAACCTGCTCGCGCCGGCGATCACGGCCGACCTCGGCGTCGCGGTGTCGGGCGGCCAGCTCGTCCTGTCCGCGTACACGACGACGTTCGCCGCGACGCTCGTCGTGGCCGGGCGCCTCGGCGACCGCTTCGGACGACGTCGGCTGCTCGCCGCAGGCCTCGCGGCGTTCGCCGCGCTGTCCGTCCTGGCAGCGTCCGCCCCGACCCTGCCCGTGCTCGTGGCGCTGCGCGCGGGGCTCGGCGTCGCCGCGGGGCTGTTCACCCCGCAGGTGCTGTCCACGATCCAGGCCACCGCCCCCGACCGCCTGCGGGCCCTCGGGGTCACCCTGTTCACCGCCGTCAGCGGCGTCGCGACGATCGCCGGGCAGGTGCTCGCGGGCGCGGTGGTCGGCGTCGCGGGCGACCACGTGGGCTGGCGGGCCGTGCAGGCCGCCACCGGCGCGATCGCCGTGGCCGCCCTGCTCGCGCTGCGCACCGTCCCGGAGTCACGCTCGACGGCGCCGCTCGCGCTCGACCTGCGCGGCGCCGCCCTGCTGGCCGCCGGCCTGCTGCTGCTCGTGGTGCCGCTGACGCTCGGCGCGTCCGCCGGCTGGCCGCCCGCGCTGCTCGGGATGCTCGCCGCTTCGGGCGTCGTCCTCACGCTGTTCGCCCGCTCGCAGCGCGCGGCCGAGCGGCGCGGCGAGCTGCCGATCGTGCCGCCCAGCGTGCTGCGCACCCGTGTCGTGCGCGACGGGCTGATCATGACGCTGCTGTTCTTCACCGGCTACGGGGCGTTCCTGTACGAGTTCTCGGCGCTCGCGCAGGGCGCGTTGGGCGCCGACGCCTGGGGCACGGTCGTGCTGCTCCTCGGCTTCGGCGGCGCGTTCGTCGCGACGGCCCTCGCCACACCCGCGATCGAGCGCCGCACCGGGCGATGGACGATGACCGGGTCCTCCGTCGCGCAGGCCGCCGTGCTGGGCGGGCTCGCCCTCGTCGTCGGCAGCGGGCACGGCGGGACGACGGCGGCCCTGCAGCCCCTGCTCATGACACTCGGCGCCGCGCAGGCGCTCATGTACGGGCCGGTGCTGCGCACCGTCCTGTCGCGCACGCCCACCTGGGCGGCCGGCGTCGCCGGCGGGCTGTTCACCACGCTGCAGCAGCTCGGCCTCGGCCTCGGCGTCGCCGTGCTCGGCGGGCTGTTCCAGGCCGTCGCAGCGCGCGCCGGGGTGCCCGCGGCCCCCGGCCTGCCGCGCGGGTTCGTCGTGGCCGTCGGCGTGCAGGCCGTGCTCGCGCTCGTCTTCGCCGCGTTGGCCGCCCGGGTCGCGCGAGCCCGCTGACCGCGGGTGCGCCCGGCCCACGGTGGCGGCCCGCCCGCTGATGCTTACGGTGGGAGTCCGGTTCCTCGCCCCGCTCGGAGGTCGTCATGAAGGTCGTCGTCGTCGGCGCGCTCGGCAAGGTCGCGCGCCAGCTCATCCCGCTGCTCGCCGACGGCGGCACGGGGCCGGTGGTCGACGTCGTCGGGGTGGTGCGCAAGCCCGAGCAGGTGGACCGCGTGGCCGACCTCGGTGCGGAGCCCGCGCTGCTGGACGTCGAGCACGCGAGCACCGAGGAGATCGCCGCCGCGCTGGCCGGCGCGGACGCCGTCGTCTGGTCCGCCGGGGCCGGCGGCGGCGACCCGGAGCGCACGTACGCCGTCGACCGGGACGCCGCGATCCGCTCCATGGACGCCGCGGCGAGCGCCGGTGCGCGCCGGTACGTCATGGTGTCGTGGGTGGGCTCGACGCCCGAGCACGGCGTTCCCGAGAGCGCGGGCTTCTTCGCCTACGCGGACGCGAAGCTCGCCGCCGACGACCACCTGCGCACCACCGACCTGGACTGGACGATCCTCGGCCCCGGCACACTGACGGACGAGCCGCCCACGGGGCGCATCGCCGTCCTGCCCGAGACCGGCGCCGTCCCCGCCGGGACGGACACCAGCGTGCCGCGCGCCGACGTCGCGCAGGTCGTGGCCGCGGCGCTGCGCGAGCCCGCGACCGTCGGCCGCTTCGTCCGCTTCTCCGCCGGGGACACGGCGATCCCGACGGCGCTGCGCAACCTGGACTAGCGAGCGCGCCTTAGTCAAGGTTTCGCCGAAACCTTGATGAAGATGACCCTCATGGTCAAGGTCCCCGCCTTCGGGTACGTCGACGAGTACTGGGTTGCCGACTCCGACGGGATGACGAGCCGGTCCGCGCGCGCTGCAGCGTCCGGGCCCTACCGTTCGACCGTCCCGCCGGCGATCGGCGGCTGGGTATGGAGCGTCCCCGCGGACCTGTCCGCGAACGTCGAGGAGGCCACCGCTGCCCTCAGCCGCTTCGACGAGTACGCGGCCAAGGTCCTCGGGACGACGAGCCCGACGCTCGGCCCGATGAGCTCGATCCTCCTGCGCACGGAGTCCGCGTCGTCGTCCCAGATCGAAGACCTCACCGTCGGGCCCCGACAGCTGGCCTCGCCGAGATCGAGCGGTCGACCTCGGCGAACGCCCGTACCGTCGTCGCGAACGTCCGCGCCATGGAGGCGGCACTCGCGCTGGCGGACCGACTCGACACCGACGCGATCCTGGAGATGGACCGTGCGCTCCTGTCGGGACAGCGCGGCTGGGAGGACCACGCGGGGCGCTGGCGCGACCAGCTCGTGTGGATCGGGACCAGCGCGATCAGTCCTCGGGGAGCTTCGCACGTCGCACCCCAGGCGCCGCTCGTCCCAGACGCGATGGAGGACCTGGTCGCCTTCCTCCGTCGCGACGACCTGCCCGTCCTGTTCCAGGCGGCCGTGGCGCACGCACACTTCGAGACCGTCCACCCGTTCGTCGACGGCAGCGGGCGCACGGGCCGCGCCATGGTGCATTCCGTCCTGCGGGCGAAAGGGATCCTGACCGCGACGACCGCACCGGTGTCCGCGGGGCTGCTCACGCAGATCGAGCAGTACTTCGCGTCGCTGACCGCCTACCGCGACGGTGACGCACGACCGATCGTGGAGCGCTTCGCCGACGCCGCCCGCTTCGCGGCCTCGTCGGGCTCCCGGCTCGTCGACGACCTCGCCGCGCAGGTCGACGTCGCCCGCGAACACCTCCGTGGGCTCCGGCGACAGGCCGTGGCATGGCGGGTGGTGCCGCATCTGGTGTCCCACCCCGTCGTGAACGCTCGCTTCCTCTCCGACCACCTGGGCATGAAGGGACAGACCGCGCAGAACGCTCTCGCCCAGCTCGCCGACGCCGGCGTCCTGGTCGAGCGGACCGGGCTGCGCCGCAACCGCGTGTGGGAGCACCCGGGCGTCCTGACCGTCCTCGATCAGTACGCCCAGATCCTGCTCCGCCGGTGAACCGTCGGTAGGGTCGGGGCGGCGAAGGAGACGCCGATGACTCGTCGAGGCTGGCTCGCGCTGCTGCTGGGGGCCATCGTGCCACTGGGCCTGTGCCTCGTGCTCCAGGTGACGGGAAGCCCGTGGGCATCGGTGCCGGCATGGGCCTTCTGGGGCGCGGTGGTCGTCGCGCTGGTCGTACGGGTGGTGCGGTCGCGCAGCCTGCGCGAGGCGCTGCGCCCGGCGGCGCAGGGCATCGACGAGGTGCAGGACCTCTACCTCGGCCGGATCCGCCCGCCCGTGGAGTACGGCGGCGCCGCGGGGCCGGTCGCCACGCTGGTGGAGCCGCTGCCCGACGACCCTCTCGCGGGCGGCACCGTCACGCTGGAGCCGCCGCCCGACGCCGCGCGCTGATCGCGCCGTGCGGGCGGACGCCGGGGTCTGTGCGCTCGGCGGTCTCCACGACGTCGAACCCCGCCCGCTCGACGCGCGCCGCCAGCTCGTCGACGGGCCAGAACCAGGCGGTCGTCACGGCGTGGTCGAACGGCTCGACGCGCGGGCCGCGGCAGAACCCGAGGAGCAGCCCGCCGCCCGGCGCGACGGCGCGGGCGAGCTCCGCCAGCACGGCGTCGACCCCCGTGCCGTCCACAGCCTCGGGCGGGCTGTGGATGAGCGAGTACCAGGCCAGCACGCCGCCGAGGCTGCCGTCCGGCACGCCGAGGTCGGCGAGCGAGGCGCGGCGGAACGGCACGGCGGGGTACTCGGCCCGGGCACGCTCGAGGAACGGCTCCGCGAGGTCGACGCCCTCCGCGTCCAGGCCGCGACGGGCGAGGAAGTCCGTCCAGTGCCCCGGCCCGCACCCGGCGTCGACGACGCGCCCGGTCAGCCCGGCGGCCCACCGCTCGACGAGCGCCCGGTCGTCGTCGTGCACCGCGTCCATCGAGCCGAACAGGTCCGTGTACTCCTGCGCCCGGGCCGCGTAGGCCGCGCTCGCGGCGCGAGCCGACGAGGACACGGGGCTCAGCCGAGCTCGCGCAGCGGCGCGGTCCGCTCGCCGCCGGCGTCCCCCGTGTTGACCGTGGCGGTCGGTTCGACGAGCAGCGCGTGCACCTCGCCGTCCGCCCGGGGGCAGTGCTCGACGCCGCGCGGCACGACGAACACGTCCTGCGGCCCGAGGACGACGTCACGGTCCCGGAGCTGGATCGTGAGCTGCCCGCTGAGCACGAGGAACAGCTCGTCGGTGTCGTCGTGCGTGTGCCACACGAACTCCCCGTCGAGCTTGACCACCTTCACCGCGTAGTCGTTGACGCTCGCCAGCAGGTGCGGCTGCCACGGCTCGGGGATGCTCTCGAGGGCGGTCCGGATGTTCCTCACGTCGCTGCTCATCTCGTCAGCGTAGGCACCCGGACCGACGGTCAGACGAGGAACGCCGCCACCCGCCGTCGGACACCCGCCGCGTCGAGGCCGTGCGCGGCGGCGTGCTCGCGCGGCGTCCCGTACCTGCGCAGCTCCGACTCGCCGGGCACGCCGACGTGCAGCACACGGCTGGGCCGGTCGACCAGCGCCGCCGCGACGGCGGCGGCGCTCGTGCCCTCCAGGTACGGCTCCACGACGGCGAGCACCGGCGCCGGGCCGGCCAGCACGCGGAGCCCGTCGGCGTCGAGCGGGTGCGGCGTGGCCGTCCACGCGACACGGACGGGCAGGTCGGCGACGGCGTCCAGCACGGTGTCGAGCATCGGGCCGACGGCGACGACCAGCGGCGCCGAGCCGGACGACGGCGGCGTCTCCCCGCCGTCGCGCACCAGGTGCAGCCGTCCGTCCACCGGCCCCGGACGGGCGTTGCGCTGCCCGGAGAGCCGGATGTACGTGCGGCCCGTTCCGGCGGCCTCGCGGTGCAGCAGCTCGGCGACCTCGTCGGCGTGGCCGGGCACGTGCACCGTCCAGCCCGGCAGCGCGGAGATCAGCGCGACGTCCGCGGGCGACTGGTGCGTGCGGCCGCCGGCCGACACGTCGTACGAGGCGCCGGCGCTGACCAGCACGGCGCCGACGTCCTGGTGCCCGAGGTCGAGCTTCACCTGCTCGTAGGGCCGCTCCACGAGGAACGACGCGAACGTGTGCACGATCGGCCGTCGCCCGGCCAGGGCCAGGCCGCCGGCCACGCCGATGAGCGCCTGCTCGCGGATGCCGACGTCGATGATGCGGCCGGGGTGGCGCGCGATCGCGCGGCCCATGTAGCCGGAGCCGATCACGGCCAGGACGACGTCGACGTCCGGGTG
The DNA here is from genome assembly GCF_050311635.1 of Isoptericola nanjingensis. Classification (NCBI taxonomy): domain Bacteria; kingdom Bacillati; phylum Actinomycetota; class Actinomycetes; order Micrococcales; family Promicromonosporaceae; genus Isoptericola; species Isoptericola nanjingensis. Next base: position 247,946 of record NZ_JBNOZL010000007.1, on the reverse strand, counting down.
CGCGTCGAGCAGCGGGTCGAGCTCGGCGTAGAGGCGGGTGCGCAGGTCGAGCGCCTGCGGGGCAGGGGCGAGGGCGGTCATGCAGCGTCCTTCGAGGTGGTGTCGACGACCACGACCGTGGGCCGGTCGGGCTCGGTGTGCCGCAGCGCGGCGGTCAGGCGGGGCTGGTCGTGGGTGCGCACCTCGGCGGCCGTCCAGCCCTCGAGGGCGAACCGGGGCGCGATGCCGCCGGGCCAGCCCAGGCTGTCGCTGTGGTTGTCGACGACGACGCAGGTGAGGTTGCCGAGCCCGTACCGGCCGGCGACCTGGATCGCCTCCGCGTTACTGCCCTCGTCGAGCTCGGCGTCGCCCACGAGGACGACGACGCGCGCGGTCGACCGGCCGCGCAGCCCGAGGGCGAGGCCGACGGCGAGCGGCAGCCCGTGCCCGAGCGAGCCGCTGCCGATCTCGATGCCCGGCACCAGCATGCGGTCGGGGTGGTGGCCCAGCGGCGAGTCGAACGACCCGACGTCGTCCAGCCACGACGCCGGGAAGAAGCCCTTCGCCGCCAGCACGGCGTACGTCGAGGCCGGGCCGTGGCCCTTGGAGAGCAGGAACCGGTCGCGGTCGGGGGCGTCCGGGCGGGCCGCGTCGACGCGGAGCACCTGGTCGTACAGCGTCCACACGACGTCGAGGGTCGAGTGCGCGCTCGGGTCGTGCTTCTCGTCGCCCGTGACCCGGGCAACCAGGTCGCGGACGTGCTGCGGGACGCTCGTGGGGACGGTCTGCACCGGCGTGATCGTCGTCATGCCCCGATCGTCCGACCTGAACCATGGTTGAGGTCAACCCTCGCCGGAGAGGTGCGCGTGCGCCACCTCACGTCCCGACGTCCTGCGGAAACACGGCACCGGAGGCAGGATCGAGACGGACCAGCCGCCGTCATCAGGAGGTCTCGCCATGGCCCGCACCGTCGCCGAACACCTCGTCGACCAGCTCGTCGCCGCCGGCGTGAAGCGCATCTACGGGATCGTCGGGGACTCCCTGAACCCCGTCGTCGATGCCGTCCGCCGCACCGACGGCATCGACTGGGTGCACGTGCGTCACGAGGAGGCGGCGGCGTTCGCGGCCGCCGCCGACGCCGAGGTGACCGGCGAGCTCGCCGTCTGCGCCGGGTCGTGCGGGCCGGGCAACCTGCACCTCATCAACGGCCTCTACGACGCGAACCGCTCCAGGCTGCCGGTGCTCGCCATCGCGTCGCACATCCCCAGCGCGCAGATCGGCACGCAGTTCTTCCAGGAGACCCACCCGGACCGCATCTTCAACGAGGCGTCCGTGTTCTCGGAGCTGATCTCGTCCCCGGCCCAGCTGCCGCGCGTCACGCGGTCGGCCATCCAGCACGCGCTCGCCGCGCCGGGCGTCGCGGTGCTGACCCTGCCGGGCGACGTCGCCGACGAGCGCGTGCCCGACGACGACGCCCCGATCCTCGTGCCCGGCGCCTGCCCGGCGCGCGTCGTGCCGAACACCGCCGACGTCGAGGCCCTCGCCGACGCGATCAACCAGGCCAAGAAGGTCACGCTGTTCGTCGGCGCGGGCGCGCGCGACGCCCGCGACGCCGTCCTCGAGCTCGCCGACCTGGCCGCCGCGCCGGTCGGCCACTCGCTGCGCGGCAAGGAGATCATCCAGTACGAGAACCCCCACGACGTCGGCATGTCCGGCCTGCTCGGCTACGGCTCCTGCCACGAGGCGATGCACTCGGCGGACCTGCTGGTGATGGTCGGCACCGACTTCCCGTACGACTCGTTCCTGCCCGCCGACGTCCGCACCGCGCAGATCGACGTCGACGCCTCCCACCTGGGCCGTCGCACCCGCCTCGACCTGCCGGTGCACGGCGACGTCGGCGAGACCCTGAAGCTGCTCAACCCGCTGGTCAAGCGCAAGAAGGACCGCAAGTTCCTGCGCTCGATGGTCGACAAGCACGCCGGGCTCATGACCAAGGTCGTGGGTGCGTACACCCGCAACGTGGAGAAGCACACGCCCATCCACCCCGAGTACGCGGCCGTGCAGCTCGACGAGACGGCGGCCGACGACGCCGTGTTCACCGTCGACACCGGCATGAACAACGTGTGGGCGGCCCGCTACCTCACGCCCAACGGGAAGCGGCGCGTCATCGGGTCGTTCATCCACGGGTCGATGGCGAACGCCCTGCCGCACGCCATCGGCGCCGCGTTCGCGGAGCCCGGGCGGCAGGTCGTGGCGCTCGCCGGCGACGGCGGCCTGTCCATGCTGCTGGGCGAGCTCATCACCGTGCGCACCTACGACCTGCCGGTGAAGGTCGTCGTCTTCAACAACGCGACGCTCGGCATGGTGAAGCTGGAGATGCTGGTCGAGGGGCTGCCGTCGTACGGCACCGACTCCCCACCCGTGGACTACCGGAACATCGGCCTCGCCGTCGGCATCCCGTCGGTCCGGGTCGAGCGGCCGAAGGACCTGCGCCGCGCCCTCCGGGACGGGCTGGACCGCAAGGGCCCGGCGCTCATCGAGGTCGTCACCGACCCGAACGCGCTGTCCATCCCGCCGTCCATCACGTCGGGGCAGATCCGCGGGTTCGCCACCGCGATGACGAAGCAGATCTTCGGCGGCGGCATGGGCGAGGTCATGTCCATGGCGCGCTCCAACCTGCGGAACCTCCCCCGCTGACCTGACCCTGCCCGCCACCCACCCGGGTGGCGGGGCAGGGTCAGGGGCGCCAGGTGGCGGCGACGGCGAGGAACGCGTCGTTCGCCTCGACCTCGCCGATGCTGACGCGCAGGCCGTCGCCGGCGAAGGGGCGCACGAGGACGCCGGCGGCGGTCGCCTCGGCGGCGCGCGCCACGGTCTCCTCGCCGAGGGGGAACCACACGAAGTTGGCGTGCGTCTCCGGCAGGTTCCAGCCCTGCTCGCGCAGGGCGGCGACGACGCGATCGCGCTCGGCGACCAGCGCGTCGACCCGCTGGCGCAGCTCGTCCTGCGCGACCGGCTCGAGCGAGGCCAGCGCCGCGCGCTGGGCGATGTGGTTCACGCCGAACGGCGTCGACACCGCGCGGATGCCGGCGGCGAGGCGCGGCTCCGCGACGGCGTACCCGACGCGCAGGCCCGCCAGCCCGTACGCCTTCGACAGCGTGCGCAGCAGGACGACGTGGGGGTGCCGGCGCAGCAGGTCGACACCCTCGGGCGCCTGCGGGTCGCGCACGAACTCGAGGTACGCCTCGTCGACGATCACCAGCACGTCGCGCGGAACCGCGGCGAGGAACTCCTCCAGCTCGTCCGCGTGCACCACGGGGCCGGTGGGGTTGTTGGGCGTGCAGACCATGACGACGCGCGTGCGGGGCGTGACGGCGGCGGCCATGGCGGACAGGTCGAGCCGGCCGTCCGCGGCGACCGGCACCGTGACGGCGACGCCGCCCGCGACGGCGACCACGATCGGGTAGGCCTCGAACGACCGCCACGGGAACACGACCTCGTCGCCGTGCTCGACGACGGCCTGCAGCACGTGCCCGAGCACGGCCACCGAGCCGTTGCCCACCACGACCTGCTCGGCCGGGACGCCCACGTGCGCCGCGAGCGCCTCGACGAGCTCCGTCGCGTACATGTCGGGGTAGCGGTTGGTCTCCTCCGCCGCACGCGTGATGGCCTCGAGGACGGACGGCAGCGGCGGGTACGGGTTCTCGTTCGACGACAGCTTCCACAGCTTCGCGCCCTCGGCGGGCCGCGCGCCCGGCACGTACGCGGGCAGCGCGGCGACGGCGGCGCGCAGGGGGACGGCAGGGTTCTGGACGGCCGGCGAGTCAGCGGGGGTGGTCACAGCGATCAAGGATGCCACCCGCGCGGTGGTGGGCGAGGTCGTCCCTCCCTCCGCGAGGCAGTACCACCTCGCGAGGGCTCGTACTACCTCGGCTCGGTCCGTACTACCTCGCGAGGGCTCGTACTACCTCGGCACGGTGGGTACTACCTCGCGGAGGCGGGTACTCCCCCGGCGAGCTCCCGCACCAGGCCGGCGAAGAACCGGGCGATCGCGTCGGCGGCGGGTACCTCGACGGACTCCTCGACGTCCGGGCTGTAGTTGGTGTTCGTGTTGATGTCGTACGGCACGGTGCGGCCGTCGACCGTCTCGAAGAACTCGACCCCGGCGATCTCGATCCCCTGCTCGGCGAGCAGCCGCTCGAGCCGCACGACGACCGGGTGCTCGGCCGTGACCTCGGGCCGCAGGGCGAACAGCGGCGGCGGGGCGACGCCGTCGGCCCCCGGCAGCGCGCACGCCTCGGCCGGGCACAGCTCGAACCCGGTGGACGTGTCCACGCGGACCGCGTAGTGGAACCGGCCGCCGACGAACTCCGCACGGGTCACGAACGGCTCGGGCGCGACGAGCAGCTCCTGCAGCAGCCACACGCCGTCGACGGGCTCGTCGAGCAGGCCCGCGTCCAGGGCGGCGGCGAACGTCTCGACGTCGTCGAACCGCTGCACCCCCAGCCCCTTGCCGCCGCGGTTGTGCTTGGTGATGAACGGGGCGCCGAACCGTGCGGCCGCCGCCCGCAGCGCCGCGCGGTCCGTGACGGCGGTCGTGCGCGGCACGTCGAGCCCGGCGGCGCGCAGCAGGGCGTACTGCCGCACCTTGCTCACCTCGAGCGCCGCGGCGCGCGTGCCGTTGACGACTCGGCGGCCCGCCGCCTCGGCCCGGGACAGCACCGCCTGCGCGGCCTCCGGTGCGTGCGGGACGCCGCGCGTGTGCGCGGACGCACTGAGCCGCGACCAGTGCACGGCCAGGGGCGGCGGCGCGGCGAGGTCCAGGGCGACGTCGCCCAGGTGCACCGGTTCCAGGGGCACGCCGGCGCGGTCGAAGGCCCGCTCGAACGGCGGCAGCCAGTCGGGGTTGTCGTGCAGGACGAGGACGGACGGCTCGCTCACCCGGCGAGCCTACGCGCGCGGGCCGGTCGCCGGGATCCGGCCACCGAGCCCCGCGGCATCGAGCGTCGCGCCTGCCCCGCGCACTCATGACGTGCCACGATGGCCGCATGAACTTCATCGTCCGCACCCTCGTCACAGCCGTGGCGCTGTGGCTGAGCGACCTGATCTTCACCAACCTCGAGATCCTGCCCCCGTACGACGGCGACAACGTGCTCGAGTACATCCTGGCGGTGCTCGGTGTCGCGTTGGTGTTCACCATCATCAGCAGCTTCGTGAAGCCGATCGTCAGCATCATCTCGATCCCGCTGCTCATCCTCACGCTGGGCCTCTTCTACCTGGTCATCAACGCCGGTGTGCTGTGGCTCACGACCTGGATCACCGACCAGGGGTGGTTCGGGGACTGGGGCGTCGACGTCAGCGGCGGCTTCTGGTGGTTCGTCTGGATCGCCCTCATCCTCGCCGTGCTGCAGGCGATCATCGGCGCGTTCGCGCCGAAGAAGGGCTGACGCACCGGCCTCCGCCGCACGACACGCTCAGTGCAGCATCGCCCCCGTCGGGTTCACCGGCGGGGGCGCCGTCGTCCCGGGCGCCATGACCAGGGGCGGCGCCGGGTCCACCCGGCGCGCCGCGAAGAACCGGGTGCGCGCCCGGGTGCCGTCGAGCAGCCGCTCCAGCCGCGCCGTCACCCCCGCCACCTGCACGTTCCCGGACCGCCGCGCCGCCGCCAGCGTGCGCAGGTGCGTGGGCATCGCATGGGCGAGCGAGATGCTCCCGGCCGCGGCGACGTCGGCCGGGTCCGTCGAGTCCAGCAGCCGGCGCCCCACCGTGACGCGGTCCGCCGTGGCCGGCCCCTCCTCGCGGGACCGGCCGTCCACGTTCTCGACCAGGCTCTCCTCGTTCTCCACGTGCAGCACGGGCACCCCCGCGGGGAGGGCGAACGACGCGGTTGGCGCCCCCGCGGTCACCACGCCGCCGACGGGGTGGTTCGCGCGGAACGCCGACGACGCCGCGAGCGCCGCCGCAGCGATCCCGCCGAGGCTGTGGCCCACGAGCACCACGGGCTCGTCCGGGGACGCGCCCGCCGCGTCGAGGGCCTGCTCCACAGCCACGGACACGTCCGCCGCCTCGTGCGCCATGAGGCCGAGGTCGGTCGCGGCGTCGAACGGGTTCGAGGACGACAGGAGCTCCTGGGTCCCGGGGATCAGCACGGTCCACGACGTCGTGCCGTCGCCGTGCACGACCTCCTCCACCGCGAGCGTCCCGGCGGGCACACCGGCCGCGGGCCGGTCGACGACTCCGCTGCCCTGGGGGTAGAGGTCCGCGGTGCGCGCGAGCGTCTCCGCGACGGAGCCCGCCGGCCGGTCCGCCCACCCGGGCCGTTGGCCGGCGAGGTCCGCGTCGGCCAGGGCCACCACCTGGGGCACCGCGTCGGGCAGCAGCGCGGCCACGACGTCGGACAGCGAGCCCGCGCCGCGCGTGACGGGGTCCAGCGCGGCCGCCGGGCCCTCCTCGATCCCGCGCCGCAGGTCCTGCCAGGTCAACGGCCGGGTGGCGCTGAACCCCGCCGCGAAACCCCCGACCGCCTCGTCGGAGAACGGCGCGACGACCCGCCACACGCTCGCCAGCCTCCCGTCGGGGCCCGTCGTCACCGGCGCTGTCGGCGGATCGGGCGGGGAGGACGCGGTCGGCGGCGCCACGGTCGCGCCGGAGCCCGTCGATTCAGAGCCGGGTGAGCCAGAGCCGGGTGAGCCAGAGCCGGGTGAGGCGCCGCGGGCCCGGACACCGCGCAGCCCGTCCGCCACGGACGTGACGGTGAGCACCGGCGTCGCCGCCAGCCCGAGCCAGGCTCCCGCCGCGCCCGCCAGCAGGGTCACGGCCCCGTCGGCGACGCGCTGCACCACGCTCTCCGCATCCCGGTACAGGCCGGCCGCGAGCCGCAGCCGGCGCGAGCAGCCCTCCGCCGTCGCGGCCCGGGCGCGCAGCCGGGCGCTCACCTCGTCCAGCCGAGCCGCAGCCGCCTCCCGGGACGCGGCAGCCGCGGCGTCGTCCCCCGCGGCGCCGGGCAGCGGCACGGCCGGTCGCGGCCACGGGTCGGGGGCCCACGCCGCACCCCGCAGGGTCCCGGCGGCGCCGAACGACCGGTGGGACGCCCGCCGCAGGCCCTCCGCCACGCCGTCGAGCAGCACCGCCGCGCCCTGCACGGCCTCGGCGTCGACCTGGGCGAGGGCCCGGCCGCCCACGACGTCCAGGGTCTCCTCGGGCGGCAGCCCGCGCGTCACCGGGCCAGCACCTCGGCAGCCCCCTCGAGGAGCCGCAGATCGGCGTCGAGGTCGGCGAGCAGGGCGCCGACGTCGTCGCGGAACCGGTCGGCCGCTGTCGACTGCCAGGCCACCGCCAGGCTGCGCCGTGCGCCCGCAGTGGCGTCGAGGACGTCGTGGTGCGCCACGAGGACGGCGGCACGGGCGGCGCTCGGGTCGGGTGCCGGGGACGAGAAGGGTGGGGCCGGTGAGGTCATGCCCGCGACGCTAGGCCGCGCCCCGACCGTGACTCCGGGCGCGACTTCGGCCTGTGGACGGCGCCGCCCTGGGGACAGGCTCCCCACCGCGCCGCGCCGTCCCCGCGTCCGAAGCCGACGTCGGATACCGACGTCCGAGACCGACGTCCGCTATGCCTCCGGCACCCCCGCGAGCCGGGCGGCGTCCGACAGGATGTCGATGCCGACCACCCGGCCGTCCCGCACCGTGAACGCGAGCAGCGAGTAGACCGTCCCGTCCTCGAGGACGGTGACCAGGCCGGGCGAGCCGGCCACGAGCGCGAGCCGCGAGAAGCGCGCCGTGCCGAAGTGCAGGCGCGCCTGCTCCGCGACGGCCTGCGCGCCCCGCAGCACGCGGGACAGCTCCCCCGGCCCGTAGTCGAGGCGCACCACGACCTCCGGGTCGAGCAGCGCCACGAGGCCGTCGAAGTCCCCCGCCTGCGACGCGGAGAGGTAGGCGGCGACGACCTCCCGACGCCGCGCGACGTCGTCCTGCACGGGCACGGCGTCGCGCACCTTGCGGCGCGCGCGGCTGGCGAGCTGACGCGTGGCGGGGAGCGACCGGTCGACGAGCGGCGCGATCTCCTCGAAGGGGACCGCGAACTGGTCGTGCAGCACGAACGCGACGCGCTCGGCGGGAGTCAGGGTGTCCAGCACGACCATCAGCGCGGAGCCGAGGTCGTCCTGCTCGACCGCCCGCCGCTCGGGGTCGGCCGGCCCGTCGGCCGGCGCCACGAGCAGGTCCGGCAGGTGCCCGTCCCACGCCGTCTCCCGGCGCGTCCCGCGCGAGCGCAGCAGGTTGAGCGCCACCCGTCCGACGATCGTCGTGAGCCAGCCGCCGAGGTTCTCCACCCCTGCGGCGCCGGCGGCATGCGCGCGCACCCACGCGTCCTGCACGGCGTCCTCCGCGTCCGCCGTCGACCCCAGCACCCGGTACGCGACCGCACGCAGGTGCGGCCGGAAAGCCTCGAACTGATCCGCCGTGAGCCGGCCCGCCGCGAACTGATCCGTGCTCACCGGTCACACTCCTTCGTCGGGCCGTGTCAGAGAGGTGACAGCGCACGCTGCCGGTGACACCGAACCACGAGGGTGCGACACCGGCCCTTCGACCAGGAGCCCGCATGACCTCCCTGACCTCGAACGATCCGGCCTCGACCGATGTGGCCTCGACCGACACCTTCTCCCCGGCCCTCGCCCGCGACCTGCGCGGGCGGGTGCTCCTGCCCGGCGACGACGCGTTCGACGCCGCCGCGACCCCCTGGAACCTCGCCGTCCGGCAGCCCGTCGCGGCCGTCGTCGAGGCCGCTGACGCCGACGACGTCGCCGCCACGGTGCGGCACGCGCGCGACGCCGGGCTGACGGTCGCGGCCCAGTCGACGGGCCACGGCGCGTCGGGCGACGTGGTGGGCACCGTCCTCCTGCGCACCCGCGCGCTCGACGCCGTCGAGGTGGACCCGGTGCGCCGCACCGCCCGGGTCGGCGCCGGGGCGTCGTGGGGAGCCGTGCAGTCCGCCGCGGCCCCGCACGGCCTCACGACCCTGCTCGGCAGCGCCCCTGGCGTCGGCGCCGTCGGCTACACCCTCGGCGGCGGGCTGGGGTGGTTCAGCCGCGCCCACGGCCTGGCGGCCGACCACGTGCGGTCGTTCGACGTCGTGTCCCCCGCGGGCGAGAAGGTCACCGTCACCGCCGCCTCCGACCCCGAGCTGTTCTGGGGGCTGCGCGGCGGGGGCGGCGACCTGGCCGTCGTGACGGCGATGGAGATCGACCTGGTCGAGCTGCCCGCGTTCGCGGGCGGCAAGGTCGCCTGGCCGGCCGCGCGCGCCGCCGAGGTCCTCGGCGCCTTCCGCGAGGTCACCGCCACGGCCCCGGCCGAGCTCAGCGTCTGGCTGTCGCGGGTGGAGGCGCCCGGCGCCCCGGCCGTCGTCGTCGTGCACGCCGCGTACCTCGGCGACGCGGCCGAGGCCCGGACGCTGCTCGCCCCGTTCGCCGCCGTCCCCGACGTCCTCGGGCAGGGCGTCGACGCGGCGATCGGCCCGGTCGCGCCGGTCGACGTCGGTGACATCACCGCCGACCCGACCGACCCCTCCGCGGGGAAGGGCCGCGCCGAGCTGCTGCAGGGGATCGACGACGAGGCGGTGGAGCGCCTGTTCACGACCTCGGTCGCGCCGCTGCTCGTGCTCCAGCTGCGGCACCTGGGCGGCGCCCTGGCCGCGCCGGGCGACGGCGCGGGCGCGCTGGGCGCGATCGACGAGCCCTACCTGCTGTACGCGTTCGGTCTGGCGTTCGAGCCGAGCCTCGCGGCCGCCGTCGGCCACCGCCTCGAGGCGCTGCCGGCCGAGCTCGCGAGGGTCGCCACGCTGCGCAAGCCCGCCACGTTCCTCGCCCCGGGCGAGAGCGCCGCGGCCGCGTACGACGACGCCGCCCTCGCCCGGCTGCGCGACCTCAAGCGGGCCCGCGACCCGCGGGGCACGGTCCGCGGGAGCTACCCGCTCCTCGGCTGAACCGGGCGCCGGCGATCGTGGTGAGCGCGATCTCGGGGACAGGTCGCGGTCGGCCTGTCCCCGAGATCGCGCTCACCACGTCCGTCTGCGCCCGTGGGAGAATGTGGGCCGTGACCTCCCCCGCGCCGCAGACCTCGCCGACAGAGTCCACAGCCGTCCCGACCCGCGTCACTCTCGCGGACGTCACCCCGCCGATCGCGCTGGGGCCGCTCGACGGCCGCTACCGCGGCGCCGTCGCGCCGCTGGTGGACCACCTCAGCGAGGCCGCGCTGAACCGGGCGCGCATCCACGTCGAGGTCGAGTGGCTGGTCACGCTGTGCAACGGCACGACGGCGACCCCCGGCGCCGTCGTCCCCGGCGCCCCCACGCTAACCGACGCCGAGATCGCCTACCTGCGCCGGATCCCCGCCGCGTTCGGCGCGGACGAGATCGCCGAGCTCGCCGCCATCGAGCGCGAGACGGTGCACGACGTCAAGGCCGTCGAGTACTTCATCAAGCGCCGCATCGCCGCCGCGCCCGAGGTCCTCGGCGAGACCAGCCTCCCCGCCGCGAGCGAGCTGGTGCACTTCGCGTGCACGTCCGAGGACATCAACAACCTGTCGTACGCGCTCATGGTGCAGGGCGGCGTGCGCGAGGTGTGGCTGCCCGCCGCGACCGCGCTGACCGACCAGCTCGCCGAGATGGCGCGCGAGCACGCCGAGGTCCCGATGCTCAGCCGCACGCACGGTCAGCCGGCCACGCCGACGACGATGGGCAAGGAGCTCGCCGTCCTCGCGCACCGCCTGCGCCGTCAGCTGCGCCGGGTCGAGGGCGCCGAGTACCTGGGCAAGCTCAACGGGGCCACCGGCACCTACGGCGCGCACGTCGTCGCCGTCCCGGGCGCCGACTGGCCGGCCGTGTCGAAGGCGTTCGTCGAGCACCTGGGCCTGGTCTGGAACCCGCTGACCACGCAGATCGAGTCGCACGACTGGCAGGCCGAGGTCTACGCCGACGTCGCCCGCTTCAACCGCATCCTCCACAACCTCGCGACCGACGTGTGGACGTACATCTCGCTGGGCTTCTTCACGCAGATCCCCGTCGCGGGGGCCACCGGCTCGTCGACCATGCCGCACAAGGTCAACCCGATCCGGTTCGAGAACGCCGAGGCGAACCTCGAGATCTCGTGCTCGCTGCTCGACACCCTGTCGGCCACGCTCGTGACGTCCCGCCTGCAGCGCGACCTCACCGACTCCACCACGCAGCGCAACATCGGCCCGGCGTTCGGCCACTCGCTGCTCGCGATCGACAACGTCCGCCGCGGCCTCAAGGCGCTCAACGTCAACGCCGCGCTCATGGCCGACGACCTCGACCACAACTGGGAGGTGCTCGGCGAGCCCGTCCAGTCTGCGATGCGCGCCGCGTCCGTCGCCGGCGTCGAGGGCATGGAGAACCCGTACGAGCGGCTCAAGGAGCTCACGCGCGGGCAGCGCGTCGACGCCGCTCGGATGCGCGAGTTCGTCGCCGGCCTCGGCCTGCCCGACGACGTCGCCGCGCGCCTCGCGGACCTCACGCCCGCGTCGTACACCGGCATCGCCGCCCGGCTGGTCGAGGACTACCTCGCCTGACCCCGGTGCGCCGAACAGGCGGTTGGTCCCGGTATGAGCGTCAGACGGCGCCCATCCCGGGACCAACCGCCTGTTCGGCACCCGGCCGGAGGCTGGCGCGGGCGTCCGCGAGCCCGTCCACCCGGTTGACGACCCAGCGCGCGGACGCCGTGGCGACGAGCGCGATCGCGAGGAGCACCCAGAGGTTCCCCTCGTCCACGACGTCCATCGGCAGGAGTCCCCGCGAGCCCATCAGCCCGGTCCGGCCCACGACGACGGCCGCGCCGACGCCCGCCAGGACGGGCAGCGCCTGCCGGGCACGGCGCGACACCAGCAGGCCCCCGGCGAGCACACACGTGCCGACCACGACGATGCCGCCGCCGAGATCCGCGAACGGCGCGTCGTACGACGGCCACCATGGCACGAGCCCCAGGGCCGTGCGGGCGAGCGCGACGACCGGCATCAGCGCGCCGACGGCACCGGCCACTCGGACCAGCCCGGCGACGCCCCGGGGAGCCGGGACGAGCCCCTGGGACGCGGCGAGCACCGCTGCGGCCACGACGAGGGCCGACTGCGCGACCGCCCACCCGAGCCCGGAGAGCACCGGGAACAGACCACCACCCGTCGCCCCGACGACTGTCATGCCGCCCAGCGCGACCCAGGTCGCAGCCGCGGCCGCGCCGAGCAGCCGCACGGCGGCCCGGAACAGACCGGCGGCGAGCGCGAGGGAGGCGAGCACCCACAGCGCCCACCCCGGGGCGAGCGGCACCGCGACGCCGAGCCCGGCGACATCGTGCCCGTGGGCGACGCCCTGCGCCACCGCGCCGAGCGAGGACGCCGCCGGGTAGCCGAGCACGACGGAGAGCACGACGAGCACGCCGACGGCGCCCCGGCGTCGTCGTTCCGGCGTGGGTCCCAGCGGCGCAAGCGCCCACTCCCGCGCGGCGGCGCGCAGCAGGTCGACGACGTCCCCGCGCGCGGGTCGCGACTGCCCGGGCGCGGCGGCGTCGAGCAGGTGGCCGAGCATCTCGGCGCCGTGTGCGCGGCGGTACGCGAACGGGAACAGCCGCAGCAGCCGGCGATAGTCGCGCACCAGCGCGGGGACGACAGCGGTGACGTCGGTCGGGTCGGGGCGGTCGGCGCTCATGCCGGCACCTCCCCGAGACCGCCGGTGACGGCGCGGCCCGGTCGGGACATCCGCCGCGCCGCGAGGCGCTCCAGCGCCTGGCGTGCCTGCGCCTCGGCCCGGCGGGCCTCGGCATCGAGCCGGGTGCCGCCCTCGACGGTCAGGCGGTAGTAGCGCCGCAGCCGGGAGTCGACCACCTCCTCGTGGTCCACCTCGACCAGTCCGGCGGCGACGAGCCGGTCGATCGCGCCGTAAAGAGTGCCGGCGCGCAGCGCGACGCGCCCGCCTGAGCTCTCCTCGACGTCTTTGGAGATGCCGTACCCGTGCGCCGGCCCCTGCGCGAGGGCCGACAGGACGAGGAACGCGGGTTCCTGCAGCGCTCTGTGTGAGGGCTTCGATGCCATGCCGAGGACCATACTCTCGCCACAAAGGCATGCCAAGCGACACGCACCTCGCGGCACAGGCAGTTGTGCACCCCGTAGGCCGCGAGAAAGTGCACAACTGCCTGTTCTTGCATCGCGCCGGGGTCAGCGCGCCATGGCCTGCTGGCCCAGGACGGCGAGCAGGGCGAGCTTCTCCTCCGCCTCGGAGCGCGGCGGCGCGGTGAGCACCAGCAGCGCCTGCGTCTGGTCCTCGGTGAACAGCACCTGGCAGTCCAGCTCGATCGGCCCGACCTGCGGGTGCACGAGCGTCTTGTGGTCGGCGAACCGCTGGTGCACCTCGTGCCGGTCCCACAGCTCGGCGAACTCGGGGCTGCGCTCCCGCAGCTCACGCACCAGCTCGCCCGCGCGCGAGCGCGGGCCGAGCATCCCGTGGGCCACACGCAGCGTGGACACGAGCGAGCGCCCCTGCCGGTCGCGGTCGTCCTCGGGGTACAGCAGCCGCTCGGACGGGTCGGTGAACCAGCGGTAGACGTCGCTGCGCGCCCACCCCGTCAGCGCCGACCGGTCGCCCAGCAGCGCGACGGCGAGATCGTTGGCCACGAGCGTCTCGCCGAGCGCGGACAGCACGAGGGCGGGCGTGTCGGACAGGCGGTCGAGCACGCGCAGCAGCGCGGGCGACACGTGGGACGACATCGTCACCCGGTCCGGCGCCCCCCGACCGGCCACGCGGAACAGGTAGTCGCGCTCGTCGTCCGTGAGCCGGAGCGCCCGCGCCAGCGACGCGAGCATCTGCTCGCTGGGCTGCGGGCCGCGCTGCTGCTCCAGCCGCGTGTAGTAGTCGGCCGACATGGCGGCGAGCGCCGCGACCTCCTCCCGCCGCAGCCCCGCGGTGCGACGTCGGGCGCCCGTGGGCAGGCCGACGTCGGCGGGCTGCACCGCCTCCCGGCGACGGCGCAGGAACTCGGCCAGCTCTCGACGGTCGGCGGCACGCTCCATGCGCCCATCGTCCGCCGCCGCCGCCGGTCGGGCCAGGCCGCAGCCAGGGATCGTCGGTCCCCCGACGACCGCTCCTCTCCCGCCCGCGCGCCGGGCCGCGCAGGGTGAGGGGCATGGACCTCACCCGCAGCACCGTCTTCGTCCCCGGCGCGACCAGCGGCATCGGCCTCGCGCTCGCCCTCCGGCTCCGGGCCCGCGGCAGCACCGTGATCGTGGGCGGCCGCCGCACCGCCCTGCTCGACGAGATCGTCGCCGCCCACCCCGGGATCGGGGCCGTCCGCGTCGACACCGCCGACGCCGCAAGCATCGAGGCGGCCCGCGACGTGGTGCTGGAGCGCCACCCCGGCCTGGACGCCGTCGTCGCCATGGCGGGCATCATGCAGCCCGAGGACTGGACCTCGTCCGACTTCCTCGCCACCGCCGAGCGCACGGTGACCACCAACCTGCTCGGCCCGATCCGCCTGGCCGCCGCGTTCCTGCCGCACCTGCGTGCCCGCGCCGCGGCGGGCTCGGGCGCCGCGTTCGTCACGGTCTCCTCGGGGCTGGCGCACGTGCCGCTCGCCGTGACGCCCACGTACAACGCGACCAAGGCCGCGGTCCACCGGCTGAGCGAGGGCATCCGGCTGCAGCTCGAGCCGGCGGGCGTGCAGGTGATCGAGATCGTGCCGCCCGCGGTCCGCACGGCCCTCATGCCGGGGCAGGAGGACAACCCGGTCGCCATGCCGCTGGACGCGTTCGCCGACGAGGTGGTCGACCTCCTCGCGGCCCGTCCCGACGCCCACGAGATCCTCGTCGAGGGCGTGAAGTTCCTCCGCTTCGCCGAGACGTCGGGCGCTTACGACGCGACGGTCGCGCGGCTCAACGCCACGGACCGGCACGCCGTCTGACGCCCGGCGCTCAGGGCTTCGTCGACCCGACGTACTTCGACGCGACGTAGCCCTGGTGGCCGTTGACGAACACCTTGACCCACCCGCCGGAGGAGTCCCAGATCTTCTTGACGGCCTTGCCCTTGTTGAGCGTGTCGATGGCCTTGTAGCCGGTGCCGGGGCCCGAGCGCAGCCGCAGGCCGTCGACCTTCACGTACCGCGTCCCCAGCGAGGTGAGCCCCGGGGAGACGTAGTTCGCGTGCATCCAGCCGGTGGTGCCGCCGTAGCTCACCTTGCGCCACACGCCCGAGCCGGCGCCGGGCTTGGCGGTGAGCCAGCGGTTGACCTTGACGGTCTTGAGCACGCGGTAGCCGGTGCCCGGGCCGGAGCGCAGGTTGACCTTGGTGGTCGTGTAGTAGTTGCAGGACTTCGGCACGACCCGCTTGTACGCCCACGCCGCGCCGGCGGTGAGCGACGCCCCGTGGTTCTTCATCCACGGCAGCGGGTCGGTGGTGCTGCCGGAGCCCTTGTACTCGCGCTTCCAGATCTCCAGGTGCAGGTGCGGCGCGGTGGACGTGCCGGAGCTGCCGACGTCGGCGATGCGCTGGCCGCGCTTCACGTACTTGCCGGCCTTCACGTACTTGTCGCCGTCGACGACGTGGCCGTAGACGGCGAAGACCTTGCCGCCGTCGGCGTTGGAGCGCACCACCACGACCTGGCCGAAGCCGGGCGCCGACCCGGCCTTGACGACGGTACCGGGGGCGACGGACTTGATCGGGGTGCCCTTCTTCGCGCTCATGTCCTGGCCGAGGTGGGAGGTGGACGCTCCCCTGATGGGCATGCACCTCGGCCCGTAGTAGGAGGAGAGCCCGTAGCTCTTGTCGGGGAGCGGCCGGACGGCGGCCGCCGCGGCCCCCGCCCCCGCGACCCCGCTCGTGAAGGCCACCGCCGTGGCGATCCCCAGGGTGACTCCGGTCGTGATGATGCGTCGCACGGTGCGCATGGTGGTGCCCTCTCCGCGTCAGAAGGTCCGGGGCGTCGTTGCCCGAACGCACGGTAAGCACAGGCGCGGGGGTGGCGCGCGCGGTACCGCATCCGCGACACTCGTCTTCACAGGTACCCGTGAGCGTGAAACTCCCTTACCCCACGCCTGACCACCGGAGGTCTGCAATGACGCACCCCGATCCGACCGGCCGAGCCGACCACGGCGCGAGCGAGCGCGCCCTCGACCGGCGCGGCTTCCTCTCCCTCGCGACGGCGGGGGTGGCGGGCTCGGCGCTGTCCGTGACCGTCGGCTCGATGACGCCCGCCAGAGCTTCGGAGGCCACCCCGAAGGCCGCCGCCGGGACCACCGCCCGCAAGCGCGAGCTGCGCGCGATGTGGATCTCGTCGGTCGTCAACATCGACTGGCCGTCGCGCACCGGCCTGAGCACGGACGAGCTGAAGGCCGAGTACCTCCACTGGCTCGACGTCGCCGTCGGCATGCACCTCAACGCCGTCTTCGTGCAGGTCCGACCGACGGCGGACGCGTTCTGGCCCAGCCCGTACGAGCCCTGGTCGCAGTACCTCACGGGCACCCAGGGCGGCGACCCCGGGTTCGACCCGCTCGCGTTCGTCGTGGCGGAGACGCACGCCCGCAACCTCGAGCTGCACACCTGGTACAACCCGTACCGCGTGTCGATGCAGACGGACCCCACGAAGCTCGTGCCCGAGCACCCGGCCCGACAGCACCCCGACTGGGTGTGGCCGTACGGCGGCAAGCTCTACTTCGACCCGGGCCTGCCGGAGGCGCGCGAGCACATCTACGCCGCGATCCTGCACAGCGTCGAGCACTACGACGTCGACGGCGTGCACTTCGACGACTACTTCTACCCGTACCCCGTGGCGGGCCAGACCCTGCCCGACGCCGCCACGTACGCCGAGCACGGCGGCGGCTTCGCGACGATCGAGGACTGGCGGCGGCACAACGTCGACGAGTTCGTCCGGACCGTCTCGGAGCGCATCAAGGAGCTCAAGCCCTGGGTCAAGTTCGGCATCAGCCCGTTCGGCATCTGGCGCAACGCGTCGACCGACCCGCGCGGCTCGGAGACCGGCGGCTCGCAGAGCTACGACCTGCAGTTCGCCGACACCCGCAAGTGGGTCCTCGAGGGCTGGCTCGACTACATCAACCCGCAGATCTACTGGCAGTTCGGGCTCGCCGTCGCGGACTACGCCAAGCTCGTGCCGTGGTGGGCCGACGTCGCGGCGACGTCGGGCACCCACCTGTACATCGGCGAGGCGCTGTACAAGGTGACGTCGGGCGTGTTCACCGACCCGGCGGAGCTCAGCAACCACCTCACGTTCTGCGCGGAGGTCACGGAGCAGGGCACGCCCGTGCACGGCAACGTGTACTTCTCGGCCGTGCACGTGCCGCAGGACCCGCAGGGCTCCATGTCGCGGGTCTTCGCGGACCACTACAGCCACCCCGCGCTCGTCCCGACGATGCCGCACCTGCCCGGCACCGCCGTCGAGCGGCCGACGCTCACGCACGCGCGCCGCGAGCGCGACGGCGTCCGGCTGCGCTGGGTGGACGCGACGCCGCACCGGCGGCGCGCGACGTCGTTCGCCGTCTACCGGGCCGCCGGGGACCGCGTCCCCGTGGACGTCGAGGACGCCACGCAGCTGCTCGGCACGGTCCGCTCGGACGGGCACGTGCTGCAGTCCTTCACGGACGCGACGGCCGTGGGCGGCGAGCGGTACACGTACGCCGTCACCGCCCTCGACCGGCTGTGGAACGAGTCCGCCCCGAGCCGGAGCCGCACCGCCGGCTGAGCGCTCCCCACGACCGTCGAGCCTGTCGAGACCCGGCCGAAGGGTCTCGACAGGCTCAGCCGGCGGAGGAGAGGAAGATCCCGTTGCCCGGGCCCACGGGCAGGTCGAGGACGAAGAACACCGTGAGGATGGCGGTCCACACCAGCCAGAAGCAGACCGTGAACGGCAGCAGCCGCGCCATCACGGTGCCGAGGCCGGCGCTCGGCTCCCACCGCCGCAGGTAGGCGAGCAGCACGATCATGTACGGGTTGAGCGGCGTGATGATCTGCGTCGCCGAGTCGCCCACGCGGAACGCCGCCTGCACGAACGCGGGCTCGTACCCGATGAGGGCGAACATCGGCACGAAGACGGCGGCCATGAGCGTCCACAGCGCCGAGCCCGAGATGATGAACAGGTTGAGCAGCGACGCGACGACGAGGAAGCCGAGGATCGCGCCGTAGCCGGTGAGCCCGATCGACTCGAGCGCCGACGCCCCGGACACCGCGATCCACTGCCCGACGCCGGACCAGTTGAACAGCGCGATGAACTGGCCGAGCACGAACGCCAGCACGACGAACCCGATCATGTCCTTCAGCGCCTGGCCGAACATGATCGGCACGTCCTCGATGCGCCGGACCGTGCCGACCGCGCGCCCGTAGACGATCGCCGGCACCAGGAACATCGTGAAGACGATGAACACGATCGAGCTGAGCAGCGGCGACTCGGGCAGGAACGCGCCGTCCTCGTTGCGCCACGGCGAGGCGGGCACGAGCACGGCGGCCGCCATGACCGCCGCGACGACGAGCGCCACCAGCAGAGCGTTCCGCAGCCCGCGGCGCTCGTCCGTCGTCGTGGCCGCGGAGGCCGAGGCGAGCGGGTCCTCGCCGTCCTCCGCCACCTGCTCCACCGGCACGCGCTGGCGGCGGATCCGCGGCTCGAGCACCCTGTCGATGAGGAAGCCCGCGAGCAGGGCGAGCGCGATCGACGAGACGGCGTTGAAGAACCAGTTCGACAGCGGGTTCACGGGCGAGCCCGGGTCCGGCAGGATCTGCGCGACCGAGCTGGTGATGCCCGCGAAGAGCGCGTCGAGGCTGGTGACGAGGATGTTCGTGGAGTACCCCGCGCCGGCCGCGGCGAACCCGCCGAGCAGGCCCGCGACCGGGTGCCGCCCGGCCGCGCGGAACACCATCGCCGCCAGCGGCGGGATGATGATGAACGCGGTGTCGGACATGATGCTGCCCATCACGCCGACGAACCCGACGGCGTACGCGAGCGCCCACCGCGGCGCGGAGCCGAACGCGTACCGCACGGCGGCGCCGAGCAGACCCGACTTCTCCGCCACGCCGACCGCCATGAGGATCGGCAGCACCGTGACCAGCGGCGGGAAGCCCAGGAAGTTCTCCCCGAGGTTCTCGGTGAGCCAGGTCATCCCCTCGGCGGTGAACAGGCCCTTGACCTCGACCACCTCGTCGCTGCCGGGCATCTGCACGGTGACGCCCGCGAGCGCCATGCCCGTGGAGGCCAGCGCGATGACGCCGAACAGGATGAGGAACAGCGTGAACGGCTCGGGCAGCTTGTTGCCGATCCGTTCCACCACGGCCAGGAACCGGTCGGTGCGGGATCGGGTGTCGAGGGTGCTGGTCACGCGGTCTCCCCGGGTCGGCCCGCCGCCGCGGGCGTGTCCGCCCGAACGTAGTGGCCCCGGTCACCCATGGCGAGAGATCGGCGGATTCGTCCGCATCGTGAGATTCGCGCGATTCCTCCCGGGCGCCGCGCCGGCTTCCCTACGATGCCTGACATGACCGTGCCCGACGCGAACGCCGCGCAGCCCGCCCGCCCGAGCACCGCCTACCTCGACCACCTGTTCCACGAGAGCGAGGAGCGCCGGCGGTCGGCCCCGCCGGCCGACGTCGCCCCCTCGCTGCTGCCCGCCGCCGTCGCGGACGCCGTCGAGCGCGCGGCCGAGGCCCTGGAGCCCGACCTGCGGGAGGTCGTCGAACGCCTGCACGCCGACCCGGAGCCCGCCTGGGAGGAGCACCGCAGCGCCGCCCTGCTGGTCGAGGTGCTGGCCCGGCACGGGATCGACGCCGAGCTCGGCGCGCACGGCGTCCCGACGGCGTTCCGCGCGGAGCTCACGGGGGCCGGCGACGGCCCGACGATCGCGATCTGCGCGGAGTACGACGCGCTGCCCGTCATCGGGCACGCCTGCGGGCACAACGTCATCGCCGCCGCCGGGGTGGGCGCGTTCCTCGCGCTGCGCGGCGTCCTCGCCTCGGCGGGCGCGCCCGCGGGGCGCGTCGTCCTGCTCGGCACCCCCGCCGAGGAGGGGAGCTCCGGCAAGGAGGTGCTGGCCCGTGCGGGGGCGTTCGACGACGTGGACGCGGCGATCATGGTGCACCCGTACGGGCAGGACGTCGCCGAGCAGGTGTGGCTGGGGCGGCGGCTGCTCACCTGGACGTTCACGGGCCGCCCCGCCCACGCGTCGGCCCAGCCGTTCATGGGGCGCAACGCGCTCGACGCCGCGAACCTCGCCTACCAGGGCATCGGGCTGCTGCGGCAGCAGCTGCCGCCGGTGGACCGCGTGCACGCGACCGTCGTCGAGGGCGGCACCCGGCCCAGCATCATCACCGAGCGCGCGGTGATGCGGCTCTACGCCCGGTCGAAGTACCCGGACACCCTGCGCGACCTGTCGGCGCGGCTCGACGACGTCGCCCGCGGCGCGGCGCTCATGACCGGCACCGAGGTCGAGATCGTGTGGGACGACGGCGCCCTGCCGAGCCTGCCCGTGCGCACCAACGCGGCGCTCACCGAGCGCTGGGTGGCGGCGCAGCGGCGGCGCGGGCGCGACCCGCTGCCGCCCGGCGTCGTGTCCGAGACGCTCGCTGCGTCCACCGACTTCGGCAACGTGTCGTTCCGCGTGCCCGGCATGCACCCGCTGATCCAGGTGTCGGCGCCCGACGTGGCCCTGCACACCGCCGAGTTCGCCGACGCCGCCGGCGGCGCGGCGGCCGTCCCGGCCGCCGTCGACGGCGCCGTCGGGCTGGCCCTCACCGCCCTGGAGTACCTCACGGACGACGCGCTGCGGACCGCCGTGCACGACGAGTTCGTCGCGCACGGCGGCCCGCTGGACGTGCCGACCTACTTCGACTGAGCGGGTCGGGGGGCGACGCCCGTCAGCGTGCGGTACCGGTCACCGAGCGGTGAGCTCCGCCGGGTCGGCGGGGCCCTGCGGTGCCGGCTGCACCGGCGCGTCGTCGCTCGGCACGTCGCCGCGCAGCACCGTCGCGGTCGCGGCGGGCCGGTCGTCGGCCACCGTGAACCGCAGGGTGTCGGTGAACTCCCGGCCGTGGTTGTCGACGGCCGTCACCGTCGCGGCGTGCGTGCCCGCCCCCAGGTCCTCGGGGAGGGGCAGCCGCCACAGGTGCGCGTTCGACCGCGTCGCGTTCCCGCTGGTGAGCAGGTTGCGCGTGGCCGCCGTCGGGTCGGAGTACTCCCAGCCGGTGCGCAGCGACTCGCCCGTCATCGGCTGCGTGTGCTCGGCCTCGACCGCGGCACCGCCGTCGATCGACACCTCGACGCTCGCGGCCGACGAGCCGGCGTAGAAGTTGGCGGTGAGCCAGCTGTCGCCCGCGAGGTCGGCGGCGCTCACCAGCCGCTCGTCGCCGAGCGCGGGCGCGTCGCCCTCCTTGCCGCCGTCGCGCCACGCGAGCGCCTCGCCGGCCCAGTCGCGCCAGTGCGGCGTGTTCACCCCGAGGGCGAGCTGGAGGTCGTCCTGCTCCCCGCGGATCGTGTACCGCTCGGCGAACGCGTTGCCGTCGAGGTCCAGGGTGAGGACGCCCGGCCGGGCGCCGTCGGCCATGTACGCGTAGGGCAGGCCCTGCTCGTCGAGGCCGCCGGAGTACCAGTCGCCCGAGACGGCGCCGGCCACGAGCTGGGTGTGCTCGAGCTCCTCGACGCCTCCCGCCTGCCACTCGGCGCGCGTGTCGCCCGGCAGCAGGTTCTCCAGCATGTGCGTGTGCCCGCCGACGGTCACCGCGTTGCGCCCGCGCAGCACGTCGTACAGCTCCGGTGCGTTGTCCACGATCACCTGGCGGTGGTCGACGATCGGTGCGTGCGTCGCGACCACGACGAGCTTGTTCTTCGGCACCTCGGCGAGGTCCGCCTCGAGCCAGGCGAGCTGCTGGTCGTCGATCTGCTCCCAGTAGCCGCCGTTCTTGCCGTCCGGCTTGGCGCCCTTGTAGACGATGCTGTCGAGGACGACGACGTGCGCCTGCCCGACGTCGTAGGAGAAGTAGCCGGGGCCGACCTCCTGGCGGAACGTGTCCAGGGCCCGGGAGTCGTCGGCGGCGTCGTAGTCCATGTCGTGGTTGCCGGGCGCCATGCGGACCGGGCCGTTCGCGGCGGCGTAGATGTCCTTGAGCTCGGGGTACAGGCTCAGGTCGTCGCCCACGTTGTCGCCGAGCAGCAGGACGCCGCAGCTCGCGTAGTCGTCGCGGGCCATGAGGTCCGCGACGGCGCCGTCGCGCGCGTAGCCGACCTGGGTGAGGTCGTACGTCTGGGTGTCGGCCGCGATCGGGCAGCTCTGCTTCGCCCTGCCGGTCGCCTTCGACTTCCCGAGGGGGAAGTTGACGGCCTTCGGCAGCGGCCCGGTGGGCTCGAGGCCGCCGTACCTCAGGTCGGGCGACCCCTCGGGCAGGTGGTTGTAGCTGAACTGGGCGATGGCGTTCTCGTCCACCGGCACCTGGTAGCCCGCGGGCTGGGTGACGAAGACGGTCATGTCGTCGAAGGCCGGGAGGCGGTAGCGCCCCTGGCCGTCGGTCGTGACGACGTCGCGCCCGTTGGACACCTGGACGCCGGCGACGCCCTTCTCGCCCTTGTCCTGGGTGGAGTCCTCGTCCTTGTCGTGGAACACGGTGCCGGTGAGCACCTCGGGGTCGGCGGCGTCGCCGCGGACGACCTCGACGTGACCGGTGTACAGGCCGGCCTGGGCGCGCTGGGCGGCCGCGGCCGCCTTCACCTCGGCCGGGTCGGGCGACGGCGCGGCCGCGGCGCCGGGCGCCACGAGGACCAGCCCGACGAGCGAGGCGGCGCCGGCCGCGGCACAGGCCTGGCGGATGCTGCGGGGGTTCATGTACTTCCTCCGGGGTCGTGAGAGAGCGGATCGAGTACACGCCCTCGTCAGGGCGCTCCGGCATGCCGATGGCGACGACGGTAGGCGGCCGAGGCAACCGTCCGGTGACGTCGAGACGCCGGGCAGCCGAACGTCAGACGGGGCACGGCGAACTCCCAGCGAACGAGGCCCGCCCGTTACCCGGCGGACACCCGTCCCGAACACGGGCGTCATGCGGGCTCCCTACCGTCGGGCCCAGCCGACCTCAGGAGGAGCACCATGCACGACGGACGAGACGCTGCCGAGACCCTCACCGCCGGCCTCGGGCGCCGACGGTTCCTGCAGGCCGCGGCCGGCGTGGGCGCCGGGGCCGCGCTGACGGTCGGCGCGGCGGTCCCCGCCGCGGCCACCTCGGGCGGCACCACCGCCGCGGGCCGGGGCGGCGCGGGCAGCTTCGGCGGCATCCTGCAGCCGGGCCAGGGCCGCATCCGCGGGGAGCACTACCTGCGCTCCGACGTCGACGACGTCCTGTGGGGCTACGTGCCCTCCGTGCACGCGACCGCCGTCACGCGGGTCCGGTCGGGCCGCACGATCACCATCGACTCGGTGTCGCACGAGGGCATCCTCGAGGACCAGGGCCGCGACCCCGTCGCGTGGTTCGGCGAGCGCGGCGTCCGACGCCGCGAGGTGCTGGACGACGCCGTCGCCATCGCCGGGGGCTACGACCGCACCCCGCGGAACTTCGACACCGACGGACCGCACGTCATCACCGGCCCCGTGCACGTCGAGGGCGCCGCGCCCGGCGACGTGCTGAAGATCGAGACGCTCGACGTCGTGCCGCGCGTGCCGTACGGCGTCATCTCGTCCCGGCACGGCAAGGGCGCGTTGGCCCTCACCTCCTCGGGCGCACCCGCCGGCATCACGCTCGACGAGGTCATGCCGCCGGTCGCGACGGACGGCCGCGCCACCGGCGTCCCCACCGAGTACGGCAACGTGTCGGTGCTCGCGCAGATCCGGGGCGGCAAGGCGGTCATCGGCGAGGGACGCTCGCGCGTGTCGTTCCCGCTGCGGTACTTCTTCGGCACGATGGGCGTCGCGTTCTCGGAGAACACGGGGCTCTCCGCCCCCGAGGCGAACTCGATCCCGCCCACGCTGGGCGGCGGCAACATCGACATCAGCCGGCTGGGCGCGGGCTCCACGTTCTACCTCCCGGTGCGCGCGCCGGGCGCCCTGTTCTACGTCGGCGACCCGCACATGGCGATGGGCGACGGCGAGGTGGCGCTCACCGCGATGGAGGGCTCGCTGCGGGGCACGTTCCGCCTCACCGTGTGCAAGCCGGGCTCGGGCGACGCGCCCTCCGTCGCGTACTCGTACCCGTTCGCCGAGACCGCCGACGCCTGGATCCCCATCGGCCTGTCCGACCCGGACGGCGCGGTGGGCGGCAACGGCTCCGACCTCGACGTCGCGATGCGGCGCGCCGTCGTCAACGCCCTCGACTTCCTCGAGCACGACCAGGGCCTGGACCGCGCGATCGCGTACGCGTACCTGTCCGCGGCGGCCGACTTCGCCGTCTCGCAGGTCGTCGACCGCACGGTCGGCGTGCACGGGCTGGTGCGCAAGGCGGACTTCCGAGGCTGACGGCGGCGGGACAGCCCTGACACCCGGCGGCGACGACTGGCAAGATCGACCCCATGCACGAGCGCGCGGGGAAGCCGGCCCAGGACATCGACCTCATCGACGTCGACCAGGTGGTGGGGGCGTACTACGACCTCACGCCGGACGTCGCGGACCCGGCGCAGCAGGTGGTGTTCGGCACGTCCGGGCACCGCGGCTCCAGCCTGGACACCGCGTTCAACGAGGCGCACATCGCGGCGATCACGCAGGCGATCGTCGAGTACCGGGCGTCGCAGGGCACGGACGGCCCGCTGTTCATCGGCCGGGACACGCACGCCCTGTCCCTGCCGGCGTGGCAGACGGCGCTGGAGGTGCTGGCCGCGGCGGGCGTCACGGTGATGGTCGACGCCCGCGACTCGTTCACGCCGACGCCCGCCGTGTCGCAGTCGATCCTCATCCACAACGGCGCGACGACGGGCGACGGCGTGCGCACGCAGGGGCCGGGCCTCGCGGACGGCATCGTCGTCACGCCGTCGCACAACCCGCCGCGCGACGGCGGTTTCAAGTACAACCCGCCGCACGGCGGCCCCGCCGGGTCGGAGGCGACGGGTTGGATCGCGGACCGCGCGAACGAGATCCTCCGCACCGGCGGGCTCGCGTCCGTGCGCCGGGTCGCGCTCGAGGACGCGCTCGGGGCCGACACCACCCACAAGCACGACTTCCTCACCACGTACGTGGACGACCTGCCGAACGTCGTCGACCTCGACGCGATCCGCACGGCCGGCGTGCGCATCGGCGCGGACCCGCTGGGCGGCGCGTCGGTCGAGTACTGGGGTGCGATCGGCGAGCGGTACGACCTCGACCTCACCGTGGTGAACCCGCAGGTGGACCCGCGCTGGTCGTTCATGACGCTCGACTGGGACGGCAAGATCCGCATGGACTGCAGCTCCCCGTACGCGATGGCGTCGCTCGTGGAGAAGATGGCCGGCGACGCGCCGTACGACGTCGCGACCGGCAACGACGCGGACTCCGACCGGCACGGCATCGTGACCCCCGACGCCGGGCTGATGAACCCCAACCACTACCTGGCCGTCGCGATCGGGTACCTGTACGGCGGGGCGCGTCCCGGCTGGCCGGAGGGCACGGCGGTCGGCAAGACGCTCGTGTCGTCGGCGCTGATCGACCGCGTCGTGGCGGGCCTGGGCCGGCAGCTGGTCGAGGTGCCCGTGGGCTTCAAGTGGTTCGTACCGGGCCTGCTGAACGGCGAGGTCGGGTTCGGGGGCGAGGAGTCGGCGGGAGCGTCGTTCCTGCGCCGCGACGGCCGCGTCTGGTCCACCGACAAGGACGGCCTGCTGCTCGCGCTGCTCGCCTCCGAGATCATCGCGACGACGGGTCGCACGCCGTCGGAGCACCACGCCGACCTCGTCGACCGCCACGGCGAGTCCTGGTACGCCCGCGTGGACGCGCCGGCCACGCGCGCGCAGAAGTCGCGCCTGGCCGCTCTGTCCCCCGACGAGGTCGCCTCCACGACGCTCGCCGGGCAGGACATCACCGCGACGCTCACCGAGGCGCCGGGGAACGGCGCGAAGATCGGCGGCCTCAAGGTGACCACCGAGGACGCGTGGTTCGCGGCCCGCCCGTCGGGCACGGAGGACGTGTACAAGATCTACGCCGAGTCGTTCGTGTCGGCCGACCACCTCGCCGAGGTGCAGGCCGCCGCCAAGGAGCTCGTCGACGGCGCGCTCGGCGACGCCTGACGACCGCCGTGCCGCACCTGCGCACGTACGTCGTCACCGGCGCGGACTCCGGCCTGGGCCGGGCGGTCGCCGACCTGCTCGCCGCGCGCGGGCGGGTGATCACCTGCGGGCTGGCGGACGGCGTGGACGTGCGCGCCGACCTCACGACGACCGAGGGCCGGGCGGACCTGGTCGAGCGGGTGCGGTCCCTCGGCGGCGGGCGGGTCGACGGCGTCGTCGCGGCGGCGGGCGCCGGCGCGCCCCGGCCCGAGACGGTGGCGCTGAACTACTTCGGCGCCACCGGCGTGCTGGAGGGCCTGCGCGACTGCCTGGCGGCCTCGGACGCCCCGGCCGCCGTCGTCGTCTCGTCGTCGTCGACGCTGAACCGCGGCAGCGGGGCGCTGGTCCGCGCCTGTCGCAGCGGCGACGAGCGACGCGCGCTCGCCGTCGCGCGCCGGCTGACCCGCACCGGTCGCGGGAGCCAGCTCTACCGGTCCAGCAAGGCGGCCCTCAACCTGTGGACACGGGCGACCGCCGTGTCGCCGGAGTGGACCCGCGACGGCATCGTGCTCAACGCCGTGGCCCCGGGGATCGTCGCCACGGACGTCGTGACCCGCACCTGGGAGCGCGACCGGGTCCTCCTGGAGACGGCGCTCCCCCAACCCCTCGGCGCGCCGGGACCCGTCGCCCCGGTGGCCGACCTGCTCGCGTTCCTGGTCTCGCGGGAGAACCGCTTCACGACCGGCCAGGTCGTCTACTGCGACGGGGGCACCGACGCCCTGACGCGCGGCGGCCGCCCCCAGCGGGTGCACCTCCGGTACGGGGTCCGCGCGATGGCGACGATGGCGCGCGAGGCGCGGCGCCGCACGACCACTCCCTGACATCCATTTGATTTCAGCAGGCAACCTTTTTATGTTTGCTCCCCGCAACCAACATGGGAGTGGGCGAGCATGCCTGAGCACGCGCGGTACGAAGAGCTCCAGCGCCAGCTGCGCGCTGTCGGCGTCGTCAAGCGCACCATCGTGCGCAACCTGCCGCACGACTGCGCCGTCGGGCCGACGGCCGTCATGTCGACCCTGCGGCGACAGGGGCCGATGCGGCTGGGCCGCCTGGCCGACCTGCTGTGGCTGGACCCGTCCGTCACCAGCCGGCACGCGTCCCACGCCGTCGAGCAGGGGTGGGTCGAGCGCACGCCCGACCCGGACGACCGACGGTCGTGGATCCTCAGCCTGACCTCGGAGGGGCAGCGCAAGCTCGAGCAGATCTCCGCGACCACCGCCGGTCTGCTCGCCGAGCGGATGGGCGACTGGGACGACGCCGAGATCGACCGCCTGACGGAGCTCATGGCCCGGCTGCACGGCAGCTTCGCCGAGTGCCCGACGTCGGCCCGCGCCGCCGTCCCCGCCCGGGCCTGACGCCCTCACACACACGCAGCACCTCCCCCCGCAGCACCTCGGAAGGACCTTCATGGCATCGACCACAGCGGCGGCGCCCGCGCACGCCAAGCGCGGGCGCACCGACCACCAGGCCGGGGTCTCGATGACCCACCGCCAGATCCTGGAGGCCCTGTCGGGCCTCATGCTGGGCATGTTCGTCGCGATCCTGTCCTCCACGATCGTCTCGAACGCCCTGCCGGAGGTCATCGCCGAGCTCGGCGGCGGCCAGTCGGCCTACACCTGGGTCGTCACGGCCTCGCTGCTGTCGATGACCGCCACCACCCCGCTGTGGGGCAAGCTCGCCGACCTGTTCAGCAAGAAGGTGCTGGTGCAGGTCGCGCTGGTGATCTTCGTGCTCGCCTCGGCGGCGGCGGGGCTCGCCCAGTCCGCGGAGTGGCTGATCGTCTGCCGGGTGTTCCAGGGCATCGGCACCGGCGGCCTGTCGGCCCTGGCGCAGATCGTCATGGCCACGATGATCGCGCCGCGCGAGCGGGGCCGGTACTCCGGCTACCTCGGCGCCACGTTCGCCGTCGCCACCGTCGGCGGCCCGCTCCTGGGCGGCGTCATCACCGACACCGACTGGCTCGGCTGGCGCTGGTGCTTCTACGTGGGCGTGCCGTTCGCGCTCGTCGCCCTGATCGTGCTGCAGAAGACGCTGCACCTGCCCGTCGTGAAGCGCGACAACGTGAAGATCGACTGGGGCGGCGCGTTCCTCTCCACCGCCGCCGTCTGCCTGCTGCTCCTGTGGGTCACGTTCGCGGGCGACAAGTACGACTGGAACTC
Source organism: Isoptericola nanjingensis (assembly GCF_050311635.1). Lineage (NCBI taxonomy): Bacteria > Bacillati > Actinomycetota > Actinomycetes > Micrococcales > Promicromonosporaceae > Isoptericola > Isoptericola nanjingensis. Next base: position 219,569 of record NZ_JBNOZL010000007.1, on the reverse strand, counting down.
GTGGCAGACCTACGCGATGACGGGCGGCGCGCTCGTCCTCGTCCTGCTGTTCGTGCTGGTCGAGTCGAAGGTCTCCCAGCCGATCATCCCCATGCGGCTGTTCCGCAACCGCACGGTGGCCCTGTCCTCGGTGGCATCGCTCTTCGTGGGCGTGGCGATGTTCGCCGGGACCATCTTCTTCAGCCAGTACTTCCAGCTGGCGCGCGACAAGTCGCCGACGATGGCCGGCGTCATGACGATCCCGATGATCGGCGGCCTGTTCGTCTCGTCGACCCTCTCCGGCCTCATCATCACCAGGACCGGTCGCTGGAAGGGCTGGCTGGTCTCCGGCGCCCTGCTGCTCACCGCCGGGCTCGGGCTGCTGGGCACCATCCGGTACGACACCGAGTACTGGCACGTCGCCGTCTTCATGGCCGTGATGGGCGTCGGCGTCGGCATGATGATGCAGAACCTCGTGCTCTGCACCCAGAACCAGGTGGCCCCCGCCGACCTGGGCTCCGCCAGCTCCCTGGTGACGTTCTTCCGCTCGCTCGGCGGCGCGATCGGCGTCTCCGCGCTCGGCGCCGTCCTGGCGCACCGGATCCCCGACTACGTCGCGGACGGCCTGCGGAACCTGGGCCCGAAGGGCGCCGAGCTCGCGCAGGGCGCGACCGGCGGCTCGGGCGAGATTCCCGACATGGACCAGGTGCCCGAGCCCCTGCGCGGAGTCCTCGAGAGCGCGTACGGGCACGGCATCGCCGACGTCTTCCTCATCGGCGCGTGCGCCGCGCTCGTCGCCTTCCTGCTCGTGGTCTTCATCAAGGAGGTCCCGCTGCAGACCAAGGGCGCGATGGACCAGTCCGCCGCCGAGGAGGCCGACTCCGCGGCCACGGAGGCCGTCGAGGACACCGAGGCCTACGCACCGGAGCTCGTCGCGGTCGGCGCCGAGCCGACGGCCCGGCGTGCCGTCCCGGCCGCGGGCGGCCCGCCCGTCGGCGACGGCGGGACGGGCGGTGTCACCGTGCACGGCCTGGTCCGCGGCGCCGAGGGCGCCCCGCTGCCGCAGGCGGCGATCACGCTCATCTCGCTCGGCGGGCGCCAGCTCGGCCTCGCGATCGCACGCTCCGACGGTGCCTACGCGGTCGACGCGCCGGGTGCCGGCACGTACGTGCTCATCGCCTCGGCCGACGGGTTCCAGCCGCAGGCCTCGACGATCGTCGTCGGCGCGACGCCGCTGGCCCACGACGTGCTGCTCAGCGGCACCAGCGGCCTGCGCGGCGTCGTCCGCGGCCCTGACCTGCAGCCCGTCGCGGGCGCGATGGTGCTGGTCACGGACGTGCGCGGCGACCTGCAGGCGAGCACCGACACGGCGGAGGACGGCACGTTCGCGCTCGAGGAGCTCGTGCCCGGACCGGTCACCGTGGCGGTCAACGCCGCCGGGTTCCGGCCGCGGGCGCTGCCCGTCGACGTGGGCGGCGCCGGCGTCACGCGCGTCGAGGTCGAGCTCGCCGCGGGCGCCCGGGTGACCGGCGTCGTGCGCGCCCCGCACGGCCCGCTCGCGGACGCCCGCGTGACGCTCGTCGACGCGGCCGGCAACGTCGCGGGCACGGCCACGACCGGCCCGGACGGCGCCTACGCGTTCACCGACCTGGACGGCGGCGAGTACACCGTGATCGCGACGGGCTACCCGCCGGCCGCGACGGCGCTGAGCCTCGCCGGCGCGGGCGTCGACGGCCACGACATCGTCCTCGCCCACCCGGCCGAGTGAGCGCGGAGGTGAGCGGGATCCTGACCGCGAGCGTGCGGACGCGCGACGGGTGGGCGGTGCCGCACGCCGTCGTCACCCTGACGGACGCCGGCGGCGCGCAGGTGCTGCGGGTGGCCGCGGACGACGACGGCGCGGTGCGCGGCGAGGCCGCGCTCGCCCCGGGCGGGTACGTCGCCATCGTCACCGCGGTGGGCTACGCGCCCGCCGCGACGTCGGCGATCGTCACCGCGGCGGGCCGCGCCGCCCTCGGCACGGTGACGCTGGCCCGACAGGGTGGCACGGAGCTGCCACCGCCGGGGCCGTGGACGATCGACCCGGCGCACTCGTCGGTGACGGCGGTGGCCCAGCACCTGGGCATCTCCAGCGTGCGGGGCCGGTTCACCGAGCTCGCCGGCCGGATCGACGTCGCACCCGGCGACGTCTCCCGGTCCGGCGTCGCCGCGGTGATCGCGGCGGCGTCCATCGACACCGGCAACGCCTACCGGGACGGCCACCTGCGCTCCCCGGACTTCCTCGACGTGGAGCGGTACGAGCACATCACGTACCGCTCCACGGGGATGACCCCGGTCGCCGACAGCCGCTGGACCGTGCACGGCGACCTCACCCTGCACGGGCTGGCGCACCCCGTCGACCTCGACCTGACCTACCTGGGCACCGGCGCCGACGCGCAGGGGGTGGTGCGCGCCGCATTCCGCGCCACCACCGAGCTGCGCCGCGACGCCTTCGCCATCCGGTACAACGAGGTCGCCGCCGCCGGCGTCGCCATCGTCGGCACCACCCTCAAGGTCGAGCTGGAGATCCAGGCCGCGCAGGGCACCGCGCTGCCCGCGTGACGCCCCGCCCGACGCCCCGCCCGACGTCGTGGCGCTACTCGCAGGCGGTCCCGTCGTTGTCGCCGTCCAGCCGGGAGGAGTAGCCGGGGTCCCCACGGTGGACCGGCGCCGCCCCGGCCGCCCGCGCCGCGTCGCAGTTCGCGAACGGCTCCTGCGGCTCGGCGCCGGCGTCGTCGTCCGCCGGGTCGTCCCCCTGATCGTCGACCGGCGCGACGTCGGGCGCGGGCCCGCCGGCGGGCAGCGGCTCGTCGGGGCACCGGGCCAGGATGCCCGCGATGGCGTCGTGCTCGGCCTGCGTGACCCAGAGGGCGTACGCCTGCTTCACCGCGACCTGCCGCGCCACGTACTGGCAGCGGAACGCCTTGGACGGCGGCAGCCAGGTCGCGGCGTCGCCGTCGCCCTTGCCCGAGTTGGTCGGCCCGTCGACGGCGAGCAGGTTGAGCGGGTCGTTGGCGAGCTGCCGGCGCGCGACGCCGTCGAGCTGCTGGGCCCCCTTCTGCCACGCGTCGGACAGCGCGACCACGTGGTCGATCTGCACCGCGGTGGACGTCGCCTGCCCGCGCAGGAAGTCGATCCGTGTGCCCGTGTACGGGTCGGCGAGCACGCCGCTCAGCACGATGCAGTCGTGCGTGCCCGGGTCCGTGACGGTGCGCGTCAGGTCGCGCGCGAGGACGTCGTTGCGCGTGTCGCAGCCGTTGTGGTCGATGTCGGCCCACGCCGGCCCGAACTGGTCGCGGGAGTACCCCGTCTGGGGCGCGCGGCCCTTCACCGGCAGGCCCGAGAGCGCCGCGAGCGCCGTGCCGGACGCCGCGGGCGCGGACTCCCCCGGCGCGGACTCCCCAGGCACGTCCGGCGCGGGCGCCACCGTCGCCGCCGGCGGATCCACGTCCGCGCCGCCGATCCCGGACGCCGCGGGATCGAGGCCTCCGGCGCACGCCCCGAGGAGCAGCGCGACGGAGGCACCCAGCGCCGCGATGCCGCCGCGCCGGGTGGTGGTCGCCGCCCTCACCGGGCGGGGTGGGCGAGCAGGTCGGCGTACTCGGGGTGCCGCTGCACGTACGCCTTGACGAACGGGCACAGCGGCACGATCTTCTCCCCGGCGGCGCGCACCTGGTCGAGCGCGCCGGCGGCGAGCTGGGACCCGATCCCCTGCCCCTCGTAGGCGGGGTCCACCTCCGTGTGCGTGAAGACGACCACCGCCGCCCCCCCGTCGTCCTTCCGCTCGTAGTACGCGCCGCCGGCGCGGCGACCGTCGTCGAGCCGGGCGAGGAAGACCTGGTGATCGCGGTCGTCGACGACCGTCACGGGGGTGGGAGTGGCGTTCATGGCCCCCATCCTGGCCGCTGACCCCGGCGTCTGTCGCCTCCCGTGCCGGGGCGAGACGGACCTCACGGTGCCTGGCGGGCCGGCTTCTCGTCGCGGGGCAGCAGGCGGTGCAGCAGCGGCGTGTTGACCCGCACGGTGAAGAAGTCGATGAGCGGCCCTGCGAAGAACGCCGTCATGACCGTTCCCACCCCCACGGGGCCGCCGAACACGACCGCCAGCCCCACGAACGCCAGGTCCTGCACCACCCGGACCGCCCGGTAGCGCCACCCGGTGCGGTCGACGACGATCGGCGCGATCGCGTCGTACGGCGCCGTCCCGATCCCCGCGGTCATGTAGGCCGACGCGCCCGCCGTGAACAGCACGATCCCCACCCCGAAGAGCACGGCCTGGAGCAGGTGGCCGGGCGGGTCGGGCACCAGGGGGTCCAGCAGCGCACCGAACCACTGCACGAAGAACCCCGTCATCACCATGTTGATGACCGTGCCCAGGCCGACGTAGCGGCGCGCCCACACCACGACGGGCACGAGCAGGACGACGTTCACGGCGAGCTGGTACGCCCCGAGCCCCATGCCGAGGTGCCCGCTGACCCCGATGTTCGCCGCCGTGAACGGGTCGACGCCGACGTGCGCGGACAGCAGCACGGCCGACCCGAGGGCGAGCACCGCGACGCCGCCGAGTGCCCAGAGCGCACGCGGGACGAGCTGCGCCGCGCGCACGCGGCCCCTGGCGGTCATGGGTCGTCACGGTAGGCGTCGTGCGGCGGGCGCGCGCGGTGGCGCTGCCGCCCCGTCGCCGGGGTGGGAGAATCCGGCAGTGACCGTGCCCGTCCCCGAGGGCCCCGACACGGCGTCGGCCGCCCGGAAGCGCAACCCGTACCTCGACGTCCTCCGCGTGCCGGGAGCCCTGCCGTTCTCCGCCGCGGGCGTGATCGCCCGGCTGCCGATGTCGATGGTCGGCATCGGCACGGTGCTCATGGTCCAGGCCCTGTACGGCTCGTACGCGATGGCGGGCCGGGTGTCGGCGGTGCTGGTGGTGGCGCAGGCGCTGGTCGCGCCGCAGATCGCCCGCCGCGTGGACCGATCGGGTCAGGCCCGCGTGATGACCCCGATGCTGGTCGCGACGACGGTGGGGCTGCTGGGGCTGGTGGCGGCCGCGACCCTGGGCGCCCCGGAGTGGGTGCTGTGGGTGTGCGCCGCGGTCGGCGGCGCGAGCCAGGGCTCGTACGGGTCGCTCGCCCGGGCCCGCTGGTCCCACGTGCTGCCCGAGGCGCAGCGCGTGCACACCGCCTACTCCCTGGAGTCGGCCCTCGACGAGCTGGTGTTCATCGTGGGCCCGGTGCTGGCCACGACGCTCGCGACGACGGTGATCCCGTCGGGCGGCCTGCTGGTGGCGGCCGTCGTGGGCGGCGCGGGCGCCGCCTGGTTCCTCACGCAGCGACGCACGGAACCACCCGCTCGCGGCGCCGCCGTGCCCGCGGACGGCGAGCGCGTCGGCACGGTGGCGCACCCCGACGCCGTCCGGCTCGAGCGCCGCTCCGCGATCCGCATGCCCGGGATGCCGGTGCTCGCCGTCGTCTTCGTCGGCATGGGTGTCATGTTCGGGTCGAGCGACGTCGCCACCGTGGCGTTCGCGGAGGAGCAGGGGGTCAAGGGCCTCGCCGGGCTGGTGCTCGCCTGCTTCGCGCTGGGCTCGATGGTCTCGGGTCTGGCGTACGGGGCCCGGCACTGGGTGTCCCCGCTCTCGGTCCGCTTCACGGTCACCGCCTGCGGGATCGCCGTCGGCGTCTCGCTGTTCTTCTTCGTCCAGAACCTCGTGGTCCTGGGCGTGGTCATGTTCGTGGCCGGCTTCGCCATCGCGCCCACGCTCATCAACGGCAACGCCCTGGTGCAGGCGCTCGTCGCACCGCACCAGCTCACCGAGGGCCTCACCTGGGTGGGCACGTCGCTGGGCGTGGGCGTCTCGATCGGCTCGTGGCTGGCCGGTGTGGCCGTGGACGCCGCGGACTCGCACGCCGGGTTCCTCGTCACGATGTCGGGCGGCTGGGCGTGCGCCCTGCTGGCGCTCGCCGCGCTGCCCGGGATGAGACGCCGGCGCCCGTACGCCGCCGTCGCCGGCTAGTCGAACCGCGGGGTCAGGGCTCCGGGTGGCGCGCGTCGTAGCGCCAGAACCGGGGCTGCAGCCGCACGACCAGCCACAGCACGGCGACGCACGCGAGCCCGCCGACGACGGCCGCCCACCCCTCGCCGAACCACGTGGCCTCCGAGCCGAGCACCATCTCCCCGAGCCGCGGCCCGCCCGCGACCACCACGATGAACACGCCCTGCAGGCGGCCGCGCATGTGGTCCGGCGTCGCGGTCTGCAGGATCGACTGGCGGAACACGGACGAGATCGCGTCGGAACCGCCCGCGAGCAGCAGCGCCACGCCCGCGAGCACCACGGCGCCCCACAGCACGCCGTCCGGCGCGCCCGGCCCGACGGCGACCAGCACCGCGCCGAAGGCGGTGACGCTCAGCCCCCACGCCGTGATCGCCCACACGATGATCCGGCCCTGCCACCGCACGCGGACGAGGGCGCCGGAGAACACGCTCGCGAGGATGCCGCCGACGGCGAACCCGGCGGCGAGCACGCCCGTCGTCGTCTCCCCGCCGCCCAGGTAGAGGGCGCCCGCCGCGGGCCACAGCACGCGCGGGAAGGCGAGCACCATCGCGGCCAGGTCGACGACGAACGTCGTGCGCACGTTCGGCCGCGTCGCGAGGTAGCGCAGCCCGTCGAGCACGGAGCTCAGCCCGACGACGCGCCGCCGGGCGGGCGCGGCGCCCGTCGCGTCAGCGTCCGCGCCGTCGTCCAGCGGCTGCTCGGGCGGGACGGCGGGCAGCCGCCACACCGCCCACAGCGCCGCCGTGAACAGCAGCGCGTCGAGGGTGTACGCCCAGGCGTACCCGAGCCGGGCCACGAGGAGCGCGCCCACGAGCGGGCCGCACGTGAGCGCCACGTTGAACGCCAGCGTCTGCAGGGCGAGGGCCGCCGGCATGAGCTGCGGCTCCAGCAGGCGCGGCACGATCGACGTGCGCGCCGGGTTGTTGATCGCGAACGCCGCCGACTGCAGCGCCACCAGCCCGTACAGCAGGTTCACCGAGCCGACGTCGAGCCAGGCCTGCGCCGCGATCGCCGCCGTCACGAGCCAGAGCACCGACGACGCGAGCAGCGAGACGCGGCGCCGGTCGTAGTGGTCCACCAGCGCCCCGCCGTACAGGCCGAGCGCGACCAGCGGCACCAGCGCCGCGATGCCCAGCGTGCCCACCGCGAGCGTGGACCCGGTCAGGGCGTACACCTGCAGGCCCACCGCGACCACGGTGATCTGCGTGCCGATGTTGGAGACGCCGAGGCCCCACCACAGGCGACGGAACGCCGGGGAGACGCGCAGCGGCGTGAGGTCGGCGATCAGTCGGGGCACGGTGTCCCAGGGTAGGCGTGTTCCACGGGCAGCCCCGGGCGGTCTCCCGGGCACCTCCGTCGAGGGTCCGGTGATCGTCCGCCCGGGGCCGCCACGCGCACCCCGCGGTGCCGGTGGTGTCGTGGGCGCGGCCCGGCCCCCTGCGCCGTGCTGCGCCCACGCCGACCCCAGCCGGGGCGGAGCTGCCACGGGGCACTCCCCAGTGATCCCCCGTGACAGCGCCGCCCCGTCCGGAGCCGGTACCGGCTCCGGTGGGGTCAGCGGGTCGCGACCGCGAGCGCCTCCCTCCGACGACGCAGCAGCAGCACGCCGCCCGTCAGCATCAGCAGCAGGGACAGCCCCAGCAGCCGCAGGTCCCCACCCGTCGTCGGCAGGGTCTGCATCGCGTCGGTCCCGTCGGCACCGGCAGCGCCGGACGCCGCCGTGGCGCCGTCGGACCCGGTACCGCTCAGCTGTCCCGAACCGTCCGAGCCGGGCGCCTCGGCCACCGGACCGCCCACGGGGCCGGTCGCGCCGTCGCCGGTGCCGTCACCGGGGTTGTCGGTGCTGCCACCGCCACCGTTGTCACCGTCACCAGGATCCGTGCCGTCACCAGGATCCGTGCCGTCACCAGGATCCGTGCCGTCACCGGGATCCGTGCCGTCACCGGGATCCGTGCCGTCACCGGGATCCGTGCCGTCACCGGGATCCGTGCCGTCACCAGGATCGGTGGCGGTCGTGCCGTCCTCCAGGACGTCGTCGACCAGGCCGTCCTCGGCGAGGACGTCGTCCGTCACGGCCCCGAGGTCGCCCTCGAGCAGGTCGTTCGCCGTGTCGTTGAGGTCCTCGACGACGTGCTCGACGAGCTCGTCGGTCACGCCGTCCTGCGGCTCGTCGGCGCCGATGATGTCGTCCACGGTGCCGTCCTCGCCGGCGATCCCGTCGACGGTGTCCTCGACCAGGTCACCCGTGCCGAGCAGGTCGTCCACCGCGCCGGTCGAGTCGACGACGTCGTTCAGCACCGGGTCGAGACCCTGGTCCTCCAGCACGTCGTCCACCAGGCCGTCGTCGGCGGTGAGGTCGTCCACGACGCCCGGCAGGTCGCCGGCCGTCACCGAGTCGAGCGTCGAGTCGACGTCGTCGACCACGGCCTCCACGAGGCCGTCCGTGACGCCGTCCTGCGGCTCGTCGGCGCCGACGACGTCGTCGACCACGCCGTCCTCGCCGAGCAGCCCGTCGGCCGCGTCCTGCACCGCCGAGCCGGTGCCCAGCAGGTCGTCCACCGTGCCGGTCGAGTCGACGACGTCCCCGAGCACCGGGTCCAGGCCCTGGTCCTCGAGCACGTCGTCCACCAGGCCGTCGTCGGCCGTGAGGTCGTCGGTCACGGCGCCGAGGTCACCCTCGGTGACGTCGCCGACGATCTGCTCCAGGTCGTCGAGCGCGTGCTCCACGGCCTCGTCGGTGACGCCGCCCTCGGGCTCGTCGGCACCGACGACGTCGTCCAGGACGCCCTCCTCACCGGCGATGCCGTCCACGACATCCTGCACCAGCGACCCGGTCCCGACGGTGTCGTCGACCGTGCCCGCCAGGTCCGAGACCTGATCGACCAGGTCGTCCGCGGCCGTGTCGACGCCGCCGTCCTCCAGCACGTCGTCGAGCACGCCGTCCTCGGCAGCGACCTCGTCGACGACGCCCGGCAGGTCGCCGGCCGTCACCGAGACGAGCGTCGAGTCGACGTCGTCCAGCACAGCCTCCACGAGACCGTCCGTGACGCCGTCCTGCGCCTCGTCCGGGCCGACGACGTCGTCCACCACGCCGTCCGGCCCGAGCAGACCGTCCACCGTGGACCGCAGCAGCGACTGCGTGCCCAGCACGCCGTCGACCGCGCCCGCGGTGTCGGCCACCGCAGCGGTCAGCTCGTCCACCGCGCCGTCCAGCCCGGACACCTCACCGAGGTCACCGAGGTCACCGAGGTCACCGAGGTCACCGAGGTCACCGAGGTCACCGAGGTCACCGAGGTCACCGAGGTCACC